>JAMOWA010000017.1 GCA_027061805.1 Thermoanaerobaculia bacterium | reverse complement strand
GAAGCGGCCAGGGCAATGGCGATCCCGGCGGCCTCGAGGGCCTTCGCCAGGGCCGGGGGCGGTGACTCGTGGAGCGCGTGGGGCATGGTTTCCTCCCGTTCGTTCATGGCCCCCCGACAGCCCCCGGGCATCGTGGAGCTCGCGGAGCCCATCCCGCCCCGGCGCGCCACGGGGGCGCTCCGGTAGGCGACACTGCCCCCGGAGAGCACTTCCTGCTATCCTCGGTCATCGTGGAAAGCCGGGAGACGAGGCCCAAGCGCGTGGTGGTGGTGGACGATTCGCCCTTCCAGTGCGCCTTCTGGGAGGCGTTCCTCGAGGAGCGCTATCCCGGCCGGGCCCGGATCGAGACCTACACCGATCCCCGGGAGGCCGTGGAGGCGCTGGGCCCCGACGTGGACCTCCTGCTCCTGGACTGGGAGATGCCGGGGATGGACGGGCGCCAGGTCCTGGAGCACGCCAGGAAGCGTGGCGTGAACCTCAAGCGGGTCATCATCACCTCCGCCCACCCCGCCCACGAGCTCCACGAGGAGTTCGACGGCACCGGCTGCCTGGCGGTGATCGAGAAGGCCGAGCCCGAGCAGCAGGCCGCCTTCACCATGATCCTCGACTCCATCATGAAGCGCTGAGGAAGCCCATCCGGGAGGCCATGCCCGCGGGCTGACCGGAGACGCGGCAGCTGGCCCGTCGTTCCCCTGCGGTTCAGGAACCTCCCACAGGAATGTGATAGAGTCTCGGAACTGGAAACATGTGTACAGGTTCCGGGGGCCTTCCGCGCCAACCAGGGCTCCGTATTCGAGTCAGGCCCCCGGGCCCTGGAGACCTGCAATGACCCGGAGGCTGTCCCCGTGACCCAGGCCCAGAAAATCCTTGTCGTGGACGATGATCCCGGCACCCTGAAGCTGGTCAGCATCGTGCTTCAGCGAGAGGGCCTGGAACCGGTGATGTGCACGGAACCCCGCGAGATCGTGGAGCTCCTCGTCAGCTCCGACGCACGGATGCTGATCCTCGATCTTCTGATGCCGGGCTTCGACGGAATCGAGATCCTCAGGTCGATCCGGGCCCATCCGGCCACACGGGCCCTGCCGGTACTGATCCTCTCCGGGAAGGTCGGTGGCCCGGATCGGGTCCGGGGACTCCGCGCCGGAGCCGACGACTACCTGCCGAAGCCCTTTGAACCCGAGGAGCTGGTCATCCGCGTCAGGCGCCTTCTGGCCGGAGGCCGGGAGGACGCCGGCGTTCTCCTGACCGGCACCATGGGCAGGTTCTCCGCCGGGGATATCCTCCAGCAGGTCCTGCTCTCCGGCCAGGAGGGCGTTCTCGAGGTGGAGGGTCCACCCACGGGACGCATCACCGTCCGCAACGGAGCCATCACCGCGGCGCGGTGCGGTGTCCTGGAGGGAGAAGCCGCCCTGATCGTCCTGCTCGACAGGCGCGAGGGACGCTTCCGCCTCCTCGAGATCCAGGAGGGTGACCCCGTGGGCGAGCGGCACATCAGCCTCGAAGGGGCCCTGATGAAGCTCGCATGGCTCGAGGACGAGACCGAGAGGCGACGGCAGCATCTGCCCGAGGAGGATCTGCCACTGGCGGCCGCTCCGGAGGGAGCGGTCCCCGAAAGCGAATGCTCCCACCTGGAGGAGACGCTGCTCTGGTTCCGGGATCATCCCGGTGCAACGCTGGGGAACGTGGTGTCGGCGGGTCTCATGGCTCCCCAGGAGGCACGGCTGGCCGTGGCCCTGCTCGTGGAGGAGGGACTGTTGCATCCCCGCGAGGCCCCTCCAGGTCCCGGCAACGGACCGGACGTCCCCACCCGGCTCTCCCCGTCTCTCGAGAGCATCTGTGCCAACCTGGCCATGACAACGGCCCGTGGGGGAGAACCCCCCCGGGTCCTCCATGTCCTGGTGGCCGTCTCTCCGGGACGCTGGGACACCTTTCTCTCGGAGCTCATCTCCCGCATCCCCGAGGAGGTCCTGGATCGCCCCCAGGATGTCATCGCACGGGAGCTGGAGGAGCATGCCTCGATCACCCTGCGGATCCCCTCTGCCGTGACCACACTGCTCGTCCACGTCCACCGTCTCACGGGCCTGCCGGCACTCCGGGCCCGGGCGTTCCTTCCCCTCTCCACGGGAATCCTGCTGGTGCTCTCCGAGTCCCCGACACGTGAGGAAACCGAGCTTGTCCTCGCCGTGGACCGCCTGGATCGCCCCCCCGTCCTGGTGGCCATTCCTCCGGAGGACGGGGTTCCCCTTCAGCTCCCGGAGCCCTGGAGAATCGCCGCGACGATCCCCTCGGATTTCGAGGAACTCCTGGAGCTGCTGCTGGATTGAGGAACCCCGGCACCCTCCGGCGCCGGAGACATTCGCGTCAGCCCACGTCGCCCTCGGCCTGGTTCCGTTTCACGGAAAAGGCCTCCAGCTCTCGCTCCATGACGGCTGCGACCCCGGCGAACTCCTCGGCCCCCAGCCGTCTCCCCCCGGAGACTCCCACGAGGATCGTCTGCCCCGTCCACGAGAAATGAAAGAGTGCCATGGGGGACCGATCCTCCGCCGTGAACTCCACCTTCCGGACCGGCTGGCCCTCACCCAGGTAGGCGTCGAGAAGCTGGGTCATGGACGTGAAGGCAGCGAGCATGACCTCCGGTGGCACGAAGGGTTCGGAGCCCACACCGGCGATGGAGAAGCCGTGCTGATCCATGGCGAAGACGCCCTCTGCGTCGAGACCCTCCTTCAGCCAGCGCAGAAGGGCCTCCCAGAGCTCCTCCGCGTACCGGGCCTCCGGGGTGTGGAAGGTGCCGAGACCGGAAGATCCCGCCACCGCTGCCGGGGCCGGGGCCGGGGCCGGTGGTGCGGGCTGGGGCTCGGGGGCCAGCGCCGTGGGGGAAGGCGCGGCGGCCCTTCCAGCCACCGTCGGTGCCGCCTGCGTTCCCCGAAGCCGCCGGGTCAGCTCCGCCGCAACCCCCAGTTCAAAGTAGGCTCTGTGCTGGACCGGCATGGCCCACCTCCTCTCGAGCGAGACGCCGCAAGATCTCCTCGGCCAGCATCTGGAAGCGCCGGCCCTCGGGGTGCATCCCCGGCGCCATGAAGGCCACCGGAACACCATGGAGACTGGCATCGAGGTAGACGGGGCTCCTGGGAACCACGGTCTCGAAGAGCACCTCGGGATCGAAGTCCCTCCAGGCGGCCCGGACCACCTCCATGGAGGCGTCCGCATCGCGGTCGAACATCATCAGGACGAGCCCCAGGAGCTCCAGGTCGGGGTTCCGTCGGTCCCGGACACCGGCCATGGTCTCGAGAACCAGCTGCACCGACCTGAGGGAGAGCGGCTCGGCCTGGATGGGAATCAGGGTATGCGTGGCCACACCCAGCGCTCCCAGGGTCGCCCCTCCCACCCCGGACGGGCAGTCCATCAGGACGAAGCGTTCCCCTTTCAATGCCTCCAGAACAGGGCCAAGGCCCTCTGGCTGCGCCAGAAGCGACTGGAAGCCAACGGCTTCCAGGGGATCCACATGACCTGCGGGGAGCAACGACAATCCCGGCACCTTCGTGGCGACCAGGGCCTCGCCGAGGGTCACGGAACCGGTGACAACCTCGTGCAGACCCGGCATGGTCCGGCCAGGCCTGAGGAGCGACGCGGCCAGGGATTCCTGGGAGTCCAGCTCCATCACCGTGGTCCGGTGGCCGAGCTGCGCCAGGGCAAGACCCAGGTTGAGCGCAAGCGTGGTCTTTCCGACACCGCCCTTGTGACTGCAGATGGCAACCCTGGTGGTTTCCATGGCCACCTCACAGGATCTCGGCCAGCACATTCTCGATGTTGCTGGCAGGGTACAGGAGGTCCAGGCCACAGGGAAGCTCCGCGAGGGCCTGGAGGGCCCTTGCCACATGGATCTCCGGAATGATGGAGCCATGCTGGGGACAGAGCGCCGTGATGGGGAAGGGCTCGATCTTCCTGAGGTAGCCCTTCAGCGCCCTGCTGGAGGCCATGTAGAAGATGTGGAAGGGGATCATGGTCTGCCAGTGACACTCCCAGTCGTCCACGACGAGCTTCCAGTCCTGCTCGATGGCCGCACCGATGTCACTCGAGAACAGGATGCCAGTGGCCTCGTCGAAGGTCGTCAATGCCTCGGGGAAATGGAGGAACGGCGAGGTGATGAAGACCAGGGAGCCATGGGCCATGTCAAGAGTTGTGGAGTCCTCGGGTGAGACGTCCAGCCAGTTCACGTCGGGGGAAAATCCGTAGTAGGGCAGCAGGACCCTGGTCCGCGGCGTGGTGACAATGGTCAGGTCCGGCGCAATCTCGATCCATGCCGGCAGAGAATCACAGAGATCCGGGTCCTGATGGTGCACCACGATGTGGGTGATGGAGGAGGGCGGCACGACCTGCTCGACCCGGTGCCTCACCTGCGGAAAATGATGCTGCGTGGACCCGGGATCGATCAGTACCCTGTGGTCCGCGTCCACCACGAGGTAGGCATTGCAGCGGAAGGGCGAGGGCTCCTCGGAACCCACCCAGTACACCGCATGATCTCCCTCGGCAAGACAGACCGGTTGCGCAAGATCCACCGGTCCCTTCGCCAGCTCGTTGATCCGATTCATGGCAACCCCCTCAACCCCGGACAATCTCGTCCAGGTACCGCTTCATCTTCAGCCGGAGGTATCCCACGTTCCCCGACGAGGCAATGGCGATGGCCAGATAGAGCCCCTTCTGGTGGTAGGGCCGGATGAGAATGTAGTGCTTGGTGGTGGTCACCAGGATCTCGTCGTTGCCACCCATGGAGATGATGCCACCCATGGCCTCGTAGGCCTCGTGGTAGGCCCGCGCCATGGCTGCCATCTCGGCGGCACGTTCGCCCAGATCCAGAGCGCCGGCGGAATGGCTGCCCAGAACGCCCCCGTCGAATCCACCTGCCACGAGGGCCTCGAAACCCGGAATCTCTTCCGACACACGGTCCACAACAGCTTGAATCCCCATGATCCCCTCCCTACAGGACCTCGTGAACGCTGTCCACGAGCCGTCCCACGTCCAGAAACACCAGGCCGAGCTTGGCCTTCTTCGTCGTCAGCACCAGCACGAGGGTCTCGGCACTGGCTCTCCGCAGCAGCACGTAGCCATCGCTCCCCTGAACGTACACCTGCTCCAGGTCGCCCCGTTCCAGCTCGGCGGCGGTCCTGTCACCCAGCGAGAGCATGGCCGCCGCCATGGCCGCCACCCGCTCCTCTTCCATGGAGGCCGGCAGGTGAGCGGTGACAATCAATCCGTCGTTGGTGATGATGGCCGTACCCTCGATGTCAGGGGTCGACGTGTGGAACGAGCGCAACAACCCGTTCAGCTGATCCATCCGGTTCATGGCTTCCTCCTTGATGGTCATCTCGCGGCAAGGTCTCAGAGAGCCGCCTCGTCCTGCGTGGATTCTTGTAGTGTCTCACATACGCTCACAGATCCGTGCACCACACCTTTCAGCACCAGATCCAGGTCCGTGGCGCCCCCCTCTTCCAGACCGGCCCACAGCCGGACAAGCCAGGCGAGTTCTGAAGGCCGGGCCCCGCACACCATCGGACGACTCCTCCCCGCCTCGAAGACCCTGATGGTGCCACTCCCCTGCCGCCCTCCCTCTCCGGGACCTTCCCGCAGAACGAGGGTTGGACCCGACGGGGCACCGACGAGATCCCACCCGATCCGGATGGAGATCACACCGTCGTCCACGAGCTGCATCAGGTTCAGCACGGATTCGAGCAGCACCGGCCCCGGTTCCATCTCGAGCACCACATCCCGGACCGGCAGACCTGCCGCACGCCGACACCCCGCACAGCGTTCATACTCCATGGAAACGCCTTCAAGCATATCTCGTGCCATCACAGGAGGGCCAAACACCTCGCACTTTCCCCCGATCTCTGCACCAGAATGAGACCGACTTGCACCAGAATGGCACGTCACCACCTCTGGAACCAGGCTGCGGCACGGGACCTCACGAGCCCTCGTCGCCTCCTTGGTCCGGTACGATCCCATCCCCCGCCAGCTGTCCCGCACGCCTGAGGTTGTGGAGTGCCCTCGGCTCGTCCGGCCGGAGCTCGAGAGCGGCACGGAACAGCTCCACGGCCCGCTCGTAGTCTCCCCTCAGGCTCGCCTCGATCCCGGCCGAAAAGAGACTGTTGAATCGGTCGTTCTCCGATCCGGTCCCGCCCGTTCCGGACCACTCCCCATCTCCCGCTTCGGGCAATGTCTCGCTGTCCCGCTCCACGGCAAGGTCGAGCAGCGCACGGGGTACCGTCAGATCCAGCTCCTCCCCGCGGTCCAGGTGGTGGAGGGACCGGACCTGCAGACTCCTGGCCGGGCGCGCCAGCAACGAACGGAGGGCATCCAGGCCCACACCATCGTCACACTCGCTGTGGCGGATGACCCCCCCCACCAGGTCCACCATCCCCGACGTGCCATCCTCCAGATTCACCTCGAACCTCACCGAGTGCTGGCCCAGGGCCGCGAGCTGGAGGTAGTCCGTGAGCGAGAAGGGAGAATCCTCGCCCGCCGGGCTGGAGAACGCCAGGAGGGACGCCAGCTCGCCGCTCAGCCGCCCGGTGGAAACCGGTCCCGGAACGACGGGGGCATCGGGGAAGCGGCCGCGAAGCTCCTCGGAAGGCTCGCCGAGGAACAGCACGAGCACCTCCGGATTCCGCACCCGGACCTCCCGGAGGACCATGTCCACCTCGTCTTCGGGGACCTTCAGGTCAACAATCAGCAGGTCGGGGTGCCGGTCTTTCAGAAGGACCTGGATCTCCGCATGGCCGGTGCAGGTCTCCACACGTACTGCCGGGTAATCTTCCAGGCAGAGCGTCACGATCTCCATCACACCATGTCCTCTGGTGAGGACCACGACCTGGGTGGTACCCGGCATCACTGGTTCCTGTGCTCCCGTTGTGTCCACCCCGCCATCACCTGAACAGTTCCATCATCATACCGGTTTCCCCACTCACGAGGTTCCGGGCCCATGGACCATCTATCCGGGGGGCATGAGCTCCCTCCGGATCTTCTTGAACACCATGGACTGGAGATTGTCGGCAAGCATCGGTGTGAAGCCCGTGGCCTCCAGGAGGCAGCGCCGCTGTCCCTCGTCCACCAGTGTCGTCGTCAGCGCCACGATGGAATCCAGGAGCCGCTGAAAGGCCAGGAAGAGGTCGAGCCCCGCCTCGGGGCCCTCCTGCTCCAGCATCATGGGGAGCAGCACCTCACGGACTCTCGTGGCCAGGCCCACCATCTGCCGGTTCGGGATCCTGCGACCGATGTGCTCGATGGCGATGACAAACTGGGACCGCCAGAACTCCGGGGTGTCACGCGCATCGAGGACGCGACCGATCCACTGTCCCAGCCGCCGTTTCAGCGATTCGAGATCGCCCCGGCCCTCATCGAAGACCTCCCGGCTCGGCGCATGGCCGTCCAGGACGCCCGCGATGGCCTCCACGAGTGCTCCTCCGTTTCGCTCGAAGAAACCACGGTGCCGCCGGAAGGTCTCGAAGTCGGCCTCGGAGAGGCGGATCATGCCGTGGATGTCGTCCACAAAGGGCTGATACTGTTCAGGAATCGTCATCTCCTCGACCTCCGGAAGCCCGAATCCAGGCCGACAGTGGAACCTCGGCACAAGAATACCGCTGCCCCCGGACCCCTGCAACTGGCGGCATCTCTCCGGCGCCAACGCCATCGTCGCCCTCCGGTGCTCCAAGCTCAGTGACCGATCCAACGACCACTGGCACCGCCGAACCACCTCCACCACAGCTGCCACCGCCCGACCCATCATGCAACTGACGCGCGCCCCATCTCTCCTGCACCTTTCGGCCGCCGCGGGGCATGGACTAGAATCCCCACGTGGACATCTCCCGGCACACCACGGTTGCCCGCACCTCCGCGAGGGGCCGCCGGTGAACCTGCCCGTGGAGGCCGTGCTCCGGCCGCGGGACCTGGGCGAGGCCCTGTCCATGCTGGCGGAGGACCCCTCGGCCGTGCCCGTGGCGGGTGGAACCGACCTGGTGGTGCAGCTCCGCGCCCGGCGGCGGCACGCCCCCGTGCTGGTGGACATCGGAGCGCTGGGGCTCGACCGGATCGCCGTGGAGGGCAACGCCCTGGTCATCGGAGCGGCCGCCACCATGGACTCCATCGCCCGCTCCGCCGCGGTCCGGGAGCACGCGCCGGCCCTCGCCACGGCCGCCGGCCAGGTGGGCGCCTGGCCCATCCAGTGCCGCGCCACCCTCGGCGGCAACCTGGCCAACGCCTCGCCGGCCGCCGACACGGCCCCTCCACTGCTCACGGCCGGCGCCACGGTCACGGCGGCCTTCCCGTCGGGCCAGCGGCGGATCCCCGTGCTGGACCTCTTCGAGGGCCCCGGGACCACACGCCTCGCGCCGGGCGAGCTCATCACGTCCGTCTCCATCCCCCTGGACCCCGTCCCCGCCGGGGCCCGCAGGGTGGACCGCTTCGTCAAGCTCGGCCCCCGGCGCGAGCAGATCATCTCCGTGGTGAGCCTGGCCGTCCGGGCCGCGCTCCTGGCCGACGGGACGCTCGCGGACGTGCGCATCGCCGTGGGTGCCGCCGCCCCGACGCCGGTTCGCGCCCCCGCCGCCGAGTCGGTGCTGGAAGGCCGCCCGCCCGGCGGGGCGGCGCGGCGGGAGGCCGCCCGGGCGCTCCAGGAGGACATCGCCCCCATCGACGACATCCGGGCGCCCGCCCGCTACCGCAGGCTGGCCGCCGCCGTGTTGCTGGACCGCCTGCTCGGGGAGATCTCCCATGGATGAGCGGATCGTGGTCCGGCTGGTCCTCAACGGCGAGGAGCGCAGCTTCCGGGTGGCCCCGGGGCGGCGGCTCCTGGACCTGCTCCGGGAGGACGCCGGCCTCACGGGCACCAAGGAGGGGTGCGGCGCCGGCGAGTGCGGGGCCTGCACCGTCCTGCTGGACGGTCGCCCCGTGCCCTCGTGCCTGGTGCTGGCCGCCTCCTGCGACGGCGCCGCGGTGGTCACCGTGGAGGGCCTGGGCGGTCCCGCGGGGTCGCACCCCTTCCAGCGGGCCCTGGTGGCCTCGGGCGGCGTGCAGTGCGGCTTCTGCACCCCGGGCCTCGTCATGACCGGGGCCGCCGTGCTGGAGGCGGGCGTCACCGCGCCCGCCGACCAGGCCCGGCTCCTCTCCGGCAACCTCTGCCGGTGCACCGGCTACGTGAAGGTCTTCGAGGCCCTCCGGCGGGCCGGGGAGGACGGCGATGGCTGAGCCCCTGGGTGGCCGGCACCCCCGACCCGACGCGGTGATGAAGGTGGCGGGGTCCGCCCGGTACGTGGGCGACCTGGCCCTCCCCGGCATGCTCCACGCCGCCATCGTGGCCGCCCCCGGTGCCCCCGCCCGGGTGGTCTCCCTGGACCTCGAGCCCGCGCGGGCCGTGCCGGGGGTGGAGGCGGTGCTGGCCGCGGGCGACGTCCCGGGGGCCAACCTGGTGGGCACCATCTTCCCGGACCAGCCGCTGCTGGTGGAGGACCGGGTCCGGATGGTGGGGGACCGGCTGGCCCTGGTGGCCGCGCGCACGCCCGAGGCCGCCTGGACCGCCGCGGCCGCGGTGGAGCCGGAGCTGGAGCCCCTGCCCGGCGTCCACGACCCCGTGGAGGCCCTGGAGCCCGGCGCACCCGTGGTGCACGAGAGCGGCAACCTGGTGCGGACCTTCCGGGTCCGGCGGAACGCCGGCGGGGACGGCGCGGCCTCCGCGCCCGTGGTGGTGGAGGCCGAGTACCGCATCGGCGGCCAGGAGCACGCCTACCTGGAGCCCCAGGGTTGCCTGGCCATCCCGGAGTCCCGGAGCCGGATCACCATCGTGGCGTCCTGCCAGTGCCCCTTCTACGTGCAGCACGCCGTGGCCCGGGTGCTGGGGCTCCCCCTGGCCTCGGTGAGGGTCCGCCAGGCCCACACGGGCGGCGGCTTCGGCGGCAAGGAGGACTACCCCTCGGAGGTGGCCGCCTGCGCGGCCGTGCTGGCCTTCGCCACGGGACGCCCCGTCCGGCTGATCTACTCCAGGGAGTACGACCTCCAGGCCACCACCAAGCGCCACGCCATGGTGGTCCGGCACCGGTGGGGCGCGGACACCGACGGCCGCCTCCTCTTCGCCGAGGTGGAGTCCTTCCTGGACGCCGGGGCCTACGTGGGCCTGTCCACGGTGGTGGCCGAGCGCGCCAACGTCTCGGCCATCGGCCCCTACCACGTGCCCTCGGTGAAGGTGGACACCCACGTGGTCCACACCAACAACCTCTTCGGCGGCGCCTACCGCGGGTTCGGCGCCCCGCAGGTCACCTGGGCCCACGAGGCCACCATGGACCGCCTGGCCCGGGCCGTGGGCGTGGACCCCGTGGAGATCCGGCGGCGCAACCTCCTCACCGGCGAGTCCTGCACCACCTGCACGGGCCAGGAGCTCCCCTCCCCCGTCCTGGCGGGGGCGTGCCTGGACCGGGCCACGGAGCTCGCCGCCGCGTGGACGGGGAGCGCCACCGTGGCGCCATCCCCCCACCTCCGGCGGGGCACGGGGGTGGCCCTGGTGCTGTACGGCTGCAACCTGCACCACGGCGGCCAGTTCCTGGACCGCTCCTCTGCGGTGGTCATCCTCCAGCCCGACGCCTCGGCCATCGTCAGGGTGGGCCTCACCGAGATGGGACAGGGCAACCTGGCCTCCGCCCAGACCGTGGCCGCCCAGGCCCTGGGCCTCGACCCCTCGCGGGTGGAGGTGTGGGAGCCCGACACCGCCACGGTGGCCGACTCGGGCCCCACCGTGGCCTCGCGGGGGGCCCACTCCACGGGGCTGGCCATCCTGGACGCCGTGCGCCGCCTGCGCCGGCGCCTCGACCCCGTGGCGGCCGGGCTGCTGGGCTGCGCACCGGGCGAGGTGGAGCTCGCGGACGGGGTCGCACGGGTGGCGGGCGACCCCTCCCGGGCGGTCCCCCTGGAACGGGTGCTCGGCGAGATGACCGCCCGCCGCATCGAGACCATCGCCACGGGCTGGTGGCGTTCCCGGCCGAGGTGGTTCGACGAGGCCACGGGCCTGGGCTCCCCCTACGAGACCTACGCCTTCGCCTGCCACGTGGCGCAGGTGGCGGTGGACCCGGAGCTGGGGCTGGTCCGGGTGGAGCACGTGGCGGCCGCCCACGACGTGGGCCGGATCCTCCACCGCGACGCCATCGAGGGCCAGATCCAGGGGGGCATCGTCCAGGCCATGGGCTGGGGCCTCCTGGAGCGGCTGGAGCTGGACCGGGGGCGCCTGCTCAACCCGAGCTTCACCGACTACCTGATCCCCACGGCCTCCGACACCCCCGAGATCTCCATGGCCCTCCTGGAGGACGCCCCGGGCGCGGGCCCCTTCGGCGCCAAGGGCATCGGCGAACCCTCGTTCATCCCCACGGCGGCGGCCATCCGCAACGCCGTCTGCGACGCCCTCGGCATCGAGATCGACCGCCTCCCGTTCACGCCCCCCGTCATCGTGGACGCCCTGGGCACGGCCCACCCCTTCGCGGACCTCCTCGACTGAGACCCGGCATCCCCGGCGGGCCGACCGGCCGGGGCGGGAAGCGGCGGCGGCGAACGGCGGCCGGTGGCGGCGACGGGAATCGGCGACGGCTGACAGTGGTCCGCTGCCGACTCGGAGCAGTGTCCTCACCCGATCCCCTGTGCCTCGCACATCCTCGCCCGACCCCGTCTTGACGCCTGGCGGGGGTTGTGTGCTTGAAATCCAGGTCCTGGCAGATCAGGTCAGATCTTTCGGGAGGGTCACGGCTCCGGGTTCCGTGACGGCCCGGATGGCGGCCTCCCGGAGGGAGGTCCTCGGATCGACGCCGCCGAGCCTGGCGGTCCCGAGCAGGGTGTAGTAGAGCGCCGCCACCTCGGTGCCTCGCCTCGATCTCGATCCGTGATGGTTCTTCCGTCCCACCACCACGCCCCGCAGCGCACGCTCCGCCGCGTTGTTGTCCAGGGGCACCCGGGGATCGTCAAGGAAGACCGTCAGGCCATCCCACAGGTTCAGCATGTAGGCAATGGCCTTGCCCATCGTGCTTCGTGGCAGAACCCCGCCGCGGAGCTCCAGTGCCCAGTCCCGAAGCTCCATGACCTTCGGACGTGACCTCTCCTCCCGCAGCACCCGCCGCCGCTCGAACCGCTCCCCGCCAGCTCCCCGGCCAAACGCTCCGCCTCACGATCCGGTGCCTCACCGTCCATCCCCCAACACTGCACCACAACCCCTCCCCCCACAACCCGGGCCAGGGCGAGAATTCACGATGCTTGCTGTCGTGGGAGTCGAGCGTCACGGACTTCGGGTCAACGACCTTGCGAATGGAATGGCAACGTCACCTGATCCGGTCACAACGATGATCGGTCGTGTGCTGCGTCAACGAAGAGAGGATTCTCACCTGCGATCCAGGCTCGATCACCCGGACGAGGCTATCGCAGCCACCACGAGTCGGGAGGAACCAGACAATGGCGGAACGGCGTGACTGGCACCTATTTCGGCTGGATTTACCCTGCCGGGACCGGGTACGACCTGGGTCTGTTACCACCCGCAATCGATCGTGCATTGTATGCAATCGGCCGAGAACTTCGGACCCGGACACTCGACACACATCTCGCCACAATTTTCACATGACACGCAGTGGCGGCGAGCGTACCGGTCGGGCCCGCCGTGCTCCGGTGAGAAGGTGGTGGAAAACTGAAATGCTGCAACATTGATCTTCGCGTCCGAGACGATGGTGCGGCCACTGGAGTTGACAAGCTCCACTACGATCCTCGTGTCGCCGTTCACCTCGTAGGGCACGACAACGCGTGGGGCGGTGTCTTCGAGACCGCCCGATACCGTCGCAAGTGGTTTTTCACCTTCCAACAACGGAGCCGGATTCTCAGGGTCTGCGTTTTGAACCAACAGCAACGTATGAGACGGCTCGGCAAAAACCAACAGGGCGTCGTAGTCCTGCGGAACGTCCAGGACAGTTTGAACAGCAATGACGTACTGGCCGGAAGAGATCTGACGACCCATCACACTGACCGATGACCCGGTGGAAGCCCCCTGAGCCGAACCAATCCAACCGACAACGAAGACAAGGGTCGCCCATGTGACGAACAGGACGAAGCTGCCATGAAATCCGTACCGTTTGCTCATCGTGCGTACCTCCTTTTGAGGACATATATATCCCTCCCCCCCGTTTTGTCAACACTCAAAAATTGGGTGCCGAAAAGATGCCAGTCACGCCGTTTCGCCGTTGTGGCAGGGTTTGAATGGGAACAGGTTGATGTCGAGAGCTCATCGGGTGTTTTTCGAAGGGACCGTGTATCATGTGGACAACCGGCTGACGCGAGGTGGGCGTTTTTCTTGGAGAGATGGGAGGCCGAGGCCTACCCCGGAGCTCTTGAAGGACGTGGTGGACCTGGACGAGGCGATGGAGGAATCTCCCACACGATCAGCAGGGCCATCGGGCAAGCGGCCCGAAGGAGGAGGGAGAACAGAACATACCGTCAATCCCTCGTGAATCTGGATGAAACCATCGCCCTGGCGGGGACGGGTTTGGCACGCCTTGTGGCGATATGATGGAGCCACGACGAAGCCAGGATCCGCCCGCGGGCATCGCCGAAGCCATCAGGCCGCTGGAAGGAGGCTGCAATTACTCAATGGCACCACTGGCACCCTTTGCGGGCGTCCCGGCGTCAAGGGCAGGCCTGCGGTCGCTTCGCGACCCTATGACTCCGGGACGCCCGGAGGCTGTGGGGAGCGCATGAACGACCCGGAGGTGACCATGACCCGCACGCGCTCCCAGACCGTCGTCCTCGACCTGGCCCTCGAGGCCGCGTCCATCGCCCTGAAGCTGGCCCAGCGGGTTCCGGTGACGCTCAGGCCCGT
>JAMOWA010000016.1 GCA_027061805.1 Thermoanaerobaculia bacterium | reverse complement strand
TCACAGCCGCCAACCGTGTCAATACCGGTTCCGGTACTACACGCACTCCCCACCATCCCCACCCAAAGAATCAATCACCACCGCCACCGTACCCCAAAATTCTCCCGCCAGGTGTCAAAGTCGGGGGGATGCACGCATTGAACCCAACGATCATGGTAACTGGCCAGAGGGGAGTGCGCTGCGTTTCGGTAAAGGCCCTGAAATTGCCAATGCTGAAAGCGGTGCGCATCAGTGCTCCCCTGCCTTTCCATATGCTTGTTGGGGGTGGTTCTTCTGACCGGGATACCGCAATTGAAGGCGACCGGCATGTACCATCGGATTGATGTAGTGGATCCGGATTGTTTCGGGTGCCCTGTCCAGAAGAGCTGCAATTTCTTGAATGTTGAGGAACCGGCTTGTGCACAGTTTCTCGATGACGTCCTCCACAAGATGCTTTGGCGCCTTCCCCTTTGAACGCACCGGTTCCGCCACAGCGAGGAGTCTCTCGTCCCCCAGAACATCCAAATGTTCGGAGCTTCTGCCCAAATGTTCGGAGCTTCTGCCCAAATGTTCGGAGCTCTCTCCTGATGTTGGCGACTGATTCCCCAGCAAATGGAACAGATTCTCCTCTTGAACAAACGCCTCCCCGCCGGCAAGAGAATACGTGGTCGCGCGGGTCGCTCCCCGAGATTCCAAGAAGCCCTTTTTCACGAGACCACTAAGTACCATGGTGAGATCCCGGGGATGTTCGTCACTGATCTCCCGTAGACGAGCGTGGTTCACGTGCCCTTCCGCGGCAGCCGTCACCACTGCAAGCCGCTCCACAGACCGAAGCCCGTCGAATTCATCGCCAAAACGTTCACGAAGAGCCTCGACGATCTCTGGCGGCAGAAGACTGACCATGGGCATGGTCAGCACGGTAGATTCCACGTCGTATCGCTCCCTGAGATCCGGGGCTCGCCAGGACTCTTCCCGCCATGCTCGGAAGATCGTCGGCAGACCGGAGCCCGCCTGTTCGCCGAGGCCGATGAGTTGAAACATCTTTTGGAGGTTCCGGTTCCGGCAATCGCTCAATCCTCCTCGCGACGCCTCTTCCACCGGTATCCGCATCACACCGGGATTTCTGAAGCCGAAGAGATCGGACCGCTTGATGACGAGGATCGGGATACTCCCGGAATAATCCGCGTGGATGAGGGTGTTGGTCAACGCCTCCCGGAGTGCCTCGTGAACCCTCGCCTCGTCCCGCCGGCTTGCGCCCTCGAGACGAAACGGGATCTTCAGATCTTGGACCAGGCGTTTCATGGTCCGGAGGTGAAACTCCAGGAGATTGCCGGGCCAGGATCCATCCGTCGTCAGCCGATCCAGCCACCGCCCTTCGTCTTCCGGGAAAGGCAGCTCCCTGTAATCCACAACGTAGTACGGGAAGGCGTCGAGAATCGAACGGAGCTTCCCGAACATGAGGAGTCCGGCCTGTGTGATGCCCTCTTCCCCCGTTTCCCGGTCACGGCCCACGGCTCCGATGAGTCGGAGAAACTCGGCATCAGACGCCACGAGCCAGGGGTGATCCCGCTTCGTGGCCCGGAACAGAGTCCGGTAGGTCTCGATCGTCGATGCGTCCAGGTCTTCCGTGCCGAAACCCTTGAGGATCCTTGCATCCCGCGATTCTTCTACCCGCTCCGCAAGCATTCGTCGAACGGCTTCTTCATCGCAGCGATAGTCCCCAGTATGGCCCCTTCTAAAGGTGCCGGTCAGAGGGTTCCGGCCCACGTGGACCGGTCTCTGGGTCCTCCGTGCCCGGGGAACCCCGATCCGGATGACCGCTTCTCCAGCGACCTCGAGGACCTCCACGGATTCCGGCTTGAGGAGATTGATACTGACCTGATCACGATCGTTCAGCCCGTTCCACAGCTCCGTCAGCACGCCATCGACATCCTTGATCCCATGGACCCGGAAAGTACGGTGGGATTTTTCCTCGATCCCTAGCAAGATGACGCCACCCGTCGTGTTGGCCATGGCCGAGTAGGTTTCGAAGACGCTCCGCGGCAGTTTCCCCCGGCCATCCCTCCCCGCAGCCTTCTTGACCTCGAGATCCTGGCCCTCTGCCAATTGCTGGACGTCGATGGGATCAAGAGTCTTCAATCGTAACCTCCTGGTGACGCTGGAGCCTTGCAACGCAACGTGATCGGCGTTGTGTCATGGATTCTTCCCCCTGAGTTTGAGAGCAAGGTCGTAGAGATCCATCCGCTTACGGAGCGTCTGGACATCCGCGGGAAGTTTGAGGAACTCGCCGGCCTCGGCCAGGGAGTCGAAGCGATCACCAAGATTACCAAGGCGAAGGAAAGCATCCCGACACGGACGACTGGCAATCTCAAGATTGCCGGGGCGTTCTTGCACCGATGACTGGCCATCGGAGCCTTGGCGACTCGGTCTGGTGGGTTTCGTCTGCCTTAGTAAGATGGAACAGCACGAGGCGCTCGGCGTACTCCTTCAACGAGTAAAGAAGCCGTTCTATGGTTTCGAACGACTCGGCACGGTGGATCATCGAGTTCCGGCGTTCGCGAAGGTCGTTGAGCACAGCGCGATGCCATTCCCAATCGCGGAACAATGAAGCCACCCGGCGGGTCACATCCGTAAAGTACTTTGGTTTATCCGTGCCAAGCTCAAGCACGTACCATAGTTTGAGGAACGCCGTCTCCCATGATCTCTCGTCGAGAGATTCGTTGTACCGGCGGATCATTTCCTCGAGATCTGAGCGATACGATATCTTTGAAAGCCTCTTCAAGATGTACCTTTGAACGCTGTGGATCGCTTTCTCAAGCCGTTCATCAGGACCGACAGGGGAAATCCCACCGCAATAATCCGGCTCGTACCACCACCGCTCACGCTCGATTGCTCCCGACGGCAGATGGACCGTATGGACAGGCCCAAGAAGGAATCCGTTCACGGGCTTCCTTTTTCCCGATACCGTCTCGCGCTGGCCGCGGGCGAGGTTCCGGGCCAGGTTCCAGATCCCGCGCAACGTATCGAACGCCCTGAGAGCGACGTCCGCTGCCTCATCCATCGACCGGGCCATTGCGCTAATCCGCACGGGCCTGTATTTCTCTGGTGGCGAGGCGTGCAAGGACTGTCTGGCCCGCTTCATGATCCTCGTCCGTTCAGCCTCGAAGCGTCGAGGAAGGCGTACGGGCAACGTTATCGATGCCCTAAATGATCGCGAACCGTGGAGCTCGAGGGACGGGCTGGCTGACAGGCTGGTGATCACAACGTACCGTCGCTTCTTCCTGCGCAGCAATCCCAACTCCTGTTTCTTCGCTACTGGGAGGAAACGGTCCGCGGTGATTTTCCCTGACCTTGCACATTCAACCAGGCTTCCCCACACCAAGCCTCTCACCTCCGATTGCGGGATCTCGGGATGGAAGTCGACGCAATCCTCAAGGAGCCCGAGAGCACCGTAGAACTCGAAGCCCGAAAACGACACCTTGCCACCCGGCTCCACCTGCTTCGCCTCCTCGGCGATGGAAAGCGCTCGTTTGGCAATCATGTCGTCCCGGAACTTGACCACTGTTTCTCAACCTCACTTCCGTTTCGTTTTCTCACGTTGGGAAAGTGCCGAGCCAGCGGCGCTCTTGGAGGCCTTGCTGGTTCGGCCATCACGGAGCGTCTTCGAGGCCGCCGAAGCCGCACTGGGAGAGGTCGCCTTCTTCGGCGCCTTCCGCTGGGAGAGAGCGCTTCCCGCTGCCGTTTTCGACTTCTTCCCCGTCGCCGTGCTACGAAGCGTCTTCGACGCTGCGGATGCTGCTTTCTTGCTGGTGGCTTTCTTAGGCATTCGGGTCCTCCTTCCGTATTGACGGCCGCCCAAGCCCGTTCGAGCGACATGCTGGCAAAGATAATGCTGGATGCCCGGCGGTGGGGGGACACAGGGTTAACCCCAAAACCAACAACCGTGATCTCCGCTGCCCGTATGCTCCTGGTGAACACTGACGTGCAGTGCTGGGCGATGTGAAGGACCGTGACGGTCATCCGAGGTACTCCTTACGGACTTCCCTGAGATCTTCCCAGTCCCGCCGCAGATCTTCCAGCGTCGGTCGAGCCCCGAGCGTCGATAGCGGCTGGGAATGCGATGGAATGTGCCGGCAACACCGTTCGAAGATGTCATACACGCGATCGATAGCCTGTTGTAGCAACTCTCCTCGTATTCTCCGGAGGTTCCCCATCTTCACATTCGGCCTGAACCGACCAACCACATCGCGTAGGAGGTCTTTCTCCACAACTACCTCGCACGCACCACGCAGCTCGTCGTACCCACGCTCGATCAGCGCCAGCCTTTCTTCCCCTCGTGCGCTTTCCGCTTCGCGAATGGTCCTTTCAATTCGATTCTTCCGATCCGTGAACGAGTCCGTCCTTGGAGTCCCTGCTGCCACCTCACCAATAGCACGACCATCGCCGTGGATTACGTACGCCTTGTACCCATCTTCACCATTCCGGAACTGCGCGAGCATCTCCGCTGTAAACCAGATGTCGTGCGTGAAAACAATCACCTGCCGTTCTGCGGATAAATCAACGATCCGATTGACGACATGGCGGAGCCGTTTGTAATCAAGACTGGTGACGGGGTCGTCGAAAACGATCGGAGATCGGTCAGGCTTGAGCGAAGCCTCAGCTAAGAAGTCCGCCAGCGCAATCACCTTCTGCTCCCCTTCGGAAAGAATCTCCCCGAGGCCGTGCTCCGGTGTCAGCAGTTTGCGCCTCCGTGCCTCCCCTTCGCGGCCGGGGAAGTCGAGGTTCACTCTCGGAGCGCGGAGTGCGGCGCACTCGGCCTCGAAGAGGGCCTGAAACTGCCGGTTCATCACCTCGTTGCTGGCGCGTTTAGCCGTTTTAGTGAGGTTGCGCTTCATCGTCTGGAATCGGCCCAGAAGTGTGCGCACGCGGTCCGCCCAGCAAGCCGCCTCTACAAAGCTACGGATTTCGGGAAGGAGTTGATGCAAGGTCAGGCGGGCTTGGAGATCCCGCAAGCGCGTCTCCTGCTCCGCGAGCGCGAGATCCCGCTCCGCGCCCTGCTTGCGGAGATCGGCGAGAGTCTGGTCAATCGACTCTTTGGCAGCCTTGAGCACCGCCGGGGCGTGCACCAACTCTTCAGGTAACCCGGGGCATTCTCGCGCCGCCGCCAGCGCCGCCTGCATCTGACGCGCTTGGGCAATACACCTCCGCGCCATGGCCAATGGCGGGGGCGGATTTGCAGGATCCTCTGTCGCCTGGACCAAGCGTTCGATCCCAGCCGCCGCGTCGTCCACGGCGAGTTTCCTAACAGGCCCCGTCAACGCCTCGACGGATCGTCGTGCTTCCTCGACGGCTTTCCGAAGCTCCGCGTTGCAGTAATCGCGGTACTTCTGGAGCAGCGCGACGGCAGCGTCACCGAGCGGTTGACGGCAGTACACGCAGGGCTCCCCCGCACGAGGATACGGATCCAGGCCAGTTTGGCGGATATACTCCTCGGCCGCTTCGACAAACTCCTTCCACGCGTCGCCGAGAATGCCGGGCACAGACTCTTCGGAAAACGCTTGACGCGTCGCGCGCTCGTGCGCCTCGCGGGCATCGCGAAGGACCGCGAGAGCCCTGCCATATGCCTCCGGATCGAACCCCACGATCGTCTCGGCGATCGAGTGCACTTGCTCGTACGCTTCACGCTCCTCCTCGGCGCGTTGGATCTGCTGCCGCACCGTCGCCGAACGCAGTACCTCCACCTTGTCACGCAGCCCCGGGAGCATCGCTTCCTCTTCTTGATTAATCCGGGCAGCAGCTTCGAGCTCTTGTAGGTTGGTTGAAGGTCCGAGAGCTTCGACCTTGGCATAAAGGTTGCTCTCTCTATCGAACCGGTGGACGAACGCGTTCACTCCGGGCTGCCGCTCCCTTCTAGCTTCATCGAGCTTGGCCTGCACCCTCTCGATCCCATCCATGACGAGGGGGAACAACGATAGGTCAGCCGGGGTGTACGCGTAACTGAGATCCCGTTCAAGATGAACTACGGCCCCCCGAGCATCGAACACGTCGATGCGCGTGAGCGGCTCGACACCGTGCTCCCCGCGCCAGTCGAGTGTGCATTGCTCCTCGCCGACCTGAACGATGATCTCCGCGTGCGGATCGCCCGATGAACCCGGATTGTAGATGTTCGGCAGCACGGTCTCCGATGTGCGCACGGCCGCTGCGTGCTTGAGGATTCGGACGTAGCCGGTTTTCCCGCTTGCGTTCTCTCCGAAGCAAATGGTCAGGCGCGGGTGGAACTCGATCTCCTGATCCCGAGCCAGGGCGTTGACGTTTGCGATATGCCTGAGCTTCAGGAGCCGTATCGGCGTCCGCTCAGCGCCCTCCACGCTGCTCGCCCTCAGCGATCCCACGTCCTCGGGTTCTCCGTCCGTGAGCCGCTTTTCCTTAAGAAGGAACTCGTAGATCGCCCCGATGCGCTCGTCCGAGAGACGGCGGCGTGACTCGATGACCTCGCCAACGAGCTTCCGAACCCAGAGGTCCTGGCCGTTCGCCCACTCCACGAGCATCGTCAGCCCGGAGGTGTGGCCCGGAAGACGCGGCGCATCCGTGCTCATGACGCACCGCTCCCCTGGTCGCTCATAGCCCTGCCGACTCGCTTGAACAGGAGGCTCACGAAAGCGAGGCGTTCGATGGCATCTGTCGCGGACATCTGCGGCACGTCGCCGTGGCTGTAGAGGTTTCTCATGCCGGACATGGCGCCCATGGTGAGGAACCTGAACCCTTCCTGCTCACTCCGGTCGTTGGCCGTCTTTAGCCCGTTGAGAGGGATTGGGGGTGGGTCGCCGCCGAATGCCCGAGCCATGAGATCGCGCCCGGAGGTCCTGTGGTCATCGATGGTGTCTTGGATCAGCTTCTCGAAGCGTTCGAGGGCCTTGCGAACGGCCTCGTTGAGGTGACCGTCGCGGAACATCTCGGTGATGTCATCCTGGAGTGCCGGGTGGAGATCGAGACGGTCGAGGGCTGTCAAGAGATCGCGGGAAGGTGGACGAACTGAGCTCGGCTCGGGAATCTCGATGGCCTCGATCTCCCTGCGAATCTTGAAGCCCAGGGCCTCCATGGGGGCGATGACCGCTTTGAGCTGCTCGCCAGTCACGGTCTGGCCCTTGCCGGCCTTCCACAGGACGCCTCTGCGGACGATCTCGAGGACAAGCTTCTTTTCTTTGGTTTGCGAGGATGGTAACGGAAGACTTGCTCCAGGAGATGTGCAATTGTGGTTCGTTTGTTGCGCTGGTTCTTCCAGTATCGCTTGAGGCCCATCTCCCTGGCCACCTTCTCCACGCAGAAACCGCTGCCCGGGGTGGTGGCCGGTGCGATGTCGGCGAGTGCGGCAGCCAGGTTGGCGATCTGCCGCTTCCTGCCTGCGGTGATCTTCATGACCACCTTCCGCCCCTTCGCAGAGGACGCACGGGGGCGGGCAGCTGCCGTCACGATGCCGTACCCTCGAGAAGCCGCGCGCGCTGCACATCACTTGCCTCATGTCGCTGTTGGATCACCGAGCGTTTCGTTTTCAGCTCTTGCAAGGCACGGCAGCCAGATGGCCGGAGGGTCTGCACTCCTCTTGCGGAGCACGTCCGGGCGCCTGGTCGCTGTCGGTTCACAACGACCTCGTTGACAGTGGCACCCAAATTGGCAAGAAGTGTCCGTGGCGTGTGAGGCCAGATACCTCCTGTTTCCCGGTCGGGCAATGCGCGGGAAACCGCCGGCCGACGTCGGGAAACAAGAAAGTTGTATCGTCTCATCACATCTCATCGTAGGGGGAACGGCAGGCGACCGCAAGAAACCGTCACAACACTTCGCCCAGCGGCCTGTCACCGGGTGGTGCTCATCTCGCCTTTGGGTCCGGCTCTCGCCGGGGCATCCACACTTCCTGCAAGCCCCACGAGGAGACCCTTCCCTACCCCTCTTCACTCCTCGCCCCCCAACTCCTTACCCCTACCTCACTTCTTTTTGCCACTCTCTCCCATCACCGCCGGGCCGTCCTCCCGCACCTCGGTGATGCGGTTGTGCTCGTCCACCAGGACGATGCGGGCGCGGTGGGCGGGGATCTCGCTGCGGTCGAGGGCGACGTAGGCGGCGATGATCACCAGGTCGCCGGGCTGCACCAGGTGGGCGGCGGCGCCGTTGATGCGCACCTCGCCGCTGCCGGGGGTGCCCCGGAGGGCGTAGGTGGTGAGCCGGGCGCCGTTGGTGACGTCCAGGATGTCCACCTGCTCCAGGTGGTCCAGGTCCGCGGCCTCCATGAGCTCGGGGTCGAGGGTCACGGAGCCCACGTAGTCCAGGTCGGCCCCGGTGACGGTGGCGCGGTGGATCTTGGCGCGCAGGAAGGTGCGGAACATCATGGGCTGGCCTCCAGCGGGGGGTCCACGGGGATGTTGTCGATGAGCCGTGTGGAGCCCAGGTGCGCGGCGAGCGCCAGCAGCACGGGCCCGTCGATGCGCTCCGGCCGCTTCAGGCTCTGGCGGTCCACGCAGGCGGCGTAGTCCAGCCGCGCCAGCGGCTCGGACTCCACCCGGCCCCGGAGCAGGGCCTCCACGGCCAGGGGGTCGCGCTCGCCCGCCAGGATGGCGGCCCGGGCGGCCCGGAGCGCGCGGTACAGCACGGGCGCCGCCGCGCGCTCCTCCGGCGAGAGGTAGGCGTTGCGGGAGCTCATGGCCAGTCCGTCGGGCTCGCGCACGGTGGGGGCCACCTCGATCCGCACGGGGAAGGAGAGGTCCTCCACCAGGCGCCGGATCAGGAGCGCCTGCTGGGCGTCCTTCTGGCCGAAGACGGCCACGTGGGGCTCCACGATGTTGAAGAGCCTGGCCACCACCAGGCCCACCCCGGCGAAGTGGCCCGGCCGGCTGGCCCCGCAGAGCACGGCGTCGAGGCCGGAGAAGCCCACCTGCACCACGGGCTTCGTGGGGTACATCTCCTCCACGGTGGGCGCGAAGAGCACGTCCACCCCCTCGACCTCGAGCAGGGCCGCGTCCCGTTCCAGGTCGCGGGGGTACCGCTCGAAGTCCTCTCCGGGACCGAACTGGGTGGGGTTGACGAAGATGGAGACCCAGACGGCCTCGCCCAGTTTCCGGGCGCGGCGCACCAGCGCCAGGTGGCCCTCGTGCAAAAAGCCCATGGTGGGGACGAAGGCCACCGTCCGGCCCTCGCGGCGGTCCGCCTCCCGGCGGCGGCGTGCGGCGGCGATGGTGCTGAGGGTCTCCATCAGGCCTCCTGGATGAACAGCCGCCGCCAGGTGCCGGCGTCGCGTTCCTTGAGGTGGTAGCTCTGCTCCGGCGTGGGCACCCGGCGCGCCCGCACGTCCGCGGCCCACCGTGAGATGGCGGTCACGGCGCCGTCGCCCAGCCGGGCGTAGGGCGCCACGAAGCGGGGCCGGGGCGGCGGGCTCATCCCCAGGAGGTCGTGGACCACCAGCACCTGGCCGTCGCAGTCCACGCCCGCCCCGATGCCGATGGTGGGGATGCCCACCGTGCGCGTCACCTCCGCGGCCACCTCGGCGGGGACGCCCTCCAGCACCAGGGCGAAGCAGCCCGCGGCCTCCAGCTCCCGGGCGGCGGCGAGGAGCTGGCGGGCGTCCTCGACGGTCCGCCCCTGGACACGATAGCCGCCCAGCTGGTTCACCGACTGGGGGGTGAGCCCCAGGTGGCCCATGACGGGGATGCCCGAGCGCACCAGGGCCTCCACCCGGTCCGGCCACCGGCCCTCCAGCTTCACCGCATGCACGCCGGCCTCTTTCAGGAAGCGGATCCCCGAGCGGACCGCCTCCTCCACGCCCACCTGGTAGCTCCCGAAGGGGAGGTCGCCCACCACCAGGCACCGCTCGCTGACCCGCATGACCGCCCTGGCGTGGTGGATCATCTCGCCCAGGGTGACCTGGAGCGTGGTCTCGTGCCCGAGCACCACCATGGCCAGCGAGTCGCCCACCAGGATCATGTCGGCGCCCGCAGCCTCCGCCCAGCGCGCCGTGGGCGCATCGTAGGCGGTGATCATGACCAGGGGGTCGTTACCCTTGGCGGCCCGGACCCGTGGAACCGTCACCGTCTTCCGCATGGCACAGCCTCCATCCGGCCGCCCGCGATCTCACGGTGACTCCTCCCCGGTGGTCCGTGGGGGCGTCTCGGTCCCTCGGGATCCGAGCGGCACGTAGACCTGGGTTCCCCGCCGGCACCGGGCGATCTGGTCCACCAGGGCGTCCAGGTCGGCGGGATTGTTGACGAAGTCGATGTCGTCGGTGTTCACGACCAGCAATGGCGTCTCGCGGTAGTGGAAGAAGTAGTAGGAGTACGCCTCGCTGAGCCGTTTCAGGTAGTCGGCATCGATCCCCGTCTCGAAATCCCGGCCCCGGCGTCGGATGCGCTCCATGAGCACCGGCACCGAGGCCTGCATGTAGATTACCAGATCGGGCCTGGGAACCTCCTGCTCCAGGACCGGGTAGAGCTTCTCGTAGATGGCCAGGTCGTCGTCGTCCAGGTTGAGGTAGGCGAAGATCCGGTCCTTGGGGAAGCTGTAGTCGGCCAGGACCAGGTTGTGGAAGAGGTCCATCTGGGCGATCTCCCGCTGCTGCTGGAAGCGCGACAGCAGGAAGTAGATCTGCACCTGGAAGGAGGCGCCGGGACGCCCCTCGTAGAAGGCCGGGAGGAAGGGGTTCTCGATGTCCTCCAGCACCATCACGCCCTCGAAGCGGCGGGCCAGCAGCTTCACCAGCGAGGTCTTGCCCACCCCGATGGGGCCCTCGATGGCGATGTGCCGGTGATGGAAGGGGATGTGCGGACTCATGGGCCGGGAGCGATCTTAGCAAAGAGGAAGAGGACGCACATGGCCAGGGAGAGCACCCCGTTGGCCGTGAAGAAGGCGGCGTCCACGCGCGAGAGGTCGCCGGGGCGCACCAGGCGGTGCTGCCAGGCCAGCAGCGCGCCGGCCAGGGCCACCGCGAGGAGGCGCCACGGGCCACCGCCCGCCAGCACGGCGAAGGCCGCGAAACCGGCCAGCGCCCCCAGGTGCAGCAGCCGGGCCACGGCCAGGGCGCGCCGGGCGCCAAGCCGGGCCGGGATGGACTCCAGGCCGTGCTCGCGGTCGAAGCCCTCGTCCTGCAGCGAGTAGATCACGTCGAAGCCCGCCACCCAGAGCATCACGGCCCCGCTCAGGACCAGGGGCGGCAGGGCGAAACGCCCGGAGGCCGCCAGCCAGGCCCCCACCGGGGAGATCCCCAGGGCGAGGCCCAGCCACAGGTGCGCCAGCGGCGTGAAGCGCTTGGTGAAGGAGTAGCCCAGCAGCACCGCAAGGGCCGCCGGGGACAGCAGGAGGCAGAGGCGGTTGAGCTGTCCCGCGGCTGCGACGAAGACGAGGGCCGAAGCCACCGTGACCACCCAGGCGAAGCGGCGGGAGAGGCGGCCCGCTGGGAGCGCCCGGCCCGCCGTACGCGGGTTGGCGGCGTCGATGTCGGCGTCCACGATCCGGTTGAAGGTCATGGCCGCGGTCCGCGCCGCCACCATGGCCACCAGCACCCAGAGCCAGACCCGCGGTGCCGGCCACCCCGCTCCCGTGGCCGTGACCAGCGAGATCACGGCGAAGGGCAGGGCGAAGACCGTGTGCTGGAGCTTGATCATCTCCGCGGTCTCGCGGAGTCCGTACCAGAGCCCGCCTCCCGCGGTGCCTACCCCTTCCACCGGAGCTCCCCCGGGACGGTGCCCAGCCCCACCAGGTCCAGGACCCGGGCGCAGTAGTGGTCCAGGAAGGCCTCCCAGGCCGTGCCGGGGTCGGGCCTGAGGTAGTAGGCGGGAAGCGGCGGCACGATGTGCGCCCCCGCCCGGGCCAGGCGGAGCAGGTTCTCGAGCAGGACGGGGGACATGGGGGTCTCCCGGACCCCCAGGACCAGGGGCCAGCGCTGCTTCAATGCCACGTCGGCCACCCGCTGGCCGAGCCCGCGGGAGACCCCTCCCGCCAGAGCCCCGGCCATGCCCGCCGAGCAGGGCAGCACCACCACGCCCGCCAGGCGGTGGGAGCCCGAGGCGATGGGAGCCATGAGCTCCTCCTCGCCCCAGGGGCGCACCCGGTCGTCACCCAGGCTCTCGGCAAAGCGCCGGGCGGTGCTCCACTCCGGTCCCAGCTCGTGGGCGGCCACCTGGCCCGCGGGTCCGCTCATGACCAGGTGGAGCGCGTCCACGCCCTCCGCCAGGGCCCGCTCGGCGAGGCGCCGGGCCAGCACCGTGCCCGAGGCTCCGGAGACCACCAGGGCCAGCTCAGCGCCCATGGGCACCCCTCCGCCCGGAAACCCCGGAAAACACGGCGGAAAAACCGTTCCGATCCCACATGACCGCGGGAGTATAGCAGCTTGACAGTGGAGAATATTCATACACCTCCACTTCTCAACTGCCAGGGGAAGGGGTGACAGAACCTTCTGTCACCCCAACGTTCGAGGCCCTGGCTTCGGATTCTGCAGGCAACTGAGTAAAAAGAATTTATGTCGTTTACCGTCACCTGGCATGGATGCTGCCCTCGAAGGGGGCGAACCGAAAGGAGGCCCCATGACAGGCACCTGAGACACCCGGCCCGAAGCCCCGAACGTCAACCCACGAGAAAGGAGCAGACCATGATCCGACGCGCGATTCCCACGGTGGTGTTCCTGGTGAGCCTGCTCGCGCTGGCCGCCCCCGGGTGGTCCGCCGAGCCCCCCACCGGCGTCGTCAACCTGAACACCGCCACGGTGGAGCAGCTCCAGCTGCTGCCCCGGGTGGGTCCGTCCCTGGCCGCCCGCATCGTCGCCTTCCGCGAGGCCAACGGCGCCTTCAAGAAGGTGGACGAGCTGGTGGCGGTGCGGGGCATCGGCGAGAAGGCCCTCGCCAACATGAGGCCCTACCTCGCCGTGAAGGGTCCCACCACACTCACGGAGAAGATCCGCCTGCCGCGCCGGCCGAAGAAGGCCGGAGCGGAGTCGAAGGACTGAACGACAACACAGCAGCGTGGATGGGAACGCGGCCCACGTGGCCGCGTTTTTTCATCCCGCCGGGAGGATGACCATGCGACACATCCACCACCGACACCACCGTGAACTCGGCCAGGGGCTCCTGGAGGGCCTCACCGTGCTCGCCCTGGTGGGCACCATGACCGCCGTGACGCTCCCCGCCGTCCAGAACCTCCGCCGCGAGGCGGCCCTGCAGCGCGCCGCCCGGATCATCTGCGGCCTCATCGTCCGGGGCCGGGCCCTCTCCGTGGCCCGGGGCCGCGCCATGGCCCTGGTCTTCGAGCGCGACGCCGGCCGCTGGCGGTGCTTCCTCGCCGAGGACGGCGACGGGGACGGCGTGAACCGGGTCGACCTCCGCTCCGGCCGCGACACCATCACCGGAGAGGTCCACCGCCTGGCCTCCGGAGGCGCCGGCCCTGGCATCCTCGCCGGGGAGCCCGTCCCGGACCCCTCGGGCCACGGCGTCCTCCGGGGCGACCTGGAGGACCCCATCCGGGCCGGGCGCGGCGACATCATCACGCTCAAGGCCGGGGGCACGGCCACACCGGGCTCCATCTACCTCTCCGACGGCCACTCCCGGATGCGGGTGATCCGGATCTACGGCGCCACGGCCCGGGTCCGCCAGATGGTCTGGCGCCGGGGATGGCCCCGCTGGAAGCGCGCGGGGTGGTAGGGGGGGAGGACGTGAAGACGTCAGGACGGCCCCCACCCGCCCGGGGAGCAGGGGCGCAGGGGAGAGGGGGCGCAGGGGAGCAGCGGCGACTGGGTGATGACCCTGACCGGATGTGCTTCGGCAGCCGGATCGAACCGGGGGCGCGCCCGGCAGGACCACCGGAGTCCGTCGCCGTCCTCCGGCACCGCGAACCGCCGCCGCATGATTCGGCGGATAGCCCCCCGACGTCCCACCCTCCCACCTCCTGACGTCCTAACATCCTCACCCCCCTTCGTTTCACGTTTCACGTTTCACGTTT
>JAMOWA010000015.1 GCA_027061805.1 Thermoanaerobaculia bacterium | reverse complement strand
CCACCCGTTCGTGAAACGTGAAACGTGAAACGTGAAACGAAAGAGCGTGAGGACGTTAGGACGTGAGGAAGTCAGGACGTCCGTTCGCGATTCTGTGCAGGCCTGCGAGGTGCGGCAGTCCAACCGGGCCTTCCTCTTCACTCTTCACCTCTTTACTCCTTCACCTCCTGACCGTGACCCTGACCGTGACCGTATCCGTGGCGGTGTCTGTGTCCGTGACGGCGTTGCGCGTGGGAGCCTCTCCCCTGCACCCCTGCACCCCTGCTCCCCCGGGCGGGCGGGGGATGTCCTTACCTCGTCAGGTCCCCACGCCCCCACCTTCCGCGCGGGGCGCCCTCCACCACCGCTGCACCCTCGGCCGCCAGAGTATCCAGAGGGCCAGGAGGTGGCCGAGCAGGGCGCCGGCCACCACGTCGGAGAGGAAATGCTGGTGCTTGACAACCCGGTTGACGGCGGTGGCGGTGGCCACGGTGTAGAAGACGGGAGCGGCGGGCGAGTAGAACGCCGAGAGCGTGGTGGCCGAGGCGAAGGCGGAGAGGGTGTGGCCCGAGGGGAAGGACTGGCAGGAGGCGTGGTGGAGACCCATGGAGGGACCGTGGAACACGGTGCGCTCCTGTCCCCGGACCTGGCCCTCCCGGGAGGGCCTCTCCCGGCCGAAGGTGACCTTGAGGATGCTGCCCGCGCTCGCGGCGAGGGCCACGGCGAGGAAGAAGGTACCGGCACGCCGCCAGCGGCGGGGGTCCAGGTACGCCACCACGAGGCCCACCAGGAACGTGCCGAGCCCGGAGGCCAGGAACTTGGCCGTGGTGAGCCCCTCGCGCATCTCGCCCCAGTGGTCGTAGAGGGTCACGGTCCGGAGGAACGGGAAGGCGGGGCGGTCCAGGAGGAAGGCCAGGAGCAGGAGGATCCCACCACCGGCAAGTCGCTTCATGAAGGTGGCGCGGCCGGGGGGCGAGTCCATGGCCTCATTGTACAGGGATGCGGGGGCGGGGCAGTGGGGGCGTGGTAGGCTCCACCCGGTGGAGACGAGGCGCACGGAGGAGCGGGATGGCATGGACGCCGGTGGGGGGCCCCGGCTTGCGGTCGGGTGGGTGCTGGGCTCCGATGTCCGGGATCCGGCGCTCCTGGCGGCCTACGCCGCGGCACGGGACCGCCTGCTCGGGGTGCTGGAGGAACAGCTCCCCGACTTCCGGTGGGAGATGCCGTGGGTGGAGCGCCGTCTCAACCCGCCCCGCGGCGCGCTGGAGACCCTGCCGCTGCTGGAGCTGGGGGCCGAGGAGAAGCTGCACCGGCACTGGGACTACGCACTGGTGGTGGTTCCCAACGAGCTGATCCCCAGGAAGCGCGTGGCCACGGTGGGCGTCCCCTCGTCGGCTCTGGAGACCGCGGTCCTGTCCTCGGCCCGGCTGGGCTCCGCGGAGGAGCTCGTGGAGCGGATGGTGGCGCTCGCCCTGCACCTGCTGGGACACCTCTTCGGACTGGAGCACGCGGAGACCGGGCCCATGCGTCCCTTCGAGGAGCCCGAGGAGATGGCCGTGGAGCCCTTCCCGGTCTGGCAGCTCGAGAGGGCCCGCCGCCAGCTCGCCGAGAGCACGGACACCCGTCTGGAGGAGCAGGGACGGCGGTGGGGGAGGGTGATGTTCTACTGGCGGGCCTTCTGGACCGATCCCCGGGGTATCGTCAGGGACATCGTGGGCTACAGGCCGTGGCGCATGCCGATGGCCCTGGGAAGGCTGACCGCGGCGGCGGCGGTCTCGCTGGTCTACATGCTGCTGGCCGCCGATTCCTGGGAGGTGGGGGTGGCGCTGGACCGCCGCTGGCTGATGGCGGGCCCGGTGGCGTCGGTGCTCCTGGCCACGCTGGCCGTCTTCTGGGGACAGAACATCGCGCAGGTGGGCAGGGAGCATGGCTGGAGGGAGCAGCTCGCCCGCACCCACATCGTCCTGTTCGGAACGCTCCTGCTGGGCCTGGGGTCCCTGTGGGTGGTGCTGTTCCTGGTGTCCTGGGGCGTGGCCGCCCTCTTTCCGCGCGAGGTCTTCGCGGCATGGGCCCACGTGCCTCCCGGACGGCTCCCCGTGGCGGCCTACGCCGCCTTCATGGCCACCCTCGGCGTGATCGCGGCGGCCCTCGGGGGGAACCTGGAGGAGGAGGGCGAGATCAAGGCCGAGCTCCTCTTCGACGAGGAGACCTGAGGCCGCGGGCCGCCTCCGGGGCCTGCCATCCCGCCGGTGGTCAGTCGCCCTTCTTCGCCCGGGCCTGCTCCTTTGTGACCTCCTTCTTCATCCTCTGCCACCTGGCGATGATCGTCTCGGTGCCGTCGAAGATCATCCGGAGAATCTTCTCAGGAGAGTCACCTGCAAGACTCCTGGATCCGAGTCGATTCTCGTGGCGTCGGGCCCTCACCCACCCGGGGATCTGAGGATTTCATGGATCTGGAGGGAAGTATGAAGAGAACACCGGACAGCATGCACCTTCATGCACAGGTCCGGAGACGGGGTGCCTTCCAGCGGAGGATCGTGCACGCGGCTCAGTCTCATCCACGGCAGGGTTCCTTCAGGGAGGCCGGGGAGAGCCGTCCCGGCGGTGGTACACTTCCGCGGCGCGGTTCTGGAGGTGTCCCGGAGCCGGGCCCGGGGAACCCCGATGACCGGAGAGGGATGGACCCATGAAGGAGAGCTCGATGCGACGTGCAGTCGTTCTCATGGTGGTGGTGCTCGGCGTGCTGGCGCTGGCGGCACCCGTTGCCGCGGGGAAGAAGAGCGAGGACGGGCGCAAGATCATCAGGGTGGGCAGTGCCACCTACGACGTGACCGGAGCCACCGAGGTGACCTCGGCGAGGATCATGGCCGACCTCCGGGGAGGGCGGCAGGTGGACCTCACGGAGATGGACAAGGAGACCTTCAAGGAGCTGATCATGAAGGAGGGGCACCTCTCGGTGGGCGCACTCTTCCAGGTCGGGGATCAGCTCATCGTCCTGGACGTGGGGGGGATGACCCACTACAAGGAGCTGGAGAAGCTCCGGAAACGCCTGGCGAAGGCGGTGAAGAAGGTGGAGAAGTTCCTCAAGAGCGGCAGGTCCGAGCTGAAGATCAAGAAGAGATAGTGGGGCGATGACGGCGAGGGGCGCGTCCCCTCCGGGAGGAATGCATGCGACGTTTGACACGAAAGAAGCTCAGGCAGGACGAGTTCGTGTCGGTGGTGGACGAGTTCGTGAACTGGATCATCGACAACTGGAAGCCGCTGGCCGCCGGGCTCGGGGCCGTCTGTGCCATCGCGCTGCTGTGGTGGGGGATCTCCACCTGGCGCGGGGGCAAGGAGGACGCCGCGGCCTACGCCCTGCACCAGGCCGTGGTGGCCTACCAGGAGGCCCAGGCCGCCGGCGGGGACGTGGCGGCGGCCCGGAGCCAGTTCGAGGAGGTGCTCTCGAAGTACGGGAGCACCAAGCAGGCCGACGTGGCCAGGGTCTACCTCGCCAGGATGGACTTCATGGACGGCAGGGTGGATGAGGCGAAGTCGGTGCTCGAGAAGGTGGCGGCCCGTCATCGCGGGGACGCCATTGGGGTGGCCGCGACCCTGGACCTGATCCGTCTCCGCGTGGCCTCGGGCCAGGCGTCGGAGGTGGTGAAGGAGCTCCAGGCCATGGCCATGGGCACGGACGACCGCCTTCCCCCGGACGTGGCGCTCTTCGAGCTGGCCGCGGCCTACGAGGCCGAGCACGACGTGGAGCAGGCCAGGGAGTACCTCCAGAAGCTCGTGGAGGAGTTCCCCCAGTCGCCCTACCTGCGGCAGGCGCAGCAGAAGCTGGCCGAGCTGGGCTGAGCCGTGAGCTTCGTGGAGGTGATCGCGCGCAAGCGCGACGGTCTTCGCCTCGAGGACCACGAGATCGCGTGGTTCGTCGAGGGGGCCGGCAGGGGGACGCTCCCTCCCGAGCAGCTGGCCGCGCTGCTGATGGCCATCTGCATCCGCGGCATGGACGCGGGCGAGACCCGGTGCCTCACGCGGGAGATGCTGCGCTCTGGCGAGATCTGGGAGCTGGCCTCCCTCCGGCCCGACGCCGTGGACAAGCACTCCACCGGGGGTGTGGGCGATACGGTCTCGCTGGTGTTCGCCCCCCTGCTGGCCTCGGTGGGGGTTCCCGTGGCCATGATGGCGGGCCGGGGCCTGGGCCACTCCCAGGGCACCATCGACAAGCTCGAGTCGATCCCCGGGTTCCGGACCGGCTGGGACCGGGACGGGATGCTCGGGCTCCTGGACCGCTGCGGTGCCGCGGTGGTGGCCCAGAGTGACGCCATCGCCCCGGCGGACCGGACCCTCTACGCCCTCCGGGACGTGACGGCCACCGTGCCCTCGCTGCCGCTCATCGTGGGCTCCATCATGTCCAAGAAACTGGCCCTGGGTGCCGGGACGCTGGTGCTGGACGTGAAGTGGGGAAGCGGGGCCTTCCGCAAGACCGTCCCCGAGGCCGTGGAGCTCGCGGCGGCCCTGCGGGACGTGGCACGGGATGCCGGCATGGCCTGCGAGGCCCTGATCACCGACATGAACGAGCCGCTGGGCCCGGCCCTCGGCAACGCCTGCGAGGTACGCGAGGCCCTGGCGGTGCTGGAGGGCGGCGGGGACGCCAGGCTCCGGGAGGTCACGCTGGCGCTGGCCACGGAGGCCCTGGTGCTCCGGGACCACGACCGTGACGAGGCCGCCGCCAGCCTGGAGCGGGCGCTCGCGGACGGGTCGGCCCGGGAGGCGTGGGACCGCTTCGTCCGGGCCCACGGAGGGGATCCCGACCCGGCGCTGCTGGAGTCCCCGGCCCGGACCGTGGCCGTCACGGCACCCCGGGGCGGCGTGGTCTCGGCGGTGGACGGGGAGGCGCTGGGCTGGGTCGCGGTGGACCTGGGGGCGGGCAGGAGGCGCCGGGACGACCGGCTGGACCACGCGGCCGGCCTGCTGGTGCACGGACGGATCGGCGACGAGGTGGCGGAGGGCCAGCCCCTGGCCACGCTGCTGCTGGGCCGCAGGGAGGTGGACGTGCCCCCCCTGGTGGAACGGGTTCGCGAGGCCTTCGTCCTGGGGGACGAGGCTCCAGCGCAGGGCCGCCTCGTCCTCGGCACCGTGGAATCCGCCGGCGGCTGAGGGAACGGGGCGGTGCTCTACAGGGTCGAGGGGGCGAGCGTCCGGCTCGGCGGGGAGACCATCCTCGACGGGGCCGACTTCCAGCACAACCCCGGGGAGCACCTGGTGCTCGTGGGCCGGAACGGTGCCGGCAAGACCACGTTCCTCCGGCTGATCCTGGGCGAGGTGGAGCCGGACGGCGGGCGGGTCACGAGGGTCCGCGGGCTGACCGTCGTCGCACTGAAGCAGCACTTCGAGGCGCCCCCGGGGACCACCGTGCTCCAGTACGCCATGGGGGCCTTCGCGGCCGTGACCCGGCTCGAGGAGGAGCTGGAGCTCGTGACGGAGGAGCTGACCGGGCGGCCCGGCGATCCGGAGCTCCTGGAGCGCCTGGCGGCGCTGCAGGAGGAGCTGGAGGCGCACGATCCCTACCGGGCCGAGGCCGAGGCCCTCACGGCCCTGGCCTCCTTCGGCCTCGGGGACGACCTCGCGGGGCGGCCTGTGGAGGCCCTCTCGGGGGGGCAACGGACGCGGCTCGCCCTGGTGCGAGCCCTCCTGGAACCCGCCGACCTCCTGCTCCTGGACGAGCCCACCAACCACCTGGACCTGCTGGGCTCGGAGGCACTGGCGGGGCTCCTGGCGAAGCGGCGGGGCGCGTTCCTTGTGGCCACCCACGACCGGGCCCTCATCGACCGGGTGGCCTCGGCCGTGGTGGAGGTGGAGGGCGGGCGGCTGAGGCGCTGGCCGGCGGGCTACGAGGCCTACCGTCGCGCCCGTGACGAGGCCCTGGAGAGCACCCGGCGGGCGTGGGAGCGCCAGCAGGAGCAGATCCGCAAGACCGAGGACTTCATCCGGAAGAACATCGCGGGCCAGAAGACGAAGCAGGCCCAGGCCCGGCGCAAGGAGCTGGAACGGCTGGAGCGCATCGAGCGGCCGGCGGGCGACGAGGCCGTGCCGGACTTCGTCTGGGGCGACGTGCCCCGCTCCGGGGACGTGGTGGTGGCCGCCGAGGGCGTGGCCGCGGGCTACGGCGGTGTCCCGGTGGTGGAGGGGGTGGACCTGGTGGTGCGGCGGGGCGAGCGGGTGGCGCTGCTGGGGCCCAACGGCGCGGGGAAGACCACGCTGTTCCGCGTGCTGGCCGGCCGGATGCCGCCGCTTGCGGGGCGGGTCACCCTGGGGCACGGCGTGCTCCACGGGTGGTACGACCAGGAGCTCCAGGACCTCCCCGGCGAGGGCACGGTGCTGGACGTCCTGTGGCAGGCCCACCCCTCGTGGAGCCCCACCCAGGCGCGCTCCTGGGCCGCGCGCTTCGGGTTCTCCGGCGAGGCCGCCGACCGGCCGGTGGCGGTCCTCTCGGGGGGGGAGCGGGGCCGGCTCACCCTGGCCCGGATCCTGGCGCTGGCGCCCAACCTGCTGTTCCTGGACGAGCCCACCAACCACCTGGACCTGCCCACCTGCGAGTCGCTGGAGACGGCGCTGGGCGCCTACCCCGGCGCCCTCCTGCTGGTCAGCCACGACCGGCGCCTCCTGGAGCGGGTGGCCAACCGCTTCGTGCTGGTGCGGGACGGGAGGGTGGAGGAGGTGGGCTCCGTGTCCGAGGCCCTGGCGGCCTTCGGCATGGCGCCGGCACGTTCCGTCCGGAAGGAGCGGCAGCCGGCGGGGACGGGGCGGAGGAGCCCCCTCGCCGAGGAGGAGCGCCGGCTGCGGCGGGACGTGGAGCGGCTCCGCGCGGAGGTGGAGTCGCTGGAGGCCGAGGTGGAGCGGCGCCACGGGGTGATCGCGGAGTCCCAGGAGGCCATGGCCGACCGCCTGGTCTGGTCGGACCCGGAGCGGCTGGCGGGGGTGAAGGCCGAGCTCGAGGCCGCCCGCGACGGCCTGGAGGAGCTGGAGGATCGCTGGGCCGAGGCTGCGGAGGACCTGGAGGCGCTGGAGGCGCGCCTGGCCGAGGTCCGGGAGCAGCTGAAGGGGTGAGGGACCCCTCGGTCGTGAAACGTGAGCCGCTTGCAAGACTCTCTGGAGGTCATGTCCATCGGTCTGGCGTGGAATCGAACGTATGTCGGGATTTTTCCATCTTCTTCTTGATCCAATAAATCCGTGTAATCCGTGGTTCGTTTTCCCGGGTGGGTGGGGGACGCGCTCACGTCCTGACCTCCTCACTCCCTCACCGGGCGGGTGGGGGATGAAGACGGGGGACTTCCACTTTCTGGATTCCCTGCTATGATGCCCGGCGATGTGTTGTGCGGGGTTTCACAAGCCGCGTTCCAGGCAGGGCGCTCTTCCGGGCCGGTGGCAGGTACCATCTCTCTCGTATCTCCCTCTTCATGCGAGTGTTCCGAGGTCCATCGGGGTGCGTCTCCTTCTGCCGGGGGTGGCGCGGTGAGCTTTTCTCCGCACCCCTCCAGTCGCCCGGCGGGACGGGGAGTGGACCACCAGATCTCATCCAGCGTTTCAATTCCGACGTGTCGTGAAAGGAGCGACCGAGTCACGGCCTCCCGCAGGTCCGGGGTATCCCTGCGGTTCGCCGAGGCGGCACCGGTACCCCCCCACTGGAAGGAACCCTTTGAATCATTCCGGAGGAATCAGACATGAGCGTAGTGGGCAAGGTTTTCGTAGACAAGTTCATGGAGCAGCTGGTGGCCAAGAACCCCGGGGAGCCCGAGTTCCACCAGGCGGTCCACGAGGTTGTCGAGTCGCTGGTCCCGGTCCTGGAGCGCCACCCCAAGTACCTCGAGCACAAGATCCTCGAGCGGATCACCGAGCCCGAGCGCGTGATCCTGTTCCGCGTGCCCTGGATGGACGACCGTGGTGAGATCCATGTGAACAAGGGCTTCCGCGTGGAGTTCAACTCCGCCATCGGCCCCTACAAGGGTGGTCTCAGGTTCCACCCCACGGTGAACCTCGGCATCCTCAAGTTCCTGGGCTTCGAGCAGGTGTTCAAGAACTCGCTGACCACGCTGCCCATGGGCGGTGGCAAGGGTGGCTCCGACTTCGACCCCAAGGGCAAGTCGGACACCGAGGTCATGCGGTTCTGCCAGAGCTTCATGACCGAGCTGTTCCGCCACATCGGCGGCAACACCGACGTTCCCGCCGGTGACATCGGTGTGGGCGGCCGGGAGATCGGCTTCCTCTTCGGCCAGTACAAGCGCATCAAGGACACCTTCGAGGGCGTCCTGACCGGCAAGGGCCTCAACTGGGGCGGCAGCCTGATCCGGCCCGAGGCCACCGGCTACGGTGCCGTGTACTTCGCCAAGGAGATGCTGTCCACCCGCAACGAGACCTTCGAGGGCAAGCGCGTGGCCATCTCCGGCTCGGGCAACGTGGCCCAGTACGCCGCGGAGAAGTGCATGGAGTACGGCGCCAAGGTGGTGACGCTCTCCGACTCTTCCGGCTACGTTGTCATCGACGGAGGGCTCACCGAGGAGATGTGGCACGAGCTCATGGACCTCAAGAACGTGCGCCGTGGCCGCATCCGCGAGCTCGCCGAGAAGTTCCCCGGCGTGGAGTACCACGACGGCCGTGGCGTCTGGAACGTTCCCTGCGAGATCGCGCTGCCCTGCGCCACGCAGAACGAGCTGGACGGCAACGACGCCAGGACCCTCCTGGACAACGGGTGCTACTGCATCTCCGAGGGCGCCAACATGCCCTCCACCCCCGAGGCGGTGGAGCTCTTCATCGAGAAGAAGGTGCTCTTCGGCCCCGGCAAGGCGGCCAACGCCGGCGGCGTGGCGGTCTCGGGTCTCGAGATGTCCCAGAACAGCCTGCGGCTTTCCTGGACCCGCGAGGAGGTGGACCAGCGCCTCCACGGCATCATGGTCAGCATCCACAAGGCCTGCGTGGAGACGGCAGCGGAGTACGGCGACCCGGGCAACTACGTGATGGGCGCCAACATCGCCGGCTTTGTCAAGGTGGCGGACTCCATGATCGACCAGGGCCTCGTGTAGGCTCTCTCCATCGACCTGTCGCACGGCGGCCCTCCGGGGCCGCCGTTTCTTCTCGGTGGAGCGGGCCGGAATGACCCCGGACGACAGGAGGTGGCAGTGACCGCGCCGGGGGGGGGGGTCGCATGGGAATCGTGGAGCTCGTGGGATTCTGGAGGCGGGTCGGGGCCCTCCCGAACACGGGTGCGGGCACGCGCCTCGTGAACCGCTCCGTCAACCTGAAGATCACCCGGAGGATCGTGGCACCCCGGGCGGTCTTCGTCCCACACCCCCACGGGCCACCCTTCCCTTCGGTGCCCCGGGCGAGCGGGAGGGACACCTGAGCATGCTCCGGGGCCTGGTGCGGGCGCTCTTCGAGGTGGAGGACCGCGGGACGATCCTGGTACCGGTGGCTGCGCCCGGCCTGGGAGCCGATGGCCCCGGAGAGCCTTGCGGGCTGCCGAGGTGCCGTCCGAGGGATCCGCTGCCAAACAAAATCCCCGGGTCTCCGTAATACATGAGGGAAGGGGGCTGCGCGGCGGCCGGTTCGAGACTGTTTCCAGGAGGACCAGAAATATGGGATCGAGGCGCGGAGCAGGCGGGATGGTGGTGCGGGGGCTGGCGGTCGTGGTGGCCGTGGCAGCGGCCGGACCGTCCCTGGCGGAAGAGCGACCGACCGGAAGGCATGTGATCACGGTCCACCGGATCTCCGGTGGGATCACCGTGGACGGCGTCCTGGACGAGCCGGCCTGGCGGGAGGCCACACCCGTGGACCTGCCCTACGAGACCTATCCCGGCGAGAACATTCCCGCACGGGTGGAGACCGAGTGCCGACTCCTCTACGACCACGAGGCGCTCTACCTCGGGTGCGTGGCACGGGACCCGGAACCATCGAAGATCCGGGCGCACTACATGGACCGGGACCGGGCGTGGGGTGACGACTTCCTGGGTGTCATCCTGGACACCTTCAATGCCCAGAGGAGGGCCTTCGGGTTTCTCGTCAACCCATTCGGCGTCCAGATGGACCTGGTGCTCAATGAGGCCAGCGGCAGGGAGGATGCCTCGTGGGATGCCATCTGGGACTCCATGGGGAGGATCACTCCCGAGGGCTGGGTGGTGGAGGTGGCGATTCCCTTCTCCTCCCTGCGGTTCCAGAAGGCGGACGGGCCCCAGACCTGGGGCATCGGCCTGATTCGCGGCTTTCCCCGTGACCGGCGCTACACCTTCGAGATGCAACCCGACGATCGCGACAACTCCTGCGGCCTGTGCCAGCTCTCGGTGCTCGAGGGCCTGGAGGGGATCACGCCGGGCAAGGCCCTCGAGCTCGATCCAACGCTGACCTCCAGCTGGTCCCAGTCGCGGGAGGACTTTCCGGACGGCCCCATGGATGACGATCGAACCCAGGTGGACCTGGGCCTCACCGCCCGGTGGGGAGTTACCCCGAACCTGGTGCTCAGTGGCACCATCAACCCGGACTTCTCCCAGGTGGAGGCGGACAGCGTCCAGCTGGAGGTGAACCGCCGCTTCGCCCTCTTCTACCCGGAGAAGCGGCCCTTCTTCCAGGAGGGCGCGGACTACTTCCAGACCCCCTTCAACGTGGTCCACACCCGCATGATCGCGGACCCCTCCTGGGGGGCGAAGCTCACGGGCAAGGTCGGCCGGAGTGCCATGGGGGCCTTCGTGGTCCGGGACGACGTCACCAACATCATCCTTCCAGGGCCGGAGGGCTCCATGTCGGCCTTCCTGGACAAGGGCAACACCTCGAGCGTCTTCCGCTACCGGCACGATCTCGGAGGGAGCTCCACGCTGGGCGTGATCGCCACGGGGAGGACGGGCGACGACTACACCAACGGGGTTCTCGGGGTCGACGGCCTCGTCCGGCTCGGAAAGTCGGACAGCCTGGAGTTCCAGGTGCTGGGCTCCAGCACCGGGTATCCCGACGCGCTGGCGGATGGGTACGGCCAGGAGCGCGGGCGGTTCTCCGGCACCGCCATCTCGGCGGCCTACCTGCACGACACCCGGAACTGGGAGTGGGACGCCGAGTTTCAGAGCGTCTCCGACGGGTTCCGTGCCGACCTCGGTTTCATGCCCCGCGGGGGCTACCGCCTCGTCAAGGCCCGGGCCGGCCACACCTGGTGGCCTTCCGAGGGAGCCTTCTTCAGCCGTTTCAAGCTGGGGGTCGACGTGGACGGATCCGAGGACCAGGCCGGGAACCGTCTCCACGACCAGGCGGAGGTCTGGGCCTCGTTCAGCGCGCGGGCCCAGATCAACGGCTTCGTCAACCTGCGTTCGGGCCGCCAGTTCTACCTGGGGCGGGAGTTCGGCAACGACGGGGCCATGTTCTTCCTGAGCTCACGGCCCAGCGGGAGCCTGGAGCTCAGGCTCTGGGCCACCTACGGTGACGGGATCGACTATGCCCACGCCAGGCCGGGAACCCGGCTGAGCCTCGGTCCCGGGTTCGTCTGGAGGGCCGGAAACCACCTGAGCACCACGCTCAGCCACCGTCACGAGGCACTGGACGTGGAGGGGGGAACGCTCTACTCCGCGGATGTCACCGAGCTCCGGCTCATCTACCAGTTCAACATCCGGGCCTTCGTCCGGGGGATCTTCCAGTACACGGGTGTGGACCGCAACCCCGCGCTGTACGACTTTCCCGTGGACCCCAGCTCCAAGCGCTTCTTCACCCAGCTGCTCTTCTCCTACAAGGTCAATCCCCAGACGGTGTTCTTCCTGGGGTACTCCGACAGCCAGCGCGGTTTCACCGGCATCGATCTCACCACCACGAACCGGACGGTGTTCCTCAAGATCGGGTACGCCTGGCTGCTGTAGGCCGGGTGGGGGTGGCGTGGCCGCCGCAGCAATGGTGGAATGCTGGCCGGAGGTGGACGGTTGGCCGAGGCGGTGAGCGAGGGAGCCGAGATCACTGTGGAGAAGGACCGCTCCGGAAGCGGGCCGGGTGGCCTGCCCCTGCGGGGCCTGTTCCGGACCCACGTGTGGCCCCACCGCGCGAGCCTGGCGGCGGGTGCGGTGTTCCTCGCGCTCACCAACTGGCTGACGGTCTCCATCCCCGGGGAGATCGGCCGCTCCGTGGATGCCCTGCAGCGTGGCCTGCCCGTGGGCGGGCACGCCCTGGCCATCGCGCTCATGGGTGCGGCCATCATCGTCATCCGCGCCCTGTCCCGCATCCTGATCTTCAACCCGGTCCGGGACATGGAGTACCGTTTCCGGCAGGACTTCTTCGCCCACCTCCTCAGGCTTCCCATGGCCTTCTGGGTCACCCATCGCCGGGGGGACATCGTGAGCCGGGCGGCCAACGACATCGGATGGGTCCGGGTGATGGTGGGCTACGGGGGACTCCAGGCCCTCAACGTCTCGCTGGCCCTGGGGCTCACCGGCTGGAAGATGGTGGCGCTCTCGCCCCGGCTCACCCTGCTCTCCGTGGCGCCCATCGCGGTGGGCATGGCGGTGGTGCAGTGGGGGATCCGCCGCTTCATCGCCCTCTTCCGGAGGAACCAGGAGCAGCTGGGCGAGATCTCGGACCACGTGCTGGGAAGCCTCCAGGGCATGGCCACGATCCAGGGCTTCGCGGCGGAGGACGCCTTCACCGACCGCTTCCGGGCCCGGAACCTTGACTGGCTCCGGACCGGCATGCGCATGGCCCTGGTCCGCTCGCTCGCCATGCCGGTGCTGGCCCTCTCGGGCGGCCTGGCCGTGGGCGTCCTGGTGGCGGTGGGCGGCGCCATGGTCCACGCGGGGACGCTGAGCGTGGGCGAGCTGACGGCCTTCGTGGCCCTGCTCATGGTCCTCCTGCCGCCCCTGCGGTCCCTGGGCTGGCTGGTGTCCGTGGCCCAGCGCGGCAGGGCGGCGCTGGAGCGGCTCCTGGAGATTCTCCAGGCCCCGGTGCCGGAGGAGAGCGGCGCCACGGCGGCGGCGGCGACGCCGGGTTCGGGTCCCGGAATCATGGTGAAGGGGCTGGAGTTCACCTACCCGGGCGGTGCGGCACCGGCCCTCGAGATCTCCGGCGCCGTGATCCCCGCGGGTTCCATGGTGGGGATCTTCGGCAGGACCGGGGCCGGCAAGTCCACGCTGCTCCGCCTCCTGGCCCGCCTGGAGGAGCCACCACCGGGGTGCCTCTTCGTTGACGGGCAGGATCTCGTGGAGATCCCCCTCGAGGCGTGGCGCCGCCGCGTGGTGCTGGTACCGCAGCGGCCCTTCCTCTTTTCCGAGACGGTGACCTTCAACGTGGCGCTCACCGAGGAGCCCGACATGGAGCGGGTGCGGTGGGCCGTCGGGGCGGCGGTCCTCGAGGATGACCTGAGGGCACTGCCCGAGGGCCTCGACACCCTGGTGGGCGAGCGGGGCGTGATGCTCTCCGGGGGCCAGCGGCAGCGGGTGGCGCTGGCCCGGGGCCTCTACCGGGGCGGCGACCTGCTGCTGCTGGACGACGTGCTGTCCGCCGTGGACCACGCCACGGAGACCCGGCTGGTGGAGACGCTGGAGGGCCTGTCCGGGGGACCGGGCCATCCCACCGTGGTCATCGCGAGCCACCGCCTGTCGGTGCTCCAGCGCACCGGGCACGTGCTCGTGCTCGACCGGGGGCTCCTGGTGGATTCGGGACCGTTCGCCGAGGTGGTGGCGCGGCCCGGGCCCCTTCGCGACGTGTGGCTGGCCCGGCGGGCTGGGATGGCGGACGGGGGCCCGGTCACGGGGGAGGCGGCCTCGTGAGGGACCTGAAGCTCCTGGGGCGGCTGCTCCCCTTCCTCCGGAAGGACGCCTGGGCCTTCGCTGTGGCGCTGGTGCTCACGCCGACGGCGGCGGGCCTGAGCCTGCTCCAGCCGTGGCTGGTGAAGCGGGCCATCGACGGGCACATCGTCACGGGTTCCATGGAGGGGATGGGCCGGCTCATGGTCCTCTACCTGGGAGCCGTGGTGGGTGCCTGGATCGTGGAGGCGGGCTACGGCCTGACCCTGGCCTGGGGCGGCCAGCGGGGGATCGTGAGGCTGCGTCAGGCGCTGTACGAGCACCTCCTGCGCCTGCCCCAGTCGGTTCTGGACCGGCAGCCCGCGGGCCGCCTGCTGACCCGGATCACCAGCGACGTGGACGCCCTGGGCGAGGCGTTCAGCTCGGGCGTGGTGATGATCCTGCTGGACCTGCTCATGATCGCGGGCACGGTGGTGGCCATGGCGCTGCTCGACTGGCGTCTCACGCTGTTCCTCCTGCTGCTGGCCCCGCCCTTCCTGGCGGTCCTCGAGCTCCTCCGGCGCCGCCTGCGGACCGTGTTCATGGCGGTCCGGAGCGCGCTGTCGGCCATCAACTCCTTCCTGGCCGAGCGGGTGGACGGGGTGGAGGTGGTCCAGCTCTACGCCCACGAGGAGGTGGCGCAGCGGCAGTTCGCCCGTCTGGGCAGGAGGTTCCGTGACGCCGCCACCCGGAGCAACGTCCACGACGCCCTCACCTACGCGCTGGTGGACGGTGCCTCGGCCATGGCCGTGGCGGCCATGGTGTGGTTCGGCTCGGGCGGCCCTGGCGGCCTCCTGGGTCCCCTGTTCCACGGCTCGGTGAGCGCGGGCCTCCTGGTGGCCTTCATCGGCTACCTGGACCGGCTGTTCCGCCCCCTCCGGGAGCTCTCCGGCAAGGTGGCGGTGATCCAGCGGGGGATGGCCTCCCTGGCCAAGGTCTTCGAGCTCCTGGACGAGCCGGTGCCCGACCCCGAGCGGGGCGCACCGGTGGAGGAGGTCCGGGGGCACCTGGTGCTCCGGGACGTGCGCTTCGCCTACCCGGAGGGGACGGACGTCATCCGGGGGGTCGACCTGGAGGTCCGGCCGGGCGAGCTGGTGGCGCTGGTGGGTGCCACGGGCTCGGGGAAGACCACCCTCACGCGCCTGCTCGACACCTCCTACGGCGGCTACCGCGGGAGCATCCTCCTGGATGGGAGGGAGCTGGCGTCGCTGGCCCCCCGGCAGGTCCGCCGGAAGGTGGCCGGGGTCCGGCAGGACATCCAGCTCTTCTCCGACACCCTGCGCTTCAACGTGGACCTGGGGAACCCCGCCATCACGCTCGAGAGGTGCGAGGCCGCGGCCCGGGCCGTCCACGCCGACCTGGTGGTGGAGCGCCTGGGCTGGGAGGGTGTGCTGCGGGAACGGGGCGCCGGCCTCTCGGTGGGGGAGGGGCAGCTCGTGACCTTCGCCCGGGCCATGGCCCACGACCCGCGGGTGCTGATCCTGGACGAGGCCACGGCCAGCGTGGACCCCGTCACGGAGCGGCTGATCCAGGAGGCCCTGGGCCGGCTCTTCGAGGGACGGACCGTCATCGTGGTGGCACACCGGCTCTCCACCGTCCGCAACGCGGACCGCATCGTGGTGATGGAGGCCGGCCGCATCGTGGAGCAGGGGACCCATCACGAGCTCATGGAGGCCGGCGGGCGCTACGCCGCCCTGGTCCGGGCCGGCGAGGCCTTCCTGGCGGCCTGATCCCCGACGGTGGGGCGGCTCAGCTTCCGCCGGATCCCTGCGGCGGGGCCGGGGGAGGTGGCGGCTGCTGTCCGGGGGGCGCCTGTCCCGGTGGGACCATCCCGGGTGGCAGCTGTCCGGGGACGGGCTGTGGTGGGCCCGCCGCCTCCGGTTTCCGGGATGTGGCCTTCAGGGACTCCTCGCTGCACACCTTCTCCACGTCCACGTCGTCCCCCAGCATCTGGAGGCACTGGGGATGGCCCAGGCGCGCACCCCGGCAGTACCACTTCTTGGCCTCGGAGAAGTCCTTGGGCACGCCGTACCCGTTGGCATGCAGGTTTCCGGCGGCGAACATGGCGGTGGCGTTCCCGTTGTCCGCGGCCTTCCTGTACCACTCCATGGCCTTGGAGTAGTCCTGCTGCACGCCGTTCCCGTTGTCGTACATGACGCCCACCGCGTACTGGGCCTCCACGAAACCCGACTCGGCGGCCGCGAGGATGAGCTGGAAGGCGCGGTTGGCATCCTGCTCCACACCGCGTCCGGAGGCGTAGTGCATGCCGAGCTGGTACTGGGCCCGGGCGAAACCCTGGTCGGCGGCCTTCGTGTACCACTCCACCGCCTTCTCCTGGTCCTTCTCCACGCCCTCGCCGTTCTCGTGGAGCCATCCAAGGTCGAACTGGGCCGCGGCCAGACCCTGGTCGGCGGCCTTCCGGAACCACTTCGCGGCCTCGGCGGGGTCCTTCTCGAGCCCTGCGGCTCCCCTGGCGTAGGCCGCGCCAAGGTCGTACTGGGCCTGGGCGTAGCCGAGCTCCGCGGCCTTCCGGATCCTCGAGATGGCCTCGGGGGAGTCGGGCCTGAGCCCCCGCGCCGGGTTGAGCGCTCCGAGCTGGTAGATGGCCCCGAGGTTGCCGTTCTCCGCCGACTGGCGCAGGAGCTCCACGGCCTTCTTCGTGTTCTTCTCCACCCCGGTGCCGTCTCTGTACATCATTCCCAGGGCGAACTGGGCGTCGGCATGGCCCTGGTCGGCGGCCTTGCCGATCCACCTGGCCGCCTCCGTGAAGTCCTTTTCCACGCCGAGGCCCTGGGTGTAGGCGAGCCCGAGCGCGAACTGGGCGGGGGCCCACCCCTGGGAGGCCGACCGCGTGATCCACCTGACGGCCTCCGCAGGGTCCTTCTCGACACCGTTGCCCTTCAGGTAGGCGAGCCCCACGTTGTACTGGGCCTTGGCGTGTCCGAGCTCCGCGGCCTTCCGGTACCAGGTCAGCGCAAGCTCGGGGTCCCGTGGAACACCCTGCCCCATGGCGTAGAGGTACCCGATGCGGAACTGGGCCTCCGGGTCGCCCTGGGCCGCCAGCGGCCGCCAGAGCTTCAGGGCCTCCTGGTACTCTCCGGCCTCGTAGGCCGCGAGCCCCTGCTCCAGGATGCCTGTCTGGTCGTCCTGCGGCCCTGCCAGCATGAGGGCCGGCAGGAGCATTGTTGCGAACACGAGAGTGCGGAAACGGCGGGTCGCGAACATGGTCGTCACCTCCAGGAGATGGCCCATGATACCGCGGAATGGTGTGGGGTCCTGGAACACGAGCGGAAACCGGCCGCGGCTGCGACGCGCCCGGGGGGGGCGCGCCGCAGTCGAGGGCAGCGGATCCCCGGATCAGTACGGCCAGTGGAGCCCGAGTGCGGCAGCCAGGTAGACGGCCATCTGAGCACGGGTGATGGGGTCGTCGGGGCAGTAGTTCCCGCCACCACAGCCAGCGGTGATGCCCGAGGCCGCCAGGGCCTCCACGAACTGGAAGGCCCAGTGTCCCGTGGGCACGTCATTGAACGTGGCGGTGGCCGGAGCGGGGGCGACGGTCCTCCTCCACCAGATCTCTGCTCCGAAGAACGCCATGTTGCTGTCTCCTGCGCAGGTCCCGAGCATCGACGCCTTGAGGGCGTAGACGACGGGGTTGGAGAGGCCGTCGCCGTCGAGGTCCTCCCACGCGCGGATGACGACCGGGTCGGTGAAGCTGGCCTCCACCAGCCTGTACCCTGTCGCGGAGTCCTGGCTGGTGGTGACCTGCAGGAGGTTCTCCCCAAACGGTCCCCTGGTCCCCCTTCCGGCCTCGTACCGGGCGAGCTGGAGGAGCCAGCCGCAGCTCGTGTCGTTGTCGTAGGCGATGAGGCCGATGCCCTTGAGGCCGGCACCGACGGGCAGGGGGAGGTCCGTCCAGAGGTTGTCGTTGCCGCGGGTCAGGAAGATGTACCCTCCGCCCTTGTAGCCCCACTGGGCCGGGGCGAAGAACCCGTTCCAGCGTGCGGCTCCCAGGATCTCGATCTGGTCCTGTCCACCGAAGCCTTCAGGAGCCCCGGGTGGCGTCATCTCCTGTGCAACCGTGGGCAGGCTTGTGGCCAGTATCAGGAGTAGAAAGGATGTCCAGACGAGTATCGACGCGGATTGTGGTTTTCTGGGGTTCATGGCGTGCCTCCTGTCCTGTCGTCGTTACTGGTATCCCGAACTCGGGACGACGGTTCCTGTGTCGTCTGACGGGAAGAGTGTGGACGAGGAGGCGACGTGAAGTCCTGAGGAAACCCTGATCCAATCCTGAGGATTGACGGGAAGCCATCCAGCCCGGACTGTTCATGATGCGTCGACTGCGCGGCGCGATACACCGTTCCTGGCGGCACTGTCCCGACCCGGTCGCTCGACATGCCATACGCACGCCTTCGCTCCCTCGCCGTAGGGGAACACCACCGGCAACGGCGCCTCGGGCCGCTCGCGACGGACCCTCGTGAACAGTCCGGGCTGGGTTGTTGATCGGGTCAGAGTCAGAGGTCCCAGTGGAGCCCGAGGGCTGCTGCCAGGTAGACGGCCATCTGGCCTCGGGTGATGGGGTCGTCGGGGCAGTAGTTGCCGCCGCCGCAGCCGGCGGTGATGCCCGAGGCCGAGCGGGGCACCTACCTCGCGCCCGGAGCCTACGGTCAGCCGGAGTCCCTGGGACTGGCCGCCAGGATGAGAGCGTCGCGGGAGGGAGACCGGGTGGAGACCGCCGGAAGACGGTGACACCCTTCCCCGGGACCGTCGAAGAAGGGCGGCGCGCCATGTGGCGCGCCGCCTGTTGCCGGTAAATCAGCGCCAGGGATCAGATGGGCCAGTGGAGGCCGAGGGCTGCTGCCAGGTAGACGGCCATCTGGCCTCGGGTGATGGGGTCGTCGGGGCAGTAGTTGCCGCCGCCGCAGCCGGCGGTGATGCCCGCATCCACCAGGGCCTCCACGAACTGGAAGGCCCAGTGGTCCGTGGGCACGTCGGCGAAGGTGGCCGAGGCGGGAGCCGGAGAGATGGTGCGGGTCCACCGGACCGCCACGCCCCAGAACCGGAGGTCACCGGCGCCGTCACTGTCGTAAGCCTCGAGGCTCAGGTTGTACGAGACGGTGCTCTCGACGGAGTCACCGTTCATGTCGGTCCATTCGCGAACCACAACGGGCGGTGACGGATAGACGGGAAGGATCACGTAGCCTGGGGCATCAGAAATACCGGTACTGGCATCGGCAAAAGAGGTGTAAGAAGGTGTGGTAGAGCCTCCTTCGGGGAAGGCCCCCTCGTAGCCGTGGAGGTCAAAGTACCAGTACCCCGTGGTGGAGGCATCATACAACACGGCATAGGCATAGCCGATGGCCGCGCCGTTGGGAAGGTCGATCTGCGCCCAGTAGTCACCCTCTGCCGAACTGGGGGAAACATAGCCCGAACCCGAATACTTGGGAATGACGTGTCCGTCCCAGGGAAGGAACCGCGAGGCGTGGAAGACGGTGAACTGCAAATCGGACCCGAAGGCCTCCGGGGCGGCGCCCTGTGGACCATGATACTGGAAACCCGCAGAAGCGCCTGGATGAAGCGCGTCGGGTGTCCTGATCCCGTTGTTGGTCTGTTGCGCCGTTGCGGCCGGTGGTCCGATCAGGGCACAGAGTACGATGAGCACGGCGACGATGGTAGGGGTTCGTGATTCCTGCACGGTGTGATACTCCTTGTGCTGTTCTGAGCCCCCGGACCGTGATCACCATGATCCCCCGAGTCCGGAATCATCCGGGACCATCCGGAACAACCCGGATTGCCAGATGAGAATGGGCTCGTGTCAATTTCCTGAGTATAAACCCTTATGGGCATGATGTCAATTGGCGGCACAGCGTGAGCCTGGTTCATGTTCCCGGGCGGGTGGGGGCCTGCCGTCACGAGAATCCCGGGACTCGTGCAATCGACTCGCGTGTCGGGGTCCCGTTCCGGGCACTGCCAATCTCCCCGGAGTGGGGTGCTCCGGGGAGACTGTGGTGGAGGCTTCCTTCATGCCGGTCCGGGATCAGGTGGGCCAGTGGAGGCCGAGGGCCGCTGCCAGGTAGACGGCCATCTGGCCTCGGGTGATGGGATCGTCGGGGCATCTGAGGACATCCTGGCGGTCCGCGGGAAGACCTTCCGGCCCGTGGCGGTGCGGCAGCACGGCAAAACCGGACGGTCCCCCGGGATGCACGGCGGACGGAGCCCTCCGGTGGGTGCACCAGCCTCCCGGCCCGTCGTGGGGTTCCGGTCACTCCGCCCGGTCCACCAGCTCCTCGAGAAGCCCCTGGTCGGCCTCCCGCGGGACGGTGAGGTGGCCCCGCTCCCCGTTGGCCATGTTCCAGGATGTGACGGTCTCCAGGGCGTTGGGGTTCAGCGCCCAGGCGCGGCGGGTGACGCCGCACATGACGTCCCACTCGAGCGCGGTGTCCAGGATGCGGTCCACCCGCTCCGAGCCGTCCAGGACGAGGCCGAAGCCGCCGTTGATGGCCTTGCCCGTACCCACGCCGCCGCCGTTGGAGAGCACGGCCATGGTCATGCCCCGGGCGGCGTTGCCCGCCCAGCAGTGGTGCGCCATGTCGGCAGTCAGGTTCGAGCCGTCGTAGATGTTGGCGGTCTCCCGGAACGGCGAGTCGGTGCCACCCGTGTCGTGGTGGTCGCGGCCCATCATGACGGGGCCGATCTTGCCGTCGCGCACGAGCCTGTTGAAGGCCCGGGCGATGCGGGTCCGGCCCTCGGCGTCGGCGTAGAGGATCCGCGCCTGCGTGCCCACCACCAGGCGGTTCTTCCCGGCATCGCGGATCCACTGCCAGTTGTCACGGTCCTGGCCGCGCCGTTCGGGGTCGATGCACTCCATGGCGGTCCGGTCGGTCTTCGCCAGGTCCTCGGGCCTCCCCGAGAGGCAGACCCAGCGGAAGGGGCCGTAGCCGTGGTCAAAGCAGAGCGGCCCCATGATGTCCTCCACGTAGGAGGGCCAGATGAAGCCCTCCGAAGTGTCCCGCCCGTTCTTTGCGATCTCGGTGACGCCCGCGTCGAAGACGGCCTTCATGAAGGAGTTGCCGTAGTCCCAGAAGAAGGCGCCCCTGTCCGTCAGGCGGCGGAGGACCCGGTAGTGACGGCGGAGGCTCTCGTCCACCAGGGCGCAGAAGCGTTCACGGTCGGTCTCGAGCAGCTCCCGGCCCTCCTCGAAGGTCACGCCGGCGGGGGTGTAGCCGCCGCCGTAGACGTCGTGGCAGGAGGTCTGGTCGGAGAGCAGCTCCACGGGAACGTTCTTCTCGTCGAGGTGCTCCAGGAGGTCCACCACGTTGCCGTGGTAGGCGATGGAGACGGCCTCGCCGCGGTCCCGCGCCTCCAGCATCCAGCGCACGGCCTCGGCGAGGTCGGAGGTGACCTTCCCCACCCAGCCCTGGGAGTGCCGGGTCTCGATGCGGGAGGCGTCCACCTCGGCGATGATCCCGGCGCCGCCGGCGATCTCCAGGGCCTTGGCCTGGGCTCCGGACATGCCGCCGAGGCCCGAGGTGACGAAGGTGTGGCCCCGGAGGTCCCCGTTCTCGGGGACACCCAGGTAGAGGCGGCCCGCGTTGAGCAGCGTGATGTAGGTGCCGTGGACGATGCCCTGGGGCCCGATGTACATCCAGCCGCCGGCGGTCATCTGGCCGTAGTTGACCACGCCCAGGGCGGCCAGGCGGTGGAAGTCCTCCGGCGTATCGAACATGCCCACCATGAGCCCGTTGGTGACGATGGCGCGGGGCGCCTCGGGGCGCGAGGGGAAGAGTCCCAGGGGGTGCCCCGAGCTGACCACGAGGGTCTGGTTCTCGTCCACCATCTCCAGGTAGCGCTTGATCAGGCGGTACTGCATCCAGTTCTGGCAGACCTGGCCGGACTCGCCGTAGGTGACCAGCTCGTAGGGGTAGAGGGCCACCTCGAAATCCAGGTTGTTGTCGATCATCACCTGCATGGCCCGGCCCTCGAGGGTGGCGCCGCGGTACTCCTCCACGGGCCGGCCCCAGATACGCCCGGCGGGGCGGTACCGGTAGCCGTAGATCCGGCCCATGGTCTTCAGTTCGCGGAGGAACTCGGGGGCCACCACCCCGTGGTGTTCCTCGGGCACGTACCGGAGGGCGTTCCTCAGGGCCAGGATGGTCTCGCGCCGGTCGAGGTCGTACCCCCGGCTGGGCGCCCGACGGATGCCGGGCTCGAAGGGCGCCGGCTCGGGAAGGTCGGTGAGCTCGACGGTGACGGTGGGTTTCATGGAGCACCTCCACTGCGGTCCGGCGGCATTGTAGCGCGCTGAGAGTGAGGGGGCACGTGCGGGGGGTCGAGGTCGCTGTGCTGTCCGCCGTTATCAGACCGGGATCGTTGGAGAGCGGGCTTCAGCCCGCATTCTCCTGAGTCGCAGGAGGATGGGGACGGATGATGGTCCCTGCGGACTGAACTCGCGCTCCAGGACATCGACCTCCACGGCGTGGACGGGCCTCCGACCTCGAGGCAAGGCACATTGTCGATGCCATCGTATCTCTCGTGCCCACGTGCGTTGGGAACAATGCAACAACCTCGGACCCGCATTGTCGTGATGACGGGGCGGTCATATCCCGGACGGGCCGTGTTGGCATATAATCAAGTGAAGCGTACTGCTGCCGGGAGGGTCGGGGTTTCCCCTGGAGAACTCCGGGGGCGCCATGGAGGTTCCGGGATGAGCGAGCCGAGGAAGATCGTCGACGAGCTCCGGATCGTGACGCTGCTCAAGGCGGCGCCCCAGACCACGGTGTTCCACGCGCAGGACCCCGCCTCCGGCCGGGACGTGGTGCTCAAGCTCCTCAACGCCCTCGGTGGGACGGTTTCAGATGAGAACAGGAAGCGGTTCCTGGAGGACATGGCCAGGTTGCGGCTGGTGAGGTTGCCCTGCCTGCCGGAGCTGATGGACTACGGCTTCACGCCCGAGGGCCGGGCCTTCCTGGTGACGGTCCGCCGGGAGGGTGGGCTCCTGGCCCAGCGGAAGGAGAGCCCGCCCGGGGAGCTCCTCGTGGTCCTCGGCGAGGTGGCCTCATGCCTGGCCGGCATGGCCGACCGGGGTCTCGTGCATCGCAACCTCTCCACGAGCAATATCATGGTCACGCCAGAAGGGGTCCTGCTGCTGGGCCTCGGGTCACCCTCGTACCTGGGGTCAGGTGAGACGGGCGCCCTCATGGGGCACTCCCCCGAGTGGGACGCGTTCGCGGCGCCGGAGCTCGTGGACACGAAGCTGGGCGGCGCCGGGGCGGCCTGGAGGGCTGACCTCTACTCGGCGGCCCTCGTGACGTGCCAGGTCCTGGGCGCCGAGGTGGAGGCGGTGGGCGCACCGGAGCCGGTGGTGACCCTGCCCGCAGGCGTCCGCGACGAGGTGGCGGACCCCGTGGGACTGGAGAGGGTGCTCGGGCTGGCGTTGCGGCGAGATCCCGCCGCGCGGACGTTGACCCTGGGGGGCCTGGCAGAGGCCCTGCTCACAGGAGGTGCCTCCGCGCCCGGACCCACACCGCAGCCGGACCCCGCGCTGGAGTCTGCGGTCCGGAAGACGGGAGAAACCTGCCGGGTGGCCCCGCCTCCGGCCCCGGCACCACCACCGCCCCCGCCCCGGCTCGACCCCAACCAGACCCACCCTGCCATCGACCCGGCCGAGCTGTCCCCCACGGTGGCGATGCCTCGGGATCCCGGGGATGGAGAGACCTCGGCGAAGGTGCAGGCCCCTGCGCCGGCTCCGCCGGAGGCCGGCGGGATACCCCCGGCGCCACCCCCGCCGACAGCGAAGGGGCCGGCCGGTGGCCCGCCGGATCACAGGCCCGGTGCTGTGGAGCCGGCGAGGGCTCCAGAGAAGAAGGAGAAGAAGGAAGAAACGGAGAGGAAGAAGGCGAAGCCGCTGCGGCCCGCCGCTGGGAAGGACGTCCCACGGATCTCCAGGGGCGCCCTGCTTGTGGCACTCGGCGTGCTGGGCCTCGTGGTCGCCGTGGTGGTCCTTGGACTCCTGCTCCGGAGCGGAGGCCGGAAGAAGGGGACCGAGCCGGTGGCGATGGAGCCCTCCGTGGTGGAGGTGGTGGAGGTCCGGGAGGAACCCACGGTCGCACCCGGTCTCGACCCGAGGCTCGTGGCAGCGCAGGATGCCCTGAGCCGGGGTGATGCGGCTGCGGCCCGGACCGCGCTCGAGGGCATCTCCGCCGAGGAGGTGACCGCGTTCTCCGAGGAGGAGCGGGCCATCTGGGACGAGGTGCAGCAGCTCCAGAAGGGAATGACGCTGGAGACGGCCAGCCGGGAGCTGGAAAAGGGCCTGGCCAGCGGTAGCATCAGGATGATCCGGCGTTCCCTCAACGCCCTGTCCGACCTGCCGTCCCGGGAGATTGCCGGGGTCCGGGGCCTGAAGGCCCGGATGGCGAGGGCGCGGGAGATCCTCAGGACCCACACCCTCATGTGGCGGGCAAAGAAGTCCGGCGACGATCTCCAGGTGATCGAACGGGCCAACGTCCTGATCCGGGACCTGCCCACCTACTCGGGGGCTTTGAAGCTCAGGGAGGAGGCCGCTCGCAACGTGGAGACGCGAGCGGCCGGGATGGAGGCCTCGGGCGACCTCCAGGGTGCCATCGCCCTGCTGGAAAGGCTCCGGATGCTGTGGCCCGACCGGCAGGGGCTGTCGGAGCGCATCCAGGAGCTCCGCCGGAAGGCTGATCGGAACGAGAAACTGGAGAGAATCCTGACCCGGGCGGAGGAGGCCCTGAAGGCAGGTGACCCCGAAAGGGGACTCGAGATCCTCGGGAGCGCCACGCCCACGGCACCCTACGAGGGCCGCTTCGCCTCCCTCCGGACCCGCCTGGAAAAGAAGCTCCGGGCCATGGACGAGCAGGCCCCGAAGGTGGTCCTGGACCCGTCGGCGACCCTGCGCTTCAAGAAGAACCAGACCCTGGCGATTCCCTTCCAGGTCACGGACGACCTGGGCGTGGCCAGCGTGAAGGCCATGGTCCGGCGGCGGGGGGAGGCCGAGTTCCGGGAGATCCCGCTGGAGCCCACCAGCGGGGGACGGTACGTGCTTCTCCTGACCCCCGCCATCCATGGCAACACCACCGTGGAGTTCTGGGTTCTGGCCACCGACAGGTCGGGCCACACGGGTTTGCTGGGCACCCACATGAGGCCCCTGAAGGTCCTCAGGAAGAAATGGTTCCAGAAGTAGGGCGCTCCGGATCGTTCGGGGCGGGGAGCGACAGGGGGTGGCCGAGGTGCTCCCATGGCCACCTCCCCGGTGCCGTCCGTGCGGTTCCTGTCCCGTGACCCGAGGCAGATATTGCGACAGGGGTTCAAATTCTGGCCGGTCTGAGGTATGCTCCCCCGGGGAGAAGGGACACCGATGACAACCCTGGTGGATGTGGAGCTGGACCGTGAGACGACTGTCACTGATATCGATGGAGGGATGCGAGTCCGGACCCACCTCAATACCCTCGGGATTCACGTGGGTGATGCCATCCGGGTGGTGGAACGCGCGCCTTTCCGGGGCCCCGTCCTGGTGGAGATCCACGGCACCAGGGTCGCTCTCGGCCGCGGGGTGGCAAAGAAGGTGAGGGTCGAGGCCGATGCGGTTCGTTCTGACCGGCCAGCCTAACTCGGGCAAGAGCACGATCTTCAACGCCGTGGCCGGGTACCGGGCCGCCACGGCGAACTTTCCCGGGACCTCTGTGACCTACACGGTGAGCCGCGCCCTCATCCTCGGCCGTGAGGTGGCAGTGGTGGACCTCCCCGGCGTGTACTCGCTGACCTCCACCGACGCTGCGGAGCGGGAGGCCCTGGCCTACCTCCTGGAGCACCCGGACGACGTGATCATCAACGTGCTCGACGCGAGCCGGCTGGGCCGGTCCCTGGAGCTGACGCTCCAGCTCCTGGAGCTCCGGCGTCCCATGGTGGTGGCGCTCAACATGGTGGACGAGGCCCGCCGGAAGGGCATCGAGGTGGATTCCGAGGCGCTGTCCCGGGAGCTGGGAGTTCCGGTGGTACCCACCATCGGGAGGCGGGGCGCCGGCCTGAAGGAGCTCTTCCGGGAGGCCATGCGGGCCGGGCTCATGGAGGCCCGGTCCGAGCCCCCCTCGTACGACCGTGAGGTGGAACGGGCCGTGGGCGAGGTGACTGCCTGCCTCGCGGACCAGCTGCCCGGACCGGGTGTTCCCGCCCGTTTCCTGGCCATCAAGCTCCTGGAGGGAGACCCGGAGATCCACCGGCGCCTGGCGGGGCGGAACGGCAGGGTCCTGGAGATCGCGAAGAGTCGGCTCGAGTCGGAGCACGGATGGCCGGCCGACCAGGTGATTTCTGGAGCCCGGCACGCCGTGGCGCATACCATCGAGGACCGGGTGTCCCGGCATCACCGGCGGAAGGTGGGCTGGCGGGAGAAGATGGACCGCCTGCTGCTGCACCCGGTCAGCGGCGGTCCGCTCATGGTGCTGATCCTCATGGGTTTCTTCTATGCCGTCTTCGGGCTCGGGAAGCACCTGGAAGGCCCCCTGGTCGCGGTGTTCGACGGTCTCGCCGCCAACCTGGCCCGTGCTCTCCCGCTGGAGACCTTTGCCGGGACCCTGGTCAACGGCCTGATCCTGGGCATCTCGGGTGGCGTGGCCATCGTCCTCCCGTACCTGGTGCCCTTCCTGGTGGGCCTCGCCGTCCTGGAGGACACGGGGTACCTGCCCCGGATGGCGTACATCCTTGACAATCTCATGCACCGCATCGGGCTCCACGGCAAGTCGGTGGTGCCGCTCATGCTGGGCTACGGCTGCTCGGTCCCGGCGGTGATGGCCACCCGGATCCTGGAGTCCCCCCGAGACCGCCGGATCACCACCGCGCTCACGGTGCTGGTGCCGTGCTCGGCGCGCACCACCGTGATCTACGCCGTGGTAGGGGCCTACATGGGCCCCCTGTGGGCCTTCGGGGTCTACGTGCTCAACCTCGCGGTCATCGGAGGGGTCGGTGTCACCCTGGCCCGCAGGATGAAGGGCAGGGCGCCGGGTCTGATCCTGGAGATCCCCGACCTCCGGATGCCCGCCGCCAGGACCCTGCTGGCCAAGACCTGGCTGTCCCTGCGGGAGTTCATCGTCATCGCCTGGCCCCTGCTCATCGCGTCCTCGGCGGTCCTCGGTGTCCTGGAGTGGCTCCATGCCGACGAGCTCCTCAACACCGTGCTGTCGCCGTTTACCGTGGGTCTGCTGGGGCTGCCGGCGGCGGTGGGGGTGACCCTGATCTTCGGCGTGCTCCGCAAGGAGCTGACGGTGGTGATGCTGGTGCAGGCCCTGGGAACCACGGCGATCGCGTCGGTGCTGAGCCCGGCGCAGCTGGTGACCTTCGTGATCTTCGTGGTCTTCTACATCCCCTGCGTTGCCACCATCGCCGTCATGGCGCGGGAGGTGGGCTGGAAGGACACGGTCTGGATCGGCGCCATGACCGTCGCCCTGGCCACCGCGCTCGCCGTGGCGGTCCGCCTGGGGTTCGCCGTCCTCGCCTGAGCCGGGGGGCCGGACACCGGCACGGGCACGGTCACCGACACGGACACGGACACCGACACTGACACGGTCACGGTCCCGGACACGGTCACGGACTCCAAAGCAGTCGCCGCTCGCGGCCGCCGCCCTCCGGCGCCGATACTGCCACCGTCCCCGGCCCTGTCCCTGACCCCGACACGGACACCGTCACGGGCATGGCCACCGGCACGGACACGGTCACAGTCACGGACACCGCCACCGTCACGGGCACCGTCACGGGCACGGACATTTCTCCGTGCTCCGGCGGCCGGGTCCGTGCTGTCGCACGGCCCCGCCGTCCTCCTCCGGCGAGGCTGAACGGTCTGGTCGCCCGGGGGAGCTCCAGCCTCGCCGGAGTGCGGGCGGGCCGCCTCCCACCATGGCGGGCCACTTCTCCGGGCCTTCTTCCCGTGCGGAGCCCGGTACGGCGTTTCCCGGGTGTTGGGATTCGGAAAGCGTCACGGGAAACGCCGTGCCCGGCACGCGCCGCCGGGCGCCACCTTCTCCGGGTGGGTGGGGGACGTCCTCACGTCCTCACGTCCTTACGTCTTCACCTCTTCACCGGGTGGGTGGGGGGCGGCCCGGGGTCCTAGCCCGGAGTATTCATGATGCTTCGGCTGTGCGGCGCGATCCACCATTCCTGGCGGCGTTTTCTCGACTCGGTCGTTCGACGTGCCGCGAGCACGCCTTCACACCCTCGTCTTGCGAGAACGCCACCAGCAACGGCGCCTCGCGCCGCTCGCTGCGAACCCTCCTGAATCATCCGGGCTAGACCTCCGCGTACGGCACCGGATCCGGGATCCCCGCCTCCTCGAAACCCCGGAGCCGGAGGATGCAGGCGTCGCACAGGCCGCAGGCGAGGCCGCCGGGACGGGGGTCGTAGCAGGACCAGGTGAGCCCGTGGTCCACCCCCAGTCCGGTCCCCAGCCGGACGATCTCGGCCTTGGCGAGGTGCAGCAGGGGGGCGTGGACCCGGAAGCGCACGCCGTCCTCCACACCCGCACGTGTGGCGAGGGCCGCGAGCTCCTCGAAGGCCCGGAGGAACTCCGGCCTGCAGTCGGGGTAGCCGGAGTAGTCCACCGCGTTGGCCCCGATGAAGAGGTCGCGGGTGCCCACGACCTCGGCGAGGCCCAGGAGAAGGGCCAGGAGCACGGTGTTGCGGGCCGGCACGTAGGTCACGGGAATGGGGCCCGATCCGGGGGCGTCGTGGTGGGGGACCTCGATGTCGTCGGTGAGGGCGGAGCCGCCGATGGCCCGCAGGTCCATGGTGACCACGCGGTGGGAGGCCGCCCTCAGCTGCCGTGCCACGGCCGCGGCCGCCTCCAGCTCCACCCGGTGCCGCTGGCCGTAGTCCACGGTGAGGCAGTGACAGGCGAACCCCTCGGACAGTGCGACAGCCAGCGTCGTGGCGGAGTCCAGACCGCCGGACAGCAGCACCACCGCCCGGGGGCTGTCGTTGCCGTGGCTCACGGCGTCGCCTCCCGGCGGGCCTGTTCCCACAGGGTGGCCACCAGATCGTCGTCGGGCGCTGGCATGGAGGCGGCCGTGCGACACAGGTCGTTGCGCAGGGTTCCCAGCCGTGCGGAGGCCTCCTGGATGGCCTGCCACAGGTGCGTGTCGGTCTCCATGGCAGTGACCAGGCGCCCGGCGATCGCCGGCAGCCGGTCGAAGGCCTTCGACACGATGATGCCGTGATTGCCGGCCGCCAGCGCGGCCACGGCCCGGTCCTCCAGGTCCCCCCAGGGGCCGAGCGCGCCCATCTCCAGGTCGTCGGAGAGGACCACGGGGCGGCCGGGAAGTTCGGCAGCCCGTCGGACAAGGCGGGGCACCAGGGAGGCGGGTCGCTCGGCGTCGCCCAGGGCGGGGACCACCACGTGGGCCATCATGACGGTCGGCACCGAGGCCGAGAGCGTCTCGAAGGGGGCCAGGTGGGGCTCCAGGGAGGCCTCGTCGCCCTCCAGGACCGGAAGCTCCAGGTGGGTGTCCAGGGGGATGGGCCCCAGGCCGGGGTAGTGCTTGAGGCAGCCCGAGACGCACCACGAGGCCAGACCGGCGGTGAAGACCCCGGCCAGAGCGGCGGCACGCTCCGGGTCGTCGCTGAGGCAGCGCCCTTCGCGGGCCAGGAGCCCCTCGGGCGTCTCCAGGTCCACCACCGGCGCCAGGTCCAGGTGGATGCCCAGGGAGCGGCACGCGGCACCTGCGGCCTCGCCCAGCGCTCGCACGGCCCGGCGCCCAACGGCGGCGGCCTCGGCGGGCGAGGGCAGCTCCCCCCACAGCCCGGAGAGGCGGTTCACGGCCCCGCCCTCGAGGTCGATGCAGAGGAAGGGGTTGGACGGCAGCTCCTCGAGCTGGTCCACCAGCTCCCGCACCTGGGTTGCCGAGACCACGTTGCGGGAGAAGAGGATGATCCCCGCGGGCCGGACGCGTTCCAGGATGGTCCGCTCCTCCGCCTCGAGCGTGGGGCCCGGGATGCCGGTCACCAGGGGAAGGATCTCGGTGGTCACCGGATCTGGTCCTTGAGCTCGGCGAGGATCCGGAGGGCCTCCAGCGGTGTCAGGGTGTCGGGGTCGAGGTCCCGGAGCCTCCGGACGATCTCGTCCGTGGCGGGCCGGAAGAGGTCCAGCTGGTGGAGGCGGTCCACGGGCTCCGCGGGAACCGACGGCTCGCCGGCCGCATCCAGGACGGTGAGCTCGTGCTGCTCGAGGCCCGCCAGGATCTCCTCGGCGCGGGCACAGACCTCCTCGGGGACACCGGCCAGGCGGGCCACGTGGATGCCGTAGGACCGGTCGGAGGGCCCGTCCACCACCCGGTGCAGGAAGAGGATCTGTCCCCGCCACTCCTTGACGGCCATGGAGCGGTTGGCCAGCCGGGGCAGGCGGCGCGCCAGGTCGGTGAGCTCGTGGTAGTGGGTGGCGAAGAAGACCCGTGCGGCGTGGTCGGGCCGGTCGTGCAGGTACTCCACGATGGCCCAGGCCAGGGAGAGGCCGTCGAAGGTGGCCGTGCCCCGTCCCACCTCGTCGAGGATCACCAGGGAGCGGGGTGTCGCCTGGTGGAGGATGTTGGCCGTCTCGGTCATCTCCACCATGAAGGTCGACTCGCCGCGGGCCAGCATGTCCGAGGCGCCCACGCGGGTGAAGATCCGGTCGGTGAGCCCCACGGTGGCCTCGGCGGCCGGGACGAAGGAACCCGCGTGGGCCATGAGGACGATCAGGGCCACCTGCCGGAGGTAGGTGGACTTGCCGCCCATGTTGGGGCCCGTGAGCAGGACGACGTTGGTGTCTCCCGGATCCAGGATGCAGTCGTTGGGCACGAAGGGCGCGTCGCGCTGGACCTCCTCGAGGACGGGGTGACGGCCCTCGCGGATCAGGATGCGGCGGCTGTCCTCCACCACGGGCCGGCAGTACCCCCGGCGCCGGGCGCGGTCGGCGAAGGCCGCCAGGACGTCCAGCTGGGCCACCACGGCCGCGGTGGCCGCGAGCCGGCGGGCCTCGCCCACCAGCGAGGCCACCAGCCCGGCCCAGAGCTCCCGCTCGCGGCTGGTGGAGCGCTCCTCAGCGGCCAGGATCCTCGCCTCCAGCTCCTTGAGCTCGGGCGTCACGAAACGCTCGGCGTTGGTGAGGGTCTGGCGCCGCTCGTAGTGATCCGGGACGCGGTCGAGGTTGGACCTGCTGACCTCGATGAAGTAGCCGAACACCTTGTTGTAACGGACCTTGAGCGAGCCGATGCCGGTCCGCTCGCGCTCGGTGGCCTCGATGCCGGACAGGAGCTCCTTGCCCCCGCGGGCCAGGCGGCGCTGCTCGTCCAGCTCGGCGTCGAACCCGGATCGGATCACGCCCTGGCCGACCTGGGGCGGGGGATCTTCCGCCAGCTGCGTGTGGAGGGTCGCGGCCACGTCGGTCAGTGGGTCGAGCTGCCGGGCCAGGCCGGAGAGGAGGGGCGAGGCGGCCCGCCGGACGACGGCGGCCAGGTCCGGGAGCCTGTCGAGGCCGTTCCGGAGGGCGTGGAGCTCCCGTGGGGTGACCTGGCCCAGCCCGGTCCGGGCGGCCAGGCGCTCCAGGTCCGGCAGCCCGTCCAGTGCCGAGCGGAGGGCCTCCAGGAGCTCGGGCTCCTCCACCAGCTCGGCAACCGCGCGGTGGCGGCCCGCGATCACCTCGGTGTCGATGCTGGGCCGGGTCAGCCAGTCGCCCAGCAGGCGGGAGCCCATCCTGGTGCTCGTGTGGTCCAGGATGGTCAGGAGGCTGCCCCGCCGCGAGCCGTCCGCCGCCCGCTCGATCTCGAGGTTGCGCAGGGTGGCGCCATCCAGCAGGAGGGCGTCCGCCTCGTGCCGGCGCACGAAGGCGCGGAGGTGCGAAAGGCTGCCGCGCTGGGTCAGCTCGGCGTAGCCCAGGAGGGAGCCGGCGAGGCCCGTGAGGGGCTCGCCGGGCGTCAGGCCGAAACCCCGCAGGGTGGCCACGCCGAGGATGCGCTTGAGGCGCTCCTCGCCCGTGGTGGGCGAGAACTCGGAGGCGGGCAGCGGCGTGATGGTGGGCTCGGGGAGGTCGGGGGGCCAGAGCTCTCTCCAGCCGTCCCACCCCTCGCTCACCAGGAGCTCCCGGGGGCGGAGGCGGGCCAGGTGTTCGGCGGCGGCCCGGGCGTCGTGGCACTGGATCCCCTCGAAGACGCCGGTGCTCACCTCGAGCCAGGCCAGTGCGGGGTCGTCGGCGCCCCCGCCCACGGCGGCCAGGAAGCAGTGCTCCGTGCCCTCCAGCAGGTCGGCGTCCGACACGGTGCCGGGGGTATGGATCCGGACGATCTCCCGCCGGACCAGGCCCTTCGCCTTGGCCGGATCCTCCACCTGCTCCGCCACGGCGACCCGGAACCCCGCCTCCAGGAGCCTGCCCAGGTAGCCGTCGAAGGCGTGGTGGGGCACACCGCACATGGGCGCCTCAACGTCGTTGTTGTGCTTGCGCCGCGTGAGCGTGATGCCCAGGACCGGGGCCGCCACCTGGGCGTCCTCGAAGAAGAGCTCGTAGAAATCGCCCATGCGATAGAGCAGCAGGGCGTTGCCCGCCTGCTCCTTCAGCTCCAGGTATTGACGCAGCATGGGCGTCATCTTCATGGGGCCGATTATCCCGGAACCCGTCGTGGAATGCCAACCCGGGAACTTCGCCATGGGAGGTGCCGACCCCCTCGCTCCTTACTTTCACCTCGGGGTCCTCCGCCACCCCGGTCCCCGGACCGCGCTGATGTACCCTGGACAGCATGTCGTCTGGCTCGTTGACCCTGACGGGAGGTGCCGTGCTGGTCGCAGTGGCGTGGGTCGCCGGCGTGGTGGGGATCCCGGCGGCGGCCTGGCCGGTCCTCTCGGTGCTGCCGGAGCTCGGGGGTGTCCTCGTGGTCCTGCTGGCCGTGCGCTTCCGCCGGAGCCGCCTGGCCGCCGCGGCGCTCTTCGTGGTGGTGGCGGCACGTTTCACCGGTGGCGCGGCGTCCGGTGGACTTCCGGTGGCCGGGGCGTTCGTGGGCTCGATCCTGCCCCTGGGGCTCATGCTCCTGGGTCCGGCGGGTGACGAGACACCCTGGTCGGTGCGCGGAGCGCTGCAGCTCGCCCTGCCCCTGGCCTCCGGCGCCCTCGTGCTGGCGGTGGCCCGGGTGGCACCCTCCGGCAGTACGGGCTCGGTGCTCCTGGGCTTCCTGGGATCCACCCAGGTGATCCTGTGGTGTCTCCTGGTGGGTGCAGTCGTGCTGGCGGCCAGCTGGCTGGTCCGGCGGAGCACGGTGGAGGCGGGGCTGCTGATGGCGCTCCTCGGCGTGGCCGTGGCGGACCGGCAGCTTCTCGACGGTGTCGCCCCCGATGTGGCGCTGGTGGCGGCCCAGGCCGTGTTGCTGCTGGCCATCGTGGAGGAGGCCCACCGGCTCGCCTACCACGACGAGCTCACCGGGTTGCCGGGCCGGCGGGCCTTCGACGATGCCCTGACCCGCCTCCGGGGCACCTTCGCCATCGCCATGGTGGACATCGATCACTTCAAGCGTTTCAACGATCGTTTCGGTCACGAGGCCGGTGACCAGGTGCTGCGGATGGTGGCCCGCGAGCTCTCGCGGATGGGTGGGGGAGGGAGAACCTACCGGTACGGAGGCGAGGAGTTCGCCGTGGTCTTTCCCTCGGCACGGCTCGAGACGGCCCGCACCGCGGTGGAGGCGGTCCGGGAGGCCATCGCCCGGCGGCCCTTCAGGTTCCGTGGCCTGGACCGGCCCCGGAAGAAGCCCAGGAAGGCCCCGCCGGCGCGGACCCGGAGCCCGGGCGTGGGGATCACCGTGAGCGCCGGCGTGGCGGCACCGGGCCCGAAGCGGCAGAGCCCCGGGGAGGTGCTCCAGGCCGCCGACAGGGCCCTGTACCGTGCCAAGCGCCAGGGACGGAACAGGGTCGCCGTCGCCCGGTGACGCGAGACGCGGGGACCGCCATGGCAGTCCCCGAGGAAAGAGGGGGTTGGTCGATGGTGTCCGGGGTCAGTGCCGGCCGCGACCACCGCCGCCGCCACCACGCCCGCCACGGCCGCCGCCACCACCGGTGCAGGAACCGCTCCCGCTGCCCGAGCCGGACCTGGCGCCATGGCCCGTTCCATCCATGGGACGGGTCCCGTTGTTCCCGGAGCCGTCGTCGGGTCCGTACTTCTTGCCCTGGCCCTGGGTGTTACCATTCGCGCCGGTCTTGCCGGGACGATTGTGATGATCCCCGATACCGTTCGCCGGTCGCGGACGGACGATCGAAGGTGTTGCAGGGCCGCTGCACCCGGTGCACAAAAAATCCGGACCGGGCGGTCCGGAGAAGAGAATGGGGACAGAAAGAACAGAAGGCCACGGGGAGCCGGAGCTCCCGGCGGCAGGTATGCCCTGTTCGGTCCCTACGTCATGTTGACTCCTGACAGACTGGAAACAGTCTACCGGTATCGGCCGCTCGAATCAAGGGCGACCGGTCACACCACGGGCCATGGCGCCGCAGTATGATGGTGAGCATGGAGGGCTCCTCCCGGCACGTGCTCCTGGTTGGTGTGGAGAGGGAGGTGGTGGAGCGGATGGTCCCCCTGCTTCAGCGCGAGGAGCTCCAGGTGCTGTCCACCGAGCCGGCGCCCGCCGTGCTCAACCTGCTGCGGGACACCCCCTTCGATCTTCTGGTGGTGGCCTATCCGCTCCCGGAGCTGGACCTGCAGGAGCTCCTGGCCACCGTCCGTTCGCCGGACTCGCCGAGCCGCCGGGCCGGCGTCGTCCTCCTGGCACCGGAGGAGGCGCTGGGGGAGGCGGCCTCGTGGGAGGAGGAGGGCGTCAACAGGGTGACGGCGGCGGGGTGGACGGACGCCCACCTGTGGCAGGCCGTGGCCGACCTCCTGCACGTGGCGCCCCGCGCCGGCCTGCGGGTGCTGGTGCATCTCGGTGTCGAGATGGAAGACGGGGAGGAGCTGGAGCTGAGCCAGGCGGTGAACGTCTCCACCTCGGGCATGCTGCTCCAGGCGCCCGGCGTGTTTCGCCCCGGGACGCGGGTGCGGCTCACCTTCCGGCTTCCCGGCGAGGCGCGGCCCGTCACCGGGACCGCCGAGGTGGTCAGGGTCTCCAGGCCCGACCGGGAGGGGGTCCAGGGGTTCGCCGTCCGGTTTCTGGGGCTGGACGGCGACGGAGTCAGACGGATCGCGGCCTGGCTCGCCCGGCAGGGAGGGGAGGGAGGGGCAGCCGCGTGGACGTGATGGAGGCCATCCGGCAGCGGTTCTCCTGCCGCGTGTTCTCCAGCCGTGAGGTGTCCTCGGAGGTCATCGGCGATCTCCTCGAGGCGGCGCGGTGGGCCCCGAGCGCGGGCAACCTCCAGCCGGTCCGCATGGTGGTCGTGCGGGACCGGCGTTGCCGGCGTGCCCTGGGCGATGCGGACTTCGGCTTCGAGACCTCGGCCTTCTACCAGGACGAGGTGGAGCTTCCCTTCTTCCGCCACGACCTGAAGGGGGAGGGGGAGCTGGAACAGCCCGAGGCCCTGGTGTTCGAGACGGGGGCCAACCGCTGGCGCCGCTTCGACACGTGGCCGCCACCGGGGAAGGTGACGCACCTGCACCACGAGCTCCACGACATCTTCCACACCTTCCTGAAGGGGCACCGGATCATGGTGCAGGTCCAGAGCACCTGGTTCCCCTTCATCGACCGGAACCCCGGCACCTGGGTCCCCAACATCCTCGAGGCGAGGGCCGGGGACTTCGTTCCCGTGACCAACCGCGTGTACCACACGGCGGAGCATCCCAGCGCGCTGGAGATCCGCGTGCTCCACTGAGATGGCGTGAGCCACCGGCCGACGGAGGGGTAGAGATGGGCAGGCTCATCGATCAGGATCGGCGGCGGCGGGCCAGGGGGCTCAGGGCCGAGCGGAAGCGGCAGGTCCTCGTGGCGGCCAGGGAGGCCCTGGGCCGGCTGCCGTGGGAGGACGTCTCGCTGGAGTACCTCGACCGGAAGGCCGGGGTGCCGCAGGGCACCTCGGCGCTCCACTTCGGATCTCGGGAGGACCTCTTCCTGGCCGTGGCCCGGCTGGAGCTCGAGGCGTGGTACGACGGCCTGGAGCGGACCGTGGAGGCGTGGGAACGGCCCGTCGAGCCCGCGGACGTGGCCGCTCGCCTGAGCCGGTGGCTGCGGGACCATCCGCGAATCTCGCGGATCCTCGCCCTGATGCCCCTGGCCGTGGAGCGGCTGACCGATCAGTCGGGCATGGTCGACCTCGCGGCATGGCAGGAGGAGAGGCGGTCGGTCACGGGTGCCGCCGTGGAGCGCGCCTGCCCGTGGCTCGTGGGCCGGGGAGACCGGGTGGTCCGCCTCCTCGAGCTGCTGACGGCCGGGGCCTTCGGTGCCCTCTTCGCCGGTGGTCCCTCCCTCATCGTCCGGTCGCAGGGGCACGGTGGTGACGCCGCGATCGTGACCGCCCTCATCGAGGAGCTCCTCCGGGACGCGGTGGCACGGACGGACGGGTAGGAACATGGGCCGGGAGGCTGGCCCCATGCGCCATGGGAACGGCAGTGCCGCCGGGCGGCGAAGGGTCCCACCCCGGGTGCGGGTTCCCCTGGAGGCCGGAGAGCCGGCAGCTGCGGCGCTCGTGCGGTTCGCCGTCGCATTCGAGGAGTTCGCTGCTGAGAGGCTCGCGGGCCGTGAGGGAGGTACCCCGGGCTGCCGAGGGGTTCGGGCTTCAGGCTCACATGGATCGTCCGCTCTCCACAGGGCCGGCCGGAGCCGTCCCCGGTGGGTCAGGTACCGGACGCCTTCACCCGCTCCGACAGCGAGGCGAGGGCGTGGTGGGCCGCGGTGAGCTCCTCGCGGCGGGCCTCGAGGCGCTCGCCCTCGGCCCTCACGAAGCGGGAGTAGGGGGCGATGGTCTCGCGGATCCGCGCCAGGCTCGTGTCGGCCTCCCTGTGGAACTGCTCCGTGATGGCCGTCATGAGTGTCTCCCGGGTGGCCGCGATGCGCTCCCGGAGGTTCTTCTTGGCGCGCGCCCGCCTGGCGGGGATGATGAACAGCCCCAGGGTGGCCATCACGCCAGCGGCCAGCAGGCCGGTCACGTCGGCCGCCGTGGACGAGGCGATGAGGGCCACGGTGGCGCCGAGCCCCACGGCTCCCACCTCCACCAGGGCCGTGCCCGCCACGGCCTGCTGGACGTCGTTGGCCATCCGGTGGGCCTCGCCGGACCGGTCGTAGCTCTCCATGCCCTCCCGGGCCGCACGGCCCACGGTGTCCAGGAGCCGGCTGCGGTCCGACTCGAAGCGGCCACCCACCTGCCCCACGATCCGGTCCGCATGGACGGCCTGCCGCCGGCCAACGTGCTGGACCACGGCCTGCCACTGGCGCAGGTCCGACTCCACGAGCCAGTCGATGAGGGCCTCCACCTTGTGCTCGATGGCCTGCGGCGTGTCGCCCACCACCACCCGCTCGAACTCCGCACGGATGCGTTCCTTGCGCACGAGGTCCGGGAAGCGCGCGAGCCGGATGGTCTGGTCGAAGTACTCCATGCCGCGGAGCTCCATCTGGTGGAGCTCGTTGTCGATGTCGGCCAGCCGCAGCTCGAACTCCCTGCCGATGTCCTGCCGGTAGGCCTCGAGCTGGGTCTCGATGTCGTCGAGGGTCTGGAAGTCGTCCGCGAGGAGCTCCAGGCGCCGGGTGTGGGTGTGGAGCAGGGAGGAGGCCAGGCTCCCGGCCACGCCGATGGGGTTGAGGAGCTTGAGGCGGAAGCGCTCGGCCTCGTCCAGCGTGGTCCTGAGGAAGGTCTCGATCTCGGAGAGGCCGCTGGCCGCCAGCATGGCCTCGTCTCCCGTGGAACGCCCCTCCCGGGCCCACCGTGCGGACACGGGGAAGACCCTGGGGGTGATGCCCAGGAGCCGCTGGCTCTGCGTGGCCACGTAGTCCTCCACCTCGCGGACCTGGGCGGGGCCCTCCAGGATGTCCTTCTTGTTGATCACCATGACGATCTTCTTGCCCCAGGACCGGATGCGCTCCAGGAAGGCCCGCTCGCTCTCGGAGAAGGGCCGGTCGGCCGAGGTCACGAACAGCACCAGGTCCGAGCGGGGCACGAAGCGGGAGGTGATGGCCTCGTGCTCGCGGTTCAGTGCGTTGGTTCCCGGCGTGTCCACGATGTCCACCTCGCGGAGCAGGGGGGCGGGCACCCGGACGAGGTCCAGGGCGGGGCCACCGGGCTCCCGGGAGGGCGTCTCGCCCCAGGTGATCAGCTGGATCCTCGCGGTGGTGGGCGTGACGCCCTCCTCCAGGAGGTCCTCACCGAGCAGCGCGTTGATGAGGGCGCTCTTTCCGGCGTTGAACTCGCCCACCACCACCAGGAGGAAGAGCTCGTCGAGCTGGCGGACCGAGTCGGCGAAGCGTTGCCGGTCCTCCTCCGTGGCCTCGCAGGCCGCCAGGGTCTCTCCCACGGATGCCAGCGTCCGGCGGACCTCCGTGAGCAGGGTGTGCTGGTCCGGGGTGAGGATCGACTCGAGCATGGCGGTACCTTAGCATTGCCGGAGATTCCGCCGCCGGACGTCGGGAACCGGAACTCCCCTGGAGGGTATTGCCGACAGCGTTCAGCGGGCCACGAGCTCCACCCTGCGATTGAGCTTCCGCCCCTCCTCGGTGGCGTTCGTGGCCACGGGGGCGAGGGGCCCCACGCCATGGGCCTCCAGGCGGGAGGGGGCGATCCCGAAGCGCTCCACCAGTGCGCGGACCACCGCCGCCGCCCGGCCTCTGAACGGTCACGGATCGAGAGGAGGGGGTATGGACGCACTGCTGATCATGATCGTCACCTTCGCAGGGTTCCTCGGGGCCTACCAGCTCTACGGGAAGTATGTGGGCCGGCGGATCTTCATGCTCTCGAGGACGGCCCCGGTTCCCGCCGTGGAGCTCGAGGACGGCATCGACTACGTGCCGACGCCCAAGGAGGTGATCTTCGGCCACCACTACGCCTCCATCGCCGGCACGGGACCCATCGTCGGCCCCGCCATCGCGGTCATCGCCCTGGCGCTCCTGGTCCTCGGTGTGGTGGCGTCGGCCTTCGGCGGGGAGCTCCACGTGGTGGCCCCGGCCTTCAACGCCACTCCGGAGCAGGCGCCGCCCCTGTGGCCCTTCCTCTTCATCACCATCGCCTGCGGCGCCATCTCGGGCTTCCACTCCCTCGTGTCCTCCGGGACCACGTCGAAGCAGGTCCGCAACGAGGAGGACGCCCTCTTCGTGGGCTACGGGTCCATGCTGATGGAGGGCGTGCTGTCCACGCTGGTGGTGATCGCCACCTGCGCCGGCATCGGGATGGGCTACGCCACCAAGGGCGGTGAGCTCCTGACGGGTCTCCCGGCCTGGACGGCGCACTACGCCTCCTGGGCCTCGGCGGCCGGGCTCGCCTCCAAGGTGGGCGCCTTCGTGACCGGATCGGCCAACATGATCCAGTCCCTGGGCATCCCCCACGGGATCGCCCTGGTGATCATGGGCGTCTTCGTGGCCTCCTTCGCCGGGACCACCATGGACACCGCCACCCGGATCCAGCGCTACGTGATCGCCGAGCTCTTTGGCGACCTGAAGATGGACTTCCTCACCGGCCGGTTCACGGCCACCTTCATCGCCGTGGGGACGGCTGCGGTGCTGGCGTTCATGTCGGGTGCCAGCGGCAGGGGAGCCCTGAAGCTCTGGCCGCTCTTCGGCGCCACGAACCAGACCCTGGCGGCCCTGGCCCTCATCGTGGGCTCGGTGTACCTGAGGTCGAGGGGTGGGCTCAAGTGGCTCGTCACGGGCATTCCCGCCGTCTTCATGATCGTCATGACGGTCTGGGCCCTGGTGCTGAACCAGTTCAAGTTCGTGTCGCAGGAGAACCTCATCCTCGAGGTCCTCAACTTCGTCATCCTGGTGGTGGCTCTCTGGATCGCCGTGGAGGGGCTCATCAGGTTCCTCCGCATCACGCCCACCGGGACGGACACGCCGGAGACGGTGGCCACCTGATGCCGGTGGCCGGCCAACCGCTGATCGGCCTTCCCGCCCTGGAGGCCTTCCTGGACGGCACCGGCTTCGACCTCGCCGGCGACTGAGGGCGGCCGGTCAGCGGTGTGGGCCGTCCTCCCGCCCGATCCGCAGGAGGACCTCCGAGATCACGTCCGTCCCGAACTCGAGGGCGCGGACGGGGATCCGCTCGTCGGCCATGTTGTACCGCCGGAGGGAATGCGGACCTGCGGGGCGCTGTATGATGCGCCCATGGAAGGCTCCCTGGCCCACCGCCTCAAACCCGCAGCCCCGGCCAGTGCCCACCTGCTCCTGGCCGGGATCATGTGGACCGTGGTGGGGGCCCTCCTGGGCTTCTTCGGAGGCCTGTGGGTGGTGGAGGCGTGGCCGGGCCCTGCCGGTTGGGCCGGAATTGCCGTGGCGGCCGCCGTGGGCTGGGCCAAGTCCGTCTGGGTGCTGGACCACTCCGCCGCGCGCATCGCCGCACGGATCGTGGAGCGGGGCGACGGCCGGTGCCTGGGGGGCTTCCTCTCCTGGAAGACCTGGTTGCTCGTGGCGCTCATGTCCGGCGGTGGACGGCTGCTCCGGGCGACGGTGGGGGCGGGTGGCCCCGTGGGCCTGCTCTATCTCGCCGTCGGCGTGGCCCTCTTCCGCTCCTCCAGGATCCTCTGGAGGGAGCGGTGCGGCCTGCTCCGGGAACGGTCCTGACTCGGCACCTTTCCGTCAGCTCCAGTGCCACGGTGACGATCAGGTTCCGGAACAGCTCCACCTTGTAGGCGTTGTGCTCGAGCGGTTCGGCGTCCCGGAGCACGGCCTGCGCCGCCCGGCCACGCTCCGCCACGGTAGAGTGGGACCGTGACCGGAGTCCGGGATCCCCTGGAGGCCGTGCTCGGGGCGGCCCTGTGGTGCCCGTCCTCGAGAGAGGCCGAGGTGTTGGCGGTCCGCGTGGGGGCCTTCTGGACCGCGGTGAGAACCACCGCGGGTGCGGGGCTCGCCTCCACCCTGCGGGGGGAGGCCCACCTGACGGGCGAGACGCCCGTGGCGTGGGCGGGCTCGCTCGCCGGCCGCAGCCCTTCCGAGCTCCTGGGCCTGCTTCGCTCCCCCTCGCTCCTGGAGGCCTCGGTGGGCCTCGCCACTGCCAACGCCCTCCTCGGCGAGGCCGCCGGGAGGATCACGGAAGAGAACGCCGTCGAGATCATCGCGCGAAGGGGCCGGGGCCGGCGCGTGGTCATGGTGGGGCGCTTCCCCTTCACCCCCAGGCTGGACGGGGCCGTGGGAGAGCTCGTGGTCCACGACCGCGGGAGCCGGGGCGGGGGAGGGGGGGGAGACGAGCTTCTCCGGGACCTGGGCTCCGCCGACGTGGTGGCCCTCACCGCCACAACGCTGCTCAACGGGACGCTGCCGGAGATCCTGGAGCGGGTCCCGCAGGATGCCTTCCTCATGATGCTGGGGCCCAGCACGCCCATGGCGGCACCCCTCCTGGAGCTGGGCTTTGACGTCCTCTGTGGCACCGTGGTGGAGGACCCCGCGGCCGTGGTCCGCACGGTGGGGGAGGGCGCCGTGACCGGCCAGATCACGGGCGTACGGCGCGTGTGCCTGTGGGGTGAAACTGGTGCCAGTGAAACTGGTGCCGGGGATGCCATTGAGTAATTACTAAGGCGAAGGAAAGCATCCCGACACAGACGACTGGCAATCTCAAGATTGCCGGGGCGTTCTTGCACCGATGACTGGCCATCGGAGTCCTGGCGGCTCGGTCTGGTGCGTTTCGTTCCCCTTAGGTACATCCCTTTCATCGGGACATGTCGCACGCCACACCCATCCCCGCCAGGGCGATGGCTCCATCCAGATACACGAATGGCACCCCTGCTCCCGCCTGGGCGGGGGGCCCTCCCCACACCTTCACGTTCCGACCCCCTCACGACATGGGCGGCGGGCCGGCCTACAGCCACAGCATGGACACGGCGTCCTGGAGGCGCTGGACCATGAGGCGGTTGTGGCGGTTGATCTCCTCCCAGCGGGGGATGGGCTCGTAGGGGGATGGCGGGTCGTGGAGCCGGGCAGGTGGGTCGTCGCCCAGCTGGGCCGACCAGCGTTCGAGCCAGGGAGCGGGCAGCTCGTCGAAGAGGGGCAGGCCGGAGAGCGTGAGGTGGAGGATGGTCCAGACCCTGGGGGTCGCACGGAGCGAGTAGCCCCCGCCGAGGGTGACCAGCAGGCGGCCCCCGGTGAAGAGCTCGGCGAAGTCGAGGATGGCCCTGAACAGCTTCTCGTAGGTCTGGGTGGTGAGCATGAGGTCCGCCAGGGGGTCGCACCAGTGGGCGTCGGCGCCCGCCTGGACCACCAGGACGTCGGGACGGAAGTAGGCCAGGGCGGGCTCCACCAGCCGCTCCACCACCTCCAGGTAGCTGTCCCCCTCGGTGAAGGGCTCCAGGGGAACGTTGAGCTTGAAGCCGTGTCCGGAGGACATGCCCAGCTCGTGCAGCCAGCCCGTGCCCGGGAAGAGGTACTCGCCGGACTCGTGGAGGCTGATGGTCATCACCTTCTCGTCGGTGTAGAGGATCTGCTGGACACCGTCGCCGTGGTGGACGTCGATGTCCAGGTAGGCCACGGTGAGGCCCCGGGAGACCAGCTCCCGGATGGCGATGGCCAGGTCGTTGTAGATGCAGAAGCCGGAGGCCAGCTCGGGCATGGCGTGGTGCAGGCCGCCGCCCAGCTGGAGCACCTGCCTGGCCTCGCCGTCGGCGATGAGGCGGGCCCCGTGGAGGGTGCCGCCCACCACGAGCCGCGCGCCCTCGTCCAGGCCCGGGAGGATGGGGTTGTCCGGGGTGTCCAGGCCGAAGACCGGCGAGGGGGCGCCCCCCTCCCGGCTGGCGGCCGCCACGGCCTCCAGGTACCGGGCCGTGTGGACGGTGAGGAGCTCCTCGTCGGTGGCGGCCGGGGGCTCCACGGGCCGGACGGGGTTGCCGGTCTCCCTGAGGAGGTCGAGCACCATCTCCATGCGCACCGGGCTGAAGGGGTGCTCCCCGCCGAAACGGTAGGAGGCGTAGCCGGGGTGGTAGACGACTACCGGCATGCGTGATGGGGTGGCCAGACCACGTCGAAGCCTGCACCGCACAGGGCCTCGGCCAGGGGGCGGGTGTCGATGGAGGCGATGCGGAGCACGATCCGGACGTTGCCGTCGGCGTCGGGGTAGCTGAGGATGGACTGGATGTTCACGTTCCGGGAGCTCAGCAGGCCGGTGAGGCGGGCCAGCTCCCCGGGGCGGTCCGGCACACAGACCTCCAGGCGGCCCGAGGGACGGTGGACGCCCGTGAGCCTGAGCATGGCGTCCAGCAGGTCGATCCCCGTCACGATGCCCACCAGCCGGGTGTCCTCCAGCACGGGGAGGCAGCCGATCTTGAGCTCGCGCATGGTGCGGGCCGCCACCTCCACGGGGTCCAGCGGGTCGGCCGTGTGGACCGGCCGGCGCATGATCTCTGCGAGCCCCGTGTCCGGCGGGAAGGGGCTGGGGCTCAGCGCGCTGGTGGCCAGGCGGAGGTCGCGGTCGGTGACGATGCCGGCGAGCCGCCCGCCCTCCATGACGGGAAGGTGGCGGATCCCCCGTTCCTGCATGAGCGCATAGGCCTCCTGCAGCGAGGCGCCCGCCGCGATGGTGACGGGATCGGGATGCATGATTTCGCGAACGAGCATGGGAGCCTCCGATCAGTTCGGGCCGGGTCCGGGCCGGGAGCCCACCACGGGCCGGATGCCGAGCCGCGGCCGGACGAGCCGGGGCCGGGGTGCGTCCCCGGCGCCGAACTCCACCCGGGCGTGCATGGCCGCCAGCCACGGGAGCTCCTCGATCATCTGCGAGACGCGGCCCAGGATGTCCTCCACGCCGCAGCCGGGAGGGCACCCCAGGTTCTCCACCGTCTCCGCGATGTCCCGGTCCGTGAGCGGGGTGATCCGGAGCACGGTGGGGTGTCCCTCGCACTCGAGCTCCACCAGGGGGCCGAAGTGGCGGCTCGGCCGGATCCCGAGGTCCAGCACCGTGCGGTCCCCGGCCGTGGAGTCCTCCGGCGTGGAGGGGATGGCGAAACAGTCCAGGATCTCCCTGGCGCGCTCGCCCTCGAGCCAGATCACACCGGAGCCATCCGGCTCGCCCTCCGCCAGGGCCGCCCTGACCAGCTCCCGGGCCCGCGCGGCGTCCACGTCCTCGAACCACGGGACGGTTCCGGTCTTCCGCTGCCGGAACTCGGCGTACTCCACCACCCGGGCCAGAGCCCGGGGGGCCGACTCGGGGAAGAGGAACGAGGGGAACACGAGACCCCCCTCCCCGCCGGGCCGGTTCGCCCCGGGCGTGGAGACGGCGCCGGCAGCGCCCATGAGGCACAGGAGCACGGGCTTGCCGCCACCACCGTTGTCCCGGGCGGCTCCGACGCCGCGCTGGATGGCCTCCACCACCGGCTCACCGGTGCAATCGCCCACGCAGGCGAAGCTCACCAGGAGGGCGTCCACCTCCTCGTGCTCCAGGGCCTGGCGGACGGCGGCCTCGTAGTCCTCCGGGGCGGTGAGGGCCCCCAGGTCCACCATGCCCGGCCCGGAGACCACGAGGCCGTTGGCCTCGCACGAGTCGGCGAAGAGCGTCGCGACACCGTGGGAGTTGGCCACGATGGCGACCCGCCGGCCTCGGGGCAGGGGCTGGTGGGTGAGCACCATGGCCACGTCGAACATCTCGTCCAGGGTCTCGGCCCGGATGATTCCCGCCTGGCGGAAGAGCGCCTCCACCTCGGCGGCGCCCCCGAAGGTCTTGCCGTCCACGGTCCGGAAGGCGCTCTGGGCCGTGGCGCTGCTGGCACCCTTGACGCAGAGGATGGGCTTGCGCTGGCCGAAGCGCCGGGCGATCCGGGTGAACTTCCTGGGGTTGCCGAAGGTCTCCAGGTAGAGCAGGGCCATGTCCGTGTTGGGGTCCTCCTCCCAGTACTGCAGCAGGTCGTTGCCGGAAACGTCGGCACGGTTCCCCGCCGAGACGAAGGTGGAGAAGCCCAGGCCCTTGGAGGCCGCGTGCTCCAGGATCACCAGGCCCAGGGCCGCGGACTGGGAGAAGAAACCCACCCGGCCCAGGGGCGCGATGTCGGGGGCCAGTGAGGCGTTGAGGTGGACGTCGGGGTCTGTGTTCATGATGCCGAGGCAGTTGGGACCGATGAGCCGCAGGCCGTGGGCCCGCACCAGCTCCAGGAGTTTCCGCTCGCGCTCCACGCCCTCGGGGCCGGCCTCGGCAAAGCCGGAGCTCACCACGAGCAGCCCCTTGATTCCCGCCTGGACGGCGTGCTCCGCCACCTGGAGCACGGCCTCGGCGGGGACGGCCACCACGGCCAGGTCCACCCTCTCGGGAAGGTCCTGGATGGAGGGGTAGGCCCGGACCCCGTGCACGGACTCGGCCTGGGGGTTCACCGGGTACACCGTGCCCGGGAAGCCCGCGTGGAGGATGTGGCGGAAGATCATGTTCCCGATTCCCCGGGCGTCCCGGGAGGCTCCCGCAACGGCCACCACGCGCGGGCGGAGCAGGGGGCCGAGGGAGTTGGCCACGGCGATCCGCTCCCTGAGCTCGCCGCGCTCCCGGACCGCCGCCGCGCCGCGGACGGGGAACTCCACGTGGACGAGGCCGCCGTCCACCCCCTGGTGGACCTCGAAGCCCGAGCTGCGGAAGACGTTGATCATGGCCTGGTTCTCCCAGAGCACCTCGGCCTCGAACTCCACGTAGCCCTGCGCCGCGGCGAGCCCGGCCAGCCGCTCCAGGATGAGCGTGCTGATCCCCTTGCCCTGGAACTCGTCGGCCACCAGGAAGGCCACCTCGGCCGTCCTTCCGTTGCCGAGGCCCACGTAGTTCCCCAGCCCGATGACCCTGGCCTCGTCCCCCTCCCCGATGATGGCCAGCAGGCACCCCCGGTCGGTGAAGTCCCCGGTGCACATGTCCCGGATCACCGACTCCGGGACCTCGGAGACCGAGGCCATGAAGCGCATGCGGAGGCTCTCCTGGGACAGCCCCCTCATGAACTCCGTGACGGCGGGAATGTCCGCCTCCGTGGCCGGGCGGAGGAGCACGCCCTGGCCGTCCTTGAGGAGCACGTGCTCCCGGTAGTCCATGCCCTCGGCGATGATCCTGAACATGGCGTCCGCCTCCCGTGCAACGGTAGCACCGAACGGCTGGAGGGGGCTAGGGGAGCAGGGGCGAGGGGGCGAGGGCGTGTTCGTTTGCTGCCGCCGTCGCCCGTTCACCGCCGCCGACCACCCTCACGGCTCACCCGATCCCGGTGGGCGGAACCGGAGACGGGGAGAGGGCCCGGAACTGGGGCAGGGCCGGGGCCAGGGACACCGACACGGACACGGGCACGGACACCCCGGCGATCCGGGTCAGCTTCGCTTCCGGAGCTCCGGGACGAGCTTCTCGAGGATGGCGTCACGGACAGCCCGGAAGACGGCGAGGCGTTCCTCCGGGGTGCCGGTGGCGCCGGCGGGATCGGGGAAGCCCATGTGGAGGACCTCCACGGGACGGGGGAAGTGGGGGCAGGTCTCCCTGGCCGCATCGCACACGGTGACCACCAGGTCCCACGGATCGTCCAGGTACCGCTCCACGGGCTCCGGGATGCCCCGCGAGATGTCGACACCCACCTCCGCCATGACGCGGACCGCCAGGGGGTGGACCTCGTCTGCGGGGTCGGTGCCCGCCGAGCGGGCCTGCCAGGTTCCGCCCAGCACGTGGTTGACGAACCCCTCCGCCATCTGGGAGCGGCACGAGTTGCCCGTGCAGAGGATCAGGACCCGCTTCCTGCCGCCGTTCTGGTGCAATGCTTCCTCCCTGGCCTGACGATAGCACCGTGGGACGCTTGACGGCACATTCCAGTGATACTACATTTCGAAATGTGACGAACTATTCTGGCCGGGCCAGTGAGGGGAGGCGTCCGATGTCGTCCGTGAAGAGGATCGAGGTCCTGGGGCCGGGGTGCCCGCGGTGCGAGCAGGCGTACCGCGTGGTCCGGCAGGTGGTGGAGGATGCGGGGCTCGAGGTGGAGGTCCGCAAGGTGGACAGCATCGACCGCATGGTCGAGATGGGGATCCTGGCAACGCCCGCCGTGGTGGTGGACGGCCGGGTCAGGGTGGCGGGCCGGGTGCCGGAGGCCGGGCTCGTCCGGGAGCTGCTCGGGATCGCGGGCTGACGGGGGTGCCGGGGTGGGAATGACGCCCTGCACGCCGCGGCGGAGCCGGTGGAGGGCAGCATGAAGGAACGGACGAAGCTCCTGCTCATGGCCGGGGTGTTCCTTGCGATCTACGTTCTCCCCATCGAGCATCCCAGGGTGCAGGGTGCCCTCCTGGAAGGGTTCCGGCTGCTCAGGTGGTACGCCCGCGAGCACGTGATGCTGTGCCTCGTGCCGGCCTTCTTCATCGCTGGGGCCATCGCCGAGTTCGTCAGCCAGGGGGCGGTCCTCAGGTACCTGGGCAGCTCGGCTCCGCGCACGGTGGCCTACGGCGTGGCGTCGGTCTCCGGAGCCGTCCTGGCCGTGTGCTCGTGCACGGTGCTGCCGCTCTTTGCCAGCATCCACAGGCGCGGCGCGGGTCTCGGACCCGCCATCGCCTTCCTCTACTCCGGGCCGGCCATCAACGTGCTGGCGATCATCCTCACGGCGAGGGTCCTGGGGGTCGGCCTGGGGATCGCCCGCGCCGTGGGCGCCGTGGTGTTCTCCGTGGTCATCGGCCTGATCATGGCGTGGCTCTTCCGGACCGAAGAGAGGGAGCGCCTGGAAAACGGCCCGGACCCGTTCTCGGTGCAGGGGCCCGTGGCCGGAGGGTCCCGCAGGGGCTGGCAGGACGCGGCATTCCTCGCGGTGATGGTGGGCATCCTGGTGTTCGCCAACTGGGGCGCGCCCAACCGGGAGGTGGGGCTGTTCGCCCTGGTGTGGAGGGTCCACTGGCAGCTCGCGGGTGCCCTGCTCGTGGCCCTGGCGTACATGATCCTCCGCTGGTACCGGAGGGAGGAGCTCGAGGGCTGGGTCCGCGCCACGTGGGCCTTCGCGGTCCAGATCCTGCCGCTGCTCTTCGGCGGCGTGCTGGTGGCCGGCTGGCTCATGGGCCGTCCGGGGCGTGATGCCGGCCTGATCCCGGCGGCCTGGATCGCCACCGCCGTGGGTGGGAACTCGGTGGCGGCCAACCTGTTCGCCGCCGTGGCCGGAGCCTTCATGTACTTCGCGACCCTCACCGAGGTGCCCATCCTCCAGACCCTCCTGGGGGCGGGCATGGGCCAGGGGCCCGCCCTGACGCTCCTCCTGGCGGGCCCGGCCCTCTCCCTGCCCAACATGCTGGTGATCAACTCCTACCTGGGACCGAGGAGGACCGGCGCCTACGTGGGGCTGGTCATCGTGATGGCCACGCTCACCGGCCTCGCCTGGGGAGCCGTGGCGGGCTGAAACCCCCGGCGTCCGCTCCACCAGCGCGCGGTGCTAAGGTGACGCCATGGCGGACCGATCCGGCTTCCCCGACCTTCGCGCCTTCCTGGACCGTCTCCGGGCAGAGGGGGACCTGGCCGTTGTGGAGGCCCCGGTGGACCCCCGCCTGGAGGCCGCGGAGATCCACCGCCGGGTGATCGCCGCGGGGGGTCCGGTGCTCCTGTTCACCCGGCCGAGGGGCGCCTCCATGCCGCTGGTGACGAACCTCTTCGGAACCCCGCGGCGGGCCGCGCTGGCCTTCGGGGAGCGGCCCCTGGCGCTGGTGGAGCGCCTCGCGGAGCTGGCCCACGAGCTCGTGCCGCCCACGGCGGGGAGGCTCTGGTCGGCACGGGACGTGGTGGGGGAGCTGCTCCGGGTGGGGCTCCGGCGCACCGGCCGGGGCGCCGTCACGGAGCTCTGCGAGGAGCCCCCCGACCTCACGAGGCTGCCTGCGCTGACCTCCTGGCCGGAGGACGGCGGTCCCTTCCTCACGCTCCCGCTGGTCTACACGGAGCACCCGGAGGGCCACGGCCACAACCTGGGCATGTACCGCATGCAGGTGCACGGCCCCCGGACCACGGGCATGCACTGGCAGATCGGCAAGGGCGGGGGTTTTCACCACGCCGCCGCCGAGGCCCGGGGCGAGGATCTGCCGGTCACCGTCTTCCTGGGCGGGCCGCCCGCCCTGACCCTGGCGGCCATCGCCCCACTGCCCGAGAACGTGCCCGAGCTGCTGCTGGCCTCGCTCATCCTTGGGCGCCGCCTGAAGGTGATCCCGGGCCGCGGCCCCCACCCCCTGGTGGCCGGCGCCGAGATGGCCCTGGTGGGGCGGGTGCCCGCCGGCGTGCGGCGGCCCGAGGGCCCCTTCGGCGACCACTACGGCTACTACTCGCTCGAGCACGACTGCCCGGTCTTCGAGGTGGAGCGGCTCTGGCGGCGGCGGGACGCCCTGTTCCCCGCCACGGTGGTGGGCAAGCCCCGCCAGGAGGACTTCTTCATCGGGGACCTGCTCCAGGAGCTGCTGTCCCCGCTGTTCCCGCTGGCCATGCCCACCGTGGTGGACCTCTGGTCCTACGGGGAGACGGGCTACCACGCCCTGTCGGCGGCGGTGGTGCGGGAACGCTACGGCCGCGAGGCCATGGTCTCGGCCTTCCGGATCCTGGGGGAGGGGCAGCTGGCGCTGACCAAGTTCCTGCTGGTGACGGACCGGCCCGTGGACCTGAGGGACTTCCCCGCCACCCTGGAGCACGTGCTGGCGCGGACCCGGCCGGAGACGGACCTCTTCGTGTTCCCCCACCTGGCCATGGACACCCTGGACTACACGGGGCCCGCCGTGAACCGTGGCTCCAAGGGGGTCTGGCTGGGGCTGGGCGACCCGGTCCGCGACCTGCCCCGGGAATTCTCCGCGGCGGAGCTGCCGGCGGGCGTGACCCACGTGCGGGTCTTCTGCGGCGGCTGCCTGGTGGTGGACGGCCCCTCCTGGGAGGATGAGCCGGAGGCCGCCGCGCGCCTGGCCGCCCACCCGGCCTTCGCCGGCTGGCCCCTGGTGGTGCTCTCCGACGAGCCGGCCCGGGCCGCGGCTGGCCCCATGAACTTCCTCTGGACCACCTTCACGCGCTTCGATCCCGCCTCGGACATCCATGCCGCGGCCACGCGGCTCGAGGGCAACCGGGTGGTGCGGACGCCCCCCATCCTCATCGACGCCCGCCTGCGGCCCTCTTACCCGGGGGAGCTCCACTGTGACCCGGAGACGGCGGCGCTGGTGACCCGGCGGTGGGCCGAGTACTTCCCCGGCGGGGATGTGGAGATGGGGGACTCGGAGCGGGGCCACCTGTCGTGATCGGCCCCCGGTTGCCCTTCGCCGAGCACCCCTGCACCCGGCACGCCTGCACCGCCTGCTGCTGGGACACCACCCTGAGCCTGCTGGAGGAGGACATCGTCCGCCTCGAGCTCGCAGGTCACCGGGACTTCACCGTGGCCGATGACAGGGGGTACCTGCGACTGAGGACCGTGGACGGGCACTGCGTCTTCCTGTCGGGTGGCGCGTGCTCGGTCTATCCCATCCGTCCCGACGGCTGCCGCACCTACCCGCTGGTCTACTACGAGGAGGAGGACCAGGTGGACTTCGACACCTGGTGCCCACACTGGCGGGAGTTCGCGGTCCGGCCGGGCGTGGTCCTCCGGGTGTTGCGCTCCATCTGGCTCGACGACCGCCAGGCACTGTGGCGCCGGAGGAGGACCCGGGTCGCCGGGTGAGCTGCGATCAGCCCTCCAGCGGCACGATCACCACCGTGGCGTCCACGCGGTGGCGCAGCGCGTCGGCCGTGGTGCCGTGGATGAGGTCGGCCACACCGCGGTGGCCGTGGGCGCCCAGCACCACCACGTCGGCCTCCACCTCGGCCACGAGCCGGGCCAGCTCCTTCACGGGGTGGCCGAGTCCCAGCCGCCACCCCGCCGTGTAGCCGGCCCGCTCCAGGCTGGCCACCAGGACCTCGAGCCGCTTCCGGTCGGCCTCGGTCTCCAGGTCCGCGGTGTGGTCGCCCATGATGCGGGCCGCGGGGCTCTCCACCACGTGGAGCAGTGTGATGCGGGCCTCCCCGCTCCCCTGGGCGAGCCGGAGGGCCTCGTTGAGCATGCGCTCCTCCCCGCCGCTGAAGTCCAGGGCCACGGCCACGCTGCGGTAGCCCCGGGGGACCTCCAGCCGGACCTCGGGCTCGGCCGCCGCGCTGTGGACGCCGGTGGGCACCTCGGGCCGGGGCCGTGCCCGGAGGCGGTCGAGGAGGGGCTTGAGGGTCACGTAGACCAGGAGCCCCGCCACCGCCAGCGCCAGCGGAACCACCACGAGCTTCACCGTCAGGGCCGCCGTGCCCGCCCCGGCCAGCCACCCGGTGATCTCGTCCACCACGAGCTTCACGTTCAACGCCACGATGATACCCGCCACGATCCAGGCCGCCACCTGGACCCACCGGCGGATGGTGAACTCACCCATGCGAGTCCGGTCGGCCACGAGCTGGATGAGGGGGATCACGGCGAAGGGGAGCTGGAGCGAGAGGATCACCTGGCTCAGCACCAGGAGCCCCCCCGTGGAGCCCTCGCCGAACCAGAGGATGGTGGCCACTGCGGGGACCACCGCCAGCAGCCGTGTGATCATGCGGCGGAGCCAGGGCCGGATCCGGAAGTTCAGGTAGCCCTCCATGACGATCTGGCCCGCCAGGGTCCCGGTGATGGTGGAGCTCTGGCCGGAGGCCAGCAGGGCCACGGCAAAGGCGATGGGGGCGATGGCGGTACCCAGGATGGGCTCGAGCAGCCTGTGGGCGTCCTGGATCTCGGCCACCCCGTGGTGGCCCGTCCGGTAGAACACCGCGGCGGCCATCACCAGGATGGCCGCGTTGATCAGGAAGGCCAGGTTGAGGGAGACGGCGGAGTCGATGGTGTTGAGCCGGATGGCGGCCTTCAGATCCCGGGAGGATCGGCCCACACGCCGGGTCTGCACCAGCGACGAGTGGAGGTAGAGGTTGTGGGGCATGACCGTGGCGCCCAGGATGCCGATGGCGATGTACAGTGCCGTGGCGTCGGGCAGCGAGGGCACGAAGCCGTGGACCAGGCCCACCCAGTCGGGCTTCGCCAGGAAGATCTCCACCAGGAAGGCGATCCCGATGGTGCCCACGAAGGCCAGCACCAGGGCCTCCAGCTTGCGGATGCCGAAGCTCGACAGCATGAGCAGCAGCAGCACGTCTGCCGTGGTGATCAGCACGCCCCAGAGCAGGGGGAGGCCGAAGAGGAGCTGGAAGGCGATGGCCGAGCCGATGACCTCGGCCAGGTCCGTGGCCGTGATGGCGATCTCGGCCAGCACGTAGAGCGGGATGTTCACCCAGCGGGGGTAGGTCTCGCGGCAGGCCTGGGCCAGGTCTCTCCGGCTGACGATGCCCAGGCGGGCGGCCAGGCTCTGGAGCAGCACCGCCATGAGGTTGGACATGAGCAGCACCCAGAGGAGCGTGTAGTTGTAGCGGCTGCCCCCGGCCAGGTCCGTGGCCCAGTTGCCGGGATCCATGTAGCCCACGGCCACCATGAGCGCAGGGCCCGCCACCGCCCACCAGCGGCGGAACAGCGGGCCCCCGCTGGGCACGTCGACGGTCTCGTGGACCTCCTCCAGTGAACGGTGCTCGGTCATGGTCGTGATTCCATGGTACGGGATCCGTCCGTGGAATCCAGGGTGGTGGCGTGCCCGCCCGGAGGGCTCCGGTGTACGATGCCAGGAATGGGGCCCGCCCGGTTCCGGTCGGGCACTGGAGACACAGGGAGGGTGAGGACGTGGGGGACGAGCGGAGCGCGGAAGGCACATCCGTGGTGCCCGGGGAAGTGGCTCCCGGTGATGCTGCCACAGCAGGGGAGCCTGCGGCCGGCGGCCGCCTCGGCAGGAGGACCCGCCTCGGCCTGCTCGCCGCGGGGGCGGTCCTGGCACCTGTGGCCCTGGTGGGCCTGGCCGTGCGGCAGCCCGTCCGGGGGCTCCTGCCCATGGCCGACGGGCCCCGCGCCGAGCCGGAGCTCCTGAGGCGGCACGTGGAGTTCCTGGCCGGCGGAGACCTTCCGCGGAACCCCGGTCATCCCGGACGCCTGAGGGAGGTCGCGGAGTACGTGCTGGAGGCCTTCGCCGCGGCTGGCGGCCGGGTGGAGGTCCAGCCCTACACGGCCGGTGGGACGGACCAGCGGAACGTCATCGCCCGCTTCGGGGCGGACCGCGGCCCCCGGGTGGTGGTGGGCGCACATTACGACGTCTTCGGTGACCTGCCCGGGGCCGACGACAACGCCAGCGGAGTGGCGGGGCTCCTGGAGCTGGCCCGGCTGCTGGGGGAGCGGGGCGTGGAGGGTGCCGTGGAGCTCGTGGCCTACTCCACCGAGGAGCCCCCCTTCTTCGGCACCGCCGAGATGGGCAGTGCCGTGCACGCGGCGGGTCTGAAGGCCGGCAGGGCCCGGGTCCGTTGCATGATCTGCCTGGAGATGATCGGCTACTTCACCGACGACCCGGCCCACCACAGCCCGCTCATGGGGGCGGCCGCCTACCCCCGGCACGGCCGCTTCATCGCCGTGGTGGGCCGGTGGCGGGACCGTGGCCTGGCCCGGACCATCAAGCGGGCCTTCCGCGGCGCCACGGAGTTGCCCGCCTGCAGCTACTCCGGCCCCACCTCCGTGGGCGCGGACCTGTCCGACCAGCGGAACTACTGGCGCCAGGGGTGGGAGGCCGTGATGGTCACCGACACCGGTCACCTTCGCAACCCCAACTACCACCGGGAGACGGACACCCCCGGCACCCTGGACCACGACGCCATGGCCGGCGTGGTAGATGGAGTGCTCAACGCCGTGCAGCACCTCGCGGCGCGGTGAGGGAAGCCGGGGGGACCACCACCCGCCCGGTGAAGAGGTGAAGGCGGCCTCCACCAACACGGCGAAGGGTCCGTGACCGTGACAGTGACCCTGTCCGGACCCGTGACCCAGACCCTGGACCTGACCCTGACCATGTCCCTGTCCATGTTCCTGTTCCTTCTGCCGGCTCCGGCGGGTGAGCCGCCTCTCACGATGGTGGACCACGTCTCCAGGTGACCTCACCGTGCAGAGTCCGGTGCAGCGTTTTCCGGGTGTTCGGGTTTGGAGAGCGATACGGGAAGCTCCGTCGCCGGTCTTCCGCAACGTCCCGTTTTCGTGTAGGATGATTGCCCCCGGCGGCTCCGGGGGGCTCCTCGTGGGCCGACAACCGAAGAGCAGGAGACGCGACCCCATCGTCTAGCCAGGTCCAGGACACCGGCCTTTCACGCCGGCAACACGGGTTCAAATCCCGTTGGGGTCGCCATTTTTCTGGCACCGGAGGGTGCCGTTTGAGGTCCGGAAGCACGCCCATGGAAGGGACCACGAGAGAGAACGGGAAAGGGGCAGGAACGCCACCCCGCCCTCCCGAGCCTCCGGTCCCCGTGAACCGGACCCCTGTGGCGACCCGCCGGAGGCGGAGGGTCCTGCTACCCTCTGTCCCCTGGGACCGGAACGACCGGGACGGAGGAGAGAGATGGGCGCCCTGCTGGTGGATTCCCACGCGCACCTGACCATGTTCGAGCCGGATGAGGTGGAGGCGGTCCTCGATCGTGCCGCGGCCGCGGGCGTGGGCGGCGTGGTCGTCCCGGCCACGGGGCCGGGTGATCTGGACCCGGTGGTGGAGCTCGCGGACCGCTGGCCGGACCGCGTCGCGGGAGCCGTGGGGGTCCATCCCCACGAGGCGAGCGCGCTGGACGACGGGCTGAAGCGGCGGGTCCGGACCCTTCTCGAGGGGCGGGGGATCGTGGCGGTGGGCGAGGTCGGTCTCGACTACCACTACATGAGCTCCCCCCGGGAGGACCAGCTCGCCGCCCTCCGGTGGCACCTGGACCTGGCCCTGGAAGCCGGGCTCCCCGTCATCCTCCACAACCGGGAGTCCTGGGAGGATCTCCGGGACATCCTGGCGGAGTACGCCGGGAGGCTCCAGGGCGTCTGCCACTCGTTCAGCGAGGGGGAGGCGGTGACCCGGCGGGTGGTGGAGCTGGGGCTCTTCGTGGGGATCTCGGGCATGGTGACCTTCAACCGGGCCGACAACGTCCGGGAGACCGTCCGTGCGGCTGGTCTGGAACGCCTCCTGGTGGAGACGGACAGCCCCTACCTGGCGCCGGTGCCCCACCGGGGACGGCGCAACGAACCCGCGTTCGTCGTCCATGTGGCCGAGCGTGTGGCAGAGGAGCTGGAGGCCCCCGTGGACGACGTGGCACGGACCACGACCCGGAACGTCCGGCACCTCTTCGGATTGCCCGACGGATGGGGCCGGGCGTGAGGCGGATCCCCTGTCCGGCGCTGGGGGCCGAGGTGGAGCTCCCCGAACATGTGGACCGGATCGTCTCGCTCTCGCCGAGCCTCACGGACGCGGTGTTCCGCCTCGGACTCGGTTCCCGCCTCGTGGGCCGCTCGGCATGGTGCTGGCGGCCCGGGGGCGTGGAGGAGCTTCCCGTGGTGGGGAGCTACACGGGGGTCCGGCGGGACCGGCTGGAGGAGCTGGCACCGGACCTCGTGCTCACCACCTCGGGCGTCCAGGAGGAGCTCGCCCGGAAACTCGCGGGCGAGGGCGTGCCGGTCTACCAGCTGCCGCTTCCCGTCACGCCGTGGGGCATTCTCGAGAACCTCACCACCACCGCCGTGGTGTGCGGAGAGCCCGGAGCGGCCCACGGGCCGCTGGAGGCCCTGTGGGCGGCCCTGAGCGGGTGCCGGGGCGTCCTCCCACCCCTGGAGACCTACGTGGAGATCGACCTCGGGGAAGCGGTGACGGTGGGGGCCGGATCGTACCTCCTCTGGTCGCTGGAGTGGCTGGGCCTGCGGCCGGTGACCCGGGAGGATCCCCGGGCGTGGTTCTCGCCGGACGGTCGCTGGCTCGAGGAGCTCGCGCCCCGGCTGGTCCTCTACGATCCGCAACCCCGGAGGGGAAGCACCATCGAGACGGTGAGGGAGACCCTCGCCGGCAGGGGCCTTGGGAGCTGGTTCGAGCGTGGGGCCGTGCTGGTGGTCACCGAGGGGGACGTGCTGGCCCATCACGGACCGTGGCTCCTCGAGGAGGGCCTCCCCTGGATCGTCCGGACCGTGCAGCAGGCCATGGGGGATGCGCCACCGGTTTCCGGCGGCGATCCCTGATCCTCAGCCCTGGGCCTTGGGGCGCCGGCCGCGCTTGCGGTGAACGGACTTCAGGTTGACGATCACCAGGCCGCTGGCCTCGTCCCAGGAGGCGTTGAAGCGCTGGGGCTGGTCCAGGTTGATGGCGTACTGTTCGAAGAAGGAAGGGATCCTCAGGCTCATGGAACGGCGCCGTCTGTTCAGGGGAACGGCCCCCTCCTCGGAGGCATCCCGGGTGGGCTTGATGCCCACGAGTTTCTTCGTCTTGTCGAAAAAGACGACGGCGTGGGTGGCCTTCGAAAGGTCGAAGGCTTCGACTGCCGTTGCGTCGAATGAAATGAGGCCGCTTGGCCGGATCGATACCTTCGGTTTGGCCTGAGCGTCAGGTTTCGGGATGAATCGTTCAAATGGCATCTGTCACCTCCATTCTCAGGAACTCCAAGAATACCAGCTCGAGCCCCTGGAGTCAAGATTGATTGGCTTGATCTTTCACATCACAATACGAATCGGGAAGAGAACGCTGTTTCCATTCGAGTTTGCAGAGTTTGTAGATCACTCCTGGGACTGATGTGACGGAGATATCGGACAGCAGGTCGGATCGTCTTCCGGACCAGAAGGGATCGGTACGCAACGGATTGGCTTCCGGTCTGTCCGTCCATGCCGCGTGATAGACTTTCCGTGATCTGGGGGATGGGTAATGCAGCAGATGGATGTGAGCGCCAGGGCCCTGAGGCACAATATTTCCGTCCTCCGGGGTGTCCTGACACCGGCCACGAGGCTGGCTGCTGTCGTCAAGGCCAACGCCTATGGTCACGGGCTTTCCGAGGTCGTGCAGGTGGTCTCGGAGCTGGTGGACTGGCTGGCCGTCCATACCCCGGAAGAGGCGGCGGCAATCCGTGCGCTCGGGGTCGCAAAACCCATCCTCGTCATGGGCTTCGCCATGCCGGAACAACTCCGTCTCCTGGACGACGGATGTCATCTCGTGGTCTCGTCCGTCGAGGTCGTGACCTGGCTCGGTGAATTGAGGCAGGAAAGAGGCGTGGCAATTCCTGTCCACCTCAAGGTGGAGACGGGAACCAACCGGCAGGGGGTCCGCTCCGAGAATATTCCGGAGTTGTGTACCGCAGTGCAGAGGGCCGGTCTCCAGGTGGCTGGCGTGGCCATGCACTTCGCCAACATCGAGGACACCCTGGAGCACGATTTCGCCAGGGAACAGCTCGAGAGATTCCGTGGAGCCATCGAGGTGACGGAGCGGGCCCTCGGCCACAGGCCCCCCTGGATCCATTCGGCGTGCTCGGCGGCAGCCCTCCTCTTCCGGGATGCCGACTTCACGCTGGCCCGGGTGGGGATCTCCCTGTACGGTCACTGGCCCTCGCGGGAGACCCGGCTGTCCTGGATGCTGGAGCATGGCACGGAGGCGCTGGAGCTCGAGCCGGTGCTGACGTGGCGTACCGTGGTCGGGCAGGTGAAGCGCGTGCCCGCGGGCGAGACGGTGGGCTACGGGCGGTCGTGGCGGGCCCTGCGCGACACGGTGCTGGCGGTGCTCCCCGTGGGATACGCGGATGGCTACCCCCGTGCGCTGGGCAACCGGGCGAGGGTGCTCGTGCAGGGGGTGCCCGCACCCGTGGTGGGGCGGGTCTGCATGAACATCATGATGGTGGACGTGACCGACATTCCCGGGGTCCGGGTGGGTGATCCCGTGGTGCTCCTCGGTCGCGAGGGTGCCGAGGCCGTGACGGCCGAGGAGCTGGCCTCCCTGTCCGGGACCATCAACTACGAGATCCTGGCACGCCTCTCGCCTGCGGTGCCGCGGAGGGTCGTGGAGGGGACACGTTCAAGGCCTTGAAGTATTGCCGCTGCAACGCGGTCAGATCGGTGCGCCGGACCGTGTCAGGAATGGGATGAGAAGGTCGATCCCTCCGGCCTGGTACCGTGGTGTCTGCAAGAAGACGAGCTCAAGGGCTCAACGGAGGTTGGTCATGGGGGATGGCACCCCAGGGGCTGCTGTATTTCACGGATCGAGACGTCGGACGTGATGGTGCTGCCACGCTCGTTCCGGTGCGCGATGACGCGAGACGGCAGGTGCGTGCCCCGGTATCTGAGCGCCGCGTCCGGGAAATGCTATGCTGCAGCGCTTCCAGGCTCGAGAACCGTCGCGATCCCGCGATCCCGACCAGGTCCCCCAAGTTCGACAGTTACGAGCGTAAGTGGTTGATATCATTGGATCGGGTTCGGAAAAGTTCCCTCTACAACTCTCTGGGGAGCTTCCCGCGGGTCGGGGGCGGGAC
>JAMOWA010000014.1 GCA_027061805.1 Thermoanaerobaculia bacterium | reverse complement strand
GGAAAGCATCCCGACACGGACGACTGGCAATCTCAAGATTGCCGGGGCGTTCTTGCACCGATGACTGGCCATCGGAGCCTTGGCGACTCGGTCTGGTGGGTTTCGTCTGCCTTAGTAACGTACACTGATCACTGGTTCATGATGTGCCTCGGCATCGTACGGATGCCCAACTCGATAGTTGGAATGCACTAGCTGAAAGATCTGTGATGGATATCTTGGGGAGCAGCAGGCTAGAGGGGGCCGGTGGACGGTACCTATGAGAATTGCCCACGTCACCATGGCCCGGGTCCGGGGCGGGGTCATCAGGGTGCTGGAGACCCTGGCAAGGCACCGGGAACCCGGCGACGAGTTCCTGGTGATTTCCGGGCCGGGGACGCGGCCATCCATTTCCATCGGAGGAGTGCTCTGGGAGGAGCGGGCAGTTCGAGGCAACCTTGCCCCCCTGGTTCTCGGTGGGCTGTACCGGACCCTGGGACGATTCGAACCGGATGCCCTCGTCATCCATGCCTGTGCGCCTGGCGAGTTGGCAATTCTGGCGGCCCTGGCGTCCAGGCGGTGGCCGACCGTGGTGCTCGAGCACCTCCCTGAATACCAGCCCCTGGGAACACCCACGAGAAACCGCCTTTACGCCTGGCTCGACCGGAAGGCCAGCTGCTGGCTCGCGGTGAGCCGGGCCGGTGCCCGGGCCCTTGAGGCACGTTGGGGTCTTGCAAGTGGCACGATCGGCCATCTCCACATGGGTGTCGAGGAGCCCTCACCATACTTGCCGGACGAGGAAATCATGTTTCTGGAGGAGAAAAGTGGTAGGGCTCTGATCCTTGGACTGGGCTCCCCGGAGGAAAGAAAGGGCTTCCCTCTCTTCTGCGAGCTCGCGGAGCGGATGTGGAAAACGTCCGCTCGCTTCGTGTGGGTCGGTGGCCCACGGCGGGAACGGCGGGGGTACGTGGAGGTGTGGCCGTGGACATCCCATGTCGGTGGCTGGCTGCATCGGGCCGACATGCTTCTCGTACCCTCGCTCGCAGAAGGCCTTCCCCTTGTGGTTCTTGAGGCAATGGCCTGCGGCGTCCCGGTGATCGCCAGCCCGGTGGGGGGGATTCCGGAAGCCATCACGGAAGGTTTCGAGGGGCTACTCTTGCCCACGGACGACGTGGACCGGTGGGTCGGAGCCGTGGCAAGCCTGTCGGCCGATCCCGTCCGGCGCGAGACCATGGGGAAGGCTGCGAGGGAACGATGGGTGCGGGAGTTCACGGCTACCGCCATGGTCCGGCGGATCACAGCGTTGCTCCGGGAAGCGATGGCGGCCCATCGGAAGAGGGGACGCGGGTGAGAATCGCGGTGGATGGCAGGGTCGTTGGTCCTCAGGGAGGAGTGGGCCGGTATGTGGGGGGACTCCTCGGAGGGCTTGATGGCTTGGGGGAGGGTGCTGAGAACGTGGAGTTACTCCGGCCCCGGGGGGACATCGGAAGCACACTATTCTGGACCCTGTGGAGTCTCCAGCGAGCCTCGGGAAGAGGCTATGACGTGCTCCACTGCCCCTTCTATTACGGGCCGCTCATGCCGCGGTGTGCCGTGACGGTGGCCATCCACGACGTGCTGATCCTCGAACATCCCGAGTGGTTTCCCCGTTCGTGGGCGAGCCCGATCCGGTGGCTGACACCCGTGACGGCCCGGAAGGCGGCGGCGGTGGTCACGGACGCGGAGGCGGTCCGGGAGCGGATCGAGGCCCTCTGCGGTGTTCCCCGGGACCGGATCAGGGTGATCCCCCACGCGGTGGATCACGCGGTGTTCCACCCGGTGGACGGCGCCGCCACCATGGCGGCCCGCGAGCGGTGGGCGGGGGGGCGGCCGTACCTGCTCCAGGTGGGGGCGGTGGAGCCGCGGCGCGGGATCGACCTGGTGCTGTGGGCGGTGGAGGCCCTGAGGGAGCGGTGGCCGGAGCTGGTGCTGCTGCTGGTGGGGCCGGACAGAGCGCGCGTGGCGGCTCTCGAGGACCCCCCGGCGTGGGTGGTCCGCCCCGGATTCGTGTCCGACGGTGAGCTGCCGGCGCTCCACGCGGGGGCCGAGGCCGTGCTGAGCCCCTCCCGGGGCGAGGGCTTCGACCTGCCGCTGCTGGAGGCGCTGGCCTCGGGGGCCGCGGTGGTGGCCTCGGACATCCCGGTGCACGTGGAGCACTTCGCGCCCGCGGTGGAACTCTTCGCGTCCGGGGACCGCGAGGCGCTGGCCGGGGCGCTGGAGCGGGTGCTCGGGGACTCCGCCCACCGGGAGGAGCTGCGGCGGCGGGCGGTGGAACACGCGGCGGCCTTCACCTGGGAGCGCTCGGCCCGGGCCCACCTCGCGCTGTGGCGGGAAATCAGCGGCTGAGCCTGGGTTCGACAGGGTCTGTTCCGGTGCGTCACTTCACCCGGGTGGACACCGTCTGTGAGGGAGATCTCCGGGGCACCGTGCGGGGTCCGGGGGAGCGCGGTATGCTCGAACGATGGATTCGCCTGTCGGATGCCTGTCAGTGGCCAGGGAGGGGCGCCCTCCACAGCCTTCGGGTCTTCGGAATACAACCCACTGGCGCAGTGCTGGTGGGCTTGTGGCCGTGCTTCTCCTGTGGGGCCTCCTCGAAGGAGGGGCCGCACTGTGGGTCCGCTCTGAGCGCACCCTTTACTACTGGGACCAGATCGGGTACTGGGAGAGGTCCATCACGTTCTCGGAGATGTTGAAAGAGGACCCCATGAAGGCCTGGCGGGAGCTCGCGCGGTCGGTAGCTTCGGAGGAGCTCAACCTCTTGCCGGCAGCACCTGTGGGCGCGTGGATGATCGTCGCTGGGGAAAGCCGCCTCGCCTACATTGCTGCACTGGTAGGTTTCTACCTCGTTCCTGCCGTCATCTTCCTTGTAATCGTGACCCGGGAGTGGAGCGGGAGCGGCTGGCCGGATGCGTCGACTGGGGCCGCAGTCGCCATCCTGTTGGCCTTGCCGGCTGTGGGGACCGTCCTGAAGGGCTATCCGGGCGTGGGAGGCGTGGTGCTGGCGTTGGGGCCCTTGTACCTGGCGGGCCGGAGGCCAGAGGAGAAGTGGAAGCCGTGGGAGGCTGCGGCTGTCGGGGCGGCCTGTGCTTTGGTGTTTCTCTTCAGGCGCTGGTGGGGCTTCTGGAGCCTGGCGCTGGCACTCTTCATTGTGGTGGAACTGGGGTGGAAGCTTCTCCGGAGCTGGCGCGAGAATCAGCCCTGGATTGGCCGTCGGGCCGCTCGGCATACAGCCCTTGCCAGTGCCTCTCTGGGGATCGTGTTGATGGCGCTTGCAGGTCCCCGCTTGATTGGGATCGCGAATGTCCATTTTCTAGAGGAGTTCACACCGTACCGCGAGGGTGGTGGGCTGTACCACTTCCTTCGGGAGAACCTCGCATTCTGGGGTGCGCTTCCCCTCGTTACCGCAGTGACTGGCGCCGTCGCGTGGCATTGGAAGGGGCCACGGCGTCCGATGATCCTTGTGACAGTGATGACGGTGTTACCGGTGACCCTACTTCGGGTCCTTCAGAATCCTGATGCACACCACTGGCTCCTGTGCCTCCCGGGTGGGGCCCTTCTTGTCGCGGTTCCGATGGCTCGGTGGATGCGCTCTTTGCCCGGATTCCGAAAGGTCGCCTTGGGGGCCACTGCACTGCACTGGCCTTGGCTGGTCTCTTCGCGGCGATGGTGATCCTGCCACCTCTCCAGGGGCTGGCAATGGCACTCGGCCCCTTGACCTCGGACACACGGTACCTGCCGGAGGTGCGGGACGATCTGGGCGAGTTTGCTCGTCTCCTTGCGTTTCTCGACGCCTTGGAGCGCCGGGCACCGGGCCAGATCTCCGTGCTCTCGAGTTCCGGGGTGCTCTGTGACGACGTCCTCCGGTGGGCGAACCGATCGCGCCACTGGAGTTACTACTCGCCCGGAAAGATCCTACCCACAGCCAACGTGGACCTCAGGGATGGGTTTCCCGTCTTGCTTCTGATGTCCCGGTACATTCTGGTCACCGTGCCACCCCTGATCCACCTCCGGCCAGAGGACCAGAGGGTCATTCTCTTTCCGAGGGACAGCCTGCTGGAAGGACGGGACATTGGCCGGGCTTTCTCCATGCACCGCGTCGCATTTGTACTCGAGGGTGGGGTGAAGGTGCTCGTGTTCGAGCGGACTGGTCCCATTGAAGAGGAGGCCGTGGCGGCTCTCGTGCGCAGGTTCAGGTATTTTTACCCACCGGAGACTGGTTTCTACGACCGGCTCCGCCTCCTACCGGAGCGTTTTGCCCCTGTTCTGGAAGGGCTCCGATGAGCACCGCCGCGATCGTGATCTCCTTCGACTCCCGGCGTGACCTTCCCGCCTGCCTGGAGGCGCTGCTGGCCCAGGAGCCCCGGCCCCGGGTGATCGTGGTGGACAACGCCTCCTCCGACGGCTCGGCCACGCTGGTCCGGGAGCGCTTCGGGGGCCGGGTCGAGCTGCTGGCACTGGAGGAGAACACGGGCTTCGCGGGGGGCTGCGACCGGGGTCTCGCGGCGGCGGGCGGGGTGGAGGTGGTGGCCTTCCTGAACCCGGACGTTGTGGTGGGGCCGGGCTGCCTCGCCGAGGCGGTGGCCTGTCTCGGCCGGCATCCCCGGGCGGGCGGCGTGGCGCCCCGCCTCATGCGCCCGGACGGCGAGACGGTGGATTCCGTGGGTCAGTGCCTGAGCCGGTGGGTCCTGGAGGTGCGGGACCGCGGCTACGGGGAGCCGCTCGCACCGGAGCTCCTGGAGGAGCGGCCGGTGCTGGCGGCCTGCGGGGCGCTGGCGGTGTTCCGGCGCGAGGCGCTGGAGGCCGTGGCGGTGGACGGGCGGGCCTGGGCGGAGCACTTCTTCTGCTTCTGGGAGGACCTGGAGCTCGGGTGGCGGCTGAACAACGCGGGGTGGGAGGTGTGGGCCTGCCCGTCGTCCGTGGCGGTGCATGGACGGGGCGCGGGAGCGGCGCCGGGGCGCGGGCCCCTCCGGTGGCGGCGGCCGGTGGAGCTCGAGGCCTGCGTGCTCACCAACCGCTGGATGACCCTGGCCCGCAACCTCCACGCCCTTGATCTCCTGCTGCGGCTGCCCCTACTCTTGGGGTGGGAGCTCGCCGCCACGAGCCTGGGAGCGATCCGGCGGCCGGCGCTCCTGTGGTACCTGGCACGGCGGGAGCCGCTGGTGCTCCGGGAGTGGTGTCGCCGGGGACGGCTGCCGCGGCGGCGCCTCCGGGAGTTGCCATGCTGATCCGCCTCGTCCTCGGTCTGGCCCTGGCCTACCTGCTGTCACTCGCCGGTGTTCCGGTGGCGCGGCGGGCCGCCCTGGCCTTCGGCGTGGTGGACGCCCCCGACGGCAACCTCAAGACCCAGCGGGAGCCGGTGCCCTACCTCGGGGGGCTCGCGGTGTTCGTCGCCTTCCTCCTGGCCCTGGGCATGGTGGTGGACTTCGACGTGGAGGTGCTGGCGCTGCTCCTGTCGGGGACCATCGCCGCCACGCTGGGGCTCATCGACGACTTCGGGGTGCTCACGCCCTTTTCCAAGGTGGTGGGCCAGGTGGTGGCGGTCTTCGTGCTGCTCAAGTCCGGGGTGATGGTCCACGTGGTGATCCTGCCCTGGTGGGCGCGCCTGGCGCTGACCGTCATCTGGCTCGTGGGGATGTCGAACGCCTTCAACCTGATGGACATCATGGACGGGCTGGCTGGCGGCCTGGGGATCATCGCGGGCATCTTCCTGCTGGCGGTGGCGGCCACCAACGGGCGCTGGACGGTGGCGGCCTTCACGGTGGTGCTCATCGGGGCGCTCCTGGGCTTCCTGAAGTTCAACTTCCCCCCGGCCTCCATCTACCTGGGGGACTGCGGGAGCCTCTTCGTGGGGCTCACCCTGGGGGCGCTGGCCATGGTGATGGACTACACCCGCCACAACCCCCTGGGCTGGCTCGCCCCCCTGTACATCCTGGCGCTGCCCATCGTGGACACGGCCTACGTGAGCGTGCTGCGGCTCAGGGCGGGACGGCGGATCTACCACGGGAGCCCGGACCACTTCCCGCTGCGGCTCCGGAAGCGGCTGGGGGGTTCCACGGCCAGGACCGTGCTGGTGACGTACGCCGCGGCGATCGTGCTGGGCGGTGTGGGGTTCGCGATCCTGTGGATGGACCCGGTGACGACGCTGTGGGTGAGCGCCGCCACGGGCGTGGTGGTCCTGGGCCTCCTGGCCTGGCTGGCCCGCGTGCCCATGGAGCGCCCGTGAGCCGGACCGTGATCCTGGGCGGCGGGCTCGCGGGCCTCGCGGCCGCGTGGTCCCTGGAGCGGGCCGGCGGGGAGCCCGTGGTGCTGGAGCGCGAGGCGGAGGCGGGCGGGGCCTGCCGGTCCTTCAGCGAGGGGGGGTTCACCTTCGACCTGACGGGCCACCTGCTCCACGTGGCCCGGGAGGAGACCCGGGAGCTGCTCCGCGGGCTGGGGGTCTGGGACGGCCTGGTGGAGCACGAGCGGCGGGCCGCGGTGGTGATCGGGGGCCACGTGACCCCCTACCCGGTCCAGATCAACACCTGGGGTCTCTCGGACGAGGTCCGGCGGGACTGCCTGCTGGGCTTCGTCCGGGCCTGGTGCGGGCATGACGACGCAGAGCCGGCCGACTTCCGGGAGTGGGTGCTCGACCGCTTCGGGGAGGGCCTCGCACGGCACTTCTTCTTCCCCTACAACGCCAAGCTCTACCGGGCGGAGCCCGAGGAGCTCTCCGTGGACTGGGTGGGCCGCTACGTCCCGAAGCCCCCCCTGGAGGACGTGGTGGACGGGGCGCTGGGCCTGCACCACGGCCGCGTGGGCTACAACGCCACCTTCCGCTACCCCGCGGAGGGCGGGATCCGCCTGCTGCCCGACGCCGTCGCGGGACGGGTGCGCGGCCTCCGGCTGGAGGCGGAGGTGATGGCCGTCCACACGGGCGAGCACTGGGTGGAGACGGCCTCCGGGGAGCGCTTCCACTGGGAGCGGCTGGTCGCCACCATCCCCCTGCCGCGGCTGCTGGACCTGGTGGTGGACGGGCTCCCGGAGGAGGTGGCGGCGGCCCGCCGCGCCCTGCGGTGGGTCCGGGTGCTCAACGTGGCCCTGGGCGTGCAGGGCGACGCGCCCACGGACCAGCACTGGCTGTACTTTCCCGATCCGGAGCTGCCCTTCTACCGCGTGGGCTTCCCCTCGAACCACGGGCGGGTGGCCCCCGAGGGCTGCCACACGGTCTCCATCGAGCTGAGCCTGGACGCGGAGGGCGGCGAGCCGGAGGCGGCGGCCGTGGCGGCGGAGGCGGCCCTGGCGGCGGCGGGGTACCTGGAGCCGGCCCGGGTCCGGGTGCGCCGGCTGGCCGTGCTGGATCCGGCCTACGTGGTCTTCGACCACCACCGGGCCGGGGCCCTGGCCGTCGTCGAACCCTACCTCGCGGGTCGGGGCGTCGTGACGGCGGGGCGCTGGGCCCGCTGGACCTACTCGGCCATGGAGGACGCCATCCTCGACGGGCTCGGCGCCGCCCGGCGGGTGTTCGGGGACGCGGGGCCATGAGCGGCCCGATCCGGGTGCTCCACGTGATCACCCGGCTGGAGCTGGGGGGCGCCCAGCGGAACACCCTGTACACGGTGGGCCACCTGGACCGGGAGGCCTTCGCGCCCTCACTGGCCTGGGGACCCGGCGACCTCCTGGACGGCGAGGCGGAGGCGCTGGAGGGCGTGGCCCTCCACCCCGTGCCGGAGCTGGTCCGCCCCGTCCGGCCCCGGGAGGACCTCCGCGCGGTGCGGGCCCTGCAGCGGGTGATCCGGGCCGAAGGGCCCCACATCGTGCACACCCATTCCTCCAAGGCCGGCATCCTGGGCCGGCTGGCGGCCCGCCGCGAGGGGGTGCCGGTGGTGGTCCACTCGGTGCACGGTTTCGGCTTCACGCCGTTGCAGCCGGCTCCCGTTCGGGCCCTCTTCCTGGGCCTGGAGCGGCTGGCCTCCCGCTGGACCCACCACTTCATCGCGGTCTCCCGCGCCAACCTCCGGCGGGGCGTGGAGCTGGGCCTCTTCGGGGAGGAGCGCTGCACGGTGATCCGCTCGGGCATCGCCCTGGAACGCTACCGGGGGGCCGGCGGCGGGGCGGAGCTCCGGGAGGCGCTCGGGGTGCCCCGGGAGGCGCTCCTGGTGACCCAGGTGGGCAACTTCAAGCCCCAGAAGGCGCCCCTGGACTTCGTGCGCATGGCGGGCGTGGTGGGACGGCGGGTGCCGGCGGCGCGTTTCCTCATGGCGGGGGACGGCCCGCTCCGGGGGGAGGTGGAGGCCCTCGCCGCCCGGCTGGGGATCGCGGATCGCCTGCTCCTGCCCGGGTGGCTGGAGGACGTTCCCGCCGTGCTGGCCGCCACCGACGTGGCCGTGCTCACCTCGCGGCACGAGGGGCTGCCCCGGGCCGTGGTGGAGGCCGTGGCCGCGGGTGTGCCCGTGGTGGCCTCCGCGGTGGACGGGACCCCCGAGGTGCTGGAGGACGGCGTCAACGGCTTCCTGGTGGCGCCTGGGGACGTGGAGGGCTTCGCCGACCGGGTGGTGCGGCTGCTGGAGGACGGGGGGCTCCGGGGGCGGCTGGCCTCGGCGGAGCGGGACCTCGCCGAGTTCGACATCGATGGTATGGTGCGGCGGCAGGAGGAGCTCTACCGGTGGCTGGTGTCCCGCAGTCGTTCCTGATCGCCGTGGCCTTCGCCCTCGGGGCGGTGGTGGGGAGCTTCCTCAACGTGCTCATCCACCGGGTCCCCCGGCGGGAGTCCATCGTGAAGCCCGGCTCCCGCTGCCCCCGCTGCGGCACGCCCATCCGGTGGTACGACAACGTCCCCATCCTCTCCTGGATCCTGCTCCGGGCCCGGTGCCGGGACTGCGGCGAGCCCATTCCCGTCCGCTACCCGCTGGTGGAGCTGGCAGGGGGGCTGGTGGGGGTGCTCACGGTGCTCCGGTGGGGCGTGGGGGTGGCGGGTCTCGAGGCGGCGCTCTTCGGCTGGATCACCGTGGCGCTGGCGCTCATCGACCTGGAGCACCAGCTCCTGCCGGATGTCATGACCCTGCCCTCCCTCGCCGCCGGGCTGGCCTTCTCCTTCGCCGGGGGCCTCGCCACGCCGGTGGAGTCCATTCTCGGGGCGGTGGTGGGGGCGGCGATCCCGGCCCTCATCATCGTGGTCTACAAGAAGCTCCGCGGCATCGAGGGCATGGGCTGGGGGGACGTGAAGTACCTGGGGGCCATCGGCGCGGTGGTGGGCGTCCAGGGGATGCTGATGGTGCTCATCCTGGGGGCCGTGGCCGGCGCGCTGGTGGGCCTGGGCCTGGTGGCCGCGGGCCGTGGGAACGCCCGGACGGCGCTGCCCTTCGGGACCTTCCTTGGCATGGGGGTCCTGGTCTGGCTCTACGCGCCGTCCTGGCTCTGGTCCTGGTTCATGCTTCCCTGAGCGGCGAGGACCGCGGTCTCCAGGGTCCGGTCCGAGCCGGGCGGCACGGTGCGCAGGTCCAGCACCACCCCCCGCTCCTCGACCCGCGCCACCACGGGGGGTCGCACCGCCCGGAGGGCCGCGGCCAGCCGCTCCCCGCCGGGGAGGACCACACCGAAGGAGGGGATCCCGGCACCCGGCGTGGTTCCCCCGCCCAGGGCCGCCGTGGTGGCCTCCGCACGGGCGTCGAGCCCGGCGGCGCGGAGCCTGCGGACCAGGCGGCGGGCCCGGCGTCTCAGCTCGTCCACGGAGAGGGACAGCATCCGGTAGAGGGGGACCTCGTCCAGGCGGCCCTCCCAGTGGTCCGCCAGCACCCGTTCCATCCAGACCAGGGCCGTCTTGTCGGGCCGGAGCGCCCGGAACATGGGGTGGCGGGCCAGGGGCTCCACCCAGCGCCTCGCCCCCACCAGGATCCCCGCCTGGGGGCCACCCAGCAGCTTGTCGCCGGAGAAGCACACCACGTCGGCGCCGGCGGCGAGGATCTCCTGCACGGTGGGCTCGTGGGGCAGGCCCCAGCGGCCGAGGTCGTGGATGGCGCCGGAGCCCTGGTCCATGAAGAGGGGCAGGTCATGGGCGTGGGCGAGCGCGGCCAGCTCCTCCAGGGACGGCTCGGTGGTGAAACCCTCGATCCGGAAGTTGGAGCGGTGGGCCACCAGGATGGCGGCGGTCCCCTCCCCGAGCGCGGCCTCGTAGTCCCGCAGGTGGGTCCGGTTGGTGCAGCCCACCTCCACCATGCGGGCCCCGGAGGCGGCCATCACGTCGGGGAGCCGGAAGGAGCCGCCGATCTCGATGAGCTGCCCGCGGGAGACGATCACCTCGCGGCCGGCGGCATGGGCGGCGAGCAACAGCAGCACCGCGGACGCGTTGTTGTTGACCATCACGCCGGCCTCGGCGCCGAAGGCCTCGGCCAGGCGCCTCCGGATCGGGTCCAGCCGCTGCCCCCTGTGGCCCTCCACCAGCTCGTACTCCAGCGCCAGGTAGCCCTCGAGCTCCCCGGGGGGCGGCCACGGGAGGGGCGCACGGCCCAGGTTCGTGTGGAGGAGCACGCCCGTGGCGTTGAGGACACCCGTGTAGGGGTGCCGGTGGGGCGCGTCGAGCTCCGCGGCGATCGCCCGGGGCAGCTCCGCGCACGCGGCGTCCACCTCGGAGGCGGAACGGAGCTCCCCGGAGGCGATCCGGGCGCGGAGGGCCGTCAGGGCCTCCTGGCAGGCGGCCGTGGTGGCACGGCGCCCGTGCCGTGCCGCGGCCTCCCGGAGCCAGGGCGCCTCCAGGAGCTGGTGCATGGCGGGGAGCCGACGGTACAATGGCGACGTCATGGCGCCATTCTAGCCCGGAAGAACCGCCACGTGAGGTCGCGAGGGCGGCCGGGTCACGGCGCGATGGCCGGGGTTGCCCGGTGCGGCGCCCGGGTGGAGGGAGGCCGATGGACAGCGAGGCGGTGGTGATCCAGCTCGAGAAGGAGCTCCAGGTCCTGATCCTGGAGTGGGAGCGGTTCTTCTCCAGGGACCGCCGTCTCCCTCCCCAGAACGAACGCCTGGAGCTCTCCCGGCGCATCCGCCGGCTCTTCGAGCGTGGCATCCAGGGCAGTGCCGCCCAGTTCCGTCTCCAGCAGCTCCAGCACCGCTTCGCCACCTACAACCAGCTCTGGGAACGGCAGCTCAGGGAGCGCGAGGAGGGGCGGCGCAGCGGGGTCTGGCGGCGACCGGGTGCCCGGAGGGGCGACGCCCCGCGGGGCCGTTCCGTACAAGGGGGTGGTACCGGCGCCTCCCTCTACGATCGGTACGTGGCCGAGATGCGACGCCTCGGGAGGGATGTGACGGTGGGCCGCGAGGCGTTCGAGCGGCGTGTGGAGCGGCAGCGTGAGCGGGTGGAGCAGCAGCTCGGGCGGCCCGTGGAGCTGGACGTGGTGGTCAGCGGTGACAAGGTGCGGCTTGCCGCCCGGGCGAGGAAAGGGGAGACGAGGTGAACGTGAGAGCTTCCACGGGGATCCTGGTGATCGCAGGGCTGGTACTGGTATTCTTTCCACTATCTTTTCGAGAGATTCACGGTGCCACTCTGGGAGACCATGGCTCAACGGAAATACCGTCGCCCACACCGACACCGTGTCCATATATCGTTGGTGGTGAGAATCATCAGCTGGTTTTCCTTCACTTCATGAATCCTGCCAGTCCCGAGGACAGGCTTGTTCTGGAATATTGGGACAAGGTTGTAGGATGCGAGGCGACCTCCGAGGAAATGATCGACCTTGGAACACTGCTGTTTGACCGGAATTTTCCACGGGATGCTCTCCGAGTGTTCCAGGCTGCAATTGATCTGGATCCTGCACTCTACGAGGCCTGGTTCCGCGCCGGGATGGTCCACCATTCCCTCGGCGAGCTGAAGAAGGCGAAGAAGGCCTACCGGAAGTGCCTGAAGATCTTCAAGGGGCACGGGTGGTGCAACTTCTACCTGGGCCTCGCGGAGGAGCAGAGCGGGTCCACCTCCGATGCGCTCCACCACTACCGCAAGGCCTTCAAGTACGCACCGGCCCTCGCCGACCCGAAGGTGAACCCTGCCGTGCTCCAGTCTCGCCTCCAGCTGGGCGCCTTCCTCCGGACGAGCGAGGCGGAGGGCTTCAAGACCACGCTTCCCATGGAGCTGCTGAAGCCCGGGAAGCTCCAGGCGGAGTCCGCGGTGTCCGCCGAGAAGAACGCCGCTGCCCCCGCCGCCCCCCGGGGTGGGGCGCGGCCCACGGCGGGTTCCCACACGACGGTGCAGCCGGGGGTCCGGGCCACGCCCGCTCCCGTGAAGCCGGCCGCCACGGGAGTCTCCGGGTCGGCGCGACCCACGCCGCGGCCCCCCATGCGCCGTGTGCCCCGGGTACCGCCGATCCCCACTGCGAGCCCCCCGGGCTCCTCGGCCGCCAGCATGCCGCCGCCCCTGAAGCATCCCCCGAAGGTATCGCCGGTGCCGACGCCCGCGGGGACCACGAAGGAGGACGAGCACTAGCCCGGATCGTTCACGATGTTTCGGCTGTGCGGCGCGATCCACCATTCCTGGCGGGGTTTTCTCGACCCGGTTGCTCCACGTGCCGCAGGCACGCCTTCGCTCCCTCGCCGTGCGAGAACGCCACCGGCGACGGCGCCTCGCGCCGCTCGCTGCGAACCCTCCTGAACAGTCCGGGCCGGCCCCCTTCCGGGGGTGCCGTGGCGTGCGATCCCCGCCGGCCGGGTCCCGGGCCCGGGGTCAGATGTTGAACCGGAAGTGGACCACGTCGCCGTCCTGGACGGCGTAGGCCTTGCCCTCCAGGCGGAGGGTTCCCTTCTGGCGGCAGGCGGCCATGGAGCCGGCCTCGAGCAGCTCGTCCCACCGGACCACCTCGGCGCGGATGAACCCGCGCTGGATGTCCGAGTGGATCACGCCCGCGGCCTCCACGGCGGGAGTCCCCTGCCGGATGGACCACGCCCGGCACTCGTCCTCGCCCACGGTGAAGAACGAGATGAGCCCCAGCAGCCGGTAGGACTCGCGGATCACCCGGTCCAGGGCCCGGTCCGTGATGCCGAGGTCCGCCATGAGCTCCTCGGCGTCGGGTCCGTCCATCCGGGCGAGCTCGCCCTCCAGGGTGGCGGAGACCGCGGTGAAGCCCAGGCCCGGCCGGCCCACCCACTCCCCCCAGCGGTCCTCGCCGAAGGGGTCCTCGCCCACCCGGTCCTCGTCCACGTTCACCACCACGAGCATGGGCTTCAGCGAGAGGAAGGTGAAGCCACGGAGCCGCCGGACCTCGGACCCGTCGAGGCCGGCGGCGCGCAGGGGCGTGCCGGCCTCGAGCGCCTCCAGGCACTTCCGGAGCACCTGCTGCTCGGCGGCAAGGCCCGGGTCCCTGCGCCTGGCCAGGTCCTTCGCCAGGCGCTCGAGCCGCTTCTCCACCACCATCTGGTCCTGCAGCAGGAACTCCTCCTCGATGTGCGCGAGGTCCCGCACGGGATCCACCGACCCGTCGGGGTGGGGTACGCCGGAGCTCGAGAAGTCCCGCAGCACCACCATCAGGGCGTCCATGGTCCGGAGCTCCGCCAGGTTCATGGTGCCCTCGCGGCCGTGCTCGTCCGGCAGCGCCGGCACGTCCACGTAGCGGACGGTGGCGGGCGTGGTCTTCTTCGGGGAGTAGAGCGCGGCGAGCTTCTCCAGCCGTTCGTCGGGCACGCGGGCCATGCCCATGTGGGAGCGGCCGCGGCCACCGGCGCCGGTGACCTCCTCGCTGCCGGTGAGCAGGTTGAACAGTGTGGTCTTGCCGCTCATGGAGCGGCCCAGGATCCCGACTTCCATGGTCTCAGCCTCCTTCCGTCACCGGCTGCCGGAGGACCAGCAGGGAGGGGGCTCCCACGAACCCCGCCGCCGTCTGGTACCAGTGCAGGTCGGTCCCCACGGCCTCGACGCCCCGGAGGAGCCGGCTGAGGCTCCCCCGGACCTCCACCACCGGATGCCAGCCCCCGGGGCGGCCCCCGTCCATGGAGAGCCCGGAGGCCAGCAGGCGGATCTCGTCACGTCCCGTGTCGACCTCCACGGGCGTCACGAGGCGGAGCAGATAGTACGCCTTTCCGGCCCTGGCGAGCAAACGGGAGGGGGGAACCCCCAGCGAGGTGTCGACCGAGAGGTTGGCCAGACCGCTGGCGGGAAGGTCCCTGAAGGAGAGACGGAGGGCGCCCCCGTTGGGGTTCAGGCCGGCGCCCACGGCGTCCCGGTAGCAGGCCACCCGATGCCGGGGAACGCCGTGGTCCAGCAGGGTGATGGGCCGGGCCGGCAGCCCCTCGCCGTCGCAGGGTGCCGGGAGCGGGCCGGAGGTGCCGCACCGGTCGTCCACCAGGGTGAGCACCGGCGAGGCCAGCTGGCCGGAGCGATCCACCAGCCGGTCCACGGGGTCGTCGTCCCCGGGCGAGGCCAGCAGGAGGGGCTCCAGGGCGGCCAGGAGGTGGGCGGTCACCTCCCCGTGGAGCAGGAGGTCCGCCAGCCCGCTCCGGACCGGAGCGGGTCGCCCGGCCAGCAGCGCACGGTCCACGGCGGCCGCGGCGGCGCGTTCGGCGGAGAACTCCCCCGGCGAGGGGATCCACTGCCAGCTCCGCCACGTGCCGTGGATCCCGGGCTCCCCGGTGACCTCGACCTCGAGGAAGGAGCTGCAGGCCTGGTGGCCCGCCACGAAGCCCTCGGCGGTGAGCAGGAGCCACCCCCAGGTGCCGTGGTGGACGGCCAGCCGGCAGGGCCGCAGCCGGCCCTCCGACCGCCGGTGGATGGCAGCGGCCACCTCCCCGGCCACGTGGGCCGCCCAGCCGCGGGGCGGTGCCTCCGCGCCCTGGGGAGGGTCGGCGGTGCCCAGGAGCCGGCGCGGTGGCAGGGGGTCCCTCGGGGCGTCGCACCGGGCCGCCAGGCACCCGTCCACGGCCCGGCGGGCGGCGGCCGGTTCCATGCCCGACGCGGCACCGAAGCCGGCCCGCCGGCCGTCCCAGGTCCGGACGGCCACGCCGATCTCCTCCGCGGAGAGCTCGGAGCGCCGGCCCCGGAGATCCAGGGAGGTGGTGGTGAGCGAGGCCTTCGCGAAGACCTCCCAGCGGGCCACCCCGGACCCGAGGAGCAGCTCCCGCGCCGCGGAGGCCCCCGACTGGAGGCTGTCCAGGAGGTCGAAGGGGGTACGGCTCACGACGGGCCTCCGGCCGGACCGTGTCCCGAGCGGAACGGAACGGGATTCCGGGGCGGGAGCCTCACAGGACCTCCACGCCGGTGAGCCGCAGGGTCGGTGTCAGCGTGCCCGTGGGCAGGGCGAGCCCGTCCTTGACGCACCACCCCAGGCGCCAGTCGGGGCAGGCGTCGTTCCCCAGGACCGGGTCGATGGAGGCCAGGACCCCCAGTCCCGAGCCCACCAGGTGGACGGGCGCGAGGGGCCGGCGCCGCCGCCCGCCGCGGACCTCCCATCCGCGTTCCACGCGCAGGACGAAGGTGCCCGTGGCGGGGTCCACCGTGGCGCCCCCGGCCCGGGTGACCACGAGGCCATGGGACAGGTCGCGCTCCATGGCCTCCGGGTCGGCCCCGCCCGGGGCCACCACGAGGTTCGACATCCGCGAGGCCGGCGGATGCTGCCACGTGGCCCGCCGCCCCCGGCCGGCCGGCGCGCCCAGCACCCGGGCCCCCTCGCTGTCGCAGATCCAGGAGCGGAGCACCCCGCCGTCCACCAGGGTCACCGGCCGCGCGGCGACCCCCTCGTCGTCGCAGGAGAAGCTCCCCGGCAGGTCCCCGGCGGTGGGGTCGTCCAGGATGGTCAGGGTCTCGGACGCCACGGTGGCCCCCTCCAGGTTGCCCATGGGGGAGATGCCGGTGGTCACCAGGTCCGACTCCAGGAGGTGACCCGCCAGCTCGTGGACCAGGGCACCGGCGGAGCCCGAGGTGAGGATCACCGGGAGGCGGGTTCCGGAGGGTGGAGCCCAGGGCTTCGGGGGGGGCGGGGCCAGGAGCTCCTCCATCCACCCGTCGAGCTGCGGATGACTCCACACGGCAAGCAGCGCGGCGGGGGCCGTACCCTCCAGGCGGACCCTGAGGAGGTCTGGGGACCGCAGCTCGTGCCAGCCGCCGGCGTTCACCACCACGGCCCGGCGGGAGAGAAGCCAGATCCCGGGCAGGCGGGTGGTTCCCTCCAGTGTCCGGGCAGCCCACTTGCGCCAGTGCAGCGGAGGGTCCAGCTCTGCCGTCGGGAGGCCGCGCTGCTGGGGGACGGCAAGGCGGCGGAACGCCCTGCCCAGGACCTCCCGGACCACGGCGTGCGTGACGCCGCTCCGGGCGGCGATCACGGTCCCGGCCCCCGACCGCCACCTGGCGGCAAGCCCCTCCGTCCGAACCTCGGTGCCCACCGTCCCGGCGTGCTCCCTCGAGATCCGCGCCTCCAGCCTGCGCTCGAGGTAGAGGTCCACCAGGCGGGGCGTCCGCCGGGAGAGCTCACGCACGAGGCCGGCAAGCTCCTCCAGCCAGAGGGGGTCGAAGGCAGGGTCTGAAGGGGTGGGCAGGCTCACGCGGCCATCCTAACCCGGAATATCCACGATGCTTCGACTGCGCGGCGCGATCCACCATCGCCGGCGGCGTTTTCCCGGCTCGGTCGCCTGGCGTGCGAGAACACCACCAGCGATGGCGCCTCCCAGGATCGTGAAACGTGAAACGTGAAACGGGAAACGAAGGAGCCCCCGCCCACCCGGTGAAGAGAAGAGAAGAGGTGAAGGGTGAAGTCTGACTGTCTGGCTGGTTAGGACGTCGGAATGTGAGGAAGTCGCTCGCCCGGTAGAGCGGAGGGGCAGGGGAGCAGAGGCGAGGGGGAGGCCCGCGCCCCGGCGGTTTCGTGCGACACCCACCCGTCCGCCCGTGGTCCGGGGCATGATCCCGTCCCCGTCCCTGTCCCCGCCCCTGACCGTGACTCCGCCCCCGACCGTGATCGTGACCCTGACCGTGATCGTGACCCTGACCGTGACCGTGGACCTGTCCATGGCCTGCACCCCTGCACCCCCGCCCGTTCGTGAAACGTGAAAGGTGAAACGTGAAACGAAGGAGGCGCTTCTGGTGTGAATGCCAGAAGTGGATGCGGCTGGTCCAGGTGAATCCATCGTTCCCCTGCTCCCCTGCTCCCAGCCCTCTCCTGCTACAATGCCCTGCCGTCCATTCCGGATGAATCTGTCTCTGGCGAGGGGGTGACGCATGGCAGACGGTGTTGTGCAACGGCTCGAACAGCGGCTCGCAGCCAACCGGCGCGGCGGAGGCGAGGATCGCATCGAGCGCCAGCACGCCCAGGGGAAGCTCACCGCGAGGGAGAGGGTGGAGCTCTTCCTGGACGAGGGGACCTTCGAGGAGATGGATGCCCTGGTGGAGCACCGGTGCACGGACTTCGGCATGGAGGAGAAGAAGATCCCCGGCGACGGTGTGGTGTGCGGGCACGGCCGCGTGGACGGCCGTCCCGTCTTCGTCTTCGCCCAGGACTTCACGGTCTTCGGGGGCTCGCTGTCCGAGACCAACGCGGCCAAGATCTGCAAGATCATGGACCTGGCCATGAAGGTGGGGGCTCCCGTGGTGGGCCTCAACGACTCGGGGGGGGCGCGGATCCAGGAGGGCGTGGCCTCCCTGGCGGGGTACGCCGACATCTTCCTCCGCAACACCCTCGCCTCGGGTGTGGTGCCCCAGATCTCCGCCATCATGGGTCCCTGCGCCGGGGGTGCGGTCTACTCGCCGGCCATCACCGACTTCGTGGTGATGGTGGAGGGGACCTCCTACATGTTCGTCACGGGGCCGGACGTCATCAGGACGGTGACCCACGAGGAGGTGACCAAGGAGAAGCTGGGCGGTGCCATGACCCACAACTCGGTCTCCGGCGTGGCCCACTTCCTGGCCGGCTCCGACGCGGAGTGCCTCGGCAAGATCCGGCGGCTGCTGTCCTACCTGCCCCCGAACAACGCGGAGAAGCCCCCGGTCGTGGCCACGGACGATCCGCCGGACCGGGAGATCCCGGAACTGGACGGCCTGGTGCCCGAGGACCCCAACAAGCCCTACGACATCCGGAAGGTGATCCGTGCGGCGGCGGACGACGGGGAGCTGTTCGAGGTGCACGAGCACTTCGCGAAGAACATCGTGGTGGGCTTCGTGAGGCTGGGCGGGCACACGGTGGGGGTGGTGGCCAACCAGCCCGCCCATCTCGCGGGCACACTGGACATCAACGCCTCCATCAAGGGGGCCCGCTTCGTCCGCTTCTGCGACGCCTTCAACATCCCCCTGTGGATCGTGGAGGACGTGCCGGGCTTCCTGCCCGGGACGGCCCAGGAGTGGGGCGGCATCATCCGCAACGGGGCCAAGCTGCTGTTCGCGCTGGCCGAGGCCACGGTCCCCAAGGTCACGGTGATCACCCGCAAGGCCTACGGTGGCGCCTACTGCGTCATGGGCTCCAAGCACATCCGCACCGACCTCAACTTCGCCTTCCCCACGGCGGAGATCGCCGTCATGGGCCCCCAGGGGGCCGTGAACATCCTCTACCGGAGGGAGATCGAGGCGGCGGAGGACCCCGAGGCCGAGCGGGCCCGGCTCGTCCGCGTCTACCAGGAGAAGTTCGCCAACCCCTTCGTGGCGGCGGAGAGGGGCTACATCGACGAGGTGATCCACCCCCGCCTGCTGCGGCGCAAGCTCATCGGGGCCTTTGCCACGCTGGCCACCAAGCGGGACACCATGCCCACCAAGAAACACGGGAACATTCCGCTATGAAGCTGCTCATCGCCAACCGGGGGGAGATCGCCGTCCGGATCATCCGGGCGTGCCGGGAGATGGGAATCGGCACCGTTGCCATCTACTCCGAGGTGGACCGGCTCGCGCCCCACGTGCTCATGGCGGACGAGGCGCACCCCGTGGGGCCTGCGGCCGCGGCGGAGAGCTACCTGGACATGGACCGGGTCATCGCCGCGGCGGTGGACAGCGGGGCCGACCTCGTTCATCCCGGGTACGGCTTCCTGGCGGAGAATGCGGAGTTCGCCCGCAGGGTGGAGGCGGCGGGCCTCACCTGGGTGGGGCCGCCTCCGGAGGCCATCCGGCTCATGGGCTCCAAGACCGAGTCGCGGCGCCTGGCTGCCGAGGCCGGGGCCCCGCTCATCCCGGGGCTCCTGGAGCCCCTCGGGAGCCTGGGGGAGCTCGAGGCCTTCGCCCGGGAGCACGGCTTCCCGGTCCTCCTGAAGGCCGTGGCGGGCGGCGGGGGCAAGGGCATGCGCCGCGTGGACCGCATGGAGGACCTGGAAGCCGCCTTCGACCGCGCGCGGTCGGAGGGCGCGGCCTACTTCGGTGACGACCGGGTCTACGTGGAGCGCCTGGTGATCCATCCCCGCCACGTGGAGGTCCAGGTGGCGGCCGACACCCACGGCAACGCCGTGGCCGTGGGGGAGCGCGAGTGCTCCATCCAGCGGCGGCACCAGAAGGTGGTGGAGGAATGCCCCTCGCCGGTGGTGACCCCGGAGATCCGCGAGGAGCTCTTCCGCGCGGCGCTCGCCGTGGTGCGGGCGGCGGGGTACCGCTCGGTGGGGACGGTGGAGTTCCTGCTGGACCCCGAGGGGAAGGTGTACTTCCTCGAGATGAACACACGCCTCCAGGTGGAGCACCCCGTCACCGAGGAGGTCTATGGCGTGGACCTCGTCCGGGAGCAGATCCGCATCGCCCTGGGCGAGCCACTGTCGTGGACCCAGGAGGAGCTCCGTCCCCGGGGCCACGCCATCGAGTGCCGGGTCTACGCCGAGGACCCCTTCAGGGGATTCGCCCCGTCGCCCGGGAAGATCACCTACCTGAGGCGCCCGGGTGGGCCGGGCGTGCGGGTGGATTCGGGCGTGCTCGATGGCTCGGTGGTGCCGCTGGACTACGACCCCATGCTCTCCAAGCTGGTGGTGTGGGGTCCGGATCGCGAGGCTGCGGTCCGGCGGCTGCGGCGGGCCCTGGGCGAGTACTGCATCGCGGGGATCGCCACGACACTGCCCCTCTTCCGGGTCCTGGCCCGCCTGCCGGAGTTCGAGAGGGCCGAGTTCCACACCTCGTACCTGGACGAGCTCCTGGCCTCGGACCGGATCGCCGAGCTGACCGCCACGGGGGACCCGGAGGCGGAGCGTGTGGCCATCATCGCCGCGGCGTGCCTCGCGACCCTGGAGGCGGGGAGCCTCTCCGGCGATCCCTTCGAGCATGCCGGCGGGAGCGGGTGGTGGGAGGAGGGGCTCAGGGTGCTCCACGGGAGGTTTCCGCGATGAAGTGGGTGGTGCGGTACGGCGGTGTCGATCACGAGGTGGAGGTGGAACGGACCTCCGCGGGGCTGCACGTGACGGTGGACGGCGAGTCGAGGGAGCTGGACCTCCTCCGGCTCGACGGCAGCGTGGCCTCCCTGCGGTTCCTCGACGACAACTCGAGCTATGCGGTGGCCTGCCAGAGGGAGAGCAGGACCCTGTGGCGGCTGGCGCTCCTGGAAACGAGCCTCACCGTGGAGGTGATGACGCCGGTGGAGGCCACCGGCCTCGGGGCGGAGGCCTCCGCGGCCGGGGCGGGGCGCCTCGAGGCGCCCATCCCGGGGAAAGTGGTGGCGGTGAAGGTGGCCGAGGGGGATCGTGTGGAGCCGGGCCAGCCGCTGGTGGTCCTGGAGGCCATGAAGATGGAGAACGAGCTGGCCGCCGAGAGGGAGGGTACCGTGTCGCGGGTCCACGTGGAGCCAGGGATGACAGTGGAAGCAGGAATGATTCTCGTGGAACTGGAATGATGTCCGGTTTTCCGGACATCTCGCACGGCAATCCGGACAGAGGGGCGGATTTCTCGCTTCTCTACCCTTGACATGCCGGCGAGTGCTGACGGTAGAATTGCTCGTCCTATCGCTGCACCTTGCGGTGCATTGAGTCTTTGAAGGGAAAGGAGGGATCCGACAGCAGGATGCGTGGAAGTCATCTTGGCTCTGTTGTGTTCAATATCGGAATCCAAGGAGGGAAGAGTATGAAAATGCGTGGAAAGTTCGTGATCGCCGTGCTGGTGTGCCTGCTTGCCGCCGGCAGCCTCATGGCGCAGACCACAAAGGGCAGCCTCCAGGGTCGCGTGGTGGATGAGGGCAACCAGCCCCTTCCCGGCGTGACGGTTGTGCTGTCCTCGGATGCCATGCAGGGCACGCGGAGCGACGTGACGGACGCCGATGGTACGTTCCGTTTCAGCCTGCTGCCCCCCGGCACCTACAAGGCCGTCTTCTCGCTCCCCAGCTTCCAGCGGGTGGAGCAGGAGAACATCAAGATCGGCGTGGCCCAGACCATCACCCTCGAGGTGACCCTGCGCTCCGCCTTCACCGAGGAGGTGGTGGTCACCTCCGAGGCGCCGGTGGTTGACGTCACCTCCACCACGGTGGGTGCCAACCTGTCGCAGGAGACCATCGTCGACCTGCCCACGGCCCGTACCTTCAACGCCCTGACCTTCCTGGCCACGGGCGCGGTGCCGGGCGGCCTCCGCGGGAACCCCTCGATCTCGGGTGCGTCCTCGGCCGAGAACCGGTACGTGATCGACGACCTGGACACCACCGACCCGGCCTTCGGTACCTCCGGTACCGGCATGTCCATCAACTTCGTGCAGGAGATGCAGGTCCAGACCGGTGGTTACGAGCCCGAGTACGGTGGCGCGCTGGGTGGTGTGGTCAACATGATCACCAAGTCCGGTTCCAACGAGTTCCACGGCGAGGTCTTCGGCTACTACACCGACGACGGCTTCGCCATCAAGGGCAAGCGTCCCGCCAACATCGGTGTCTCCACCCAGGGCTACACGGACTGGGACGTGGGCTTCGACATCGGTGGCCGGATCATCCGGGACAAGCTGTGGTTCTTCGCGGCCTACAACCCCAACTACCGCAAGGACGAGCTCGAGCGCGACATCTTCAGGGTAGATGAGAACAACAATAGAGTGCTGATCACCACCAACAAGATGAGCCCCGAGCGGATGACCAACTACTACACGGGCAAGCTGACCTGGCAGCTCAACGAGAACAACTCGCTGACCGCCACCGTCATCGGCGACCCTGCCACGCACGACAACCGGTACTACACCTCGTTCTTCCTGACGCCCGAGTACCTGACCGGGGATATCCCGAGCAGCCTGCAGACCAACATGTACTACGACGACTACAAGTCGGGCGGCATCAACTACGGCCTGACGTACAACGGCATCCTCACCGAGGACATGATCCTCGAGATGAAGGTCGGTCACCACGAGCGTGACGTGACCTTCAAGCCGCAGTACGACGCGCCGTACTTCGCCGACCGTGACGGCTACTGGACCGGCGGCGTTGGCGGTTATGTCCGCTTCGGTGGCCCCGGCTTCGTGCAGTCCAAGGGCCTCCGGAGCCGCGACCAGGCGCGCGCCGCGTTCACCTGGTTCATCGGTGACGCTCACGAGCTCAAGATGGGCGTGCAGTGGAACTGGAACGAGTACGAGGACGTGGCCCGCGTGGCCGGTCCCACCGACGGCGCGGTCTGTGTTCCGCTGGCTGCCGGTGGTGACTGGTTCTTCGGCTCCAACATGGGCCCCGCCTTCTTCGACCGCTTCCCGCCCTGCACCGCGGCCGGTGGCGGCCCCGGCGTGATGATCGCCAAGCAGGGTGCCCGCTACGCCAGGATGAAGTGGCCCAGCGAGCCGGGAGAAGCCTTCTATGACTACCTGGACTCCAACTACAAGCAGAACTCCAAGGGCAAGACCGACGAGGCCGGGATCTTCATCCAGGACTCCTGGAAGGTCACCGACTACTTCACCCTGAAGTTCGGCGTGCGCGCCGACAGCTCGAAGGTCACCGGTCCCCGCTCCAACCTGACCCTGGGGCCCGGACTCTCCCAGAAGATCAAGCTCAGCTTCCAGGACCAGATCCAGCCCCGGATCGGCCTCACCTGGGATTTCGCCCACAACGGGCGCTCCAAGCTGTTCGCCCACTACGGCAAGTTCTACGAGTCGATCCCGCTGGACATCAACGTCCGCGCATTCGGTAACGAGAACTACGACTTCTACCTGTACCTCTACCCCGAGAACCACGGCCTGCCCACCCTCGGCCAGGCCGGTCTGCCCTTCAATCCCGGCGGCCTGGTCTTTCACCTCCTCCTCGGCGGCGGCACCGCGGCCGATGCGGGCCTCGACGGTCAGTACACCGAGGAGTACGTGGCCGGCGTGGACTACGAGGTGGCCACCAACCTGGCGGTCAGCTTCAAGGGCATCTACCGGCGCCTGGGCCGGGTGATCGAGGACATCTCGGTGGACGATGCCGACACCTACTTCATCACCAACCCCGGCGGCTGGTACTACACGAACCCCGTGACCGGCGAGGAGCTGGAAGAGCCCGTGTTCTTCCCCTATCCCTCCCGGATCTACCGGGGCCTGGAGCTTGCCGTCAACAAGCGGTTCTCCAACAACTGGCAGATGTACGCCTCGCTGCTGTGGTCCATGAGCAAGGGTAACTACGGCGGTCTCTTCCGGCAGGACAACGGCCAGCTGGACCCGAACATCACCTCGCTGTACGACCTGCCCTCCCTGCTCAACGGCGCCTACGGCAAGCTGCCCAACGACCACAAGTGGCAGTTCAAGATGTACGGCTCCTACCGCTTCAACTTCGGCCTCGTGGCGGGCTACAACTTCTACTACATGACCGGTGCCCCGGTGTCCAAGCTCGGTTCCCACGAGATCTACGGTGGCGACGAGCGCTTCATCGGCAACCGTGGTGAGTGGGGCCGCACGCCCAGCATCAACCAGCTGGACCTGCACCTGGAGTACCCGATGAACCTCGGCAGCACCGATCTGTCCTTCGTCCTGGACGTCTTCAACGTGTTCAACACCCAGAAGGCGACCGCGGTGGACGAGACCTACACCTACTCGGAAGATCCGGAACACGACAACGAGGAGGACCTCCTCAACCCCTACTGGAACACTCCATCGGCCTACCAGCCGCCCCGGAATTTCCGCGTGGGCGTGAAGTTCTCCTGGTAGCAGCACCTGCTGCAACATCCGGGGAGGCGCTTCGGCGCCTCCCCTTTTTCTATCTATGGGGGCCCGGATTGCCTGCGAGAGCGGGTATGATGCGCGCGTGGTGGAGCACGACACCCGGGGCGTGACGGACGAGACGCTGGCCGAATGGGCCGCAGCGGGCGACGACGAGGCCTTCGGGCGTCTCGTGACCCGGTACCAGCGAAGGGTCACCGGCTTCCTGATCCGGCTGGTGGGTGACGTCGAGACGGCGCGGGAGCTGACCCAGGAGGTGTTCCTCAGGGTGTGGAAGGCGCTGGCGCGCTTCGATCCCTCCTGTCGGTTCTCCACCTGGCTCTTTCGCATTGCCCACAACCTCGGGGTGGACCACCTCCGGCGCCGCAGGGTCCCCGTCACCTCGTTCAATCGCGAGGATGCGGGGGGGCGGCCCGTGACCATGGAGCCGGGGGACGGTGCCAGGGGTCCCCTGGAGCTCCTGGAGAACGTGGAGCTCGGCCTCCGGCTCCAGCAGTCGATCCAGGCGCTCCGGCCCGAGTACAGGGAGCTCGTCGTCCTGAGGCATGTGGCCGGACTCACCTACCAGGAGATCGCCGACCTGAAGTCCATGCCCCTGGGCACGGTGAAGAACAAACTTTTTCGTGCCCACTCCGTAATGCGAGGTGCCCTGGAGGAGTACCGGTGAGACCGGGGCGGGACGAGGGGAACGGAATGGATCCGACCTGCGAGACTGCACGACGGGAGCTGGCCGCCGCGGCCGGCCAGCCCGGGCTGCTCGTGGCAGCCGTGAGGGGGCACCTGGAGTGCTGTGGCAGGTGCCGGGAGGAGCTTCTGGCGTGGCGCCGCCTCCACGCTGCGTTCGAGGCCGGTCTGCCACCCCGGGATCGTGAGCTGCAGGGGCGGATGCTGGCCGCCGTGACGCCGCGGTGGAGGGGGGCGGGTTCGGTCATCCCGGTGGTGATGTCGCTGGGGTTGGCCGCTGGCGGTGCATCGCTCCTGCACGGCATCCCGGGAGCCGGGTTCCTCCGGGTCCTGCCGGCCGCCGGTGTGCAGGCCGGGAGCTCCGTGGTGGCCGGCTGGGGTGACCTGTGGCTCGGGGTGGTGACGGCGGTTCGCACCATCGGGCCGGCGATTCCCGCCTCCATGGTGGTGCTGGCCGGTCTGTTCACGGTGGCCGGAGGGCTCGTGACCACCCGTGCCGTGCGGGCCGCGAGGAGAGCGGCCCGGTGAAGGGGTGGGGCGTTCTTGCCCGGGCTTTCCTGGCGTTGTGGGTGGTGACTCCCGCGTGGGCGGCTCCACCGGGGAGGGCGGCGATCCTGGAGGACATCCGGGTGGACGGTCCCGTGAAGGGTGACGTGGTGACCATCGGCGGCGACATCGTTCTCGGTCCCGGGGCCCACGTGACGGGACACGCCCTCTCCATCTTCGGCCGGGTGGAGGTGGAGCCCGGTGCCCGGATCGAGGGCCGGAGCCTGGCGGTGGACTCTCTGGCGGGGCTTTCGGCCGAGACCGGCGCCGGCGCGGCCGATCATCGGGCGGTGTGGGGCCTCCGGATGCTGATCGCCGGGTGCTGGCTCACGGTGACGACCCTGCTGGCGCTGGCGCTTCCGAGACGCATCATCAGGGGAGAGTGGCTCGTCCGGAGAACCGGAGTCGGTGGGCTGGGGCTCGGTGTCCTGGTGACCGTGACACTGTTCGTGGCGCTCGTGGCCGTGGTGGGTCTCGGCGGAGGGTTCGCGGTCCCCGGCACGCTGGCGGTGGTGGGACTCTATGTGGGTCTGAAGGTCTTCGGGGTGGCGATCCTCGGTGGAACCGTGGGACGGTGGTTGCTCCGGCGTGCGGCACACCGGGTGGCCCCCATGCCGACCATGGTGTTCCTGGGGGTCCTCGTGCTGGTCCTCGGCCGGCTCGTGCCGGTGGTGGGCGGTGTGCTGTGGGCCGTGGTGTCCATCTGGGGCGTGGGGGCGGCGGTGACCGTCCTGGCCATGGACCCCGCCCGGCTCCTGACCCCTGCGGAGAGCCACGGTCCGGAGTGACGCGGGCCGATCACGGGGGGATTTCCCCGCGCCCTCAGGCCCTGCCGTCCCCGAACCCCTCGAACGACCGTTCCCAGGCGGCCATCTGGGCATCGTCCAGACCCAGGTGATGCCCGACCTCGTGGAGGAGGGTGAGCTGGATCTGGCGGAGCAGGGCGGCACGGGTCGGGCAGGCCGCGAGGAGAGGCAGGCGGAAGATGAGAACAACGTCGGGGAGGACGTTGCCGTACCCGTCACCCCGGTGGGAGAGTGCGACCCCGGTGTAGAGTCCGAAGAGCGTGTGCCGGGCCGGGTCCAGTCCGACCGCCTCGATCATCTCGCGGGTGGGCGTCTCGTGGACCTGGACCACCAGGTTCTCCAGTGCCTGTGCGAAGGGCAACGGGATACGGTCCATGGCCTCGGCCACCACGGCCTCGAACTCGGTACGGCTCACCTCCATGGTGGCATCCTACCGGTGCGACCCGTGAGGTGCCATGCCGGGAGCTCGGGGGTCGACCTCCCCCCTCACGGGGGAGCCTTGCTAGAGTGATGCAGGCCACCCGGCCCGAAGGGGGATTCCATGGCTGCCAACGCGGTGAGTGTCCTGGGAATGATCGCGCTGCTGGGCATGGCGTGGGCCCTGTCCTTCCACCGTCGTCACGTCCAGGTCCGGACGGTGGCGTGGGGGATCGGCCTCCAGTTCCTCTTCGCCCTCGTGATCCTCCGCCAGGACGTGTGGAGCTGGATCGCCATGGGGGTTCTCGGCCTGCTGGTGGTGGTCTACATGCTGCAGGTGGACCACCGGCGGTTCGGCGGTGGCTGGGGGCCGCTGGTCGTTGGAGCGGTGGTGGCCTGCGCGGTGGGCGGGCTGGCGGCCCGATACATCCCGGGGCTCCTGCCGTGGGCGCTCGCGGGTCTGGTGCTCTTCATGATGCTCAACGGGTGGACGCGCCGGTTCCAGACGGCCCAGCGCTGGGCGGGGGCGCTTCTGGTGGTGTTCGGCGTGGCCACCGTGGTGGCGCGTGGCGTCCACGGCCGCGAGCTGTTCTCACTGTTCTCCACGAAGGTCGCCGCCTTCCTGAACCTCTCGGACTACGGGGCGCGGTTCCTCTTCGGGAACCTCGCGGATCCGAGGTACTTCTTCCCCGGCGAGGGCGCGGCCTGGCCCGGCTTCGGATTCCTCTTCGCCTTCAAGGTTCTGCCCACCATCGTGTTCTTCGGTGCCGTGATGGGAATCCTCTACCACCTCGGCGTGATGCAGAAGGTGATCGAGGCGGTGGCCCGCTTCATGCGCTGGACCATCGGGACCAGCGGCGCCGAGACCCTCTCGTGCACCGCCAACATCTTCGTGGGGCAGACGGAGGCTCCCCTGCTCATCCGTCCCTTCCTGGAGGAGATGACCCCCTCGGAGCTGCTCACCGTGATGGTCGGGGGGTTCGCGACCATCGCCGGGGGGGTGCTGGCGGGGTACATCGCCATGGGCATTCCTGCGGGGCACCTCATTGCGGCCAGCGTCATGTCGGCCCCGGCGGCCCTGGTGATCGGCAAGATCATCTACCCGGAGCTGGAGCACTCGAGGACGGCCGGCGACACCGAGCTGCCCCCCCTGGGGACCTCCGACAACGTGATCGAGGCCGCCACGGCCGGGATCACCGACGGCCTGAAGCTCGCGGTCAACGTGGGCGCCATGCTGCTCGGCTTCATCGCGCTGATCGCGGTCATCGACGTGATCCTCAACTTCGGTGACCGCCTGATCGACGGCTCACTGCTCGGCGGGGCGTGGGTGACCTACGGCTCCGGGGGGATGTCACCGGTGACCGGCGAGTACCAGGGGATCTTCCCTGGATCCCTCCAGACGCTGTTCGGGACACTGCTCCGCCCCCTGGCCTGGCTCATGGGTGTGCCCTGGGCCGAGGCCTCCCGCGTGGGCAACCTCCTGGGGATCAAGCTGTCCCTCAACGAGTTCGTGGCCTACGGCCAGCTGGGCACCTACATCCACGAGGGGGCCCTGGGCGAGCGGGCCGTGATCATCTCCACCTACGCCCTGTGCGGCTTCGCCAACTTCGCCTCCATCGGGATCCAGATCGGTGGGATCTCGGCGCTGGCCCCCAGCCGCCGGAAGGATCTGGCCAGGCTGGGGCTCAGGGCCATGTTCGGGGGTGCGTTCGCCTCGTGGCTCACTGCCACAATCGCTGGTATCCTTCTCTGACGGGAGGTCGACATGAGGATCAACGTTCTTCTCACCTGGGCAACCCTGGCAGGCGTGGTGGTGGCCGGAGCCGGCTGCCGGATGGTGGACCCCGAGCGGCCCACGCCCCAGCCGGACACCACCGTGTACGGAAACCTGCTCCAGGTGAGCCCGGGACCCGAGGGAACGGAGTCGGTGGTGGTCCGGCTGCGGGTGGCGCCACCCAGGCTGCTGGTCCGGGACCGGGCGGAGCACGGGAAACCCACGCCCTCGGTGGAGGGCGGACTGACGGCGGAGGTGACCGCCGGCCCGGACACGGTGGTGGTCCTGGACGGGGATCGTGCCCTGGAGGACGTCCCGGCGGGCACCGAGATGGTGGCCCTCCCGGTGGAGGGGACCACGCGCATGGTGGGATCGACGAAGATCCTGATGGAGGCCCGCTACCTGATGGATTTCGAGACGTTTCGGCGGTGGAAGCTGCCCCTGCTTGCGGGTCGCGAGGCTGCCGGGGAGGAGAGCGATCCCGCACGCATCAACTCGCCGGGGATCGAACACGCTCCCGTACCGCTCCAGGGCGGCAGGGTGCTGTACTTCACGGCCCGCCCGAGGCGGCCGTGGAAGGCCGGGACGGGATGGATCGGCGCCCCGAGGCCCGGGCTTCCCTTCCCAGGGGAGGACGGGTCCGCCGTGGAGCGGGTCTACCGGACGGAGCTCGGAGAGGGTGGCTGGAGCGCGCCCTCCCCGGTGGTGTTCGGTGGGCTCGGGGAGGCCGACTCCGTGGAGCTCAGCTGGATGGACCCGGGCGAGACCCGGTGCCTGCTGACGGTCCGGTCACCGGGAGGCGAGCCCTGGGTCGGGGTGGCGTTCCGGAAGAACACCCGCGCGGCGTGGAGCGATGTGGAGCGGCTGGAGGTCCTCGGTGATGGCGATGCCTGGGACGCCGTGTACCTGGCGGGAAGCTCCACCATGCTGGCCTTCGTCTCCACACGCACGGGCACCGGCAGCTCCGACATCCTGCTCCTCAACCCGAAGGCCGGCAACCAGCCCACCCCCTTGGATCCCCGGATCAACACCCCGGGGGCGGAGTGGTCGCCGCGCGTGGGGCCGGCCAACGAGCTCCTGTTCTGCCGGAACGACCGTCAGCTGCTCTTCGTGGGGGGCGTGGCCCGGGCTGCGAGGCTTCCCGGGCGGTTCCGGACGGTCCTCACCGAGGCCAACCCCACACGGGACGGAGAGTGGGTCTTCTTCTGCAGGCCCCGGTACACGCCGGGCGAACTGGATCAGGACATCTGGGTCGCCCGGTGGAGCGTGGACGGTTCCTTCGCGGATCCCGTTCCCGTGGACGACTGGCGGCCCTGACCGGGGTCCGGCGGATCAGGCGTTCTCGACCTCCCAGAGGTCCCGGACGGCGGGGTGGTCCCAGGGGATCCGGTACTCGTCCGGGTCCTCCAGGTCGAACTCCCGGGTGACGATGTAGAGGAGCGCGCACGGAGCGGTGAGGGGCCGGTAGCCGTGGGCCACGCCCGGTGGGATCCGCACCCAGAGGTCCCTGCCGCCCCCGGCCACGAGCACCTGGGTCTTCCCACTGGTGGGGGAGTCCTTCCGGAGGTCCCACAGGACGATCTTCATCTTGCTCTCCGGGGGGCAGAACCACACGTCGGTCTGGTGGAGGTGGTAGTGCAGGCCCTTCACCGTGCTGGTGTGGTCCACCACCGAGTAGTTCATCTGGGCCACGGTGAGCCCCTCGAAGAAGCTGGCGAGCGGCTCCGAGCCGGGGTGCGTGGCCTTCCTCCGGTAGATCTCCAGGAACAGGCCCCGGTCGTCCACGTGGCGCTGGAGACGGAGCACCCGGACACCCTCCAGGGCCGTGGCGCCCCCGTAGACCTTCGCGTCGCCCCGGTGCTCCTCCAGGATGTCCCCGGGTGTCAGCTTCGGCTCGCCCATGGCACACCTCCGGCGCGAGCATAGCAGAGTGCCTCTGGTAGCCTTGCCGTCATGGAACGGGTGTGGCTCACGGGATCGGTGGCCGGGGTGCGGAGGGTGGGTTCCATCGGCGGCCGGACCTTTTCCGCCTGGCCGGTGTGGGAGCGGCTGGCGGTGCTGGGCGTGCCGGCGCCGGGGTGGCCGGAGAGGGGGTAGTCCGCTACCTCCGGTCCACCAGGTGGGCGATGGTGGCACCCCAGCCGCCGCGGCCCGGTGGCGCATCGTGGATCTCCCGGACCAGGGGATTCCGGGAGAGGACCGAGCGCACCCGCTCCCGCTGCACCCCGATCCCGCGGCCGTGGATGAGGCGGACCTCCCTGAAGCCCGCGGCCCACGCCGCCTCCAGGTAGGACTCCACCACCGAGGGGATCTCGGCGGGGGCGAAGGGGTGAAGGTCCAGGCTGTCCTCCACCGGCAGGACCACGGGGTCCCCATCCACCGGGTCCGCGGCACCGGTCCCGTTCGCCGGGGGCGGCCCCTCCGCGGAGGGGGACCGTTTCCGGGTGGCGGCCAGCACCCCGGCCGTGGACAGCAGGATGAACGCAGCGAAGGCGGCGAACCCGAGCCAGGCGCGGGTTCCGAGCCAGTGGGACAGGGGGACGGTGAGCACCGCGGCGCCGGCGAGCACGGCCAGCTTCGTGACGACGTAGGCCCGGCGCTCCTCCGGCCGCCCCAGGAAACCCGGATCGTTCATGGGCCGGGCGGAGCGTCCCCGGAGGACTCGAGGAGGGGCGGGGGATCCACGGGGACCCAGGTGTCCCGGGTCAGGCTGTAGTGGATGGTCATCCCGTCCCGCCGGGATCGCACCAGCCCGCCGCCCCTGAGCCGGCTCAGGTGCTGGGAGACGGCGGCCGGCGTCATGCGGAGGATGGTGGCCAGGTCGCAGACGCAGAGCTCCCCCACGCAGCGGAGCAGGCTCAGGATCCTGAGCCGCGAATCGCTGGCCAGCAGCGCGTGCTGCTCCGCGAGGCTCCGGAAGAATCCCTCCCGCCGGTCCAGCTCCTCCCGGAGCCGCCGGAGGGTTTCCGGGGACATGTCCGGGGCCGCGCACTCGAGGGGTTCGGAGCCGGCCTCCTTCATAGCATCACTATTTTAGAATAGCCTTAATACTTGTCAAGCGGGGTCGTCCACCCGTTCGTGAAACGTGAAAGGTGAAACGTGAAACGAAGGAGGGTGAGGAGGTCAGGGCGTGAGGAAGTGAGGAAGCAGGGCGTACGGAGGCCGATTCGCCTGGCCGTCCGGGGGCGGAGGGCGGCGTCGGGGATCGGGGACGGCGGCGGTGAACGGCGACCGCGTCCGGCGGTCGTCCCGGGCGCGCCCCCGGCTCCAATCGGTTGCTGAAGCGCACCGGGTCGAGGTGTCCTCCCCCTCGCCCCTGCTCTCCCGGCCGGGTGGGCGGGGGCCGCCCTCACCCTCTCACTTTCTGATCTTTCCTGGGACCGTGACAACCGCCCCCTCGCGGCCCGGTGCTGCACCCGCATCGCCTCCCCGGAGGGGACGTGCTCGGCCGCTTATCCTCGGCCGGCTCCGCGTCTCCACCCACCCCGGCCTCGGACCAAGTGTCAAGGGACACCCAGGATCCCGCAGTTGGGGGACACCCGGATTCCCGCATGGATCCCAGGGGGGTGTCGATCGGCCTGGGGCGGGACATGAGGGGATCACCTCCTTTCAGGGGGGTCACCCTGCCCCCCGAGGGGGGCAGGGCCGCCGCGAATGAGTCGTGGTGTCCGTGTGGGTTTCATCCGTTGTTTCCGGAAGCGAGGGGGCGTTCGAGGTCCTTGAGACGGACGTTCTCACCGTCGATCTGGACCACGTGGCAGTGGTGCAGCAGGCGGTCGAGGATGGCGGTGGCCAGGGCCTCCTTCCGGACGTCACCCGCAACGCAGCAGGCCTTCCTCGGGGGATGCCGGAGCGGTGTTCGCAGTGCCGGTGACGGTGACCCCGTCCCTGACCCGGACAGCAACCCTGACATGGCCGTGGACGTGGTCGCCACCGTCTCCCCGCCCACACGGCACCCCCGTGCGTATGCCACAACCCGAGACCTCAACTCCTCGGGACATCGCCAGAGTCTCCCCATCTCCCCCAACCCACTCCCCGCCAGCTCCCCGGCCAGACGCTCCGCCTCACGATCCGGTGCCTCACCGTCCATCCCCCAACACTGCACCACAACCCCTCCCCCCACAACCCGGGCCAGGGCGAGGATTTACGACGTGGTCACGGACAGAGCCGCGGCCATGGTCACGGCCGCGGGCACTGTTACGGACCCGGGCAGGGAACCCGGCCACCGTTCTCGGCCGCCGTCCGCCGACGCTGCCGCGGAGCCCGTCCCTGTCCCTGCCCCTGTCCGTGACCCTGAACCTGTCCGTGCTCTCCGGCCCGGGATAGCGCGACGGATCTCGTGTTCGCCTACGAGGCTGGATCTCCAAACACCACGTCTCGGTGGCTGGTACCGCCTGGCACAAGTGCCCAATAGCACCCTTGGCACAGTTCCCGTTCTGGCCCGTTCCCCTCTCCTCAGTACCGTATACCCTCGGGAAGCTCTGCCAGGAGCTTGGCGGCGAAGGCGGCGAAGAGGGAGCGGATGCTGGTTGGCTCGGAGAGGGTATTGAAATGACCGGAAGTGCCACCGGCATTTCTTTCGGAGAGAATTAGGGCGGCGGCGCCATAAAGGCGGCGGGTCATAAGGCGCTCGCAGAGGATGCGGTAGCGTTCGGCGTAAGACGCGCCGGTGAATTCGGGGAAAGTTCGGTAGTGGGGTTCGTCAACTCCGACTGGTCCACGTGACGTGGGGCAATCCTCCAGGAGCATGAGCCAGGCGAGGAAGGGTGGTCTCGGGTCGTCTTGAACGTTCGGGTTGAGGAGCGGTTCGCGGGGCTCGGAAACTGAGTCATTTCGGGTGGTGCTGGCGTTCTCAGGGAAGTACGCACCTTCCCGGTGAGCAGCCCAGAGGTCGGCCGCGGCGCCGATGACCTCTTCGGAGCGGTTGTTGAAGTTGTTGCCGAAGGAACCTACCTGGGACTTGAGCTCAAAGGTCGCCAGGAGCCTGTGGCGATGGATGACCAGCACGTCCCAGTTTTTACTAAGGGGAACGAAACGCACCAGACCGAGCCGCCAGGACTCCGATGGCCAGTCATCGGTGCAAGAACGCCCCGGCAATCTTGAGATTGCCAGTCGTCTGTGTCGGGATGCTTTCCTTCGCCTTAGTAACATGATGAGATGGAGAGCGTGACAGAAAGGAAAGGTGCCGTGTGCAGGTAGCGAGTGTTATCGAATGGTGCGTCCCTGGTCCTTTCCCCGGCGGGCGTCTCGTATCCGGGCTCCATGGGGTCAGAATAGCCGCGTGCCGTGCCGGTGAGGGTGTTCGTGGTCGTGACAGCGCCGGTGGCCGTGACCCTGTCACGGAGCTGGGGGCGGGCGCTGAAGCACCCGCTTCCACGGGGTTCTTCTCGGGGTGCAGGCGCGTCCTTCTTCGGAACGCAGCGACGGTGAGCGGGGGCGGAGGTTGTCCCGGGCGCGCCCCCGGCTCCAATCGGTTGCTGAAGCACACCCGGCCGAGGTGTTCACCCCCTTACGGAATGGGCGGGTGGAGGAGCCTCCAGGTGGCGCCGCGGGAGCGGTCGAGGAGGGAGAGGGCGGTGGTGGCCCGTTCGGGATCGACAGCACCAGCTCCGAGGAGCAGACGGAGGTGGATATCGGCCTCCTTTGCGGAGGCGTAGGCGATGCGCCAGTGGTGGTAGCGGTCCCTGCCAGTGCGCCCATGGCCCTCGGCGAGGTTGGCGGGGACGGAGCTCACAGCCCGGATGAGCTGGTCTGCCACGGGCCTTAATGGCGCGGGCACCCTGCGTGCCAGAGCCAGTGCGATGGCAGCGGCCTCCATGGCGAGGTTGACGGCGTCAAGGGGGTGGTTGGCTGGAAGGGCGTGGGTCATGGTCACCTCCGGGTCGTTCATGGAGGCCCCTCAGCTTCCGGGCGCCCCGGAGTCAAGGGCCGCGCAGCGGCCGCAGGTTCACCCTTGACGCCGGGGCGCCCGGAAGCTAGGCCTCTCATGACAGAACGACCCGGAGGTGACCAACCGCCGCCGTCTTCCGCCGCCGTCTTCCGCCGCCGTCTTCCGCCGCCGTCTTCCGCCGCCGTCTTCCGCCGCCGTCTTCCGCCGCCGTCTTCCGCCGCCGTCTTCCGCCGCCGCCCTCCGCCGCCGACACCCACGGCTACTCCCTCAGGAAGTGGCAGTTGTACCCGTTGGGATGCTTGACAAGGTAGTCCTGGTGCTCCTCCTCGGCGGGCCAGAAGGGACCGGCGGGGACGATCTCGGTGACCACGGGCCGCGTCCAGTCGCCGGAGGCCTCCACCTCGGCCCGGACCCTCTCGGCGATTCTTCGCTGCGCCTCGGAGTGGACGAAGATGGCGGAGCGGTACTGGGTGCCCACGTCGTTGTGCTGGCGGTTCTTCGTGGTGGGGTCGTGGATCCGGAAGAAGTACCGCAGGACCTCCTCGTAGGAGACCCGATCGGGATCGAAGACCACCCGCACCGCCTCGGCGTGGCCCGTCCTGCCCGTACAGACCTGTCCGTAGGTGGGGTTTTCGGTGGTGCCCCCGGTATAGCCCACCTCGGTGTCGAGGACGCCGTCGAGCTCGCGCATGAGGTGCTCCACCCCCCAGAAGCAGCCGCCCGCGAGGGTTGCGACCTCGGTCCGTTCACCGGTCCGGGCGGTGCTCTCCGGAGCGGTGACGAGCCCGGCCTCCACGAAGGGCCCGAGGTGGTCGCCGTAGCCCTCCTCGGCCATCCTCTCCACGGGGACGAAGCGGAGGGCGGCCGAGTTGATGCAGTAGCGCTCGCCCGTGGGGCGCGGCCCGTCGGGGAAGACGTGCCCCAGGTGGGAGTCGCCGTGGGCCGAGCGGACCTCGGTCCGTACCACGCCCAGGCTGGCGTCCCGGTGCTCCTTCACGTTGGCGGGCTCGATGGGCCGTGTGAAGCTGGGCCAGCCGGAGCCGGAATCGTACTTGTCCAGGGAGCTGAAGAGGGGCTCGCCGGTCACCACGTCCACGTAGATGCCCGGCTCCTTGTGGTTCCAGTAGGCGTTCCGGAAGGGCGGCTCGGTGCCGCACTGCTGGGTCACCCGGTACTGCTCGGGGGTGAGCTTCCGTTTCAGGTCCTCGGGATCCGGTTTCTCGTTTCTCGTCATGGTGTCCTTCTCCCCGGACGATGGTCTCCCCTGGGTGGCCAGTGCCGGGCCTCCGCAGGCCGCGATCACCACCGTCACGGCGGCCAGGCCGGCCGCCAGATCGAAACGCCGCATGATGCGATCTCCTTCCACCGGGAGGTATGGCGGGGCGAGGGCGCCGGTTACTCCCGCGCCCGGCACAACACGGGCGGGGCACCAGCTGTTCCCCTCCGGCTGCTACGATCCCCCCATGGAACTGCTGTTCCTCACCGACCGCTGGCCGGGCCCGGGCGGGGCGGGGTGGCACCTCCGCCAGGTGGTGGGCGCTGCGGCGGAGGCGGGGCACCGGGTCACGCTGGCCGCCGGGAGCGTGGCCCCGGGGAGTGGGGGGATCCCGGGCCTGGAGACCGTGGTGGTCCGGGGCCTGGGGAGCGCGGTGGCCTCGGAGGCCCGCCTGGGCCGTCTGGACGGCCTCCTCGGTACGGCGGACGTCGTCCACATCCAGAACGTCATGAACCCCGTGGCCCTGGAGCGTGCCGTGGCCACGGGCCGGGCCGTGGTCACCGTGCAGGACCACCGGATCTTCTGCCCCGGGCCCGGAAGGACGCTGCCCGATGGAACACCCTGCGCGGAACCCATGGGGGAGAGCGCCTGCCGCACCTGCCTCCCCGATACAGCCTACCGGTCCCGCCTTCTGGAGCTCACGCGGTCCCGCCTCCGGACGCTCGCCGGCGCCCGGGCCGTGGTGGTGCTCTCGCGCTACATGGCCTGCGAGCTGGAGCGCGCGGGACTCCCGGGAGCCCGGGTGGTGCCGCCGTGGGTGGAGCCCGGCGCCCCCCGGCGGGAGGCGGGCTCCTTCCTCCTTCTGGGGGGGCGCCTGGTGGCCCACAAGGCGCCCCTGGACGCCTGGGAGGCCTGGCGCCTCGCCGGAGCTCCACTGCCCCTCCTGGTGGCGGGGGAGGGCCCCCTGGGCGCGGAGCTCGAGGGGAGCACGGTGCTCGGCTGGCTCGACCAGAAGGCCCTCCTGGGGCGGCTGCGCTCGGCCCGGACCCTCCTCTTCCCCGCACGGTGGCAGGAGCCCTTCGGGATCCTGGGCCTCCAGGCCCTGGCCGTCGGCACTCCGGTGATCGTCGCGAACGCCGGGGGCACCGCGGAGTGGTCGGCGGCGGGGTGCCTCCACGTGGACCCGGGCAGCGTGGAGGCCATGGCCGCAGCCATCCGGAGCCTCGCGGAGGACCCCGGGCTCGCCCTGGAGCTGGGCGAGGCCGGCAGGCGTGCGGTGGCGGAGCGGTTCTCCAGGGACAGGCCTGGACCCGCTCTGGAGGGGATCTGGAACGAGACCTGCGGGCTGGCGAGCGAGCCGGATGAAGGCGATCCCGGCGGTTCTCCCTTCTCCGCCGATCCCCTGTGATAGACTGGGAAAAATTCCCTCCTTTGCAACTGCCAAATCCTGTGGAGGGCGGAGAAAGCCTATGGCATTTGCCGACACGATCCAGGGACTGGCCTCTCGTGCCAACGTGAAGGTGGTGCGCCAGTCGGAGAGCTATGTTCAATGTGTGATGGGACTTCCAGGAGGGCGCACCCAGATGATCCACCTCCTGGAGGGGGGTGATCTCGCCCGGCACCAGGTGGTTCGCATCTCCACCCCCGTGACCGAGCTCCCCCCCGGAGCGCTTCCTGCGGAGGTGGCCGAGGGCCTGCTCAAGGCCAACTCCACCTTCAAGATCGGTGCGTTCGAGATCGTGGAACAGGGGGGGAAGCGGATCCTGATGTTCTCCCACAACATGATCCTTGATCGCCTCGAACCGGACGAGCTGGTCCTCATTCTGGCCGCACTGGCCACCACCGGTGACGAGTGGGAGAAGAAGCTCGGTTCCGGTGCTGACGTGTTCTGAGCCGGACTCCGGCTCTTCATGCCGGGATTCGAGCCGGAGGCGTTTCCCGTGACGAGAGCCGCACCAGGTTCGGGAGAGGGGTGAGGTATGGGTGACGTGACCCGACGTGCCATCGAATTTGCCAAGCGGGCGGCTGTCGTCGAGGGGGCGGGGGGCCTCGCAGCCCGTCACTTCATCATTGCGGTCCTCGCCGACACGACCTTGAGGGAGGCTGTGTCCTCATTGCTGCTGGACGACGGGGCGGTGGCGGTTCCCAGGGAGCTGGAAGCTGTCGTGACGGCCACTGGAGCGGCATCTCCCGTGGAGAGGAAGATTCCCCTGGCACCCGGATTCAAGGAGGGGTTCCAGAACCTGTACCGCGAATTCGGCGGCCTGCCGCCGTTGAGCCACCTCCTGAAGTGGCTGGTGCAGCAGGACGACGAGGTGGTCCGGAGTTTCCTTGCGGCGAATCCGAAGGCCATCGAGGCGGGGGGTGACCTCCCGGCTGCGCCCAGCTCCAACCTGGGCCGCCTGATGGAAGACGTGAACGCGCTCCAGAACATGCTGGCGCAGCGGGTCATCGGGCAACGGCAGGCTGTCCAGCAGATCGCGGATGCCCTCTTCCAGGCCAAGATCTACGGGCGCTCCTCGGACGATGCTCCAAGGGCGGTGCTCCTGTTCCTCGGGCCTCCGGGTGTGGGCAAGACCTACACCGCCCAGCTCATGGCGGAGAGCCTGTGCTCCGGAGGGACAGGGGATTTCCTTCGCCTCGACATGTCAGGGTATGCGGACAGAGACTCATACAGGATGCTGGTGGGATTCGAGCCGTCATACCAGGGAGCCCGCCCGGGACTCCTGACGGAGTTCGTGGCGCAGCATCCCGAGAGCCTGATCCTGGTGGATGAGGTCGAGAAGGCCAATCCCGTGGTCCACAACCTGTTTCTCCAGATTCTGGATCGGGGCGTCCTCGAAGACAAGCACACCCGTGAGAACGTCTCGTTCGGAGAGACGACGATCGTGTTCACGACGAACCTCGGGCGGGAGCTCTACGCCAGCCCCAACCAGTCCGGGTTCCTGAGCCAGTTCCCGATCTCGAGGCCTGCTGTCCTGGAGGCACTCGTGGAGGCCAGGAACCCGCTGACGGGTCAGCCGGCGCTGACCCCGGAGCTGGTCTCCCGACTCGCCAAGGGCTATCCCATCCTCTTCAATCACCTGACACCGGTGGACCTCGAGGAGATCGCCCGGCTCTCGATCGGGGAGCTGGCCCTCGAGTTCGAGGCGCAGCTGGGGATTCGCCTGGTACCCCCCGATGATCGTCTTCTGACCCTGATGGTCCTGAGACTGGGACCCGACCTGGATGCGCGGAGCCTGACGGCGGGTATCCCACTGATGATCAAGGATGCGTTCAGGGATGTGCTCACCGAACACCGGCATCAGCTTTTCGAGGAGGCCGGGACCTTCGATCGCGTGAGAACCCTTGCCCTCCGTCTCCCCGACGGGCCCGAGCGGGAGTTCTTCGAGGATCTGCACCAGGGTGGCGAGAGGGTGGTCATGGTGACCGACGCCCCCCATGATCGCGTCTGCCCCGATCTGTTCCCCGCGTTCCAGTGGCGTTTCGCCCCCGGTGGGGACGAGGCTGTCGAGATGCTCCGGGCCGAGGGTGCCGATCTTGTGCTCCTGGACCTCGATCTCCACATCAGCCAGGGCATGCAGCGGGGCACAGGAGCGCTGAGGGCCCTCAGGAAGATCAGGACCTCCCATCCGGATCTTCCTGTGTACCTGTACTCCGACAGGGATCTGACGGTGGACACCGAACCCGATTTCAGCCAGAGGATCGTGGACTCGGGAGGTGCCCGCGGGTTCCTGGCGGGCCCCATCGAGAGGTGGGCCGCGGGGGAGGGATCTCCCCTCGAGGATGTGCGCCGGATTCTTCTGAGGGAGCGACATCTCCGCGAGATGTTCCGGACCCGCCAGAATGTCCAGTTCCACTGGGAGATCGACATCGAGTTCGAGGACAAGGAGGGAACGATCGTCCTCAGGCCCCGGGACATCCACACCCAGACCGTGGTGGCCTCCAGGGATCGTACGGCCCGCCTGACCTTCACGGGGATTCCGGGGGAGAGGTTCGGTGACGTGGCGGGGGCCCGGGAGGCCAAGAGAAGGCTGGGCGAGGTGATTCGCTGGATGCGGGCTCCGGAGCTCCTTGGAACCCTGGGTGTGGACCTGCCAAAGGGAATTCTGCTGGAGGGGCCGCCCGGGAATGGCAAGACCCTCCTTGCCAGGGCAACTGCGGGGGAGGCGGGCCTGCCGTTCTTTGCCGTGAGTGCCACGGATTTTGCGTCCAAGTGGGTCGGGGAATCCGAGGCGAACATCCGGGAGCTCTTCGAGAGGGCCGCGACCTACGCGCCATCGATCCTCTTCATCGATGAGATCGATGCCATAGGGGCCAGGAGGTCCGGCGAGCACGCCGGAATCCACGACTCCATGTTGAACCAGCTCCTGGTTTCCATGGACGGCTTCTCCTCGAAGGACCGTCCCGTGTTCTTCCTGGCGGCCACCAACAGGGCCGACATGCTGGATCCCGCCCTCAAGCGTCCGGGCCGTTTCGACCTCATCATCACGGTGGATGACCTGGACGTCGAGGCCCGGCATGAGCTCCTTCGGATCAAGACAGCGTCTCTTCCGCTGGCGGAGGACGTGGACCTCAAGGCCCTGGCCAGGGGAGCCATGGGGCTCTCCGGGGCGCAGCTGGCCCAGATGGTCAAGGAAGCTGCGATCCTGGCGCTCAGGGAGGCCGAGGATTCTGCAGGGGAGCAGGGTGTCCACGTGAGCATGAGGGTCTTCAGGGAAGCGCTGACCAATGTCCGGTACGGCCTCAAGAGGGAGGGGCCCCTGCCCTCGGAGGGCGAAATGGAGCGAACCGCCTACCACGAGGCCGGCCATGCCCTTGTGGCCGAGCTGGAGCGCCCGGGAAGCGTCCATCAGGCCACGGTGCTTCCCCGGGGACGTGCCCTGGGGTTCGTGGAGTCGCTTCCGGAGAGCGAGTATGCCTCCATCACCATCGGAGACATCCGCTCAAGGATCAGGGTCGCTCTCGCCGGTCGGGGGGCGGAGCTTGCTGTCTACGGTGATGATGGTGTCTCCGCCGGGTGCAGCCAGGATCTGGAGGTGGCCACCCGAATTGCAACACTTGCCGTGTCGCGTTACGGCATGTCGAGAGAGATCGGTCCCCTCTCGTTGCCCGTCGTGGAACAACTCCTTCCCAGGGCCCGCTCTTCCGAAGGGGCGCTGGCCGAGATCCACGCGATGCTCAAGTTGGAGGAGGCCACCGTCTCCAGGCTCCTGGAGGCCCACCGGCCGGCTCTGGACATGGTTGCCCGGTTGCTTCTCGAGCGTGAGACCGTGACGGGCCGGGAGATCTCTTCTGCCATCCGGGGGCACACGCCACCACATACCGGCGGCGGGGACGCCGTCGCCCTGACGGAGTGAGTCATGGCCACCAGTCTCGATCAGATCGCTGCATTCCTGGAGAACCGGGGGCTCAGGTTCCGCAGGGAAGACGAGAGATCCATCATCCTCGTTCCCTTCCGGCTGGAGGAGATCGAGAACCTCCTGGTGGTGGTGCGCCTCGAGGAGAATGGGGAGTTCCTGAAGATCTTCACACCCAAGCTCTTCATCTATCTCGATGGTCCCCACAAGCTGCCGCTCATGCAGACGCTGCTCATGACGTCGTGGGAGAGCAAGATGCTCCAGTGGGAGTACGATCCGACCGATGGAGAGCTCCGGGCCATCATCGAGTTCCCCATCGAGGACTCCATACTCACGGAAAAGCAGTTCTTCAGGGCGTTCGAAGGTCTGGTGAACCTGGTCCGGATCTTTCATCCCAGGATCAGGCAGGTCATCGAGTCCGGTGCCGATCCCGGCCGGGAGGACAAGGGCACACCGAGTGACGAGCTGACCCGGGCCTTCCTGGATTTCCTTCGCCAGAGGGGGGGGGCGGACGAAGACGGCACTGGTGGAGGAGAACCTCCCGATGCCCTGTGATCTGGGAGGTGCAGGCGAACGGTATACTGTTCTTACGGAGGCTGCGAACCTGGGGCTTGTCATTCCCGTCCTGCCAGTGTTCCGGTGGCGAGCCAGGACGGTCCTACTGTTCGGAGCGGAGTACCAGTGGAGCAAGGAGGACGGGTGATGGGATGGTTTGAGAGTCGGTCGACCAAGGAGAAGAAGAGCCACTTCAAGAACCTCGTGGCTGTGGCGCTGGCCGACGGAAAGCTGGACGACGCCGAGGCGCAGCTCCTGGCAAGGATCGGCATCAGGATGGGCATGGACATGAAGGAGATCAACGCCCTCCTTGCCAGGCCGGAGAAGGTGAAGCTCGTCCTTCCCACAGATCACCAGGAGAAGATCAGCCAGATGATCGACGTGGTGGCCATGATGATCATCGATGGGGATGCAGATTCCAGGGAGATCCAGTTCTGCATGGCCCTTGCAGCCCAGATGGGCCTCGATCCCACGATCGTCAAGACCATTGCCGAGAAGCTCCTGGAGGCTGCAGGTCGCGGCGCATCTCCCGATTCTGCCGTGAACGACCTGGCCAGCATCCTGTGACAGGAGAGAGGGGTTCTGCCCGGAGCGGGGGCGCCGCGGCCGGCTGCGGCATGGCGCTGCACTGAGCACCGGGCCGGCTCAGGGCCTGGGAAGCCCCTCCAGCACGGCCAGGGAGCGGGCCAGCACCTCCTCCGGCAGGGGGTAGTTGTGGAGCTCGCCCGCGAAGAAGGCCTCGTAGCCCGCGAGGTCCAGGAGGCCGTGGCCCGAGAAGCTGAAGAGGATCACCTTCTCCCGACCCTCCTCCTTCGCCCGCACCGCCTCGTCCATGGCGGCGGCGATGGCGTGGGAGGTCTCGGGGGCGCAGATGATCCCCTCGGTCCGGGCGAAGGTCACCGCGGCCTCGTAGCACTCGAGCTGCCCGTAGGCCCGGGGCGTGGCGAGTCCCTCCTTCACGGCGGCGCTCACCAGGGGCGCCATGCCGTGGTAGCGGAGGCCCCCAGCGTGGATGGTGGGCGGTACGAAGGTGTGGCCCAGGGAGTGCATGGCCAGCAGCGGGGTCATGCCCGCCACGTCGCCGTGGTCGTAGACGTAGGGCGCCCGGGTCAGCGTGGGGCAGGCCTCGGGCTCCACGGGGAGGATCTCGATCTCCCCACCGGCCATCCTGTCGGCGATGAAGGGGTTGGCGAGGCCCGCGAAGTTGCTTCCGCCGCCCGCACAGCCGATCACCACGTCGGGGGCGCCCTCGCCGGCCAGGGCCAGCTGCTTCTTCGCCTCCAGGCCGATGACCGTCTGGTGGAGCAGCACGTGGTTGAGCACGCTGCCCAGGGAGTACTTGGTGGTGCCGGTGGTGTCCGCCACGGCGGATTCCACGGCCTCGCTGATGGCGATGCCCAGGCTGCCGGGGGAGTCGGGATCCTGCTCCAGGATGGCCCGCCCCGCCGCGGTCTCCGGGCTGGGCGAGGGCACGCAGGTGCCGCCCCAGACCTCCATCATGGCCTTGCGGAAGGGCTTCTGCTCGTAGCTGATCCGCACCATGTAGACCTTGCAGCCCAGCCCCACCTGGGAGCAGGCGAAGGACAGGGCGCTGCCCCACTGGCCCGCACCGGTCTCGGTGGTGAGCCGCTCCACCCCCGCCTGCTTGTTGTACCAGGCCTGGGGCACGGCGGTGTTGGGCTTGTGGGAGCCGGCGGGGGAGACGCTCTCGTCCTTGTAGTAGATGCGGGCCGGTGTGCCCAGATACCGCTCCAGGGCGAAGGCCCGCCTCAGGGGCGTGGGGCGCCAGCGGAGCAGGATCTCCAGAACCTCCTCCGGGATGTCGATCCAGCGCTCGGGGCTCACCTCCTGCTCCACGATGGACTCCGGGAAGATGGCGGTGAGCGCCGCAGGGTCCACGGGCTTGCCGTCGGGGCCCAGCGGGGGGGCGGCGGGCAGGTCGGCCGCAAGGTTGTACCACTGGCGGGGCATCTCGTCCGGGGGAAGCACGATTCTGGGCTGACGCATTGGGTGACTCCGAGAGAGGTCCGTGGACCCGAAAGTTCGGCGGAGTATAGCACTCCCCGGAATCGTTCTCGACAGCCCGCGGCAGGTGGGGGTCAGTACGGGATGTCGTAGGCGATCTGGCGCAGGAGGTTGGCGGGGCGCCTCTCGGGGTGGAAGCCGGAGACCTGGAAGGCCAGCCAGGCCTCCAGGACCTCGGGATCCACCCGGGCCTCGCCGTCCCGGACGGGGATCTCCCAGACGCCGTAGGCGTAGCGGTCCCGCGACCAGGCGATCTGGGAGGGCTTGTACCCCACCACCACCGCCATCTGGTCTGTCCCGTCGGGGACGAACAGCTTCAGCCGGGCACGGTTGGGGGAGCCCTTCACCTCGTTGGCCACCCCCCACTCGAGGCCCGAGCCCCCGGCCACAACGAAGAAGGGCTCCTCGCTCTCCTTCAGGCGCTGGAGGATCTCCGGGCCTGCGGGAAGCCCACCTGCCGCCTCCAGCCGCTCCATCACGCCATCCTCGGAGAGGTTGACGATCATGCTGCCTCCTCCGAACCCCCCGTGGACGGTGCCGCCGGCAGCCTGGGCGGGAGCTTGGGGTGGTCCTTCGCCGAGGCCTTCACCGGGCGCGGCTTCATCTTCCAGGCCACATAGGGTTTCGCCAGGGTCCGCAGCACGGAGTTCCAGGCCCGGTAGGAGCGCCACCGCAGGTCCCGCGGAGCCAGGTAGGCCGCATCACCCGGCTGGACCACCAGACTCACCTCGATGTTGGGGATGATCTCGAAGGGGATGCGGTTGCGGACCATGGCGTGCCAGAGGTGCTCGTAGACCCGGCGCATGTCCTCGGAGGCGGGGGAGGGGAAGTGCTCCATGTCCGCGCCGATCAGGGGTCGGAAGATGCACACCGTGGGGAAGGCGCCCACCGAGGTGATGTGGTCGATGGCGGCCAGGGTGTCCTCGATGGGCTCGATGCCCGCGATGATCTCGCCGGAAACCTTGCCCTTGCCCAGGAGCTTCGAGCTGTACTCCATGGCCCGGAAGAAGGCGTCCTGGCCCAGGTGGCCGAACTTGCCGGGGCAGTACTCCCGGAAGTACTCGGGGTTGTGGAACTCGTAGCAGAATGAGAAGTGGTCGGCGCCCAGCTCCACCAGCCAGTCGTACTTCCACAGGTCCTGCTCCAGCACGGGAGCCACCTGCACGCCGATGAAGCCGCCCACCTGCTCCCGGACCGCCTTCACGAAGGGCGCCGCACGGTTGAGGCCGTGGGCCCGGGTGTGTTCGGGCTTGTCCTCCCACTGGTAGCCGGCGTTGAAGTGGGTGAAGGTGACACCCGACTCCTGCTGGGCCGCGTGGGCCACCTCCACCACGTCGGCCACCCGCTTGCGGGTCACCTCGTTGACCCCCACGTTGACGCCGGAGGTGCAGAAGCGGCAGTTGGCGTTCTCCTGGGGCGTCCAGAACATGCAGGCCTCGGAGACGTAGATGCCCAGGTAGGTCCCCTGGAGCACGCCGATCCTGGACATGGGCACGCCGGAGGACGTGGTGCGCTCGTACCATCCGGGGGTGGGTGGGATGCGCACGGGGTAGGCCTCGTCCGAGCGGGTGTCCAGCACGTGGTAGCCCAGGGTCTCGTCCCAGCGCATCTCGTAGGGGGAGAGGGCGCAGAAGTCCTCCTCCACGGGGACGTTCATCCAGATGTCCTTGAGGTCGCCCGGGATCACCAGCTCGAGGCCGGAGCCCAGCCCCGCCCGGGTCCGGGAGAACAGCCGTGCGTCCCGGTCCAGGCGGCAGGACGGATCGATCCTGATCCCCTTGCAGAACAGGTCGATCTCCAGCTCCCCCGGGTTGAGTCGTGCCATGGTCCCCCCTTCGCCGGGCGACGATTCTACCACCCGGAGCCGGGGCGGCGCCGCCCACCCGCCCTGTCGTGAAACGTGAAACGTGAAAGGTGAAACGAATGAGGCGCTTCCGGCCCACTCGTCGGGGATGGGTGCGCCGCCCGCCCGGCCGCCCGCGCGAGGTGCGACACCCGCCCGCCCGGGAGAATGAACCACGGATTCCACGGATTTATTGGATTGAGAAGAAGAGAGAAAAACCCTGAACGTACGTTCGATTTCAAGCCAGGCCGAAAGGCATGACCTTCAGAACGTTTTGCAAGTGGCCGAGGTGAAACGAATGAGGAATTTCCGAGGTGGATCGGGCACACCGTCCTCCTCGCGGCCTGCGCCCCTGCTCTCCCGAGCCCGGCCCCGATCGTGATGCCGTCCGTGTCCGTGTCCGTGTCCGTGTCGATGGCCCCGACCCTGACCCCGTCCGTGCCCCCGACCCCCGCTCCCCTGCACCGATGCACCCCCGCTCCCCCGTGTCCTCGGGCGGGCGGGTGGGCTCCACCCTTCACCTCTTTGCCTCTTCGCCGGCGGTCGGGCGGACGGCTTCCGTACGGACGGTGGTACATTGGACGGGTACTGTCACAGGAGGTGAGCCATGGGAGACAAGGTCTTCAAGAAGATCCGCGTGGTGGGCTGCTCGGACCAGAGCTTCGAGAAGGCGGTGGAGCTTGCGGTGGCCAAGGCGGCCGAGTCCGTGCACGGCCTGGCCTGGTTCGAGGTGACGGAGCATCGTGGCGCGGTGTCCGACGGCCGGGTGGTGGAGTGGCAGGTCACGGTGGACGTGGCCTTCAAGGTGGACTGATCCGGGGCGCTCCCGGTCCGGGGCCGCTCAAGCCTTGCGCCCCGGGAGCTTTCGCGCTAGGATACGCCCCCGTACGGGGCCGTAGCTCAGCTGGGAGAGCGCAGCGTTCGCAATGCTGAGGTCGTGGGTTCGATCCCCATCGGCTCCACCATCCGCTTGATGTTCCGATCGCGCTCCGCTGTGTTGGAGCGCGCTGCGTTTTCCCGTTGCCAATCTGGTGATCGTGTGACGGAACCAGCGGACGGACCTGACGCCGTCCCCCACCCTTTCCGGTCCGGCGGTGCCGGGCCTCCAATCCCCTCGGCGAGGTCCGTGAGCCGCTGGTTCTCGTCACAATCGACCCCATCGGCCCCACCAGGACATCGGCCACCGTCCGTGGACATCCACTGCGGCTTTCGAGGCACCGCGATCTGCGGTGCATTCTTGCATTCGCTCACTGCGACGTGGCCGGGCCACGCCTCGTTCGCTCATGCGGCGAAATCACCACATCTCGCAGCGCCTCGAGGTCATGTGGAGACCCTGCTGGAGGACGGGTCGCTCGTGGAGCTTCCGCACGCGGAGATGCTCCTCAACATCGTGCGGTACCGCCACGAGGCCGCGGACGGTTCAGGCGACCCGGACGGGCTCACCGGCCGGGGGATCCCCATGGAGGCGCGGGTACCCACCGTGGCCGACGTGTTCGCTGCGCTGACGACTCGCCGGCCCTGCAAGGAGTCCTGGCCTGTGGAGGAGACCTTCCACCACCTGCGGTCCCGTGTGGCTCGGGTACACTCCGGAAGATGGAAACGTCCACCGGGATCCTCGAGATCTGGCTCGTCCGCCACGGAGAGACCACCCGCAGCGTGGTCCGGGAGGTGGCGGGGTGGTCGGATCCTCCGCTGACAGAACGGGGCCGGCGGGAGGCCGGGGCCCTGGCGGACCGGCTCGCCAGCGTGGACTTCGACGGTGTCTGGGCCTCGGACCTGGTGCGGGCGCTGGAGACGGCACGGCTCGCCTGGGGCGAACCCGTCCCGGACCGGCGTCTCCGGGAGCTCAACTTCGGTGACCTGGAGGGGCTTCCCTTCGCCGAGGTGGACGAGGCCACGCGGGACGCCGTGCTGCAGTTCCGGGAGTTCGCCGCTCCGGGGGGCGAGTCGCTGGAGGACCTGGAACGCCGGCTGGAGTCCTTTCTCTCGGGACTGCCCCCGGGCAGGCACCTCCTCTTCGTCCACGGCGGGGTGATCCGGGCACTGACCCGGCGCCTGGGGCTCGACCGCTTCCTCCCCACCGGCAGCCTCGTGGCCGTGGACTGGACCAACCGGCGGATCCTCTTCGTGGAGGAGCCCCCCGCCGCCAGCCCCGTCTTCGATCCGTCCGGGGACTGAGCTCCCGTCTTCCCGGGGTGTCCTGCCCTCAACGGAGGGGCACGGGAACGAGCGAGCCTCCCTCCCCCAGGAGGACCAGCTCGCGTTCCTCGCGGATCAGGAGCCGGGAACCCGGGGTGCCCGGTTGGGGAAGGGTCCTGTGGAGCCACGGGATCGCGGCGGGCCGCAGGCCGTCACCCAGGGGGGTCGTCTCGCCGGTGGACAGGTCCAGGAGCGCGGTCCGTGGCTTCCGGAAGGCCGGCCCGGGCTCGAGGTCCCAGCACAGCAGGGCCGTTCCCTCCCGGGGGCCGGGCACCGCGTGGACCCGGTCCCTGCCCTCCACCTCACTGGACCAGGCGGTGCCGGCCGGGGTGGCGAGCCGCACCATGGTGACCCCCTGCTTCGTGCTGGCCACGAGGACCAGCACGCGCTCCGGCTCCAGCGGTAGAACCTGGAGCGGCGCGTTCGTGTCCGGGAGTGGGCTCCGCCACAGCTCCTCGCCGGTGCGGAGCCGGCGGATGGTGATCCATCGGGTTTCATCGGCGCCACGCACCGCGAGTGCCACCACCTCCCCGCCGGGATCTCCGGCGGGGTGGAGGATGTGGAGCTTGGGGGAGCGGGTCTCGAGCCGCCACACGGGCGAGGAGAACCGGTCACCGGGCCCGATCCTCGCCACCCTCACCCCGGAGGCCCTCCAGTTTCCGTGGCCTTCGGACGGCAGGACGAGCCAGACGCTTCCGTCGTCGTCCACCAGGGCCAGCAGGTTGCCCGTGGTGGCCCCACGGGCCCGGGTCACTGGGGCCCCCGTGTCCGTGTCCCACACGGTGAGGTGGTCCCCGAACAGGGCGAGGAGCCGGGTTCCCTGCGGTGAGAGCGCCAGCTGCAGGGGCCTCTCCGGGAGCCCGAGGCTCAGCAGGGGCGAGGGGCGGCCGTCCGGACCCGAGGGCAGCTCCAGCACACTGACCAGTTCGGGGCCTTCGCGCGACGCTGGGGAGCCCAGGCTGGAGATGGCGACCCGGTGGCCGTCGCCGCTGAAGGCCAGGTTCCATACGCCTCCCATGATGTCCTGGCGGGACACCCACAGTCCCCGCCGTACGTCGGTGAGGAAGGTTGTCCTGAAACGCAGGCCGGCCCGGCGGACAGTCCCCAGGACGGTCACCCACGGCCCCCGCGGAGCGCTGGTGGCGAGGGTGATTCGCTGGATGTGGGAGGGTCCGGCGGCGAGGGCCCAGCGGAAGGTACCGACGAACAGGACCGTGGACAGGGCGAGGAGTGCCACCGAAGTCACGGCGCCGGCAGCGGAAGCCCTCGAGGGGTCGAGCCTGCCCCGCACCGCAGCGGCGGCACTGCCGGCCAGCAGGGCCAGGGACCAGGAAACGGGAGAGGCCAGCAGGGGCCATACCCGGAAGGCGGCGAAAGTGACGCGGATGGACGGGACCAGGATCCAGGCGTACCAGGCCCACCCGGCCCCCACGATCCCCGAGAGCAGAACCAGCACCCAGGGCGACCGGACCCGGACCATGAGGCGGACGAGGGCCGCCGCGGTCACGGCTGCCGGGACCAGGAGCGCCGGGTACAACAGCGAGGGGTCGGTCACAGCATCTCCGACCTCCCCCACGCCCACCAGCAGCCCGGCGGGCAGGAGGGCCAGGAGGGGCGTGGCGAGCGACACCACAAGGACCGCGGCCATGCGTCCCGCCCAGAGCTGGAGTGCCCCCACGGGGCGGGCCAGGTGGAAGCCCTCCCGCCCTGTGATGAGGTTCTCCACGAGGATCTCCGGGCCGACCACAAGGGTGGTGAACAGGAACAGTGCGACCCCTGCCGCCAGGGCCCCCGCGAGGCGGACGGTATCCGGCGAGGCGTGAACGGAGAGGGGGAGCAGGGGTGCGGCGAGCGCCAGGATGCCCAGGAGCAACGCCGCCGCCAGCACGGGGCCTCAGCTGGCCCAGCAGGCAGCGCACCAGGGTCGTCTTGCCCTCCCCGTTCTGTCCGAGCAGGGCGAAGACAGAGGCCCGGGGGACCCGGAAGGAGACCCCCCGGAGGACTCGCCTCCACCCCCAGCCACAGACCAGGTTCTCGGCGACGATGGCATCGGTTCCCGTTTCAATCATGCTTCCGCTCCCCGTTCCAGACCTGCCGCAACGTCTCCTCCGCCTCCCCGAGGGCCACACCGAGTTCGGCGGCGGTCCGCGCATACTCCGTGGCCGCGCGGGCGAGCTCGTCCCGCCGGATGGTGGCCACCGCCTCCGAGGAGAGGCCCTCGGGAACGAAGGTCCCCTCGCCCCGCCGGACCGAGAGAATGCCCGCCTCCACCAGGTGGCGGTAGGCCCTGGCCACGGTGGCGGGGTTGACCCTGAGCGCCACGGCCAGCTCCCGCACCGAGGGTACGGCCTCGCCGGGACGCAGCTCGCCCGAGGCGATCCCCCGGCGGATGCCGTCCTCGATCTGTCGCCAGATCGGGAGGGGCGCCGCGGCTTCGATGGGAGGTGTGAAGATCAGTTCGGGCCTCCATGCAGTTCGAGTGTATTACTACACTAATACACCTGAACCCGGACACTGTCAACCCCCCGCCCGCCGCCACACGGGGAAGTACGACGGCAGGCACCGGCCCCGGTCCGGCCGAGGGGTCCGCCCGGCGGGTGGTCGGGGAGCCCTGGACGGGGTGATGGTGGTGCGGCTGTGCACGTGAACCATTTCACATCCGGGGAGTGGAGAGTGTATCCTCTGACGGACGGGCCGGCGGCGTTCCCGGGCCGGCCCGGCGAGAACGATGCGGAGACACCGAAGAGCACACGTTCCGGCAGGGGTCGCTGGAGTCTTCATGGCCGTGATGGGCCTGTTCCCCGTTGCCCAGGCCCGGTGCCAGGAGGCCGGCAGGGTGGTCACGGCACCTGTGGTCGAGGGCTCCATCCGGATCGACGGGCGGCTCGACGAGCCTGAGTGGTCCAGGGCCGCCGTGATCCGGGATCTGACGCAGCAGGACCCCCATCCCGGAGAGTCCACCCCCTTCACCACCGAGGTGCGGCTCATGGTGGATGGCCGGGCCCTGTACCTGGGTTTCGTCTGCCACGATCCCGATCCCTCCGGAGTTGCCATCCACACCATGCTCCGGGACGGCAACATGCGGGGGGACGACACGGTCTCGGTGGTGCTGGATACCACGGGCGACGGACGGCGGGGGTACCTGTTCAAGGTGAATGCAGCCGGTGCGCGGCTCGACGGCCTGGTGGCTGGTCCGGAGGACTTCTCGACCAACTGGGACGGTATCTGGGACGCGCGAGCCCGGCGGACACCGGAGGGGTGGGTGGCCGAGATCCGGGTCCCGGCCCAGACCCTTCGCTTCCGGTGGGGGCTGGACCGCTGGGGCTTCAACATGGAGCGGTACGTTGCCCGGAAACGACTCACGCTCAGGTGGGCGAGCCCGACCCTGGACTCACGGCTCACCGATCTCCAGCGAGCCGGGGTTCTCCTGGGGGTGGGCGGCCTGCGGCAGGGCCTGGGATTCAGCGTGAGCCCCTTCGGGCTGGTGCGGTCGGAAAATGACCTGGAGAGCCATCACCACACGGTCCAGGGCGATGCGGGGGGCGACGCCACGTGGAACCTCACCCGCGACCTCACCGGCTACCTCACCATCAACACCGATTTCGCCGAGACCGAGGTGGATACCCGGAAGATCAACCTCACGCGCTTCGCCCTGTTCTTTCCCGAAAAACGCTCCTTCTTCCTGGAGGGCTCGGACCTGTTCTCCTTCGGGTCCGGCCTGAGCCGCGACTTCATTCCCTTCTTCTCCCGCAGGGTGGGGCTCTTCGAGGGGGGGCAGGTTCCCATCCTGGCAGGTGCGAAGCTCCTGGGACGGGTGGGCCGGTGGAGCATCGGCCTGCTTGACACCACCATGGGCGGCACGGCGAAGACGAGGAGCACCAACCTCTTTGCCGGACGGGTGACCTACGACGTGGACGAGCACCTCACCGTGGGCACCATCGTCACAGACGGCGACCCCCAGGGGGTCCGGGACAACACGCTGGTGGGACTGGACGCCGTGTGGCGGACCTCCACCTTCAGGGGCGACAAGAACTTCTCGGTGGGGGGGTGGGCGGCGTTCAGCCGGGGTGACGTCTCCGACGGGAGGCGGAGTGGCTGGGGCCTCAAGGTGGACTACCCCAACGATCTGTGGGATGTCTTCCTCACCTTCAGGGAGTTCGGGGACGCCCTGGACCCCGCGCTGGGGTTCCTGCCGCGCCCTGGTACACGGTGGTACCAGGGTGGTGGGGCCTACCAGCCCCGGCCCTCGAAGGACGGAACCTTCGGCTGGGCACGCCAGTTCTACTTCGAGTTTTTCAATACCTGTGTGACGGACCTGGACGGGAACGTGGAGTCCTGGCGAGTCTTCACGGCGCCGCTCAACGTGCAGCTGGAGACGGGGGAGCACATCGAGGCCAACTGGGTACCCCAGTTCGAGCGCCTCACCGGGCCCTTCGAGGTGGCCGAGGGAATCGTGATCCCTCCGGGGGACTATCACTTCACGCGGTACCGGGTGGAGGCCCAGACCTCCAGGCACCGTTCCTGGAGGGTGGGTGCCACGGTGTGGTTCGGCGATTTCTACACGGGCGACCTCCAGCAGTACGAGACGTTCTTCACGTGGACCACGCCCACGGGTCACTTCCAGACCGAGATCACCGCCGAGAACAACTTCGGTCACCTTCCCCAGGGAAACTTCGCCCAGCGGCTGTGGCAGCTCAAGCTGGTGTGGGCGTTCACGCCGGACCTGATCCTCTCCAGCTACTCCCAGTACGACTCCGGGTCCCGGGACTTCGGGATGAACAACCGCTTCCGCTGGACCATACGGCCGGGCCGGGACCTCTTCGTGGTCTGGAACCACGGGTGGATGCGCCCGGTGGGGGACCGCACGGAGTGGTCCCTGGTTCCGGTGGCGGACAGCTTCGTGGTGAAGCTGCGGTGGACCTGGCGCTGGTAGAAGCGCGTCCGGGACCCGTGATCCGGAGCGGCTGCAGGCCACGATACACCATGGCCTCCGCCGTTTTCTTGCCCTCGCTCACTGCGACGTAGCCGGGCTACGCCTCGTTCGCTCGGGCGGCGAGAAACGGCGGAGGCCATGGTGTATCGTGGCCTTCGCATCGCTCCGTCTCTCGGGACCCGGACGCGGGGGAGGAGATGCCGGACTCCATGTCCACGCGACGAACCTTCCCTGCTGTGGCGTTCCTGATCACGTCACCCCGGATCTTGTTGTACGATGAGCCGCTTGAAAAACTCTCTGAAGGTCATGCCTTTCGGCCTGGCGTGGAATCGAACGTAAGATCCAGAATTCTTCTATCTTCTTCTTGATCCAATATCTCCGTGGAATCCGTGGTTCATTCTCCCGGGTGGGTGGGGGCCGATGCCGCAGGAATCCTCCTCGATCCAGGACTTTTGCAAGAGGCTCCGATTTCATGGTCTCGACTCCGGGAGCTGTGCTCATGGACGAGCGTGGCGCGGGTGGGTGGGACCGCCGGGAGCGGGCCCGGCGGCCGGTGGGGTCAGAGCGCGCCGGCGAAGGTCCTCCAGAGGAGGAAGGTCCCGAACACCACCATGGCCGCCCCGAGGATCACCACGATCCTCTTCTGTGCTTCCAGGCTGAACACCTGGCGGCCCCTGTGGAGGGCGTAGAGCAGGGGGATGTACCAGCCGATGATCCCGGCCAGAAAGCTCACCAGGAGGAGCGTCAGGCCCAGGCGCCCCCAGTGCCGGGCGGCGTGGATGAAGGCCGTACCCACGGTGGTCCACCAGATCCAGTAGCCGGGGTTGGCCAGTGGGATGAGGAGGCCGGCCACGAAGGGACCGTGGAGCGCCTGCTGGTGGTCGGCCTGGCGGCGCCCCCGGTCCGAGACCAGGCGGTGGATGTTCTTCGGGGCTACCACGATCATCACGAGCCCTGCCCCGACCAGGAGCACGCCCGCGATGGGCGGCATGTAGTGGGATCCGCCGATGCGGTGCAGCATGGGCTGGAGCCCCAGCGCCAGCGCCAGGAAGAAGACGATGTCCAGGAGGACCACCGCCGAGAGGCAGGCCGCGGCCGCCCTGGTGCCGTGGGTGACCGCGTAGCGGCTGGCGGCCACCGTGCTGGGGCTCGGGACCACCACCGTGGCGAAGGTCACGAAGAAGGCCGAGATGATGACCGCGGGAAGGGATGTGGGGTCCACGGGCCGGCCTCAGCTCCGCGCCCTGCGGTGCCACACGGTCCCGTGCGGGGTGTCCTCGAGGACGATGCCCCGCGCGGCCAGCTCGTCGCGGATGGCGTCGGCCCGGGCGAAGTCCCGCGACTTCCGGGCGGCCTCGCGCTCCGCCACGAGCCGGCCGATCTCCGCATTCCCGTCCTCGCCGCTCTCCCCGGCAGGGAACACGTCCAGGACGCCGTTGACCTCGGCCAGGGCCGCGTCCAGCTCCGTCCTCACCGGCTCCGTGATGCCTCCCCCGTCGAGGGCCGTGTTCACGGCGCGGAGCAGCGTGTGGAGCACGCCCAGGGCGCGGGCGGTGTTGAGGTCGTCCCCGAGGGCGGCCCGGAAGTCCTCCCGGAAGGCCCCGACGGTGTCCGGCGGCAGGTCGCCGTCACCCGTGGCGGCCGGGGTGTTGGCCAGGCGCCGGAGCGTGTTGCCGATCCGTTCCACGGCCTGGCCGGCGGCGTGGAGGCCGTCGAAGGTGAAGTTGAGCTTCTGGCGGTAGGGGACCGAGACCAGCAGGTACCGGATGACCAGCGGGTCGTGCCCTCTTTCCAGGAGGTCGCGGAGGGTGAAGAAGTTGCCCCTGGACTTGGCCATCTTCTCGCCCTCCACGATGAGGTGCTCGGCGTGGAGCCAGTACCGGACGAAGGGCTTCCCGGTGGCGCCCTCCGACTGTGCGATCTCGTTCTCGTGGTGGGGGAAGATGTTGTCCACGGCTCCCGTGTGGATGTCGAAGGACTCGCCGAGGAGCTCCATGGACATGGCGGAGCACTCCAGGTGCCAGCCGGGCCGTCCCCGGCCCAGCTCCGTGTCCCAGGCGGGCTCGCCGGGCTTCGCCGCCTTCCAGAGCACGAAGTCCCGGGCGTCCTCCTTCTCGTACTCGTCCGAGTCCACGCGGGCGCCCGCCAGGTTGGCCTCGGGACGGACGCCGGAGAGCTTGCCGTACTCCGGGAAGGTGCTGATCCGGTAGTAGATCGAGTCCCCGGACCTGTAGGTGTGGCCGCGGGCCTCCAGCCGCCGGATCAGCGCCACCATCTGCGGGATGTAGTCGGTGGCCCGGGGGTAGTGCTCGGCCCGCTCCACCCGGAGCGTGTCCAGGTCCTCGAAGAACGCCTCGATGTACCGGTCGGTGTACTCCCGGAGGCTCACGCCGGCCGCCAGGGCGCCACGGATGGTCTTGTCGTCCACGTCGGTCAGGTTCATCACCTGGGTGACGCGGTACCCGTGGAGCTTCAGGGTTCTGCGGAGGATATCCTCGAAGAGGAAGGTGCGGAGGTTGCCGATGTGGACGAAGTCGTAGACGGTGGGGCCGCAGGTGTACATGCGGGCGTGCCCCTCCTCGAGGGGCTCGAAGACCTCCAGCTTCCGGCTCAGGGTGTTGTAGAACTGGAGCTTTCCCGCCATGCCCACCTCCGGCGGACGATTGTACACGTCTCCACGTTGCCGGGAAGAGGCGGATCCATGGGATGGTGGGGCCCTGGGGGTCGTGAGGCGTGAGACGTGAAACGTGAAACGAATGAGGAACTTCCAGAGTGTCCATCACGTGATGGTGGAGCCTCTGCCCCCCTTGCCGTGCGAGGTGCGACTCCCGTCCTCCCGTCCGTACAGAGAACCCCCGGTGTCTGGGAGTATTCGCCCTCACCCCTGCCACCGACACCGACCCTGACTGTGACCCTGACCCTGACCCCGTCCCTGACCGTGTCCGTGTCCGTGAACGTGGCCCCGATTCCCACACTGTCATCCCGACCGAGCGAGTGGAGGGATCTCCCCGTCCGTGGAGCACCCCCGGAACCGGACGACTCCGGCTTCGTCCGGGAGATCCCTCGACTCCGGCCCTGCGGGCCTCCGCTCGGGATGACAGGGAGGGGAGCGCCTCACCGGAGGGGGTTCAGGTGCCTCCATGCGATGGCGCGGACCTGGTCGAGGATGTCGAGGGCCCTCGCGGCCGCCTGCGCATCCACCGCACCTGCCCCGGCGAGGAGCCTCAGCTGGACGTCGGCCTCCCGGGCCGAGCCGTAGGCGATGCGCCAGTGGTTGGCTCCTGCCCGGCCGGGTCGTCCGAGGCCCTCTGCGAGGTTCGAGGGAACGGACGAGGCCGAGCGGACCAGCCGGTCGGCCACGGGCCTGAGCGTCACCGGAACCCGCTGGGCCAGCTTCAGGGCGATGGACGCGGCCTCGAGGGCCAGGTCGAGGACGACGGTGTGGGAGCGCGTGCGGGTCATGGTCACCTCCGGGTCGTTCATGCGATCCCCCCAGCCTCCGGGCGTCCCGGAGTCATAGGGTCGCGAAGCGACCGCAGGCCTGCCCTTGACGCCGGGACGCCCGGAGGCTACGTACCCTTCCGAACGACCCGGTGGTGGCCATGACCGAGCGCTCCTGACCGTGACCCTGTCCGTGTCCGTGCCCTTGACTCTGATCGTGAACCTGACCCCGACCCTGGCCCTGGCCCTGACCGCGACCCTGGCCCTGGCCCTGACCGTGACCCTGACCCTGTTCCGGTGGAGGACCGAAGGACGCCATGGAGCATCGACAGGGACACGATCATGGGCGGGGACAGGGACAAGAACAGGGACAAGAACAGGAACATGGTCATGGTCATGGACGAGGACGGGGTCATGGTCGGGATCAGAGACACGATCAGGGTCACCGGTCCGGATACGGACAGCTTCAGGGGCACGGGCGTGCGGGTGGCCGTCGCGCCCCTGCGCCCCTGCTCCCGGGTGGGCGGGGGACATCTTCACCTCTTCACGTCTTCACGGGGCGGGTGGGCGGGCGGCCGGGGTAGAATCCCCCCATGGAAACGACACGCCTGGGCGTTCTCATCTCCGGCAGGGGTTCGAACATGCGGGCCATCGTGGAGGCGTGCAGGGGGGGGCGGGTGCCTGCCGCGGTGGCCGTGGTGGTCTCGAACAAGGCCTCCGCGGCCGGACTGGAGTGGGCAAGGGAACAGGGGATCCCCACGCGGGTGCTGCCCCACAGGGGTCACGGGAGCCGGGAGGAGCACGACGCCGCGGTGGTGGCCGCGCTCCGTGAGCACGGTGTGGAATGGGTCTGCCTTGCAGGGTACATGCGCCTGCTCTCGGCGGACTTCGTGGAGGCCTACCCCGGGAGGATCCTCAACATCCATCCCTCGCTGCTTCCCGCCTTCCCGGGCCTGGACGCCCAGCGGCAGGCCCTCGAGTACGGTGTGAAGGTCTCGGGCTGCACGGTCCACCTGGTGGACGCGGAGCTCGACCACGGCCCCATCGTGGTCCAGCGGCCGGTACCGGTGCTCGAGGGCGATTCGGTGGTGACGCTCTCGGCCAGGATCCTGGAGCAGGAGCACCTGGCCTACCCCGAGGCCCTTGCGCTGCTCCTGGGGGGCGGCTGGGGGCTGGAGGGGCGGAGGGTCCGTCTCGACGTCGACCCCGGATGATCCGCGGAAACGGTCCGGCGGCTGCGGCATCCGGCCGGTTCCCCGGGGAAGATGGGCTTTCTTAAGAATTGTTCGTACTTTTCTGGAGATTTCCCCCGGAACGGGGGATTGCAGGACGGCCGGATCGGCGGCACAATCAATTCACAAGGTGGAAAAGCTCCGGTTCCCTCACGGTGATGCCTCCGGGCATCACCCGATCTGTGTCCGGATGCGCTTGAATTTCCGGGAGCCTTCGGGGGTCGGACCCGTGGGATGAGATGTGACCCCCGGGCCGCACGCGGGTGGCCGGGCACGGAGGCGAGACGCATCCGGGACACGTCGGACGGCCGGCCAGCTTCAATCGGACCGGATGACCACGGGTCGCGGAGCGGGGACCTGGAAAAGAATTCTGATCTCCGCCAATTTCTGCCGAATGCCGTATGTTTCCGCCACGCCAGTACCTTACGGTGTCCCGGTGGCCCGGCAGGTTGTCGGGGGCCGAAAAAACCCGTTTCAGGGGGTTGACAGGCGCCCCCGGTTTCCGTATAACTGCGCTCCCCATGAGATGGGGACGGGCGAGGACGGGGTGGCGGAAGGGGGTTGACAGACGGAGCGAATCGCCCTACATTGATATGCCCGACACGGGACGGGGCTCTTTGAAAACTGGATCGAGAGGAACCCAGCGGACCTCTGTCAACCGATTTCGATCGGGGGACAGTCTTGACTGAATAACGCTGCGATCGCTTCGGTGATCACAGTTGAAGGTTCAAACTGGAGAGTTTGATCCTGGCTCAGAATGAACGCTGGCGGCGTGCCTAACACATGCAAGTCGAGCGGTAAGGCCCCTTCGGGGGTACACGAGCGGCGAACGGGTGAGTAACACGTGGGTAACCTGCCCAGAAGTGGGGGATAGCCTCGGGAAACCGGGGGTAATACCGCATGTGGCCCGGACGGCGGAAGCCGACCGGGAGAAAGATGGGGATCCTTCGGGACCTGTCGCTTCTGGATGGGCCCGCGTCCGATTAGCTAGTTGGTGAGGTAATGGCTCACCAAGGCGACGATCGGTAGCCGGCCTGAGAGGGTGATCGGCCACATTGGGACTGAGACACGGCCCAGACTCCTACGGGAGGCAGCAGTGGGGAATATTGGGCAATGGGCGCAAGCCTGACCCAGCGACGCCGCGTGGGGGATGAAGGCCTTCGGGTTGTAAACCCCTGTCAGGTGGGAAGAAGACCTTCTTGGTGAATAGCCTTGAAGGTTTGACTGTACCACCAAAGGAAGCCCCGGCTAACTCCGTGCCAGCAGCCGCGGTAATACGGAGGGGGCAAGCGTTATTCGGATTTACTGGGCGTAAAGCGCACGTAGGCGGCAGAGCAAGTCAAAGGTGAAAGCCCTCGGCTCAACCGAGGAACTGCCTTTGAAACTGCGCTGCTTGAGTCCGGGAGGGGGGAGCGGAATTCCCAGTGTAGCGGTGAAATGCGTAGATACTGGGAGGAACACCGGTGGCGAAGGCGGCTCCCTGGACCGGTACTGACGCTGAGGTGCGAA
>JAMOWA010000013.1 GCA_027061805.1 Thermoanaerobaculia bacterium | reverse complement strand
CTTCCGGGCGCCCCGGTGTCAAGGATGAACTTCCGGCCGCTGCGCGGCCCTTGACACCGGGGCGCCCGGAAGCTGAAGGGCCTCCATGAACGACCCGGAGGTGACCATGACCGACACCCTTCCAGCCAACCACCCCCTTGATGCCGTCAACCTCGCCATGGAAGCCGCTTCCATCGCGCTTGCCCTGGCTCGTGCGGTTCCCGCTCCGCTCAGGCCCGTGGCCGACCAACTCATCCGGTCGGTGAGCTCCGTGCCCGCCAACCTCGCCGAGGGCCACGGCCGTACAGGCAGAGACCGCCTCCACCACTGGCGTATCGCCTGCGCCTCTGCAAAGGAAGCCGACATCCACCTCCGCCTCCTCCTCGGCGCCGGTGCGGTGGATCCCGACCGTGCTTCCACCGCTCTCACCCTCCTCGACCGCTCCCGCGGTGCCACCTGGAAGCTCCTCCACCCGCCCGCACGGTGAGGGGGTGAAGACGTCAGGACGGGAGGGCGTCCCCCGCCCACCCGGGGGGCAGGGGCGCAGGGGTGCAAGGGCGAGGGGGTGATGAATCAGACTGGATGCGCTCCAGCTGCCGGATGGAACCGCGGACGCACCAGGGAGGACCACAGGACGCGGTCGCCGTCTCCCGCCGCCGTCCCCGATCCCCGACGCCGCCCTCCGCCCCGGTGAACAGGAAACCTCCCAAACCCGGAACACAACCGGACACCCGAAGAGAGTACGCGGCCACAGGGAGCGCCGGCCTCCAGGCCGGCATCGTGCTCCCGCAGAACCCGGACCACGTCCTCCCGGCGAGCCACCTCGCTTCCACTCGCCCCATGCACGAGGCCGCGACTTTCGAGCGGCGCTCCCTGGAGCGGCCTCCCCTCGGCGAACGCCAATGCGGCACTCCCCGCACGGAGGCCTGGGCGGGCGGCACACCTCCCCTCACCCTCTTTCGTTTCACGTTTCACCTTTCACGTTTCACGAACGGGCGTGTGGACGGGCGTCGCACCTATTGACCCCACGTCGCGGCGGCGGGTACCCTCCTCCAATGATTCGCCGGAACATCACAGCCGTCGCCCTGGTTCTCCTCTGCGCCTCGACCGCAGCCGCCGCCCTGCGGAGGGACGCCCGGGCCACCGTGCCCGTCCACCCGTGGGTCCTGGAGCACACCCGGAACGGTTCGGAGGCCTCCTTCTTCGTCGTTCTCCGCGATCGGGCCGGACTCCTGGAGGCCCGCCGGATCCCGGCGGCTCCCGACCGCCGCAGGGCGGTCCGCGATGCCCTGTGGGCCACCGCCGCACGCAGCCAGGCGCCGCTGCGCTCATGGCTCGCCGAACGGGGGATCCCCCACCGCAGCTACTACATCGTCAACGCCATCCTGGTGCACGGGGACCGTCGTCTCGTGGAGGAGCTCTCCCGGCGAGATGATGTGTTGCGCATCGAGGGCAATCCGCTCGTCCACAACGACCTTCCGCTCCTGCCCTCTAGCACGGCGCTGGAGGCCAGTGGAGAGCCGATGATCCCCTGGGGCATCGAGAGGACCCGGGCACCCGAGCTCTGGGCCCTCGGGATCACCGGTGAGGGCATCGTGGTGGGCGGACAGGACACCGGCGTGGACTGGACCCACCCCGCCCTGATCCGGCAGTACCGGGGATGGGACGGCAGCACCGCGAACCACGACCACAGCTGGCACGACGCCATCCATGACGCCCCCTCGAACCCCTGCGGCAGCGATACCACCGAGCCCTGCGACGATGCGGGCCACGGCACCCACACCATGGGCACGGCCGTGGGCTTCGACGGAAACACCCGGGCCATCGGCATGGCGCCCGGCGCCAGGTGGATCGCCTGCCGCAACATGGACCGGGGGTGGGGTTCGCCTGCACGCTACCTGGAGTGCATGGAGTGGTTCCTGGCACCCTGGCCCCCCGGGGGAGACCCCTCCCAGGGGAACTCCGACATGGCCCCCGACGTGACCGTGAACTCCTGGACCTGCCCCGCCTCGGAGGGGTGCTCCTGGGACACCCTCCGGGAGGCCATCGAGGCCCAGAGGGCCGCCGGAATCTTCACCGTGGCCGCCGCCGGCAACGAGGGTCCCGCCTGCGGCACCGTGATGAGCCCGCCGGGCCTCTACGACGCGGTCTTCACCGTGGGTGCCACCGATGCCGCGGACGCCCTTGCGGGTTTCTCCAGCCGGGGGCCTACCACCGCGAACCAGGACCATCCCGACCTCATCAAGCCGGACCTGGTGGCACCGGGGGTGGCCATCTACTCCGCCCTGCCGGGCGGGGGCTACACCGGAATCTGGAACGGCACCAGCATGGCCACGCCCCACGTGGCCGGAGCGGTGGCGCTGCTCTGGTCTGCCAGGCCCTGGCTCACAAACTCCATCGGGGCCACCGAGGAGCTTCTCGCCCGAGGGGCCCGTCCCCTGCCGGAGGTGATCGAGAACTGTGGTGGAGACTACACGGTGGGACCCAACAACTCGTGGGGCCATGGCCTTCTGGACGTGGTCCGCTCCTGGGAGCTCGCGGCTCCCTCTCCGCGCCGACCCGGTGGCCGGGTCGTGCCGTGAGACGTCCCGGTCAGGAAGGTTTGACCTGCCTCCGTCTCCGGGCTAGGATTCCCATACGATGCACCCCAGGACACTTTCAGGAAATACCGGTGCTGTCCTTAGGGGAAATACGATCCAGGAAGAAGGATGCCCATGACATTCCACCGTCACCCTGTCATACTACTATCGCTGTTGCTCGGCCTCCTGGCCGGCAACGTTCCTGCCGCCTCGACCCTGCGGGCTGAGGTCCGTCCCTGGGTGCTGGAGCACACCGCGGACGGCCGGCAGGCCGAGTTCTTCGTGGTGCTCCGGGAGCAGGCCGACCTCGCGCCGGCGGCGGCACTGCCCACCAAGGCCGAGAAGGGACGCTTCGTCCGTGACGCCCTCTGGAACACCGCACGGCGGAGCCAGGCACCCCTCCTGAAGTGGCTCGAGGAGCACGGGATCTGGTACCGGTCCTACTACATTGTCAACGCCGTGCTCGTCCGTGGCGACCGGACACTGGTGAACGAGCTCGCAGCACGTCCCGACGTGCTGCGGATCGAGGGCAATCCGGTGATCCACAACCCCATCCCCCAGGGACCACCGCAGGACTTCGGGGAGGCAGCCACCGGCGTGGAGTGGGGCATTGCACGGACGAACGCCCCCGAGGTCTGGGCCATGGGATTCACGGGCCAGGGTATCGTGGTGGGCGGCCAGGACACCGGCGTGGACTGGACCCATCCCGCCATCAAGAGCAGGTACCGTGGCTGGAACGGAACCACCGCCAACCACGACTACAACTGGCATGATGCGGTCCACAACCCCTCGAACCCCTGCGGCGCCGACAGCGCCGAACCCTGCGATGACCACGGACACGGGACCCACACCATCGGTACGGTGGTGGGTGACGACGGGGGTGCGAACCAGATCGGCATGGCACCGGGCGCAAGATGGATCGCCTGCCGCAACATGGACGAGGGCGACGGTTCGCCCTCCACGTACCTGGAGTGCTTCGAGTTCTTCCTGGCCCCCTACCCCATCGGGGGAGAGCCGAGCCAGGGTGATCCCTCGAAGGCCCCCGACGTGACGAACAATTCCTGGAGTTGCCCTGCCTCCGAGGGGTGCTCCTGGGACACCCTGAAGAGTGCCACGGAGGCCCAGGTGGCCGCCGGAATCATGACGGTGGTCTCCGCGGGGAACGACGGCTCCTCCTGTGGATCCGTCCAGGATCCGCCGGCCCTCTACGACGTTGCCTACTCCGTGGCCGCCACCAACTCGTCCGACAACCTTGCCTCCTTCTCGAGCCGGGGGCCTGCCTCCAACAATGAGGACAACCCCAACCTCATGAAACCGGACATCTCGGCCCCCGGCGTGGGAGTCCGCTCCTGCACGCCGGGCGGAGGCTACGCATCGTGGAATGGCACCAGCATGGCGGGGCCCCACGTGGCCGGCGCCGTGGCACTCCTGTGGTCGGCCAAGCCCGAGCTGAAGAACGACCAGGCCGCCACCGAGGCCATCCTCAACGACAGCGCCCACCGCCTGACTGCCGTCGTGGAAACCTGTGGTGGAGACTACGTGAACGGACCCAACAACAGCTGGGGGTACGGCCTCGTGGACATCAAGCAGGCCCTGACCGAGGACATCACCCTCGGAGCCGAGGCCCTGGACATCACGGAGACCACCGGGAACGGCAACGGCATCCTGGAGCCCACCGAGGTCTTCAGGCTCTCACCCACCTGGCACAACCCCGGCACCCTGCCCGTACCCTCGGTCACCGGTTCGGTGTCCTGGGGCACCGGCATCAGCGGGGCAAAGAGCACCGCCAGCTACGGCTCGATCGCTGCAGGAACCTCCGTTTCCTGCGCCCAGCTCGACGACTGCTACTCCGCCCGGATCGCCACCACCCGTCCCCCTGGCCACGTGGACCGCGTTGTCGAGGAGACACTGTCCAGCGGTGAGACTCACAGCTGGGTGCTCCACGTGGGAGGAAGCTTCACGGATGTCCCCGTGGACCACTGGACCTACTCCCAGGTGGAGACCCTCCTCCACAGCGGGATCACCTCGGGGTGCTCCAGCGACCTCTTCTGTCCCGAGGACGATGTCACGCGCTGGCAGATGGCCGTCTTCATCTCGACCGCCATGGCCGGCGACGCCGAGGTCCCGGCCGAGGGGACCGTCGCCACGCTGGGCGCCTACAACTGCATCGCCGACGGCCAGTCCCTCTTCGATGACGTGCCCCCAGAGGATCCGGGGTGCCGCTTCATCCACTACCTGGCCGCCAACGAGGTCACGGCAGGATGCGCCGTGGATCCCCTGCGCTATTGCCCCACCGACCAGGTGAGCCGCTGGCAGATGGCCGTCTTCATCGCCAAGGCGATGGTCGGGGACAACCCGATACCCCTCACCGGGACGGTCCCGGGCCTCGGGGACTACGACTGCACCCCCGGTGGACTCTCGGTCTTCGCGGATGTGCCCCCGGAGGATCCGGGATGTGCCTCCATCCACTACCTGGCCGCCAACGAGGTGACGGCAGGATGTGGTGGTGGCAACTACTGTCCGGAAGATCTGGTGACCCGCGCCCAGATGTCGGTCTTCATCACCACTGCCTTTCGCCTGACCCTGTACGGCCCATGACCGCGGGAGAAGGACCCGGGATGGCGTAGGGGAGGTCCGGAACATGGGCAGGGCCCGGTGGGGTTCCGACCCGGAGTTCTTCGGGCCCCGTCATGTCCACCGCGAGTCCCGGATCCTGGGTGCCCTCGGACCGCCGGGGCGCAGTGGAGAGCTTCACCTGGAATGCGCCGCGGGGGTGGGCTCCCTCTCGGCCCTGCTCGCCGGGAGCGGCCGCACCGTGGTGGCCGCCGACCGCTCGCTGCGGTCCCTGGTGGTGGCGGCCTCCCACAGGGCCACCCCTGGCGGAGGGACAAGAATCCTTCCCGTGGTGGCGGACATCATGGCGCTGCCCTTCCGGGAGGGTACCTTCGCCACGGCCACGACGGCCGAGACGCTGGAACACGTCACGGATGACACCCGGGCCCTGCGCGAGCTGGCACGGGTGCTCGTGCCCGGAGGCCTGCTGGTCGGCACGGTACCGGCCGGTCCCTCCCAGTGGTCCGACTGGGACGACTGGGCCGGCCACCTGCGCCGCTACACCTCCCACCGCATGGCCGCCCTGCTCCGGGAGGCCGGCCTCCAACCGGACGTGACCCGGTGGGGCTGGCCCCTCGTGCGGATCTACGACGGGCTCTTCCTCAAGCGGGTCAACCGGCGCCGGCTCCGGGTCGAGGGTCCCGTCCAGTCCGACCCCGCGCTCCGGGCCGTGGGGCGGCTCGGGCAGCACGGATGGCTGGTTCGTCTCGTGACGGCGATCTTCTCCCTTGACAGGCTGTTCGACGGCTTCCCGTGGGGCGTGGGGCTGCTCTTCAGCGCCCGGAAGCCCGGGCGGGGGACCCGTGTCAGCGTCATGCGAGAATCCAGCTCCTCCCGGAGCAAGGTGATCCGGGGCGACCACTCCCCCCCGCGCGGCACCTCAGGTCACCGGCCGCGCCGGGGGAACCACGCCCACGCTCCGGTCTGTGGAGTCGCGGACCAGGTAGAGGGGGCGCCGCTTCACCTCGTCGAAGACGCGGCCCAGGTACTCCCCGAGGATCCCGATCATGATGAGCTGGACACCCCCCAGGAAGAGGATCGCCGCCATGAGCGAGGTGTAGCCGGGCCAGTTGATCCCCAGGATCTTCAGCGTGATGACCACGAGGATGTAGAGGAAGGCAAGCAACGACACGCCAAACCCGGTCCAGGTCGCGAGGCGCAGGGGGAGGAATGAGAACGAGGTGATCCCATCCACCGCGAAACGCACCATCTTCCGCAGGGGGTACTTGGTCTCGCCGGCGTGCCGCGCGTGGCGCTGGTACCGGACGGCCGCCTGCGGAAATCCCACCCAGCTCACCAGACCGCGGATGAACCGGTTCCGCTCCGGCAGCGCACGGAAGGCCGCCAGGGCATCGGGGCCCATGAGCCGGAAGTCCCCCGTGTCCACGGGGATGTCCACGTTGGTGATGGCCCGGAGGATGCGGTAGAACGCCGCGGCCGTCGCCTTCTTGAAGGCCGTCTCGCCCTCGCGGTGCTCCCGCTGCGCGTACACCACCTCGTACCCCTCCCGCCAGCGGGCCACCAGCTCCGGGATCACCTCCGGAGGGTCCTGGAGGTCGGCGTCGATGATGACCACCGCGGTGCCCCGCGCGGCGTCCACCCCTGCGGTGACCGCCGCCTGGTGCCCGAAGTTCCGGGCGAAGCGGATGCCGCGGACCCGCGGGTCCCTGCGGGCGAGCTCGGCCACCCTCTCCCAGGTGGCGTCGGAGGAACCGTCGTCCACGAAGAGGACCTCCAGACCGTCCACCACGCCCTCGAGGGCGGCCACGAGGCGCTCGGCCATGGGCTCCACATTGTCCTGCTCGTTGAACGCCGGGATCACGACGCTCAGCTCGGGACGCTCAGACATGGATCACCTCCAGTACCCAGACCCTACCGGAAAGATCGCCGATGACAAGGGTCCGGGTGGCCGGGTCCCAGGCCACTCCCGTGGGGCGGATCCCCTCGTCGTGCAGCGGCAGGGAGCTCACGGCACCGTCCCGGACCCTCCACAGCCTCTCTCCCGGTGTGTCGGTCACCACCCAGTCGCGGGGTCCGAGCACCGCGATCTGGGGCCGGGAGTAGTAGTCGGTCCAGGCCTCCGGGAGCTCCACGGTCTCCAGGACCCCGCCTCCGGTGGAGAGGACCTGGAGCCTGCGGTTCCCCGTGTCGCACACGATCACCGAGCCGGCGTCCCGCCAGGCCACCCCCACGGGCTCGTCCAGCTCCGCGGGACCGGAGCCCCCACGGCCGAGGACCGAGGGGCCTCCCCCGCCCGCCGGGTAGACCACCAGCCGCTTGTTCCCGGTGTCGCTCACCACGATGGCCCCGTCCGGCCCCACCGCCACGCCGCGCGGGCCGTACCATCCCCCCTCGGGAACGGGGAGCTCTTCTGCCTTTCCCCCCCTGGGAGAAACCACCACCACCCGGTGTTGCCAGGTGTCGGCCACCACGAGCTTCCCTTCGGGCGTCCACGCCACGCCCTCGGGCTGCACGAGGGCGATCCCGGCGACCGGTCCGGCGTCTCCCCCGTCCGCGTCCATGAGCAGGACCCGGTCGAAGGCCGCGTCCGCCACCGCCAGGCGTCCTCCGGAGAGGGCCACGCCGCGGGGCTCTCCCAGGAGGCCCCGCCCCACGATCCTCGCGCCCACCACCCGCAACCCCCGCGCAAGCGAGGCCGGCGGCTCCGCCTCCACCGATGGCTCCGTCTCGCCCGTCCTCCGGAGCACCACCACGTCCGTGGACCCGATGGGGCTCCAGGGCACCCTCGTGACCAGGTACCGCAGGGCCTCCACCGGCGACGGGAGGTCCTGGTACATGAGCCACCACGCCCGCAACGGAATCCGCTGCCGCTCCCAGCCGGGAACCAGGTCCTTCCGGATGTCGCCCTCGTCCCCCGGATCGCAGACCACCAGGTCCGGCTTCATCCCCGGACGCGGACGGCTCCACCACACCCCCAGGTCGCGCCAGTACCACAGGAGGGGCCACACGGCCTGGCCGGATACGGAGATCCGGGCACCCGCCCCCCCCTCCCCCGCAAGCTCCAGCCCCTCCCGGGCCACGGCCCTGAGCTCCGGACAGGTCTGCACGAAGATCAGGGCCTCCACCCGCCTCGCCTCCGGTGTGATCTCGTCCAGCACGAACGAGGCGGTCACCGACACCACGGCCGTGGCCGCCAGCGCCACCGCGGCCACGACCCGCCCCCACCGGCTCCCCCGGGGACCGAAGGTGCGGGCCAGCTGCAACCCGGCCAGGGGGATGAACGCCCACACCTGGTGGACACCGAGCCAGGGGGTCTTCTCTCCCAGGTAGCAGTAGAGGCCCACCGAGGCCAGGCCGAAGCTCAGGAGGAAGACCTCCAGCGGCCGCATCCTTCCCCGGCGCCGCCAGGCCCACACCAGCGCCGCACCGATGGGGAGGAACTCGTAGATCCCGAGGCGCGGCAGGTGGTACCACCACGGCCCGCCGACCCTCTCGATGCTGTGCTGCTTCCACCAGTACCCGATGGCCTTCACGGGGAACGCCCAGTCTCCCGCACGGCTGAACCCCACCGTGTAGAGCGGCACCGTGACCACCACGAACACCGAGACGGCCGTGAGCACCCCCACCCGGCGGGCCCTCGTCCACGCCCATGCCTCCCGGAGTCGCTCCCGGAGCCCGAAGACCAGGGCCACCACCCCCGCCGAGAACCCCGCCAGGGCCGTCGTGACGTAGGCGTTCTCCTTGGTGGCGAAGGCCAGTCCGGTCCACAGGCCGAACCACCACCACGCCCCCCGCCGGTGCCGGAGGATGCCGAGCCACGCCACCCCGGCGGCCGAGGCCAGGGCCGCCTCCAGCACGTCCATCCGGAGGAACCGCCCGTAGAAGAGGAAGAGCGGCGAGAGGGTCCACAGCAGGCCCGTCCACCAGGCCGCCCGCTCCCCCAGGCGGCGCCTCAGGCTCCACGCCACCAGCACCATCAGGATTCCCGCGGCGGCCACGGGAAGACGGGCAAGGAAGTCCGACTCGCCCAGGGTGAGAAAGGTGGCGGCGGTGAGGTAGTAGAGCAGCGGGCCGTGGTAGGTGGGGTCGTAGCGGTAGGCCCCCCTGTGGACCAGGTCCCACGACAGCTTGGCGTGGATGGACTCGTCGTGGTGGTAGGAACGCTCCCCGAGAACCGCAAGGTGGAGCGCAGCCGCGAGCAGCAGGAGCCCCAGCCAGGGGGCCCACCTCCGGAGGCTCCCCGGCCCGGCCTCCCGGCCACAGGTGGTGTTGCTCACCGGGCTCCGGCCTCCGGGAAGCGGTAGAGTGACGTCCCCGACTCGTCGAAGACCCGCTCTCCGGACTCCGCCACCGCCGCGAGCTTCTCGAGATCACCGTCCTTCTTCTCGAAGGTTCCCACGGCCACGAGGTCCACGCCGGCCTCCTTCACCGCCCTGGCCACCTCGGCGGGGTCACCGGAGCCGTAGATGGTCTTCACCAGCTTCCGGCGGCGCTCCAGCTCCGGGAGGATGGAGGGGCCACGCCAGACCAGCTCGTGGTTTCCCCACCCGAGGAGCGCCGGGACGCCGGAGGCCGCCGAGAGCCTGGCGTAGTCCGAGTAGGCGCCGCCCACGGCCTCCACCAGCGCCGTCCCCGGGGGTTGCCGCCGCAGGAAGCGGACCGCGGCGCGATCCCCGGGGCTCATCCAGCGGAGGCCGTCCAGGCCCGGTTGCCGGCCCAGGAGCGACCCCGTCGCCATCCCCGCCAGGTGGGGCAGCGCCGGGAGCACCAGGAGCACCGCCACCGCCAGCCGCGCCCCGGGCCGGCGCACCCCCCTCCTGAGCAGTGCGGGAAGCGCCAGGGCCAGGAACATCCACCCCTGGAACCATGCCTTGAAGATGGTGTTCATCCGGTGGAGCTTCTCGCCGTAGGGGTCCCTGACGAAGAGGATCTCCGGGACGAGGAAGAGGAAGATGCCGAGGGCCGCCAGGAGGAGTGCGGGGCGGTCCGCCTCCCGGGCCCCGCTGACACCGTGCACCGCCAGGACCAGCGCCAGCACCGCCAGGAAGGACGCCACGGGCCTGCCGCTCACCGCGGCGGCCAGCACGGCAACGGCCACCACCACGGTCCCGGCCGCCATGCGGCGCTCCGGATGGGCGCCACCCCACGCCACCGCGACCCCCACCACGCCCAGCGCGGCCGCCACCATCAGCGGACCCGCGAAGAGGACCAGCTCGGCCGGCGTGGTCCAGGCATGCACGAGGCCGATGCCCTGGAACGGCGGATGGAAGCTCAGGTGGAAGGGCGCGGTGGCGACCCAGCTCCCCACCGCCACCGCCGCGGCGCCGGCCCACCTCCGCCAGCCGGGGCCCCAGGGCCAGCGCCACCGGCCATCCCCCGCCACCAGCATCAGGCCCACGGCCGCAAGCGTGGGCGGCATGGCCCAGGGGTTGGCCGCCCAGGTCACGCCGGAGACCACCGCCACCGCCGCCAGGAGGGCCGGCCGCGGACCTTTCCTCCCCGCAGTCAGGGCCAGCAGCACCGCCAGCAACGTCAGCGGAAGCGTCAGCAGGTGCGGGTGGAGGTCGCCCAGCCAGAAGGTGAACAGCGGAAACTCGGTGATGGCGTCGGCCACCTGGCGGGAGGAGTGCCAGCAGTCCAGGGACCGGAGCGCGGTCCCGGACAGCACCTGGCGCAGCCCGTCGGGCGTCCCGGCGAGCACCATGAAGAACACGGACAGCAGGGCCCCCCGCCACGGCCCCGACCAGCGGGAGGCGGTCGCCCAGGCCAGGGAACCGGTCAGGCCGGCGAGAAGCGCCACGATCAGGTTGTAGCCCACCTCCAGCGGGATGCGGGAGACCCACAGGGGCACCGTCCAGAGCAGGGCGCCCCAGTAGTAGTACGGCAGGACCTCGCCCGCGAGCCACATGTCCGGCGGTGGGAACGAACGGGCCCTGAGCAGGGAGGCCAGGATGCCCAGGTCCATGGGCTTTTCCGTGCCCCGGATCTCAGGGCGGTCCAGGCGGAGCAGCAGGACCGCCACGAAGCACACCACGAAGACCGCCTCGGCCGCCACGATCTGCTTCCAGGCCCCCCTTCTCGCCACGAGGGCCCTGCCCCCCAGCACCGCTCCCGCTGCCAGGAGGATCGCCCCCACCCACCTCCACGCGCCGAGGCCCGCCACCGACGTCCACCACGCGGGGAAGGCCACCGCCACCAGGCCCGCCATCCGCCCACCCGCCCAGGCCTCGCGGTCCTCCAGCCCCAGCATCAGCAGGACCCGGTAGCCGCCGAGGCCCGCCGCCAGGACCACGAGGTAGAACGCCACAGCTCCCATGGCTCACGATTGTACCCCGGGGCCCCCACAACGGACCGGTGACAGGCACACCGGACGGCTGCATGCCCCGACGGAAGACGCCTTCTTCCGGCTGGAGGCTCCTCGGGTTCGCGGGACCCGAGATCGCGCCAAGGTCGTCCTGCCCCCTCCAGGTGGTGGAGTGAGCCGCCTGCAAGGCTCCCGGATCGAGGCCGATTCCCACCAGACCGGCCCCCACCCGCCCGGGAGAGCAAACCACGGATCCCGAGGATCGTGTGGATCGGAAGGAGGATGATGGAAACCTGAATGTACTTTCAGTTTCAGTGTCTCGCCGGACCGGAGAGGACACCGTTCCGGGAAGTCCTGCACGATGCTCGGGGTCACGCGCCCCTGAGGCGCTCCTCGAGGCGCTCCGCCACCACCTCCGACAGCTCGAGCCAGGCGCGGATACCCCCGGCGTCGAGCCCCTCCTCGTGGATTCCGGCGCTGGCCACGACCACGCACGCCAGCGCCCGGGCCAGGTGCTCGGCCACCCCCCGGGCCACGGGCTCCTCCTTGTGGGGTGGCAGGGTCAGCACCGACGAGCTCACCGAGGTACCGCCGCCCGCCGCCGTGGAGGGCCTCGGCTGGGACAGCACCACGCACCCCACGTGGGGCGCCCCACCACCTTCCAGCACCACCACGAGGTCCCTCCCGGCACGGCGGACCCAGGCGTGCAACCTCCGGTGGCCTGAGGCCACGGTCACCGTCACCGGGTTCTCAGCCATTCCCCGCTCCGGTGGCGGGCTGTGACGGCTCCTCCTCCGTCCCCTCCTCCGGGGCCGCCTTCTCCCGCCGCAGCTCGGCCAGCATCTCCCAGGCCCGCCCCTCGGCCACGAGCAGGACGAGCCGCTCCCAGCCCTCCCGGACCGGGCCGGACACGTTGAAGCGGGGCCGGCCGTTCTCCACCGCCACCAGGCGCAGCACGTCGTCGGGCAGCTCCCGCTCCGCCTGGCGGAGGATCCCCGCCGCCGCCTCGTCCACCTCCACCTCGAGCTCGTGCACGTGCCCGCTCTCCAGGAGCCGGAGCCAGCGGGGCACGTCCAGGCCCCTGCCTCCCAGCAGGTCCACCCACGCCCGCGAGCGCCGGCCCAGCTCCTCGGGCGGATGGTGCAGCGCCACCACAGGGTTCGGCACACCGAACTCGTGGTGCACCAGCTCCGCCACCAGCAGGTTCAGCTCGTCGTTGGTGGTGCCCGCCACCACCAGGGTGTCCGCCTCGACCCCCGCCTCCTCGTAGGTGATGGCATCGCGGGCATCTCCCAGGACCGTGGAGAAGCCGGCGGCCCTGGCCCGCTCCAGCCGCCAGGCCACGCCGTCCACCACGACGACGGTCCACTCCAGGCGGTCCAGGGCGCGTCCCAGGGCCTCCGTGAGGGGGTTCTCGCCCACGATCACCACCCGCCGGCGGGAGGGGTCGTCGGTGAAGCCGAGAACGCGGGGCCACACCACCGCCGAGAGGGTGGCCCAGGCGCCGGTCACCAGGATGGCCAGGTAGGTCAGGGCCTCGAGCTGCCCGGCCCCGGGGATTCCCCGGAGGGCCAGCTCCCGGGCCGCCAGGGAGGCCACGGCCGCGGCCACGATGCCCCGGGGCGCGATCATGGCCAGCACCATCCGCTCGCGGCCCGGCAGCATGGAAGGCCACACCGACAGCACCACCGAGAGCGGGCGGGCAACGAAGACGAGCACCGCCATGGTGATCCAGGCCCCGGTCCCCAGGCGGAACATGCTGGCGATCTCCAGCTCGCCTGCCAGCAGGATGAACAGCACCGAGATCACCAGCGCCGTGATCTGCCCCTTGAAGGCCCGCAGGCTCACCAGGTCGGGCAGCTCCGCGGCGGAAAGCGTGAACCCCATGACCACGGAGGCCAGGATCCCCGACTGGGGGGCCTGGTGCTCGCACACGGCGTAGACCACGAGCAGCACGGCGAGCACCACCAGGTTCCGCAGCTCCCCGCCGACGAAGCGGGTCCGGAGCACCTGCTTCGCCAGGGCACCCCCGGCGAAGCCCACCACCACGCCGGTCACCACCAGGATCGCCACCTCCGTGGCCATCTCCCGCCAGGGGATGCCCAGCCGCAGGATCCACTGGAGCACCAGGTACGCGAGGACCGCGCCGATGGGATCGATGATGAGGCCCTCCGAGGTGAGGATCGTCTTGACCCTCCGTGGCGCGATCATGTGCCGCAGGAGCGGCACGATGACCGTGGGCCCCGTCACGATCATGATGGCCCCGAAGAGCGCGGCCACGTCCCAGGGCAGCCCCGTCAGCTCGCGGGCCGCCACGGTGGCCACCCCGCCCGTCACCGCCGCACCGACCGTCAGCAGGTTCCTCACCGGGGCCCCCACCCGGGCCAGGTGTGACGGGTCCAGGGTGAGGCCCCCCTCGAACAGGATGATGGCCACGCCCAGGTGGATGAAGACCTCCAGGACCCCGCCCAGCGACGTGGGGTCGAAGACCCCGGCGCCGTACGGACCGAAGGCCATGCCCAGGAGGAGCAGCGGGAGGATCGCCGGCAGGCGGAGCCTCTCGGCGGCCACCTGGGCACCGATCCCCAGGGCGACGGCGACGACGATGGTGGTCAGTACCATGGAACGAGCCTACCCGGACGCGGTCCCCCCTGTCACCCCTTCGAGCGTCCGCCACACGGACCGGCGGGCCGGACTGCCATCAGGGCCCCAATCCGGACCGCTCCACGGAGAAGCCTGACGATCTTCTTCTTCCTCCTCCTCGTGCGTGGCCCACATCCTCGTGATCAGGAACGGGATATCCCTTCCACCGGGGGCCTATGCCATGTGGACGCCCGCCATGGCCTCGATCCTGACCCGTCTCATCCATCGGGAGGGCTTCAGAGGTGTCTCGTCCGGCGTTCGCGGCCCTGTACTGGGGCGGGCCATGGCCTTCGGTCGCCCGCCGACCGTTACAAATCCTGCTGGAGATCCCGGGCTGACACCTCCCCCGGGAGAAAGCCCACCAGTGGCAGGGCCGCCAGCGCCACGCCCGCACAGGTCAGGAACGCCGCATGGATCCCCACGGTGTCGGCCAGCGCTCCGACGCCCACCACCACCACCGACCGCACCACGAAGTTGACCGCCTGGTAGACGCCGTTGGCCAGCCCCCGGTCCCCGGGAAAGGCGTCCTGGACGGCCGCCATCAGGGCCGGCGCCACCGACAGGCCCACGAACCCCATGGGAACCAGGAGAATCGCCCGCCAGAACCCGCCGAGCAGCACGAACGCCACGATGAGCGGCGAGGTCAGGACGAGGGAGAGGGCGATGAGCCGCCTCCTGCCGATCCGGTCGCTCAGGATCCCTCCACCCAGGGCCCCCGCCACGCCGGCGGCCTCCACCACGGCCAGGGCCGACCCCGCCACGAAGAGGCTCGAACCCTCCTCCCTGAGGAAGAGCGGGAGGAAGGTGGCAAGGGCCGCCAGGAGGAAGGCCCTCGCCACCAGGAGACCGGTCATGGGCGCCATCACCGGGAGGAGGTCGCGCACGACCCTCCCGAGGGTTCGCCGTCCGGAGCCACGCCGCTCACGGGCCGACCAGGGAAGGCGGCCCAACCGCCCCCAGAGCAGGGCCGAGGCGGCCATGCCGCCGGCCATGAGCCACGGCGTCCCCTCCAGGCCCAGGAGCCGGACGCCGGAGGCGACAACGAGGGGCCCCAGGGCCCGCCCCAGCTCCCCCCCGACCATCCAGAACCCCATGCCGCGCCCGACCCGGTCGCCCGAGAGCGCGGCGGCCAGGGCCGGTCCCACCGCATGGAGCGCCGCCGAGCTGCACCCCGCCACCACGAGGAGCAGGGCCGCCCAGGCGTAGGTGGGGCTCGCCCCCAGCAGGCTCATGGCCACCGCGGTGAGGGCCGGGGCCAGGGCCACCACGGGGCGGGGATCCACGTGGTCGCCCAGGCGACCGAAGAGGGGTTGGAGGAGCGACGGCCCCTGGAGGAACGCCGTCAGGAGGCCCGCCTCGGCCCGACTCAGGGCCAGGCGCTCGATGAAGGCCGGGATCAGCGGCGGGAGGAAGGCGCTGTAGGTGTCGTGGACCGCGTGGGCACCGGCAATGGTGCCCACGGACCCGGTGTCGAATCGTCGCCGCCCGCCGTCCATGGCCCCGCATCATACGGTAGAATCCCCGCACGCCGCGCGGTACGCCGCGCGAGCCCCCACGGAGGCAACGGACATGTCCCACATCACCCTCGCCATGGCGGAGTTCGCCGCGAACCTGGAGTACGGCCAGCTTCCACCCGAGGTGGTCGCTGCAGCCAGGCGCTTCTTCATGGACTCCCTGGGCTGCGCCCTGGGCGGCGCCCAGCAGCACGACGTCCACCTGGCCCGGAAGGTCCTCACCGAGACAGCCGGGGAAGGCCCCTGCCGCGTCCTCGTGACGGGGGAACGGTGGGACCCCGTCTCGGCCTCGCTGCTCAACGCGCTCATGATCCGGGTGATGGACTACAACGACATCTACTGGAAGCAGGACCCGTCCCATCCCTCGGACCTGATCCCCGCGGCCATGGCCGCCGCGGAGCGGGCCGGCGGCTCCGGGAGGGACCTCATCCTGGGCATCGTGCTGGCCTACGAGTTCGAGCAGCGCCTCTGCGAGGTGTCCTTCCCCGGGATCCGTGAGATCGGGTGGCACCACGCCACGCTCACCGCCGTGGCCGCCCCCATCGCCGCGGGCCGCCTCCTCGGCCTCGACGCGGAGCAGATCCAGCACGCCATCGGCATCTCCGCCTCCCGTCACTGCACCACCGGCTCCGTGACGGCGGGCAAGCTCACCATGATGAAGAACACCGTGGACCCCATGGCCACCCAGTCCGGCGTCCTGGCCGCCCTGCTCGCCGAACGGGGCTACACCGGTCCCGAGCACGTGCTGGACGGCAAGGAGGGCTTCTCCCACGTCTTCGACACCGAGTGGAAGTGGGAGATCCTCACGGACGGCCTCGGCGAGGACTGGCGGATCCTCCAGTGCGGCATGAAGTTCTTCCCGACCGAGGCCCTGACCCACGCCCCCATCTCCGCCGTGCTCGACCTGGTCACGGCCAACGACCTGAAGCCCGACGAGATCGAACAGGTCACCATCCACTCCCTGGCCCGGGCCGCCGATATCCTCGCGGACCCCTCCAAGTACGACCCCAGGACCAAGGAGACGGCCGACCACTCCCTCCCCTACGTGATCGCCGCGGCCATCGCGGACCGGCAGGTGACGCCCCTCCAGTTCACGCCGGAGAAGATCATGGACCCCACCATCCGGGCCCAGCTCCACAAGGTGAAGGTGGTGGCCGACCCCGAGATCGAGGCAGTCTTCCCCGAGCTGCAGCGCGTGCGGGTGGAGATCACCACCACGGACGGGCGCTCGTTCACGACCCAGCTGGACTACCCCAAGGGCGACCCGCGGAACCCCCTCACCGACGAGGAGATCGCGGGCAAGATGAACGCCCTCGCCGAGGGAATCGCCACGCCGGCGGACGTGGAGCGCATGCGGGACGCCGTCTCCCGCATGGAGACCTTCGACGACGTCCGGGAGCTCATGGCCCTCCTGACGGTTCGCTGAGGGCACCCGGCCGGTGGCGGCCCCGGAGAGGACGCGTTAGACTTCACGGGTGCTCAATGCTGGAAGTCACGTGAGGGTCCGGCAGCAAGAGGAGAAGCCCATGCGGAAATTCGTCCCACTCGTCACCGTGCTCGCGGTGGTCCTGATCGTCCTTCCCGCCTGCACCAGGCGGGAGAACGCTCCCGCACGGACCGAGGCGGAGGCCTACGAGGCCGCGAAGTCGGCCTACCACGACGCCGAGACACCCGAGGCCAAGGCCGCCATCGCGGAGTCCTACCTGAAGGAGTTCCCCGACGGCAAGCACGCCAGAAGCTTTGCCTGGGTGGTGGCCGAGTACCGGGGCAACGAGCTGGGGCAGAAGGAGCAGGCCTACGAGACCCTGACGGGGGTCCTGGAGGCCAACGAGGACCCGGCCCGCCGCCTGAAGATCACGCTCATCCTCGCTCCCCTGGCCCGTGACCTCGGCAGACCGGTGGACCTGGCCGGAGCCGTCGCCGCGCTGGAGAAGGAGCGTCCCCTGAACTGGGACGAGACCATCTCCGTCCTCGAGGAGGCCACCGCCGCGAAGGACTGGGATCTCGTGCTTGCACGATCGGAGGCCGCCCTGGCCCTGGCCACGCCCGAGGCGTGCGCCGCCAGCCGCCGGGGCAAGGGAAAGGACGAGGAGGCCCTGCGGAAGATGGCCGACAGCCGGGCCTCCGAGGCCCTGGCCTACAGGGCCCTGGCACTGGCGAGCACGGGGAACGTGGAAGAGGCCGAGGCACTCTTCGCCGCCGCCATGGAGAAGTCCGCGAGGAACTACGTGGGCCTGCCCACCTCGCCGGCCGCCTCCTTCCGGGGCCGGATCGCCCTGGAGCAGCAGGACTGGGACCGGGCCCTGGAGCTGCTCGCCCCCCTGGCCATCATGGGCGGCGACGCCGAGGCCATGCGTGGTGTGGAGACGGCATGGAGGGGGAAGCACGGTTCCACGGACGGCCTGGAGGAGTGGCTCTGGACGACCCGCCAGCAGCTCGCCCGCCCGGTGGACGACTTCACCCTCGCCGACTACGAGGGCAACGATCACACCCTCTCGAAGGAGCTGGGGAAGGTCACGCTCCTGGCCTTCTGGTTCCCCACCTGAGGCGGCTGCCGCGCGGAGTTGCCGCGCCTGCAGGAGCTCCACACCACCTACGGGGACAGGGGTCTCGCGATCGTGGCCGTGGAGGCCTTCCGGGACACCGCCAGGGCGAAGGACTTCATCGCGAAGAAGGGCCTCACCTACCTCCTCCTCGAGGACCGGGAGGACGATCCCGTGGTGGGGGGCACGTTCGGGGTCCACGTCTTCCCCACCTCGTTCCTCCTCGACCGTGACGGCAGGATCATGTACTACCACCTCGGCTTCGACGATGGGGACGAGACGAAGATCGCCCGGGAGATCGAGACCCTGCTGGGCGACTGACCCGGAGCCTGCATCACCGGCAGGAGCTCAGGCGGTGCCTGTTCCTGGCTCGATTCCCAGCGCCTTCATCCTCCGATAGAGGGTGGCACGGGAGATGCCGAGCCGCCTCGCGGCCGCTCCGGCGGTGGGCTCCGCGGCCAGGGCGGACAGGATCTCGCGGCGCTCCACGCGCTCGATGACGGCGGCAAGCCGCCCGCCTCCGCAACCTTCGCCCGCAGTCCGGACGATCCGCTCGTCGAGCCGGGTGGTATCGAGTGCCTCTCCGTCGGCCAGAAAAAGCGCGGCTCGCTCCATCTCGCGTTCCAGCTCCCGGACATTTCCTGGCCACGGGTACGCCTTCATTGCCCCGAGGGCCGCCCGGGTGATTCCGCGGACCCGGACCCCGCAACGCGCGGCCGCGCGTTCCAGGAAGAACGCCGCCAGGTTCGGAATATCCGCCGGCCTGTCCCGGAGCGGGGGGATCGTCACCTCCCACCCGGCCAGCCGGTGGTAGAGGTCGGTGCGGAATCTCCCACGCGCCATGGAGCTCTCCAGATCCTGGTTTGTCGCGGCCAGCACCCGGACGCCGACCTTCCGGGGTACCCTGGCACCGAGGCGGTAGACCTCCCCGGACTGGAGCACGCGCAGGATCTTTGCCTGCGTCGTCAGGGCCATGTCCCCGATCTCGTCCAGCAGCAGTGTTCCGCCCTCCGCGCGCTCGAACCAGCCGGGGCGGGCCTCCACCCCCGTTGCCACTCCTCTCTCGATTCCGAAGAGCTCTGCCTCGAGAAGATCGGCCGGCAGGGCGGCACAGTTGAGGGCGTGGAACGGGCCGCGGGCCTTGACCGAGGCAGCGTGGATGTAACGTGCAAGGACCTCCTTGCCCGTCCCCGACTCGCCACAGATCAGCACGGGAAGTTCGGCCTGCGCCACGCGAGCCGCCGTCCGGTAGATCCCGGACATTCCTGGATCCACCGTGGGCGGCTCGGGCAGGGGCGGGGGCGCCGCCCAGATCCGGTCGGCTGCCGTGGTGTCCGGCGGGACGGGAACCAGGCGACAGAGCGCATCCAGGAGCCGGATGAGGGGCGGCGGTGGGACAGGTCCCGGGAAGACCACCTCGAGCCGGAGATCTCCAACGGGGAAACCGGCCCGCCCGCCATCCGGAGCCCCCTCCCGCACCGCACAGAACAGGACCGCCGTACCATCCTTCTCCCCGGGAACCACGAGAGTGACCCCCGTGACCGGGAGCAACCGGTGAACGGCCGCGGCGAGCTCACGGGCCAAGCCATGGGCCTCGGTGAGATCCTCCCGGCCGGCAACGAGCCGGGGGAGAACCTCGAGAACGAGCTGCTCGCCCGCACCGGTCACGGCTGTCTCCGGAGCCTCCCCATCGCTGCCGCGTGGCCCCGTCCCGGTCCCGAAATCCACACCCAGCTCCACGTCGTCCCTTGAGACCTTCTCGATCATGCAGACCACGCGACCGAAACGCAGCATCACACCAGGAGGGACCACCTCCGAGTTGACCCTCCTGCCGCGAATCCGGGTCCCATTCCGGGAGCCCAGATCCTCCACGAGCACGCCATCCTCCACGATCCGCAGCCTGGCGTGACGGCGGGAAACCGACGGATCCCGGAGCACCGCATCGCAGGAGGGCGCCGAGCCGACCACCGTGGAGTCCCCGGTCAGCGGAATCCTTCGAGTTTCCTCATCCCCCGTCGTCACGAGTACGTACCGCATCGGATCTCGGTCCTTCCGTGCGCGGCTTCAGTCTACATCAACGGACGTCACGACGGCTGTACAATCAAGGGGGAACGGTGGGAACCGGACGGGATGAAGATCGGCCAGCGCCTCGGACACATCCGTATCGAGCATCGCCTTGGGAAAGGAGGGATGGGCGAGGTATTCCTCGGGCATGACGAGGTCCTGGAACGCCCGGTAGCTGTCAAGGTCCTGGCATCGCATGCACGGCTCAGCGAGGCCTGGAGGGCACGGTTCCTGCGAGAAGCCCGGCTGCTGTCCAGGCTGGACCATCCCGCGATCTGCCGGATCCACGATTTCGTCGAGGCTGACGGGGACACATGCCTGGTTCTCGAGTACATCGAGGGACAGACCCTCCGGGCCGTGGCGGGTTCGCTCCGGACCGGGGAGATCGTCCAGCTGATGGCCGAGGTCGCCGAGGCACTGGCCGCCGCCCACGCCGAGGGAATCATCCACCGGGATCTCAAGCCGGACAACGTCATGGTCACCCCGGCTGGCCGGGCGAAGATCCTGGACTTCGGAATCGCACGCAACGCGATCATGCCGGTTCATCCCGCCACCACGCCACGTGATCCAACATCCCTGCCCGATCTTCCTGGCGAGGGCACGGCCTCTCTTGCGGGGACCTTCGCCACCGAGGACGGTGCCGTGATGGGCACGGTCCAGTACATGAGTCCGGAGCAGATCAACGGCCTGCCCCTGACCACGGCATCGGACTGCTACTCGTTCGGGATCATGCTCCACGAGCTGCTGACGGGCCGGCCGGCCTATGGAGATGCTGCAGGCACCGATCTGACACTACGGGTGGCACGGGCCGAGGTGGAGCCGCCCACCGGCGTGGATCCGGATCTTGCCTCCCTCATCACCGATCTGACGGACCTCGACGCGCGCCGGCGTCCCGATGCGGCAGGGGCGGCCGTGCGGCTCCGGCACTTCCTGGACCGCCCGGCCATCCTCCGGAGGCGCCGGCTCCGCCGCGCGGCCGCTGCCACAATGGCCGCCGTGGTGGCCGGCGCGACCGTGCTGGTGGCGTGGACGGCATACCGGGGCCAGCGAACCGCCCGGATCACCCGCCGGCTCGCCAGAGAGGCGGCTGCCATCGAGTGGCGGATGCGCGCCGAATACCTGGCACCCGAGCATGACGTCCGGTCGGCGCAGGAGGAGGTGGAACGGCACATCGGCGCCATGGTGGCTGCGGCACGGGAAGGGGGCAGGATCGCCAGGGGCACCGCCTCGGCAGCTGCGGGACGCGGCTGGCTGACCCTGGGACGGTACGTGAAGGCCAGGAAAGCTCTGGAACAGGCCTGGGAGGCCGGCGTGAGGGATCCCGAGGTGGCCTACACCCTTGGAGTCACTCTTGGCGAGCTGTACCGGGAGGCCCTCGGTCGGGCCAACCGGCTCCAGGATCCGGTCATGGCGCGTGGGGCCCGGGAGAAGGCCCGCAGGACACTGCGTGATCCGGCGCTCCGGTACCTCACTGCAGCCCGTGGAACCACGACCGCCCCTGCAGCGTACGTGGAGGCGCTCATCGCCCTGTACGAGGACCGCTTCGACGACTGCGAGCGGTGTCTCGGGTCCATCCAGGACGTTCCTTCCTGGTTCTACGAGCTCGATCGTGCACGGGCCGCTCTCGCGCGCCAGCGTGGCGAGCAGGCATTCGCTCTGCAGGCCGATGCCGTTGCCCTGCGGAGGAGCTACGAGGAGGCGGCCAGGGCCAGCGAACGGGCACTGGCAGTTGCCCGCAGCGACCCCGCGGTCGCGGCGGACCTGTGCACCGACCTCACCGCCGCCCTCTACGTGCAGGTGGCCTCGGAACAGCGGCGGATCGAGAGGGCGGCGATCGATCGGGCAAGAGCAGCCTGCGAGACACTGGAACGGCTGGATCCGGGAAATCTCACAGGCCAGCTGGAGCTGGTGGAGCTCACCCTGGCCGAAGGCCTGGACACAGAGCTGGGGGGCGGGGATCCGATCCCGGTCCTCCGGGCCGCCGTCGATCGTGCTGCAGGCATCGCCAGGTCCCACGACCACTCGACCGCCGCACACTACTGGCTCGGCCTGGCGGCCGAGCGGCTGGGGTGGAGCGAGCTCGGACGGGGCCTCGACGTGTCAGAGACAATCGAGACCTGCATGGACGCGTTCACTGCAGTGCTCCGGCTGGAGCCCGGCCGGATCAGTGCTCGCCCACGGCTGGCCTCGTGCGCATATCTCGGGGCGATCCACGCCTACTGGGCCGGAGAGGACCCGCGGTCCTGGATCCGGAGTGGCCTGGACGCGATGGAAGCCCTCGGGGACCGCCCCTACGCCCTCGTCCTCAACCAGCGTTCCAACCTTCTGTACATCAGGGGGCTGTGGGAACGAGACCATGGGATCGACCCCCGGCCGACCTTCGCAGAGTGCGTGTCGATCAACGAGAGGCTCTGTGAACGCGCCACATCCCCGATGGCGTTCCACAACCTTGCCATCTCGCTGTCGGAGCTTGCGCGGGAGACCGTCGCATCTGGCGAGGACCCGACCGTCTTTCTGGACCGGGCCCGACGGGCCATCCAGCGGGCGGCCGCGATCAGCCCGGATCTTGCGGAGCTGGACTCACTTCGCGGGATCCTGGAGACGATACGCGCCCGCTTCGTCACCTCCTCCGGTGGCGATCCCCTTCCCGCCCTGGAACGGGGCCGGACCCTCTTTCGCGAGGCGCTCTCGCGCAACCCCGACGATGCGGAAATGTGGGTCGCACGGGGGGAGCTGGAGCTCGAGGGTGCACGGGCCGCCATCCGGACCGGGCGTTCCCCGGAGCCGTGGGTCAGGGAGGGACTTCGCGCGGCAGCACAGGCGCTCCGGCATCATCCCGGCTTCGGTCCGGCGCTCCGGCTCCGGACCGCCCTGGAGCTCGAGCGGGCCCGGTGGCTCCTCGATCTCGGTCGCATTCCCTCCCCCGCGATCGCACGGGCTCGCTCCGCCGCCAGCAGGCTGCTGCGATCGGTACCGGGCGATGCCCGGGGCCACATGCTGCTGGCACGAGCGGCGTTGCTCGAGGGGCAGTGGCTGGCGAGCCAGGAAGGGTGCGGCGAGGCCATCGCCACCTTCCAGGAAGGGCTGGCTGCCGCACGGAAGGCCCTTGAAATCAACAACCGGCTGGCGCCGGGGCACCGGCTCCGAGCGGCTCTCGCGGAGGAACTGGCCCGGTGTTCGCCCGAAGCCAGGCGCAGGGCCTTCCTCGAGGAGCGGGACGCGGCCCTTACCTCCCTGGAGTCCCTTTTCTCCCGGACCGGTCTCCGGGAAGGTCACCGCCCTGACCCCTTCGCTCCCCCTTCCTTGAACTGAGCCGAAGGAAAACATCCCGACATGGGGGATCGATCGCGTCTCGCATCTCTCCGGACCATTGCCGAGGATGATCGATCATCGAGAAGCGGACGGCACGGTCTGGTGCGTTTCGTTCGCCGACGCATGTTGTTCCTGACGTCAGGAAGCAGGGATCGTTCTCGTGACTGTGGAGGCCGTGGGAAACGGGAAGGCCCCCCGTACAGCTCCAAGGCCGGGGGCGGAGGACCTCCCTCGTCTCACGTCTCTCCTCTCGTCTGACGTGAGCCACTTGCAAGACTCTCGGAAGGTCATGCCCATCGGCCTGGCGAGAAATCGAACGTATATCCGGATCTATTCCTATCTTCCTCTTGATCCAATATGTTCGCGCAATCCGTGGTTCATTGTCCCGGGTGCGTGGGGGCCTACGCCGCGGGCGGGGGTCCGAGCACGTTGGGCAGCCCCGCCGGCACCGCCCAGGCCTTCAGGACCACCAGGGCGGCCAGCGTCAACCAGCGGGAGGGCCGGTCCTCGCGTTCCCAGCCCTCGAGGTGCCCGAACGCCTCGGGCCCGGCATCGAGTCTCCATCTTCCCTCGGCATCCTGGGCGAGCTGGACGGCCGCCAGGGCCGGGTGCAGGCCCCCGTCCCACGGGTGCCCCGCCATGACGAGAGCGGTGAGGGCCTCCAGGCGATCCGTCCTCATCAGGTTGGGGAAACCCCCGGCGAGCCCGGTCTCCAGGGGGTGATCCAGCCCTCCCAGCCACGCCGCGATGCGGGACGCCGCGGCCTCCCCGAGCTCACGGTCCGGCCGCTCCGTCGAGGCCACCGCCCGGGCCAGCGCCACCGCCGTGACCGTGCACCGGCCCTCCCCGTCGTGGTGGGCCTCGTGGACGCAGGTCCAGCCACCGTGGGCACCGGCCTCGAAGCGGGCGAGCTCCTCGGCCACCACGGGGTGGTCACCCCAGCCCAGCCGGCATGCGGCCTCGACGGCCCGGGCCCGGGCGCACGGGTCCGCCACGTGGAGCCCATCCCCCTCCTCCAGCAGCCGTTGCAACCCGGCCCGGAGCCGGGGATCGGTGGGGTCGGCTCCCAGGCGCACCGCGGCGATGAGCCGCCACCACGCGCCCTGGAACGGGCTCCAGGCCGGCACGCCGCACTCCCAGGTCCCATCGGGCAGCAGCCGCTCCAGGAGCGAGGCCACGGGCTCCGTCGCACTGGCGCCTCCCCGCATCCTGCAAACGGCCGGCGCCTCGGCGGGCCGTTCCACGAGGTCCACGAGCACCCTCCAGGCAACGTTGGGATGGCGTTCGTCCAGGAGCCATCCCAGCGGGTCGGCCCGCAGGGCCTGCCACCACTCGGTGCACGGCTCCCGCGGAGAGGTCACCCGCCCCTCCGGCCCCGTTCCTGCCGGGTTCCTCGCACCACGCGGAGCGCGTTCTCCAGGCGGCTGATCCTGCGGTTCTTCGTCTGGGTCGCCTGGATGTCCGCCACGTCGGTCACGTCGCCCCGGATCTCCCGGAGCTTCTTCTCGATCTCGAACACGAGGGTATCCAGCTCGCTGCCGGTGAAGCGCTTCAGCATCACGGCGTTGATCAGCGTGTAGCCCTCGCTGATCTGACGCACCATGGCAGGTGCCGAACCTCCAACATAGTGACCCATCGTCTCCTCCAGCCTCCTCCGGAATCAGTCCTCCCGATCCATCTCCACGAAGCGTCCATGCCGCCACTCCACCATCCGTTCTGCCCGGGAGGCGAGCTCGCGATCCGGGGTGATCCAGACCGAGGTCCGCCCCACCGAGGCCCGGACCACCGCCGACCGCCACAGCTCCGCCCGGACCCTGTTGACCCACGGCTCCGGATCCAGGACCACCAGCAGGCGGTAGTGGGACGGGATGACCCTGGCCGCCAGAAGGAGCAGCCGGTGGAATGGACTCAGTGGCGAGCCGTCCACCGCCAGCGTCCGCCCACCGGCCTCCCTCCGGACCTCGTCCAGGGCGCACGCCTCCTCCACCGCGGCCCTGGCGGCGTCCGAGAGCTCACCGTCCACCAGGGCCCCGGCGTTCTCGTCCACCGTGGCGGGGAGAAAGCGTTCGCCGGGCCCGACGACGGCCACCGGGACCCACCCTCCTCCGGGCTCGCCGTCCACCAGCAACCTCCCCTCCAGCGAAGCCCTCCGGCAGGCGAAGGTCTCGGCCAGCATCTCCGCCTCCACATCAGAGTCACAGAGGATGGCCAGGGACTCCCCCGGCTCCAGGACGAGGTCCAGTGGCGTGGACCGGGCCAGGTCGTCGTCCCCCCGGACCACCACCCTCTCGAGCTCCAGCGCACCCAGGATCTCCCGCGAGGGAGGGGCCGGAACCGGACCCCCGACGCCCATCTCGGTCACGGCGGCATCCACGAGGCGGCGCACCGCCACCAGCAGGACCAGCGGTGCGAGCCATCCGCCCGGGGGAATCGCGGCACCCCCAGGGGATACCAGTGGACCCAGGCTCCAGCACCCCAGGAGGATCAGGTCGCCCGCATCGGGGCGCGCGGCTCCCCGGCGGGACTCCCGCCATGAGAAGAGCGCCACCACCAGTCCCACGCCGGCCCAGGCCGCCGCCACCACCCAGCCCCCCTCCAGCGCGAGGAAGGCCCCGGCAGAGACGAGCACCACCAGGGCCCTCCACTGGAGCTGGGGGCCCCGGATGGACCACGGCATCTCCAGGAGCAGCGAGACCGCCGCCACCAGCGGTGCCCAGGCGGGGTACCGGGACGCCACCCACGGCAGCGCCGCCATCAGCAGCGAGGAGAACCAGGAAACGATCTGTGCGCGCGTCACGGGCATGACCGATGGTAACCCGGACCGTCCGGAGGTGGAAGGCGGGCTCCTCATGGAGGTCGTTGCGCTGTTCGGTATCTTGGGGCCGGGACCCATGGAGTGCGGGCGGTGTTGCGGGACTGTCCCGCTTCCCACGCCCTTTCATCGCCGTCGCCCCGCTGGGATTTCACGGCACGGCCCACGGCACCATCCTCCGTGGCCGGGCGCGCGCCCTCCCGGGCTCCCGTGCTTGACGCACTCCGCCCCATTGCCTAGAATCTCTTCCCTGGCGGCGACGTGGCCAAGTGGTAAGGCAGGGGCCTGCAAAGCCCTCATTCGCCGGTTCGAATCCGGCCGTCGCCTCCAACACCTCCTCCTGCCCACCCCCGGCAACCGTCGAATCCGAGCTTCGTACATCACTTCCCGGAGGAATACATCCGGTGGTCCGGCGTCGAGCTGGAGGCACGTTCCGTTCTTCGTCATCGCCTTCCTCGTCCGCAAGTCCGTGGTTCATTCTCCCGGGTGGGTGGGGCCGATGCTGCAGGAATCCTCCTCGATCCAGGACTCCTGCAACAGGCTCACGTTTCACGGGCGGGCGGGTGGGCGGCGCGCGGCCTACAGGAAATCGAGCGTGGGCACCCTCGGGATGAGGCGGAGGCGGTGGGCCCGTTCCAGGAACTCGCGGACGGCCCGGCGGCCGCGTTCACCGTAGGAGACCGTGAGCTCGTTCACGTACATGCCCACGAAGCGGTCGGCCTGGGCCCTGTCGAGGCCCCGGCCGTACTCCAGGGCGTAGTCCAGCGCCGCCTCCCGGTGGTCCAGGGCGTACTCGATGGAGGCCCGCAGCAGGTGGGCCACCCTCGCCATGGTCTCCGCCCCCAGGTCCCTGCGGATCACGTTGCCGCCCAGGGGGAGCGGAAGCCCACCGGTCTCGCCGGCCCACCACTCGCCCAGGTCCACGATCCTGACCAGACCCTCGTCCCGCCAGGTGAGCTGCCCCTCGTGGATCACCACGCCGGCGTCCACCTCGCCCGAGGCCACCGCCGGCATGATGGCGTCGAAGGGCAGGACCGTCGTATTCAGCGACGGGTTCCACATCTTCAGGACCAGCGCCGCCGAGGTCAGCGTGCCGGGGATGGCCACGGTGGTCTCCGGGAGCTTCTCGTTGGGGATCCCCTCCCGGGCCACGACCACCGGACCGTACCCGTCGCCCATGGAGGCACCCGAGTCCAGCAGGGCGTAGCGATCGTCCAGGTGGGCGTACGCGTGGATGGACACCGCGGTGACCTCGTAGGTCCCGGAGAAGGCCTCGCGGTTCAGGGTCTCGATGTCCTCCAGGACGTGCTCGAATGTCAGACCCCCGGTGTCCAGGAGGTTCCGGGCCAGGGCGTAGAACATGAAGGCATCGTCGGAATCGGGCGAGTGGGCCACGCGGATCAGCGTCATGAAAAGGAATCTCCCTCCCCGGTGTGGGGAGGGAGATTCTAACCCGGATTTTTCATGATGCTTCGCCTGTGCGACGCGATTCACCATTCCTGGCGGCATTTTCTCGACTCGGTCGCTCGAAGTGCCCCAGGCACGCCTTCGCTCCCTCGTCTTGCGAGAACGCCGCCAGCAACGGCGTCTTGCACCGCTCGCTGCGAACCCTTCTGAATAATCCGGGCCAACCCGGATTCGGTGTTCCGGTCCGGTCCGGGCCCCGCTCAGTGGGAGGCCTGCGGCTCCGGTCGTTCCGGGGCCTCGTCCCCCGCCTTCTCCGCGGCGAGCTTCCGTTCCGTCTCGGCGACCTTCTCGAGGATGCCCTTCAGGAACTGCCTGTGGACGGTGAAGGTCAGCATCTTGAGCTTCACGTAGTCGTCCCTGTACATGAGGTAGCCGTCGTACTTCCCACGCCGCGCCGAACGCGCGGAGTCCTTGATGAGGAACCAGTCGTGCCCGCCCACACGGGTCCAGCCCACCAGGTGGATGCCGTGGTCGTCCGTGGAGGTCCGGTTGTAGAACCTGAACTCGCGGGAATCCTGGTCGATGTAGGGCCCGGGAATGTCGAAGGTGGGCACCACGGCGATGTCCTCCTCGCCCCAGTAGCCTGGCTCCGAGACGTCGCCACCGATGACCAGCGTGGACCCCGCCTTCACGGCGTCGACGATGATGCCGTACCACACGTCCAGGGGGACGTTCACGTAGCTGGCATCGTGCCACCAGTTGTCCGGGACCCTGTACTCCCCGTGGGTCCAGAAGGGCACCGACAGCGTGGACATGACGCTCACGTAGGCGGAGGGGTCCAGCCTGCACACGTCCTCCAGGAACTCCTGTGGCGTCATGGTGGCGCCCTTCCACCCGACCGTCTCGGGAGGCGGGCCCATGGTCAGGTCCAGGATGCGCCGGATGGTGGGGATGATGAGCTCGGGATCCCAGTAATCGTGCTCCTTGCACCACTCCAGGAACTCACGACAGGCCCGGACCATGGCGGCATGGTCGTGGCGCCCGTCCTCGGCCAGCACCCCGGGGTAGGCCTCCTCGGGCACGACCCCGTGGGTGGCGTAGACGCGGATGAGCGCGTTGGACTCGGAGCCCTGGGCAAAGAGCGTTGTACCGCGGCTCTCGATGTACCCCTTCGCCTTCTCCACGTACTCCCAGTACACCGTCCACATCTCCGAGAGCTTGATCTCCTGCCCGGTGAGCCTCCTGACCTCCGACTCCATGAACGACGTGGCGGAGAAGCTCCAGCACGTCCCCGTGAGGTACTGGGCCACGGGTGGCGTGTGCCATGCCGTGGTGAAGGCCTCGGGACCGGCGGGCTTCTCGATCCCGCTCACGTCGAAGCGGAGCTTCGGCCGGGACTCCCGCCGCTCCTTCTCCTCCTTCTTCAGCCGGGCGAGGATCTCCTCGGTCTTCTTCCTGGCCTCGGCCTCCAGCTTCTTGTCCCGCTCGACCATCTCCTTGATGACCGGGTCCTTCTTCCGCTCCGTCCACTTCACGTGGTCCCTCGGGGCCTCCTGCGCCGCCGCCGGCATCACCAGGCCCAGCACGACCGCAACTCCAACCACCACTCGAACGATCCTGTTCACGCCGTCCTCCTTTCACCGCGGAACCGGCTCCGCACGGAGCATCATACGCAACTCCTGTGCTAGCGTTTCTCCATGCCCAGAAGTCATCGTCCCACCAGGGGGTCCGGATTCGCGGCGGTGGTGGTCCTCGGGGCCGCCGCACTCGTCCTGGCGGCGCTTCCCTGGCTTCCCTCCGGCCCGGACATCTATGTCCACGCCGCCTGGGCCCACCAGAGCATGCGGTGCCTCGGGGCAGGCTCCCCTCCCCTGTGGCTCCCCGACATGAACGCGGGCTGCGGCAGCCCCGGGATCCGCCTGTACAGCCCCGCCGGACCCTTCCTCGCCGGGCTCCTCGGCCTGGTGGCGGGAGATGCCCTCGCCGGCCTCAGGGTGCTGCTGGTGTCGGCGTTCGTTCTCCTGGCCATCCTGCTTCGCCGTGGGGGCGTGGAGAGCTGGCCCATGGGGCTTGCGCTCACCGTCCTGGCCACACCCGTGCTGGCCGACCTCTTCACCCGCTCGGCCATCTCGGAGCTCCTGGCCCTCCCCGTGGCCTGGTGGCTGCTGGACCGGGCCGTCAGCCGCGAGCACCCGGACCCGGCCCTCCCCATGGCCACCCTCGCACTGGCCGCGCTGTGGCTCCTCCACGCCCCGACCACCGTCCTCGTCGTGCTCCTCCTGGGCGCGGCAGCCCCGTGCCGGAGCTGGAGATCCACACGGCTCTGGGTCCGGGCGGGGCTCGCCGCCTCCGCCCTCACCGCCTGGCACTGGCTCCCCATGCTCCGGGAAATGGCCATGGTGGGCGGCGCCGGGGCCCTGAAGGGTGGCATCTTCGCCGCCGGGAGCAACCTCCTGGGAAGCCCCTCGGCCCATGCCCCGGCACTGAACACCGCCCTCTCCGCCGCCGCCGTCGCCCTCCTCCTCGTGGTCCTGGTGGAGGGCTGGCAGCGGACCGACCCCCTCCGGGCGGCCCTGGTGACCCTGACGGTCGGCCTGGCCTCACCCCTCGCCGCACCCCTGTGGGCGGAGGGATCCCCCCTGGCATGGCTCCAGTTCCCGTGGCGATGGCTGGTCCCCGCGACACTGCTGGCCATCCGCCCCCTGGCCGAGCGGACCCCGGTCTCCAACCCCCGCTCCTGGATCCTGGGGGCGATCTGGCTCGCGCCCCTGCTCCTCCTCCCCGTCCCGCCGGTGGTGCGCGCCCCGGTGCTCGGCCCGGGCGACGGCTGGCGTGTGGCGGGCGAGAGGCTCCACACCGCCCTGGGGAGCAACCCCCTCCTCGTGGACGCGACCCAGAACCGTCCACCCTGGTACGGAGATGCCATGCGCGAGCTGCCACTCCTGGGTGGGGCGCTCGCCGTGGCTCCGGCCACGGGTGCCATCCTGGAAATCCGCGAGTGGTCCCCCCTCGAACGCTCGATCGGCGCCACGGCCCCCCGTCCCGGGCCCCTCCTCCTGCGCCTGCTCGACTACCCGTGGTGGCAGGTCACCGTGGACGGGAGGCCCGCCGCGGCGGCACGGAACAGGGGCCTGATCCGCGTCCTGCTTCCGGCAGGCGCCCACACGATCCGGGTGCGCTGGACGGGCAACCCGCTGTCCCGGCTGGGACTCGCCCTGGCGCTGGCCGGGATCCTGGCCCTTCTGGCGCCGCGGTGGCGAAGCACGCACCGGAGGCGGCCGGATACCATGGAACCATGACGACCTGGGTCATCGGTGACCTCCACGGCAACTGGACCGCGCTCGAACGGCTCCTCGAGCGCCTCGACCCGGGAACCGGAGACCGCCTGTGGCTCACCGGGGACCTGGTGAACCGGGGACCCGACTCGCTCCGGGTGCTCCGGTGGGCGTCCCGGAGCCCGCTGGTGGAGGCTGCGGTGCTGGGGAACCACGACCTCAAGCTCCTGGCCTGCGCCTCGGGGACCATGGCGCCGTCGGCCCGTGACACCTTCGGTGACATCCTGGAGGCCCCCGACCGGGACGAGCTCCTCGACTGGCTCCGGCGGCGTCCCCTCGCCCACCGGTCCGGGAACCATCTCATGGTCCATGCGGGCCTGTTGCCCCCGTGGAGCACGGCCAGGGCGCTGGCGCTGGCGGGAGAGGTGGAGGCCCTGCTGCGGGGGTCCGGCCCCGCAATCCTGCTCGGGTCCCCCCTGTGGCGCCGCCCCAGCGTCCCGGATCCGTACGCGGACCCCGTGGAACACGCCGCCGCCATCGCCGGTGTCCTCACCGGGGTGCGCATCGTGGACGGGCAGGGGAAACCCCACCCCTCGTTCACCGGCACCGAGGGGGAGATTCCGGCCGGCTTTCGCCCATGGTTCGAGGTCTCCATGGCCATCGCCGAGGGCACCACGGTCCTCTTCGGGCACTGGGCACGGTTGGGGTTCATGCAGCGGCCCGGAGCCATCTGCCTGGACGGGGGCGCCGTGTACGGCGGGGAGCTCGTGGCGCTCGGCCTGGACGACCGGACCACCGTCCGGGTGGAGGCCTGAGCCGCGCCTCCGGTGGTATCCTGTGCGGCCGGCCACAGCCGGCCCCGGAGGTTCCGAATGCACCCCCTGCTTCTCATCGTCACAGGCTCCCCCTCGGCAGCCGTGGTCCGGCGCCACGGCGACTTCGTGGACTGGTTCCTTCGCGGCACGGGTCTTCCCGTGGAGTCGGTGCAGGTGGTCCGGGTGGAGGCCGGTGAGGCCCTCCCCTCTCCGTCCGGTATCTCCGGCGCCCTTATCACGGGATCGACCTCCATGGTGACCGACCACGAGCCCTGGGCGGAGCGGACCGCGGACTGGCTGCGGCACGCCATCCCCACCGGCCTGCCGGTGCTGGGAATCTGCTTCGGCCACCAGCTCCTGGCAGAGGCCCTCGGCGGCAGGGTCGGGCCGAACCCCAGGGGCCGGGAGATCGGCACGGTCCGGGTGCGCCTCCTCCCGCAGGTCTCGGGGGACCCCCTCCTGGGAGGCCTCCCCCACGAGCTGGCCGTCCAGGCGACCCACCTCCAGAGCGTCCTCGAGCTGCCACCGGGAGCCCTCCGCCTCGCGGAGAGCGACATGGATCCCAACCACGCCTTCCGGGTGGCCGACGCGGTCTGGGGTCTCCAGTTCCATCCGGAGATCGGCGCCGCCGCCATGCGGGCCTACATCGAGGAGAAGCGCGAGGTGCTCGTCCGGGAAGGAAGGGACCCCGACGGGCTCCTCGCGGAGGTCGTGGACTCTCCATGGGGCACCACCATCCTGGAGCGCTTCGCGGCCCTGTGCGCCGGTGCCCTCGCCCGGTCCCGGCAATGAGGTCCCGGATCCGCCTCCACCGGGATCGTTTACCATGGTCCGGGGAACCCCACAGCGAACCGGAAACCTCCGGCACGGGAGTCCGACCGATGTCCACAACATGCCTGCAGCGTGCAGCCTCCGCGGGAGGCGTCGCCTCACGGGTCCGCCGCAATGCTCCTCTTGATCCTCCTGGCCCTGGTGATGGCGTTTCCCGCCATGGCCGGCGCCATTCCCTCCGAAGACGAGGGCATGGTCAGGTGCGGTCACAGGCCCCGGAGATCACAGAACCTGGGGCTCACCATCTGGATGGCGCCCGTCCGGATCGTGTCGTGAACCTGGTCGGGATCCCGGAACATCCTGACATCCACTTCCGCGCGGCAGCGAGCTGCCGGCAGCGTCCCGCCATCATGACCTCGCACATTCTTGTCCTGCGGAAGCTGGGGTAGACTGGAGCCACAACCAGAGAACAGGAGTCGAGCCATGGCATCACAACCCCCGCCACCACCGCCCGGAAGCATGCCCCCACCACCGCCACCGGCGGACGGCCCGATCCAGGCCCCTCCCGCCCCCCCCGGCCCGCCGGGCGCCGGTCCGGGAGGACTTCCCTGGGAGGACCCCTCCCAGCCATTCCTGGAAGCACTGGTGGAGACCCTCAAGCTGTTCATCACCCGGCCCTCGGAGGCCTACGGCCGCATGGCGCGCGAGGGGGGACTCGGCCGGCCCATCCTGTACGCCGTCATCCTGGGGTGGATCGGGATCGCGGTCGGCCAGCTCTACAGCCTGGCCATGCGGGGCATGTCCCTGTCGATGCTTCCCGGGATGGACGGCCTGTCCGGCGCCGCGCTCCCCGTGGGGTACATCATCGGTGTCATCGTGTTCGCCCCCGTGCTCATCGTGTTGGGTCTCTTCATCTGGAGCGCCATCGTCCACCTCTTCCTCCTCCTCCTCGGTGCGGCCGGTGGAGGGTTCGAGGGGACGTTCCGTGTGATGGCCTACGCCACCACCGCGCAGCTCTCCCAGATCGTGCCCATGTGCGGGGGGATCATCGGCTTCTTCTGGGGCCTCGTCCTCGAGATCATCGGCCTTGCCGAGGTCCACGAGACGAGCCAGGCGAAGGCGGCGGCCGCCGTCCTGCTGCCCCTGGTGATCTGCTGCAGTTGCGTGGCCATCGTCTTCGCCATCTCGGGAGCCGCCGCCGTCGCGGCGCTCACGGGGGCCGCGGCACAGCAGTGAGGTCCCGTCCGCTCCGGGAGGGCGAGCGCCAGCTGGCGTGGGTCTGGGGTGTGTCGTCCGTGGTGTCCCTCCTCCTGGCACCCCTGTGGGTGAAGCTGGCTCCCCTCCTGCCGCGGTGCACCTTCCGGCACCTCACGGGGTTCCCCTGTCCCACCTGCGGGAGCACCAGGGCCGCCCTGGCCCTTGCGAGCGGGCACCCCCTGGAGGCATTCCTGTGGAATCCGCTGGTGGTGATCCTCGGAGCCCTCTTCGTCGGCGGTGGCCTCCTCGCCCCGGCCTGGTCGCTCCTCCGCCTTCCGGTGCCGGTCCTCTCCACCGGAGCGTGGCGGGCGATCCGGGTGGTGGCGCTCCTCGCCATCCTCGCCAACTGGGCCCACCTCGTGATCCGGATGCGCTGAACTGTCAGCGATCCCGGTCCACCCGCCGGTTGCGGTGGACTCCCGCCCGACCCGTTCCCATCCCACGGGCTCCCCCGGTGGATTCCCGGGGTCCCGCGCATGGGGAACCCCCACTCTGCGGGCACGGCACAGAAAGACAGTTGCACAGACTTGACAACATCCCTGGTTGAGCATATTTTCACAAATAGACGCCGATCCGGCCTCCCGAAATCGGGGCAGGCCGGTGACTGTGAACAGAAGCACAAGGAGGTCGAAATGCATCGTACGTGGAAGATCGCCAGCATCGTGGTGGCAGGCATGGTCGTCATCGCCCTGTCCGGGCTCGCCAACGCCAGGGACAAGAAGATGGACGGTCAGGCCCTCTTCAAGGAGCACTGCAAGGTGTGTCACGGTGCGGACTCGGACAACGGTGAGTACACGCCCATGACCCTCATCCAGGACCAGTGGGAGGAGTTCTTCTCGGACACCTACGTGGACACCCACAAGGACGTGGTGGACACGGCCCACGGCGGCAAGAAGGTCACGGAGGTCATCACCCCCGAGATGCTCGAGAAGATCAAGAAGTTCGCCATCGACCACGCGGCCGATTCCGAACACCCCATGACCTGCGGTTGATGGAGGCGCGCTCGGACCTTCAATCCGGGACGTGACCCTTTTCGAGAAGGATGAAGGACAAGGAGGAAAGATGCGCAACTCTCTGATCGTCGCTGTCGTCGTGCTTCTCCTGGCTGCCGGGCCGGTGCTCGCCCAGACCACCGACCCCACCGTGGAGGAGATCCAGTCCCTCAAGCAGACCATCCAGCAGCTCCAGCAGAGGCTCGACGCCCTGGAGAAGCAGGTCACCAGGAACGAGAAGAAGCAGAAGAGGACCAGGAAGGTCGTCATGAACAACCAGCGGAAGACCGCGCTGGACCGGATCAACTTCACCGGCGATTTCCGGTTCGAGGCCAACAGCATCTCGACCAGCATCCCCAACCACTTCAACGGCATGGCGCTCCAGAAGGGCATGGTGGACACCATGTTCTACATGGGCGCCACCGGGATGCCCCCGGGCAGCCTCGACGACGTCTACGGCTTCATCGCCCAGAACTTCGACCAGTACCAGATGTTCCTGTCCCAGATCACCTTCGATCAGATCAAGGACGCCGTGGGCCAGATCCCGCCCGAGATGTTCGGCCCCCTCATGCAGATGCTGCTCCCCTCCACCTACCAGAAGGGCTACGACCACGACAACAGCCTGATGTACACCAACCGGCTGCGGCTCAACATCGACGCCCGGGTGGCCGACAACGTGTCCTTCACGGGCCGGCTCTCCATGTACAAGGCCTGGGGTGACTCCACCGGTGTGCAGGTCTTCAACGGCCAGTCCAACAGCATCAACATCGACGGCAACACCGTCGGGGTCCCCAACTCCGACATCCTTCGGGTGGAGCGTGCCTACTTCACCTGGAAGGACATCGGTGGAGCTCCCATCTACCTGTCCATCGGCCGCCGCCCGTCCACCAGCGGGCCGCCCCTCAACCTCCGCCAGAACGAGCTGCGCGGCGGAACCCCCATGGGTTCACTCATCGACATGCAGTTCGACGGCATCACCTTCGGGTGGCACATCAACGACAACTCCACCGTCCGCCTCTGCTACGGCGTGGGCTACGAGTCCGGCTTCGGCAACGGCCAGGTTCTCGCCAACGACACGTGGCTCGACGACGCGTGGTTCCTGGGCCTCAACTGGGATATCTGGAACACCGACGACATGCTGATCCAGACCACCGTGGCCCGGGCCTTCGACGTCACCGACGGCTTCAACGGCATGGTGGTGCTGCCCACCGACCCGGTCACGGGCAACCCCGTTCCCGCCCCCATGGTCATGCGGTTCTCGCCCTCGGCCAACCTGGGTGACTTCGACATGGCCGGCATCCTGCTCATGCGGCGGGACGGCCCCTTCGACTGGTTCATCAACCTGAACTACTCCAAGTCCCACCCGGACAACGTGACCACGCCGTTCGGCGGACTGCTGTCGGATCCCTTCGAGACCCCCACCTCCCACAGTGGGGACATGTGGTACATCGGCGCCAAGTGGAACTTCAACAACGACCGCACCGCCATCGGCCTCGAGTACAACCACGGTTCCAAGTACTGGTTCAACTTCACGCCGGCCCAGGACGACCTCATCGGGGCCAAGACGGCCACCCGCGGCGACGTCTGGGAGGGGTACTTCTTCCACAAGATCAACAAGAACTTCCAGCTCAAGGTCGCCTACATCAACTACGACCACGACTACTCGGGCTCCGGCTGGCACCTGGGAGCCCCCAAGAAGCTCGATTCCACGCCGATCCTCGGCTTCCCCACCTACGACAGCGCATCCATGTTCACCCTGGGCCTGATCGCCCGGTTCTGAGGAGGCGATGGAGATGCGAACGAAACAGATCCTTCTGGCGGTCACCGTGGCCGGTCTGCTGGCCACGCCGGCCGTCGCCAGGAAAACCTATTCCCACCAGAAGTACTTCGAGCACTACGAGGGAACGAAGACCTGCCTGAAATGCCACAAGAAGCAGGCCCGGACCTTCTTCCACTCCCAGCACTACCAGTGGAAGGCCGAGGCCTCGAACGTGGTGGGCGCCGAGGGCAAGAAGCTGGGCAAGATCAACCAGATCAACGACTACTGCACGAATCCCGTCCCCATGTGGATCGGTGAGTACGTGACACCCGAGGGCAAGGTCGTGGAGGAGGGCTGCTCCAAGTGCCACCCCGGCAACGGCACGCTTCCCGGCGAGGAACTGACCGATGCCGAGATGGAGAACATGGACTGCCTCATCTGCCACGCCAGCGGGTACCGGCGCGGCCTCTACGAGACCGAGGAGGGCGGCTGGGAGTGGAAGCCCATCCTCTGGAAGAACCAGGTCGGGCTGGACTCCGTGTCCAGGCGGATCTCCCTGCCCACGCGGACCATGTGCCTGCGATGCCACGCGGCCTCCGGCGGTGGCGCGAACTTCAAGCGCGGCGACCTGGAGTACAAGCAGACCGACTGCGACACGGACTTCGACGTCCACATGGCCTCCGACGGCAACGACATGCAGTGCATCGACTGCCACGCCGGCGAGGACCACAGGATCCCGGGGCCGGGTGCCGACATCGCGGGCAACGAGATGCCGGACAGGAACATCAAGTGCGACAACGACGACTGCCACGGCACCGAGCCGCATGGTCAGGCCATCCTCGACACCCACACGAAGCGCGTCTTCTGTACGGCCTGCCACATCCCCGTCTTCGCCAAGGAGAACCCCACCAACATGGTGCGGGACTGGTCCAAGGGGATCTACAGCGAGGAGAAGGGCAAGCACGTCTACACGGCGACTTTCGAGAAGGAGGTCAAGCCGGTGCTGCGGTGGTGGAACGGCAAGACCAGCCACATGCAGGAGGCCGGCAAGCCCGTCGCCACCAACGACAGGGGCGAGATCATGATGGCGGTCCCCGTGGGATCGAAGGACGATCCCGGTTCCCGCCTCTTCGCCTTCAAGGAGTACCACGCCGTGATGCCCGTCCTGACGGAGAAGCGGTGGCTCCTCCCCATCAGGACCGGCGTGTTCTACGTGAGCGGTGACATGACCGACGCGGTCCGCCAGGCCACGAGCGAGCTCTACGGCCTCGACAACGCCGAGTTCGACTGGATGCCGACCGTCCACTACATGGGACTGTTCCACGAGGTCTCCCCCGCCTCCCAGGCGCTGGGGTGCCTCGACTGTCACAGCGATGGCGGCAGGATCGACTGGGCAGGACTCGGCTACGAGGGCGATCCCCTCCTGGCCCTGTTCCAGAAGTCCCACTGACCCCATCGCGTCTCGCGCTCCACGGCGGGCCTCCGGGCCCGCCGATTTTCGTTGCCGGAATCCCCACCGGACACCACCTTCCGGAAACGATCCTATATTGAGACTCCTGACAGACACGCGACCCTCTCCCAACACCATCCCGGAATCACTCGAAAATGCTATCCCATTGCCGTTTCGTGACTTGAGGTATCACTGTGTACTCGTTTGATAATGTGTGGTACTGTTCATCTTCCCAAAGTGACATAAGCTTGACAGGCTATTCTGAGACTCCTAGCTTGTGAATGTGAGCACGAGCTTCCCGTCCGCACACCGCAGAACGCCCTTCCGGTGAAGCCGCGGCAGCGGCCGCCCCGGAGGGGTGGCACACCGGGGATGCGGCATGGGATGCCGGTGTCCTCCTCCCCGGCCCTGACACCATCCATATCTTCGGATTCATCACCGATTTTTTTCGGGAGCAAGGAGGAACCAGATCATGAAAGCACGAGTGCTGCTCGCCCTCGGATGCCTGATCTGCATCGTGGCGTGGCCGGCTTCAGCCGGTGACGGCCCCACCTGTGCCGACTGCCATGACGAGGTCGCCGCAGCGATGGCCGGAAACATCCACATGCAGATCAAGCCCTTCGAGGTGCCCGGCAGGACCACGGGTTGCGAGGGGTGCCACGGAGACGGCACCCGGCACATGGAGGAGGGCGATCCCGCTCTCATCCGCACCTTCGCCAGGCCAACAGCGGAGGACGCCCGGACCTGCCTCGCCTGTCACAGAGAGAAGGGGCTCCCGGAGTGGGACGCCTCGACCCATGCCGCCGAGGGCCTGACCTGCTTCGACTGCCATGCGGTCCACGACCCCGGCAATCCCCTCGACAGCTGTACCGACTGCCACGGTGATGTGGCGGCCCGGATGCAGCTTCCCTCCCACCATCCGGTCCGGGAAGGGAAGATGACCTGCTCCAGCTGCCACGATACCCACCTGGCCACCGAGGCCCAGCTCAGGACGCACCGGCGGATCAACGACCTGTGCTTCACCTGCCACCAGGCCCAGGAGGGGCCGTTCGTGTTCGAGCACGAGCCGGTGGAGGAGGACTGCAGGATCTGCCACGATCCCCACGGGACCGTGGCCAACAATCTTCTGGTGGCCAACGAGCCCATGCTGTGCCTCCAGTGCCACGAGTTCCACTTCCACGCCGCCCTGGTGAGCCCGGACGGCCCGGTGGAGGTGGGTGGCACCGAGTACGAGAATCCTGACGGGCGGTACAGCATGAACCGCGCATTCACCACCAAGTGCACCACCTGTCACCCCCGCGTCCACGGAAGCGACCTGCCCTCGCAGACGCTGCCCGGCAGCGGACGTGGGCTGACCCGGTGAGGAAGGAGGATCGACGATGAAAACGCTGCTTCGCATCGTCCTCGTCGGCGGACTGGTCAGCCTTCCCCTCCTCGCCGTGGCCGGCGACGAGGGCACCACGACCAGCTCGTTCGAGATGGGTGCCTGGGGCACCACCACGTCGGACTCTTCCGACATGGTCTCCGAGTACGAACCCGACCAGGGTGGTCCCCAGTTCACGCTGAACCTGGCCTCGCACGGTGACATGGGTGGTCTCCAGCTCGAGACCGATATCCGTCACTCGGACGACGCCACGACCACCTTCGACTTCGACATCAAGCGCATGGTCCGGTCCCACACCACCTACACCAAGCTCCTGCACCGGCTGGGCCACGATCCGCTGACCTACATGGAGGGAACCTCCATCAACGGAAAGGTGGTCCAGCACGAGGACCACAACCCGTGGCGCACCTACGACCTGACCTACGCCGTGCTCCACAACCGGACCGAGTTCCAGTTCCCCGGGGCCGAGATGCTCACCTTCGCCGTGGAGTTCCGGGACCAGCACAGGGAGGGGCACAGGCAGGCGCTCGTGCTCTCCCACTGCGACACCTGCCACGTGAACGGCATGAACCGGCCGATCAACGAGCACACGCGGGATGCCGCCCTGGAGGCCAGGCTTGCCTGGCACAGCGGCGGGATCACGGCGCGGTACACCGCCCGGAAGCACCGGGAAAACTACCGGTCACTGAGCGTGACCTACGACGACGCGCTGCATCCCGAGAAGCGCAAGCCGCTCTTCGACGACCGGCTGCAGTACGACTCCGCCGAGGGTCCCATGCCGGTGGACATGATGCCCGACATCGACAAGGGCATCGCCCGTCTCGACCTGCAACAGGACCTGGGGAAGGGGTTCTACCTGACCGGGACCGGCGTGTGGTCGGAGACCGAGAACAGGTACACCGGGCTCAAGGCCTCCTACAGCGGCTACATGGCCACCGTGGCCGGACGTCTGGGCAGGGGATGGCGGCTCCGCTGGCGCGGCAGGGTCTACACGCTGGACAACGACGACTTCTCCGTGGAGACCAACGAGCGGACCTCCGTCGCCGGGCCCACCGCGGGCAGGACCTACCGGGAGCTCTACAACTTCGAGCCCAACTTCCTGCGGCAGTCCGCCCTCAACCGGAGCACCGTCGAGTCCAATGCCGACCTCTCCTACCGCTTCGGCAGGAAGACCGGCACGCTGAAGTTCACCTGGAACTACAGGTCCGTGGACCGTGACCATTTCGCGGTCACGGATTCGGGAGACACCACGACCACCACCAACCTGCTGGGGATCTCCTGGCGGGCGCGGCCTGCCAGGAAGTGGCGCCTGGACGCGCGGTACCGGCACGCGAGCGTGGACAACCCGTTCATGTCGCTCAACCAGCTGGCCTCGACCCTGGAGTCGCCACCGTACAGGAACCCCTTCAGCTCGCCCCAGTACTTCCAGTTCCAGGATGCGAGGATCGGTGACGGCACGGCCCTGCCCTCGAGCTGGGACGAGATCCGGCTCGCGGCCACGTTCAACGTGAGCGCAACCTCCGTGTTCAACGCCGCCTACAGGTGGTGGAACGGGGACAACTCGGATGGGGACCTGACGGACTGGTCCCGGACGAACCAGTCGTTCACCGTCATGTTCTCCAGCAGCCCCATCTCCAGGTGGACCTGGTTCGCGGGGTACAGCTGGCTGGACAGCTCGCTGGACGCACCGACCACCATACCGATCTTCGATGGGTGAGCAGGCGGCATCATGGGTGGCCAGGATGGCTACGCGATCGACCGCCTCTCCTACGGATCCACGACGAACACCCTGATGGCCGGTGTCCACTTCAGCCCCACCGAGCGGTGGGACCTGGGTCTCGACCTGACCTGGTCGTCCTCCGACGGCAAGATCGATCCCTTCGACCTGCCCGCCGGCGACTACATGGCGACCCACCCCTCCACGATGTTCGACTTCTCCCGGACACCGGAGTACTCCGGACTGGACGTCTCCAGGTGGGATGTCTCGTTCCTCGCAAACTTCCACATCAACAAGGGCCTCTACATCGGGGGCCGCTACCGATACGCCAAGTTCGATGACAAGCAGCCCTACCTCTACGACACCACGGGCTCCATCAACGTCCTGACCGGTTACCTGGGCTGGACCTTCTGAGCCCGAACCACGACCGGAATCGCGCGCCCCGCCCCCTGGCGGGGCGCTTTTTCGTGTACCGGAACGTCCACCCCCACGTCCGGCTCCCGTGCCGGGAGACGACAACGCCCCCACCCGGAGGTGGGGGCTCACACCGCTTCGATGATCGGGTCTCAGGCGATGGTGACGTCGCTGCAGAGGTAGACGTCCTGGATGGCATTGAGGAGCCTCACACCCTCCTCCATGGGCTTCTGGAACGCCTTGCGCCCGGAGATCAGGCCCATGCCGCCGGCCCGCTTGTTGATCACCGCCGTGGTCACCGCCTGCGCCAGGTCGTTCTCCCCGGAGGCTCCACCCGAGTTGATCAGGCCGGCCCGCCCCATGTAGCAGTTCGCCACCTGCCAGCGGGTCCACTCGATGGGGTGTTCCGGCACGAGCTTCTCGTAGACCAGCCTGTGGGTCCGGCCGAAGCCGAGCGCGGTGTAGCCGCCGTTGAGCTCGGGCTGCTTCTGCTTGACGATGTCGGCCTCGATGGTGACACCCAGGTGGTTGGCCTGCCCCGTGAGGTCCGCCGCGGTGTGGTAGTCCGTGCCGTCCTTCTTGAAGGCGGAGTTCCGGAGGTAGCACCACAGCACCGTGAACATGCCGAGCTCGTGGGCCCTCTGGAACGCCTCGGACACCTCCTGGATCTGCCGACGGCTCTCCTCGGCACCGAAGTAGACGGTGGCCCCGATGCCGACCGCACCGAGCTCGAAGGCCTGCTCCACCGACGCGAAGAGCGTCTGGTCGTAGATGGGCGGGTAGGTCAGCAGCTCGTTGTGGTTGATCTTCACGATGAAGGGAATCCTGTGGGCGTACTTCCGCGAAACCGCTCCGAGGACCCCCAGCGTGGAGGCCACTCCGTTGCACCCGCCCTCGATGGCGAGCTTCACGATGTTCTCCGGGTCGAAGTAGATCGGGTTCGGGGCGAAGGATGCGGCACCCGAATGCTCGATCCCCTGGTCCACCGGCAGGAGCGAGAGGTACCCCGTCCCCGCCAATCGCCCCGTGTTGAACAGCAGGGCGAGGTTCCGGAGCACCGAGGGGGGCCGGTCGGTCACCGCCACCACCCGGTCCACGAAATCGGGACCCGGCAGGTGGAGCATCTCGCCGGGGATCCCCGTACAGCGGTAGTCGAGGAGATCCGACTTCTCACCCAGATGCCTACGAATCGTCTCGATCATGGCCGTCACCTCCCGTGGCCCCGGATTGTACCCCGTTTGCACCCCGCCGTGCACCGTCCCGCAGGGGAAGCCGCTCACCATCGTGGATGCCGAGGTGTTAGAATTCTGCCCAATGGGCAGCTCCGGGCAATCTTCCTCCGAAACCGATATCACCTATTCTTTTGGGCCCTATGTCTTCTATGACGCCACGCTCGAGCTCCACCGCGACGGACGGATCGTGGAACTCCAGGAGCGTCCGGCGAGAGTCCTCAGGGAGCTCCTGCGCCATCACGGACATGTGGTCACCAAGGAGAACCTCCTCGACACCGCCTGGAACGACGTGATCGTCACCGACGACGCGCTCTTCCACGCCATCCGGGAGCTCCGGAAGCTTCTGGGTGACGATGCCAGGAAGCCCACCATCATCCAGACCGTCCATCGCCGCGGCTACCGGTTCATCGCGGAGGTCCACACCGGTCCGGAACCAGGTGCACCGGCGGGCTCTTCCCGTTCCCGTGAATCCGGAATGACACCGGAGTCCAGGAGAGCGGGGCCTCCCTTGCTCCGGGCGGGCCTCCTGGTCGGCCTGATGGCGCTGGGGGCCCTCCTCCTGGTACCCCACCGCTCACGGACCTCCGGCCCCGAGCCCAGGCTCCACGAGCTCCTCAGGTGGCGGCACGGGCTGTTCAAGCCGGTGTACTCCCCCAGGGGAGAGCTCCTGGCGGCCGTCGCACCTGACACCGCCACGGGGATCTACTCCATCTTCCTGGTCAAGCCCGGTCTGGAGGAGGCGCTCCAGCTGACCCGTGACCTGGAGGTCCGGGGGCCGGCACCCGTGTTCTCTCCGGACGGAACACAGATCTACTTCACCGTCTACGGCGCGGGCCGGACCTCACCCACCATCTGGCGGGTCCCCGTCCTGGGCGGTGAGCCTGGCCTCTTCCTGGAGAACGCGACCGCGGTCTCCTTCGAGCCCGGTGGACAGGGTTTTGTCGTCACGGCCACCTCTCCGGAGGGGAGCACCGTCACCGTGCACCATCCCGACGGCAGCACGATCGGACTCTCGAGGCCGGGGTACTGGCCCAGGTGGTCGCCCGACGGGCGCTGGATCGCCTGGACCACAAGCGACCCCGAGGGGGGCGACGGCCATCTCCTCGTGGCGCGGCCCGATGGGAGCTCGCGCCGACGCCTCACAACCCGGAAGGCCCAGCACTACGGGCTCAGCTGGACCCGGGACTCGGAGGGCCTCGTTCTCGCCTCCAACAGCTCGGGGACCTTCGACCTGTGGTACATCCCCCTGGCTGACGGCTCTCCACAGCCCCTGACCGTGGGTGCCGACAATGCCACCTCCCCCACCGTCCGGCAGGACGGCAGACGCATCGTGTTCTGCCGCGGCACCAAGCTCGACGGCGTTGCCATCCTTGCTGATGCCCATTCAGAGCCCAGGTGGATCGTGCCACGGGATCATGTGGCGCACGCCGCGATCGCACCGGGTGGTACGGCTGTTGCCGTGCTCATGGAACGGCCGGCGGATCGCGAGATCGTGCTCTTCCGTGGCGGGTCGTGGAAGCCCAGGGTCCTCGGAACAGGGCCCCTGGAGGACATCACGTTCACCCCGGACGGGCACGATCTCCTGGTGACCGTGTCCACCGGAGACGGCTCCCGCGTGGAGCGGTGGCCGTACAGCGGTACCGGGAACAGGAAAGTCCTCTTCCACGGTACCCCGGAGATCGGCGACCCGGTCCAGGGGCCAGGCGGGATCCTGCTCTTCGTGCAGCGTGGCGAGGGGTCCGATCGGCTGATCGTGCGGGACCTCGCCACCGGGCGGGAACGGCTTCTCGCCACCGGTGCCAGGATCGAGGCTCCACGAATCTCTCCGGACGGAACCATGGTGGCCTATTCCGGAGGGTATCGTCCTCCATCTCCCGCCTCCGCCGGCGTGTGGCTCGTGCCCCTCGACGGATCGGCCCCCCCCACGCACCTCTGGCCGGACGGGGCGTGGCCATGCTGGGAACCCGGCAACACCTCTCTGGTCTTCGCCCGCTACTTCGAGTCCGAGGGCCTCTGGCGGATCTCCCTGGACGGAAGGAAACCGCATCGCCTGCGGCGTTCCATCGAGGGCCTGACGCTGTGGTCGCTGGACTGCGATCCTGTATCCGGGACGCTCCTCGTCCGTCTCGAGGTCCAGGTTCCCACGCTGTGGGCCCTGGACGAACCGCAGCTGGGATCGCCCTGAGGCTCGCCGGAGGTGCCCACGGATCCGATACTCCCTACTCCCTTCATCCGGCCCGGCACATTCCTGTAGAATCGGTCGAGAGCCCATGACGAAACCTGCCACCATCGCTCGCCTGGTCGTGTTGCTGGTCACCTGTCTGGCCCCCGGGCTCTCCGCCCAGCTCCTGCCGGTCCAGCATCTCACCATCGGCGACGGTCTGCCACAGTCCCAGGTGACCGCTCTCGTCCGGGATGGTCGCGGCTACCTCTGGGTGGGCACACTTGGCGGTCTGGCCCGGTACAACGGCGACGACTTCGCCGTCTTCGGTGTACGCGAGGGGCTTCCGGCCAACCGCGTCCGGGCTCTCATGACCGACTCGCAGGGCCGGCTCTGGGTGGGGACAGGGGCCGGGCTCGCCGTGGTGGACGGTGCCAGCCCCCGGACGCTGGACCTCCCCGGCACCCGCGGAGAGTGGTGTGGCGCCCTGCTGGAGTGGACCGATGGCAGGATCCTGGCGGGTACCGAGCACGGGCTGAGAATCGTCACCACCGGTGAGTATCGCGAGCTTCCCCCTCCGCAGGACCTGCCGCGGACCCTGGTCACGGCCCTGGCCCGGTGGGGTGACGGTGCCCTCGTGGCCTACCTCGACCGGATCATCCATCTTGACGGTGAGGGCATGGCCGAGGTGCTCCCGCCACCGCCGGGTGGATGGACGGCCCTTCGCCACGTGGCTGTCCTGGATGGGGAGATCTGGGCCGGCGGCGGGACGGACGGTCTCTGGAGGTACACCGCGGGATCCTGGAGCGAGGTCCTCTACCGGGGGCAGACGATCCGGGACGTGTGGAACCTCCGGGCCGACGCCTCCGGCACCATGGCCGTGGCCTCCAACGGTGGCGGGCTCTACCTCTTCGGCGGCGCGGCGGCTCCGGGGGGGAGCCTGCACCTGGGCCGGGCCGACGGCCTGGCCTCCGACGTGGTGAATTGCACACTCCGCGACCCCGAGGGCAACCTCTGGGTGGGCACCGACATCGGCGGCCTGGTCCGCCTCGGTGGCACCGCATTCACCACGCTGGGCGTGCACCGGGGATTGCCGGACGACTGCGTGTTCGGGCTCCGGAGGACTCCCTCGGGAATCTGGGCGGGCACCCTCGCGGGAGCCGTCCTCCTGGACCCCGGTGAGCGGCCCAGCGTACGGCGAATCATCGGGGCCGATGACGGACTCTCCCATCCCCTGGTCTGGACCGTGGCCGCCACCCCGGACGGTACCGTCTGGTTCCTCACCAACCTGGGCGTCGACGCCCTCCCGGCCGGTGCCTCCCGGGTCCGGCCCGTCCGAAATTCCGCGATCCCGGAGAATGCCTTCGACATCCTGGACACTTCCGATGGCAGGTTATGGGTCGGCGGCCGATCGGCCAGAGCCGGACTGGCAATTCGCGAGCCCGACGGCAGCTGGCAGGTCATCGACCGGGACACCGGGGGCGACTCCGTATCCTTCGTCCGCTGCCTGGCCCCACGACACGCCGGTGGCGTCTGGGCGAGCCTCGGGGACCACCTCGCCTGGAGTGACGGTGGGCCCCTACATGTCCTCCGGGCGCGCCCCCCGCTCCCCGGTCGATCCTGGATCACGGTCCTGCTCGAGGACACCAGGGGACGGCTCTGGACGGGAAACGACACGGGCCTCGCCGTCCGCGAGCCCGACGGCAGCTGGAGAGCCGTGGAGCTGACTGCCATCGCCAACTCCAGCCCCCACGTCTTCGCCCTGGCCGAGGACCCCAGGGGTGCCATCTGGGTGGGCACCAGCCAGGGCGTGGTACGGATGTCTCCTGGCGGTGATCAGCGGCTCTTCAACCCTGAGGACGGTCTCGCGGACTGGGAGACCAACGAACATGGTCTCCTGGCCGATACCGGGGGGCGGGTGTGGATCGGGACCATCGGCGGGCTCTCACGCTACGATCCAGCACTGGACCGGCCCCTCCGCCAGGCCCCGCCGCTCGTGGTGGAGCGTGCAGAGATGCCGGACCGGAGCGAGGACTATCCCGACCGTCTGGATCTGGGCTGGGCGGAACGCCACATGACGGTGCACGTTGCCGTGCTTGCGTTCCGGGACCATTCCCGGTGCGGCTACCGGGCCCGGCTCGAGGGCGTGGACCCGGGCTGGCTCCCGGTCCGCCGGCCCGACCGCGAGCTCCGATACACCAACCTGCCTCCGGGCACCACCCGTCTCCACCTCCAGCCCCTGAGCGCGGCCGGGATCCCCGGGCCCGAGGTGGTCCTGCCCATCACCGTCCAGGCTCCCCTGTGGATGCGCCGCTGGTTCCAGGGCGGCCTCTTCCTGCTCCTGCTCCTTGCCGGCGTCGCCGTTCATCGGTGGCGCATGGCCTGGCTCAGGAGGCATGCCAGGGAACTGGAGGAGGAGGTTGCGGTCCGGACCCGGGAGCTCGAGGACCTCGCGGAGAAACTCGAGCACCTGGCCAACCACGACCCCCTCACCGGTCTCCCCAACCGCCGACTGGTCCGGTCGGCCCTGGAGGACGTGCTCCACCTTCACGAGGGGTTCCGCCGCCGCTTTGGCGTACTGCTCCTGGACGTGGACCGGTTCAAGGAGGTCAACGACATCTTCGGCCATGTGGAAGGCGACCGCGTGCTCCGGGAGGTGGCCCGGCAGCTCCGGGAGTCCATCCGTCCCGAGGATGTGGCCGGTCGCTTTGGCGGGGACGAGTTCCTCGTGGTCCTGCCCGGCGCCGACCGGGAGGCCGTGGAGGCCGTCTCCCTTCGCATCTCCAGGATCTCCGTCATGGCCGGCGAGGGGGACCGCCGCATGGAGGTCACCGTCTCCACCGGAGCCGTGGCCGTTCCCGGAGGACCCGGACCCGTGACCCCCGAGCGGGTCCTGCTCCGGGCCGACGACCTGCTCTACCGGGTCAAGAAGGGCGGCCGCGGTGGATGGAAGTGCGGGGAGCTGGAGGACCGGGACGGCACGGGATCCCCACCCGACCGTGTGTGAAACGAAGGACCGGGCCTGCCATGGGCATGCCAGGGGACAGGAGACAGAGGACGAGATCAGGGACACGGTCAGGGACACGGCCACGGACAGGGACACGGCCACGGACAGGGACACGGACAGGGACACGGACACGTCCAGGTGCAGGGGCGCAGGGGAGAAAAGAATACCCTGCCGTATCCACCCATCACGTCCACACCGGAAGCGCCTCATTCGTTTCACGTTTCACGTTTCACGTCTCACGTTTCACGAAGGCGACAGCAGGGCCTACCGTTCCTCCTCCATCGTCCGGACGAGGAGCCACCAGAAGGCCCTTCCCTTCCGGTAGCAGTTGAAGCAGTGGGAATGGGCGCAGCCACCGCAGTCGGGGCAGGCGTGCTCCCCGCACCAGCTGCTGCACCACTCGCAGGCGTCGCTCCCCTCCGGGTATTCCACGCCGTCGGGGTCCCAGCGCTCGATGTCCGCGAAGTCGAAGAGCACCGTGCCGTGCTGCCGGCACCAGGACCGGATCTGGTCGTTGTTCCGGCGCAGGGTGCCGTCCTCTCCCGTCCCGTCCAGGTGCCCCGTCATGTACACGAACACGATGCCCGGATAGTCCCGCTCCAGCCCGTCCATGGCGTCCAGGTAGGCCTGGATGCCCTCGGGCGTGTTGTCCGAGACGCCCCCGCACCAGGACCACACCACCATGTCGAAGCCGTTGCCGTCCTCGCCGAGCATGTCGCGGGTCACGCCCACCCAGGCGAGGTCACCGTTGTGGCCGAGGTCCGTGCTCCGCTCGGTGAACTGCGGCATGGCCCAGGTGGCGCTCTCGGCCTCCAGCATCCCGAGGCCCGTCATGATCTGGCTTCCGTGTGACGTGTGACCGTAGAAGATCCTGGCGAAACGCTGGCGCGCCGCATCGGCCTGGACCGCGGTCAGCGTGTCGAAGGCATCGGCCGCCAGGTGGTCCGCCACCACCCCGGTACCGGCGCCCACAGCCTGCGCCCGGCGCAGGACCGGGACGAACACCGCGTCGCCCGTCCGGTTGTCCACCACCGAGGCGTAGGCCAGGAAACGGCCGCCCTCCCCCGTGGTCTCCAGCACGATGTGGCCGTCGTCCACGTGGCCGGGCCTCCCCCTCCGGAACACCTGGCCGATCTGGACCAGCTCGCCGGGTTCCAGGTCCTGGACGAACCGTCCCAGCTCCGCGCCACCGGCATCGCGGAGGATCACCGTCACAGGTGTCGTCGCACCCGCCGTCTCCAGAAGCCCCAGGTTCGTCCGGTAGCCCGTGGTCGGGTCCTCAGACTGCGCCAGCTGGATCAGCTCTCCGGTCTCGCCCTTCCCGAGGGCGTCCCCTCCGGAGATCGCCGGTACGTACTGTCCGTAGGTTCCCCCGGCCGTCAGGTTGTAGGTCCGGCTGGAGGCCAGGAAGGCTCCCTCCACCGCCGTCAGCCTGAGCGCTGCCGCACCCTCGACGGAGAACAGGCTCCACAGGACGTCCCCGATCCGGAGGGACTCCCCCTCCCCGACCGTCACCTCCACACCGGCGGGATCGGGGTTGGCCTGGCCCTCGAGCAGCGCCTCGATCCGCACCCTGGCCGTTCCCTCCCCGGTGTTCCGGATCTCGAGGTCCGTACGCCACACCGTACCGCCCACGCCCGTGGCGTGGGCGGTGACCGGAATCCAGGCCTCCCCTGCCCACAGCACCCCGGTCCCGAAGGCCGCCAGCACGACTCCCAGCACGACGGTCAATCTCCTCATGATCATCCCGCCCTTCCATGTGGATGGAACCAGGATACCCCGAACGTCGCGACGGCATGGTGCGCGGGGTCACGCCGGAGGAGACAGGGACGGGGACAGGGTCAGGAGCAGGGGCGCAGGGACGCAAGGAATACCCCGCCGCATCCACCCGTGGCACCCACACCGGAGGTGCCTCTTTCGTTACACGTTTCACGTTAGCCAACTGCAAAACTCTCTGAAGGTCATACCCATCTGACCGGCGTGAAATCGGACGTATGTCCGGGATATTTCTATCTTCTTCGTAATCCGATACATCCGTGGAATCCGTGGTTCTCTTCTCCCGGGCGGGCGGGCGGGTCCTTCGTTTCACGTTTGACGTTTCACGTTTCACGAAAACACCCCTCCACTCCACCCCCCGCCCCTCAGCTCCACACGCCGGGGATCTCCCGCCCGCAGTCGGGGCAGCGGCCCTTCGCGAGCCGGTTGGCGAGGACGGTGAAGCCCATCCGCCGGATGAGGACGGCACCGCAGCCGGGGCAGGTGGTGTTCTCACCGGGGTGGCCGGGGACGTTGCCCAGGTAGACGAAGTGCAGCCCCTCGGCGCGGGCCACCTTCCAGAGGCGCTCCAGGGTGGCGACGGGCGTGGGCGGCAGGTTGGTCAGCCGGTAGGTGGGGTGGAAGCGCGTGAGGTGCACGGGCACGTCCGGCCCCAGGTGGGTCTTCACCCAGCGGGCCAGCTTCCGGGCCTCCTCGTCGGTGTCGTTCCAGGTGGGGATGATGAGCACCACGATCTCCAGCCAGGTACCCACCTCCCTCGTGATCTCCAGGGTCTTCAGGACCGGCTTCAGCTCGCCCCGGATGAGCTCCCTGTAGAACCGCTCGGAGAAGCTCTTGAGGTCCACCTTGTAGGCGGTGAGCAGGGGCAGCACCTCCCGGAGGGGCTTCTCCTGGATGTAGCCGTTGCTCACCACCGTGGGGCGGATCCCCTGCTTTCGCGCCGCACGGGCCACGTCACGCACGTACTCCCAGAAGATCACGGGCTCGGAGTAGGTGGCGGCCGTGAGGCGGGCCCCGTTCTTCCGTGCCAGGGCCACCAGCGCCTCGGCGGGCAGGTACCAGGACCGGACCTGCTCCGGACGGAACTGGGAGATCTCCCAGTTCTGGCAGAACTTGCACTCCACGTTGCAGCCCGCCGTGGCGAACGACAGTGCCGTCTCCCCCGGCAGGACGTGGAAGAAGGGCTTCTTCTCGATGGGGTCCACGTGCACCGCGCAGGCGGCACCGTTCACCAGGGTGACGTAGGTTCCGCCCCGGTTCTCCCGGGCCCCACAGCTGCCCCGCTCCATGTCGGCCACGCGGCAACCCCTTGGGCAGAGCTGGCACTCCACCCTCCCCTGGTCGAGCCGCTTCCACCAGGAGGCCTCGGCCACCGGGAGCTCGTCGCCCTCGATGGCCTCGCCGGGCCGGGGCCGGCCCGCGAGGCCGCGGCCGGGCAGGGCCATGGCCACGGCCCCCACCGCCCCCAGCACCACGAGCCTGCGGCGGTCCATCCCCCCGCTCATGCCCGGACCTCCCGGACCTTCGCCGGGTCCCCGACGCCCAGTCCGTAGGAGGCCGCCGTGGCGATGAAGCGCGGGGGCCGCTTCTCCGCCTCGAGGCCGGGCATCCCGCGCCGCTTCCGCTCGGCCTCGATGACCTTCCAGGCCCAGGCGTCCGCCGCCACGGGGTCCGTGCTGGCCGCCACGAGGCCCAGGTCGAAGGTGGCGTCGGCGCGGAAGGCCGGCCCGCCGTGGCACTGGGCCAGGACCCCGTCCAGCACCGTCAGCCTGAGCTTGTCCCGGATCCAGGGATGGTTCACCACGTCGGCCACGAAGGGGTCGCAGTTGTCGTCGTGATACTTGTTGGGGTTGTGGATCACCCCGTACCAGTTCTTGAGCCCGGCTGAGACGCCGGCCAGGTCGTGGTCCTTCACCACACCGAAGGAGACCAGGGCCGTGCAGCGTCGGGAGACGATCCTGGCGTAGCAGGAGCCGATGGAGCCCGACACGGCGGGCCGGGCCTCCCAGTCCCGCTCGATGCCCACGCTCCGGAACCGGGCGTGGGTCCCCGGGGGCAGGCCGGCCTTCCGGAGCTCCCGCTCCGAGCGCTCGAAGACGAGGATCCTGTCGGGCGGCACGCCCGCCGAGGCGATCAGCTCCGCCAGGGCCTCCACCAGCTCGGGGTGGGGCGACAGCCGTGGCGCGGCCAGGCAGTTGACCTTGATGCCCACGGTGTCCCCCGGTCCGAAGAGCGCGGCTGCCGCCCTCTCCGCGGTGGGCTCCCCGGTGGCGGCCACGAGGGCCCCGGCCATGGCGGTCCGCGCCGCCACGGGGTCCAGCCTCCCCCCGGGGCCCGCCGTCAGCGGCGCCAGGCCCACCACGCCCGGGCGGCGGACGGGGCCGCCGCTGACCGCGCGGGAGGCCATGCCGGCCAGCGCCCCCGCACCCACCAGACGCCCCAGGTCACGGCGCGTGATCCGGCGGCTCACGGCGTCTCCTCCTCCTCGGCGAAGACCTGGGCCGTGAAGACCTCCAGCCGCGCTCCCTTCCGCCAGGCGTCCGGCGGGAGGCCCGCCTTCTGCGCCAGGTGGGAGAGGAAGGTGGGCAGGTCCCAGCCGGTCTCGGCGGCCACCTGGGGCAGGTACACCGCCCTGCGACCGCCCTTCGTCAGGATCACGCCGTGCGTGCCGAGGACGATGGATTCCGGGCCCGGCACGCGGTGGGGCGGGGAGAGCACCGAGACCTCCAGGACCACGCCGGGAAGCTCCCGGGCCTCCAGGGGCGGGAAACGGGGGTCGTGGGCCGCGGAGACCGCGGCGTGCACCACCGTGTCGGCCAGGGGCTCCCGCCCGATGATCGAGCCGATGCAGCCCCGGAGCCTCCCCTCCTCGGGCCTCACGCCCCTCCGGTTGACGGTGACGAAGGCCCCCGCGATGGCGGCGAGGTTGCCGGTGACCCGGTGGCTGGCGTACCAGCCGGCCAGCTCGGGCCCGTGCTCGAGGTGGGTGACGAGGGTGGCCCGTGCCAGCTCCAGCAGTGCCTTCTGCTCCTGCAGGTCCAGCTTCCCGAGCTCCGGAGGTGCCGGGTCGTCCCGCCACGGTCTCCACTCGCCGGAGAAGCGGACGGCGGCGTAGGTCACCGAGCGGTCCCAGTCCCCCGTGACCTCGCCGGAGGTGGTGACGCGGGCCACCCGCCCCCGCCCGTCGAAGGCGTGGGCCAGCAGCTGGAGGAGCACCTCGATGGCGTGCTGACCGCACACCGTGTCGCCGCTGACCTCCACCTGCTCCCAGAAGCCCCGGGGATCGATGGCCGCCGCACGGCCCGCGGTGGCGCGTCCCAGGTCCAGGAGGCGCTCCGACAGGAGGGGATCACCCTCGAAGGGCGCCCACCGGTAGCCCTTCCCGTGGTGCGTGAAATCCGAGGAGGCCACGACGACCGTGGTGCCGTCCAGCAGCGGGACCAGGGCGCGGGCCAGCTCCGCCGCACCCGCCCGGTCCGTGCCCGACCCCACCAGGACGGGGACGATCCGGGCCCCCGGCGCCACCACCTGGAGGAAGGGCAGCTCCACCTCCAGGCTGTGCTCGGGTCCGTGGGCGGAGGCGGGACCGTCGAAGCCCCCCGCCTTCCGGAGGCGCTCCAGGGCCTCCCCGTCCAGCGGGACGTCCCCCAGCGGTGTCGCGAAGGCCGTCACGCCCCTCGCCGGGAGGGCCGCCCCCCGGAAGAACTCGTGGTGGGACGGTCCGAGCAGGATCACCCGGCGCACCTCGATCCCCTTGAACCCCGCGAAGGCGTGCCCCGCCGTGGGCCCGGAGTACGCGTATCCCGCATGGGGCGCGATGACCGCCCGTGACGGCTCTCCGGGTCCCGGCACCCGGTCCAGGAAGCCCTCCACCTCCCGGCGCAAGGCCGCGGCGTCGGCGGGGTAGAACGCCCCGGCCACCGCCGGCCTGCGGACCGAGGCGGCGGCCGGGCCCGCCAGGACCACCGACCCGAGCACCGCTCCGGCAACCAGCACCCCGACCTGTGTCCGACCTCCCATGATCTCCCCCCTCTCTCCCCTGCTCCCCTGCCCCGACCCTGACCGTGACCGTGTCCCCGACCGTGTCCCCGTCCCTGACCCTGACCCCGACCCTGTCCCTGTCCCTGTCCCTGTCCCTGCCCGGACGCCGGGGCCCACCGCCGCTCTCCCCCGCTCCCCCGCTCCCCTGCCCCACTCTCAAGAGATAGCGCTCCACACCCCGCTCCGCAAGGTCCTCCCGGCCCCTCCATTGCCAGCGGGCCCGGGATTCACTACTCTTGCGCGGGGAGGAACGCCTCCCGGGAGGATCCGATGCCACATCACGAGGACCATCACGTCCATACCGGCGGCATGGGCGCCGGTGGAAGCTGCATCTGCGTGGCCTGCGGCACGAAGGTCCCGCACCGCCCCGGCGTGCCCTGCAAGGAGGAGCGCTGCCCCAAGTGCGGCCGCGTGATGCTTCGCGAGGGCAGCCCCCACCACCTCGCGGCGCTCGAGAAGCGCCGGAAGTCGGAATCGGGTTGAACCGTGATCCGGGAAGTCCGAAGGCAAGGGAGGTCATCATGGCTCGTTTTCTCGTCCAGTGGCTGAGCACGGCCATCGCGCTCTGGGTGGCGGACTGGATCCTTGCAGGCATCCATTTCAGCTCCACCACGGCGTTGCTGGTGGCCGCCATCGTGCTGGGTTTCATCAACGCCACCGTGCGGCCCGTGATGACGATCCTCACGCTCCCCATCACCATCGTGACGCTGGGCCTGTTCTACCTGGTGGTCAACGGCGTGGCCTTCCTCCTCGCCGCCGCCCTGGTCCCCGGATTCACGGTCGACGGCTTCTGGTGGTCCGTCCTCGGCGCCCTGGTCGTGAGCGTGGTGTCGTGGTTCATCGGCATGGTGGGGGGTGCCGAGGCATGAGCAGGGTGAAGGTCCGCCGCACGCACCGGGAGGAGCTTCCCGGCATCGTGCTGCTTCGGGACGCCATGGGGGACGACGGCTCCGGGGCGTCGCAGCGACGCCCCGTCCTGGACCTGGACATGGAGGTGGACCCCACCCTCGACCACCTCATGACCCACGATCCCAACGGCTTCTTCTCCGCGGTCCTGCACGACGAGACGCTGGGCCACGCCGTGGCCCACGTCCGCTCCCGGCAGTGGATCCTCTCGGAGATCGGCGTCCTGCCCCAGCACAGGGGCCAGGGCATCGGTACGGCGCTCCTCGGCAAGGCGCTGGCCTACGGTGAGCGTGCCGGCGTGAAGTCGTGGCTGGCCCTCGTTCCACGGAGTCCCGCCCTGGAGGCCCTGCTCCTGAAGCACGACCTCCGCCCGCTGACCCCCCTGTACCTGCTCCGCGTGGAGCCCGGCAGGGCTGCCAGGCTGGGCCGGGCGCTGTCGGCCCTCCACCCGGGCCAGGACGTCACGGCCGAGCTGCTCTCCCGCCGGGGCCAGGCCGACCTGGACCGGATCGACACCTTCTCGCGGGGCGTCGTGCGGGAGGGAGACCACGTCTTCTGGCTCAAGCGCGCAGGGCTCAACGCGTCCTTCGTCCGGCAGGGGAACCGCATCGCGGCCTACGGGTACGGCGGCACGGCCCAGGTGGGACCGGTGGCCGGCACCACCCGGGAGGCCGCACTCGCCGCCCTGGGGCAGAGCATGCTCGCGGCCCTGGAGCAGGACCCGGACGCCTCCCTCGTCCTCAGGGTCCCCGCCACCTTCGAGGAGGCGATGGTTGCGCTCCTGGAGAACGGGGCCCGGCTCGAGGACACGTGGATGATCCACACCCGCGGCGAGTCCCACTCCTTCGACCGGTACATCCCCGGGATCCCCGTACTGCCGTGACCTCCTCGCTGGACCGCCCCCCCGGCTCCCCGGTGCCCCGGCGGCGGGTGGACTACGAGAGCGAGCTCAACCCGCAGCAGCTCGAGGTGGTGCTCCACCCGGGGGGACCGATGCTGGTCCTGGCCGGGGCCGGCACCGGGAAGACCCGGACCCTGGTGTACCGGGTCTGCCGCCTGGTGGAGGACGGTGTTCCCCCGGACCGGATCCTGCTGCTCACCTTCACCAACAAGGCGGCGCGGGAGATGCTGGACCGGGTGGAGGCCCTGGTGGAGCGTGGGGCGCGGCGGGTCATGGGCGGCACCTTCCACTCCGCGGGACACCGGATCCTCAGGCGGTACGCCACGCTCGTGGGCTACACGCCCCGCTTCTCCATCCTGGACCGGGAGGACGCCGTCGAGCTCATGGGCGCCGCCCTGGCCCAGGTGTCCCCCGACCTGCCCCGGCGGCGTCTCCCCCGGGGTCGCCTGCTGGTGGACCTCTACAGCTTCGTCATCAACACCGGCCGCTCCCTGGACGAGGTCCTCGCCGAGCGGGCGCCCCAGTACCTGGACCAGTCGGAGCTCATCGCCTCGGTCTTCAGGGCCTACCTGGAGCGCAAGCGGGCGGCCGACCTCATGGACTTCGACGACCTGCTGCTCAACTGGCTCCTGCTGCTGCGCCGGCACCCGGAGGTGCGGCAGGAGCTGGCCACCCGCTTCGCCCACGTGCTGGTGGACGAGTACCAGGACACCAACCGCCTCCAGGCGGACATCGTGGACTCCATGCTGGGGCCGGAGCGGAACCTCATGGTGGTGGGCGACGACGCCCAGTCCATCTACGCCTTCCGGGGGGCCGACTTCTCCAACATCCTGGGCTTCCCCGAGCGGCACCCCGACTGCACCGTCTTCCGCCTCGAGACCAACTACCGCTCCACACCCCAGATCCTCGAGCTGGCCAACGCCTCCATCGTCCACAACGAGCGGCAGTTCCACAAGGAGCTCAGGCCGGTCCGGGGCGACGGGGACCCGCCGGGCAACGTCTCCGTGCCCACCCCGGAGGCCCAGGCCTCCTGGGTGGCCGGCCGGATCCTGGAGCTCCGCGACGAGGGTCTCGACCTGGAGGAGATGGCGGTCCTCTACCGGAACCACGCCCACTCCCTGGAGCTCCAGGTGGAGCTGACGCGGCGGAACATCCCGTTCCGGGTCCGGTCGGGGCTGCGGTTCTTCGAGCAGCGCCACGTGAAGGACGTGCTGGCCCACCTCCGCTTCGTGGACAACCCGAAGGACGAGGTGGCCTTCGTCCGCATGGCCAGGCTCCGGCGCGGCATCGGTGAACGGCTGGCGGCCCGGCTGTGGACGAGGATCGCGGGCGCCGAGCCCCTCCGGACGCTCCTGGCCCTGGACCCCGCCACCGTGGAGCTGTCGCGCAGCGCCCGCAGCTCCCTGACCGGCTTGCAGACGCTCCTCGACGAGCTGGCCTCCCCCCGGCTGACCGGCCAGCCGGGCGAGGCGATCCGCCGCGTGGTGGAGGTCTTCTACGCCGCCTGGGCCCGGGAGCAGCTGGACAACGCCGGCTCCCGCCTGGAGGACCTGGAGCAGCTCGCCCTCTACGCCGGCGGCTACCCCGACGTGAACACCTTCCTCGCCGAGATCACCCTGCTCAACGAGCTCTCCGGCGAGGACGTGGCCGGCGGCCCGCCGGACGAGATGCTCACCCTGTCCACCATCCACCAGGCCAAGGGCCTGGAGTGGCGGGCGGTCTTCGTGATCTGGCTGGCCGAGGGCCGCTTCCCCACCGTGAGGGCCGAGGACCTGGAGGAGGAGCGCAGGCTCTTCCACGTGGCGGCCACCCGGGCCGCCGAGTACCTCTACCTGGTCCATCCCGAGATGGCCCGCGACCGCTACCGCGTGGACGTGCTCCTCGACCCCTCGCGCTTCCTCCTGGAGCTGCCCCCCCACGTGGCCGAGGCCATCGTGGTGCCCCCCGAGCTGGAGTCCGGGGCCCTCCCGGCCCTGGAGACCGGCGGGCGGTACGACCTCCCCGACTTCCTCTCGCCCGGCACCGACGACGAGGGAAGCGACGACCCGGTGAACTGAACCCGGGGCCGGCGGGGGAGCTTTCTCATCTCCTGACCCGCGGATTCCCCAACTTCTTGACCGTGACGGTGACCGTGTCCGTGTCAGTGACCGTGTCTCTGACAGGGAGGCGGACCCCGACACGGTCGCCCGGCGGGTCCCTCCTCGAGCTCATGGTGGGGGCTGCGGTGTGTCTCGAAAAGTTACAGGATTGACAGAACGTCCGGGGGGGGGATAGGTTGTCACTGTATCAGTTCATCGGTCTCGCTGGGGTCATACCAATTCATGAAAGGAGCATCGGATGAGAATGGATGTTCGAAAGCCTCTCGTCCGGAGTCTTGGTGTCTTGATGGCCGGTCTGGCATTCGGGGCCGCGGCCTCCGCGGCCGGAGCCTGCGTCCGCAAGAAGCAGAAGCAGACCTGGCACTTCTTCTCCAACAAGCGCACAGCGTGACCACCTCGTTCGTTGGGTTGATGTAGTTTGTGGGTAGGCCCACTATTGTGGTAGGAAGGGGGTGTCGCATGCTCTGGCCATTGGCACTGGTTGCGATTTGTGCACTCGTGACAGTATTCATTTCCCGATCGTCCATCGCGCCAACGTGGCGGCTCGCAATTGCCTCCGGAACGCTGGTGTATTTTGCTGTTGCAGCCCTGACCACGAGCTCCAGAAGGCAGCCGTATGTGTTCTTTGCAGTGCTTGCGTTGGGCATAATAGTCAATGAGTTACGGCTCCACCTGAAAAGGAAGTAGGTCCGGGAACAGAGTAACCAGCGATGCGATCAATACCGGTATCGAGTCTGACAGAAACGCCGTTGACCAGTGCCACTCGGCATGTATGGTCAGTGGCAACTGCGGCAGCGGGATCGTTCCCGGGCCCTTCATTGACCAGAAGCCCGTCACCGGGGATGGAGGCCGCACCGCACGGCGGGAGGGTTCCCCCGGGCAGGTGGAATCCGAGCCTGACATGGAGAGGAGCCTGTGAGCCACCCATTGCGTAGTGTTTTCGTGACCTGCCTGGTGCAGGCCATGGGTCATGGCGGCCGGAGCCGGGGTGGCCCCCGCCGCGCCGGAGGCGGGGATGGACCGCCCGGTGCTCCGGGCCTGCCGCTCCAGCGGCATGTGGTCCAGGTACTTCGCCTCCGCCACATGGGTCGCAAGATCGATGGAGTACCGCCCTCCAGGAACCAGCTTCACCGGCCCCGGCGCCGTGACCACCTGCGTCTCGCAGCAACACCGGCACTTCTGCCGCCGACTCCACATCCAACCCCTCCACCCGGTATCCGCCAGGTGTCACCAGCGTCAGCCCGCCTTCCTGACCACAACCGACCATGCCAACACCTGCCACCCCCACGATCGCCACCGGCCGAAACCCGGCCGCCGCCTCCGCACGCTCCCGCTGTAACCACCGGCCCAGTGTCCGCTTCGCCCGGCCCAGACGGATCGCAATGTCCGCCACCGTCTCCCCGCCCACACGGCACCCCCGTGCGTATGCCACAACCCGAGACCTCAACTCCTCGGGACATCGCCAGAGTCTCCCCATCTCCCCCAACCCACTCCCCGCCAGCTCCCC
>JAMOWA010000012.1 GCA_027061805.1 Thermoanaerobaculia bacterium | reverse complement strand
CCCCTGCCCCCCTGCCCCGTGATCCACCCCCTTGATTCCGTCGCCGGTGCATGCTAGACGGGCGGACCCGCCCCGTTTCCACCGTTGCCCGGATGTGCAGAAATGCGGCCCCCGCACGCGAATCTCCGTGGTGTTCAGCGGTTTACGAAAACAGACAAAAACCACAACATCTGGTTGTTGACACTCCTCGGGACCCCAAGATATAGTGCGGACCACAGATCATCGGGGTGCACACGAAGTGGCCGTTTCCAGGCCGGAAGCTTTGTGACGCCGGTTGTCGGGGAGGACAGGAAGACATGAAGGTCGAGCGGCGGTACACCGAGGCAGGACGGGATCCCCACGAGGGCATCGAGTTCGTCGAGCGGTCCAGCGAGATCCGCAACCCTGACGGGACCGTGGTCTTCGCCATGGACGGCGTGAAGGTCCCGGCGACCTGGTCCCAGGTGGCGGTGGACGTGCTCGTCCAGAAGTACTTCCGCAAGGCCGGCGTGCCCCAGGCTGACGAGGACGGCAACCCCATCCTCGACGAGGAGGGCAGGCCCGTCCTCGGCCCCGAGCGGGACGCGCGGCAGGTCTTCCACCGCCTCGCCGGGTGCTGGGCCCACTGGGGGCGCGAGCACGGCTACTTCGACTCCGAGGAGGACGCGCAGGCCTTCCACGACGAGCTGGTGTACATGCTGGCCACCCAGATGGGGGCGCCCAACTCGCCCCAGTGGTTCAACACGGGGCTCCACTGGGCCTACGGCATCACCGGGCCCCCGCAGGGTCACTGGTACACCGACCCCGAGACCGGAGAGCTGAAGCAGTCCGCCAGCGCCTACGAGCATCCCCAGCCCCACGCCTGCTTCATCCAGTCCATCGCCGACGACCTGGTGAACGAGGGCGGCATCATGGACCTGTGGGTCCGGGAGGCCCGCCTCTTCAAGTACGGCTCGGGCACGGGCTCCAACTTCTCGGCCCTCCGCGGCGAGGGCGAGCCGCTGTCCGGCGGCGGGAAGTCGTCGGGCCTCATGTCCTTCCTCAAGATCGGCGACCGTGCGGCGGGCGCCATCAAGTCCGGTGGCACCACCCGCCGGGCCGCCAAGATGGTCTGCCTGGACCTGGACCACCCCGACATCGAGAAGTTCATCACGTGGAAGACGGTGGAGGAGCGGAAGGTGGCGGCCCTGGTGACGGGTTCCAGGGTGCTCCGGGAACGCCTCGACGCGATCATGGAGGCTGCCTTCCCCGAGGGCCGGGACGAGGCCGACACCGACCCGAAGACCAACACCGCCCTCCGGGTGGCGCTGGCAACGGCACGGCGGGCCGGCGTGCCCGACGGCTCGCTCCAGCGGGCCCTGCAGCTCGCCCGCCAGGGCTACCGCTCCTACCCCGTGGAGGAGTACACCACGGACTGGGACGGTGAGGCCTACTTCACGGTCTCCGGCCAGAACTCCAACAACAGCATCCGGGTGCCCAACGCCTTCTTCGCGGCCCTGGACGCCGACCGGAACTGGTATCTGACCCGCCGCACGGACGGCGCCATCGCCAGGGAGATCCCCGCCCGCGAGCTGTGGGAGCTCATCGCCACCAGCGCCTGGGAGTGCGCCGACCCGGGCGTGCAGTTCGACACCACCATCAACGAGTGGCACACCTGCCCCGCCGGCGGCCGCATCAACGCCTCCAACCCGTGCTCGGAGTACATGTTCCTGGACGACACCGCCTGCAACCTGGCATCGCTGAACCTTGTCCGGTTCCTGCAGGACGACGGCAGCTTCGACGTGGAGGGTTTCAGACACGCGGTGCGGATCTGGACCATGGTGCTCGAGATCTCGGTGCTCATGGCGGCCTTTCCCAGCCGGAGGATCGCCGAGCTCAGCTACCGCTACCGGACCCTGGGACTCGGGTATGCCAACATCGGCTCGCTCCTCATGCGGCTCGGAATCCCCTACGACTCCGACGAGGGCCGTGCCATCTGCGGCGCCATCACCGCCCTCATGACCGGCGAGGCCTACGCCACCTCGGCCGAGATGGCCGCGGAGCTCGGCCCCTTCCCCGGTTTCGACGAGAGCCGGAACGCCATGCTCCGCGTGATGCGGAACCACCGGCGCGCCGCCCACGAGGCACCCGAGGAGATGTACGAGGGCCTCACGGTGGCCCCCGTGGGGCTCAGCGCCGTCCACACGCCGCCGGACCTGCTGGAGGCCGCCCGGGCGGCCTGGGACCGGGCGCTCGAGCTGGGGCAGGTGCACGGCTACCGCAACGCCCAGACCACGGTCCTCGCCCCCACCGGCACCATCGGCCTGGTGATGGACTGCGACACCACCGGCATCGAGCCAGACTTCGCCCTGGTCAAGTTCAAGAAGCTGGCGGGCGGCGGATTCTTCAAGATCATCAACCAGGCCATCCCGCAGGCCCTGGAGCGCCTGGGCTACGACCGGGAGCAGATCCGGGAGATCGTGGACTACACCGTGGGGCATGGCACGCTGGCGGGCTGCCCCACCATCGACCATGCCGCCCTCCGCCGGATCGGTTTCGACGACGCCGCCATCCGGCGCATCGAGGAGGCCCTTCCCACGGCCTTCGAGATCAGGGCGGCCTTCGCACCCCACGTCCTGGGCGAGGACACCCTCCGGAGCCTCGGCTTCACCGACGAGGACCTCGCCGACTGGAAGCTGGACGTGCTGGACCGGCTGGGCTTCACCCCCGAGGAGATCGAGGCCGCCAACACCTGGGCCTGCGGCACCATGACCGTGGAGGGCGCCCCGCACCTCGAGGAGAAGCACCTCCCCGTCTTCGACTGCGCCAACCGGTGTGGCCGCAAGGGAACACGCTTCATCCGCTACGAGGGACACATCCTCATGATGGCCGCGGCGCAGCCCTTCCTCTCGGGTGCCATCTCCAAGACCATCAACATGCCCGCCGAGGCCACCGTGGACGACATCAAGCGGGCCTACCGTCTCTCCTGGGAGAGGATGCTCAAGGCCGTGGCCCTCTACCGGGACGGCTCCAAGCTCAGCCAGCCGCTCTCCATCGGCCTCGATACCGCCGAGGAGGAGGCCCTGGCCGAGGCCGTGGCCACCGGCGACGTGGGAACCGTGGCCCAGACCATGGCCGAGCGCGTGGTCCTGCGCTACCAGGCCCGCCGCCACCGCCTCCCCCAGCGGCGGAGCGGCTACACCCAGAAGGCCACGGTGGGCGGCCACAAGGTCTACCTGCGGACCGGCGAGTACCCCGACGGCACCCTGGGCGAGATCTTCCTGGACATGCACCGCGAGGGGGCCGCCTTCCGCTCCCTCATGAACTGCTTCGCCATCGCCGTCTCGCTGGGGCTCCAGTACGGCGTGCCGCTCGAGGAGTTCGTGGACGCCTTCGTGTTCACCCGCTTCGAGCCCAACGGCATCGTGGGAGGCCACGACCGGATCAAGATGGTCACCTCGGTGATCGACTACATCTTCCGCGAGCTGGCCATCACCTACCTGGGGCGCACCGACCTGGGGCAGGTCCACCCCGAGGACGTCCGGCACGACGCCGTGGGGACCGGGATGGGCGAGGCCTCCGCTGACGAGGACGACGACGAGGGGCCCATGGCCCAGGTCCATCCCATCGCCGTGGGCCAGTCCGGCCCGGCGGGCGCCACCCCGGGGGAGACGGCCACCCCGGCCGGAGCGGCCCGCCGGGGCCGTCCCCTGGCCGCCGACATCGAGGAGGCGAAGGCCAAGGGCTACGAGGGCGAGCTCTGCCCCGAGTGCGGCCAGCTCACCATGGTCCGTAACGGCACCTGCCTCAAGTGCGTCTCCTGCGGCGCCACCACCGGCTGTTCGTAGGCGCCCGGTACGAGCCAGCACGGCCCGGAAGGAGGTGATGCCATGGACTCCAGCCCCATCCTCCGGTTGCTGCTGACAGCGGCTGGGGTGGCCTGCCTGGTCCACGGGACCCTCGGACTCCGCAGCGGGACCATCCGCCTCAAGGGTGTCATGGGCGACCGCGATGCCTCACCCGTGACCTTCCGGGCCCCCGTCCTCGTGATCACCGGCTTCGGGGCCATGCTTCTGTGGTTCGCGGCCTTCGGGCACTTCCCGGCGTAGGAACCGCCGCGGGCCCCGGAGGAACGGATCCGTCCCGCTCCGGATCGGTTCCCAGGCTCTGGAGCGGAGCCGGTCGCCGACCAGCGCCCGGCGTCTCTCCGTGTGTCCTCCGGATCCACCGTGCCCGATCCTGCGGACCATGGCACCGGCATCCCCCCGGACAGCTTGCCGAGCCTGTCATAATCGGCCGATGACCCCTGCCGGGCGACCCGTGGTCGTGGCCTGCCTCTGCGGCATCTCGATTCTCCCGGGCATGCTCTCCGCAGCACGCCTGCCGGTCCGGGTGTTCGCATCGCCGGAGGGCCTCTCGGCAGACAACGTCACCTGTCTCCACCAGGACGGGGACGGACGCCTGTGGATCGGCACCGCCGTCGGGCTCAGCCGATTCGATGGAAGCCGTTTCGTCAGCTACGACGTTCACGATGGGCTCCCCCACCCAGTCGTCAACGAGGTGGTCCAGACCCCCGATGGGACGGTCTGGGTTGCCACACCGGGAGGCCTGACGCGGATGCTCCGCACCCGCAGGGCCGACGGCACGCTCTTCGAACCCGTGTCCCTCCCACAGGGCCCCCGTTCCGCACGGAGCCTGGCCGTCGATGGGAAGGGCGTGCTCTGGGTGGCTGTCGGCGACGCCCTGTGGCGCCGCACCGACGGAGACTCCGGATTCCAGCGGATCGACCCGGGTATCCGGTGGGTCGAGGGCCGGCCCCGGGCCGTCATGGTGGTCCGGACCGGGCCGGATGGTTCCATATGGATCGGCACAAGCATCGGGGTCCAGCGCGTGTGCCCGGATGGGAGAACCGTCGCCTACACCACCGGCCGGAAGCATGACCGTCATCCGGTTCGCATCCTGGAGGTCCGGTTCGGCGCCGTCTGCCTCGGGGAGGGCCACCGCCTCAGCTACCGCCACGCCCTCGGGACCAACGGAGCCCAGTGGAGCTCCGGATCGCCAGGGGGTCCGGTCCACCTCGACGGGCTGGCACCGGGGCGCTACACGCTTCGACTCCGGGCGGAGCTGCCCGACGGAAGGAGCGGACCCGAGGCGAGCCTGAACTTCGTCATCCCACCCCCGGTCTGGCAGCGCTGGTGGTTCCGGGGCACCGTCTTCCTCGTGATCCTCGGGGGCGCCATGTTCTGGCACCGAGCCCGGGTCCGGCATCTCGTGGAGGTGCAGCGCGTCCGTGAGCGGATCGCCTCGGATCTCCACGACGAGCTCGGGCTCTCCCTGTCGCGCATCTCCATCCTCTCCGAACTGGCACGCCGCGATGCCGAGGAGCGCGGGATGCCCTCCGGGGAACTGCTCACCATCGGCGAGACCGCCCGCTCGCTCATCGACGCCACCAGCGACATGGTCTGGGCCCTGGATCCCGCGAGGGACGACCTGGGGAGCGTCCTGACACGGGCGCGGCGTTCCGCGGGGGACATCTGCGGAGGCACGTCCGTCCGCCTGGAGGTCCGGATCGGGGAGGGCCTCCAGGAGCTCCGGCTTCCCGCCGAGGTGCGGCGGCATCTTCTCCTGATCCTCAAGGAGGCGCTCCACAACGCGCTCCGCCATGGCGATCCATCGGTCCTGATCCTTCGTGCCTCCCGGACCGCGTCCTGGCTTCTCCTTTCCGTGGAGGACGACGGTACGGGTTTCGATCCCGCCTCCCCCGGAGTCTCCGAAGGGGAAGGACACGGCCTGGCCGGCATGACCCGCCGGGCCCGGGAGGCCGGGGGAAGCCTGAGCATCGTTTCGGCCCCGGGGCAGGGAACCACCGTCACGATCACCCTGCCGCTCCCCGGTCGGGGTCTCCAGGCATGAACATGCGCTGGTTCCGGCGGGTGTTCCCCCAGACAATGCAGGACATGGGGCGGAAGGCGGTGTGTTTCCAACCCGCCGGGAGCCGGGAGGACCGACGGTGAACGGACCGGAGATCCGGGTGCTGCTCGTGGAGGACGACCCCACCTTCAGGCGAGGGTTGAAGAGCCTCTTGCGGGGGGCGCCGGGTTTCCTCTGCGCCGCCGAGACAGGATCGGTGGAGCAGGCCCTCAAGGTGACCGTGGCTGGCGGGCCACCGGACGTCATCCTCCTGGACATCCACCTCCCGGGGACCCAGGGGAGCGAGGGCATCGGGCCGCTCCAGGAGCGCTTTCCCGGCGCGGCCGTCCTGATGTTGACGGTCTTCGAGGACGAGGACAGGATCTTCCGTTCCCTGTGCAACGGCGCCGGTGGATACGTGCTCAAGAAGACCCCCCCGGAACGCCTTCTCGACTTCATCAGGGAGGCCGCGAGGGGTGGGGCCCCCATGTCTCCGGAGATCGCCGTCAAGGTGGTCGGCCTGTTCCGGACCGTACCGCCACCACCGCCTTCCCCGGCAGGGCTGACGCCCCAGGAGGTCGAGTTCCTGGAGCTGCTTGCCGAGGGGCACACCTACCAGAGCGCCGCCGAAACCATGGGGATCACCATCAACACGATCCGGAACCACGTGCGCTCCGTCTACGACAAGCTCCACGTCCACTCCAAGTCGGCCGCCGTCTCCAGGGCGCTCAGAGCCGGAATCATCTGACCCGGACCGCCCACGGAGGTTCTCCGGGAACCCCCCGGATCCCGGGAACCGGTCCACTGATCCGGCGCATGGACATGCGTTGATGGGTCCGGGATTGCGCTCCAGACTCGACGGAACATGAACAGGGCATCCGGGGCTGCTCCCGTGGTTGTCTTCCCGGCGTCCGGGGCCGCCACCCTATCCGGCGCCCCGGCGGGCGAACGATGGAGCCTCACGAATGCCCACCGGACACAGTGGAAAGCGAGGTTGTCAGATGCGGAAACATCGTGGCTGTTGGACGTTCCTACCCGTGATCGTGGCGTTCATGCTGGTGGTGGGCGGTTCCGAACCGGCCTGCGGCCAGGTACAGGATCCTCCCCCCGCCTCGGCGTCGTCCCCGGGGTCGCCGGCCTTCGGATCCCACAGCCAGTTCACCGTGGTCTACGCCTCCCACTTCCTGTTCGCGGACGTGGAGACCTACCTGTCCCACGGCAGCCTCTATCTCTCGAAGACACCGGGAACCACGTGGCCTTCCTGGTGGTCTCCCATCGACCTGCCGAACGGAGCGGAGGTTTCCGATATGGAGTTTCTCTATTACGACTCCACCGACCAGGCTGGATGGTCTTTCGTGGTCGTCGAGTGCGAGACATCGTACGAGGACCTGGGCTCGCCCATCTGCATGCTCAAGGGGCAGTGGGCCTCCGATGATGCCGCGACCCCCGGCTTCGCCCGGCTCCATGCCAGCTTCGATCCACCCCTGCTGATCAGGGCTCTTGCCGATGCGGACGGAAATTCCTCCATGCACTACCTCAACACGATGGTCGATGTCAGTGCGAACGGGACCGGAGACGACCTGGCGTTCTACGGTGTGGCCATCACGTGGAAAACGACGGTCTCGCCTCCGCCACCCCAGGCGACCTACAACGACGTGCCAACGGACCACTGGGCCTTCCAGTTCATCGAAGCACTTTCCACGGCGGGGATCACGTCCGGATGCGGGGGCAGGAACTACTGCCCGGACAACCCCATCACGCGGGCGGAGATGGCGGTCTTCCTCTCGGCAGCTCTCGGTCTCGACTGGCCCAAGTGAGCATGTGAGGACCCCGCAGGTCTTCGCTGCTCCTGCAATTCACGGTTCCGCTACAATGCGCCGGCCCCGTTCCTCCGGGGCCGGAGGTCCGCATGTGCCCACACGATCCCCTCACTGTCGACGGCCGCACGCTGTCCCTGGACGAGGTGGCCGCGGTGGCCCTGGAGGGCCGGCCGGTGGCCCTGGACACCGCTGCCCGGAAGCGGGTGGAGGCGTCCCGTGCCGTGGTGGAGGACATCCTGGCCTCGGGCCAGGTGGTCTACGGCATCAACACGGGCTTCGGGCGGCTGGCCGAGGTGCGCATCTCGCCGGACGAGGTGGAGCGGCTCCAGCTCAACCTCCTGCGCTCCCACGCCTGTGGCGTCGGTGAACCCTTCAGCGAGGCCACGGTCAGGGCCATGCTGCTGCTCCGGGCCAACGTGCTGGCCACGGGCCATGCGGGCTGCCGTCCCGTGGTGGTGGAGCGGGTGCTGGATCTCCTGAACCACGGCGTCCATCCCGTGGTGCCCTCCCAGGGGTCGGTGGGGGCCTCGGGGGATCTCGCGCCCCTGGCACACCTGGCGCTGGTGCTGGTGGGCGAGGGCGAGGCCGTCTTCGGGGGCCGGCGCCTGCCCGGGGCCGAGGCCCTCCGGCAGGCCGGCCTCGAGCCCCTGACCCTGGGGGCCAAGGACGGCCTGGCCCTCATCAACGGGACCCAGGCCTCGGCCGCCGTGGGCTGCCTGGCGCTCCACGAGGCCCGTGCCCTCCTCGAGGCGGCGGACCTGGTGTGCGCCCTGAGCCTGGACGCCATGGAGGGCACCGACACCGCCTTCATGGAGGCGATCCACGCCGCCCGCCCCCACGCGGGCCAGGGGGTCTCGGCGGCACGCATCCGCCGGCTGCTGGAGGGCTCCGAGATCCGCGAGTCCCACCGGGCCTGCACCCGGGTCCAGGACGCCTACTCCCTGCGCTGCGCACCCCAGGTCCACGGCGCGGCCCGGGACGCCCTGGAGCACACCGCCCGCCTCCTCGCGATCGAGATCAACTCAGCCACGGACAACCCCATGGTCTTCCCCGACGGCCGCGTGGTCTCCGGTGGCAACTTCCATGGAGCCCCCATCGCCGCGGCCATGGACTACCTGGCGGCCACGCTCACCGACCTGGCCTCCATCTCGGAGCGCCGGCTCGCGCGCCTGGTGGACGCCTCCCTCTCGGGACTGCCGGCCTTCCTGGCCGAGAACCCGGGACTGAACTCGGGCTTCATGATGGTGCAGGTCTCCGCGGCGGCCCTGGTGAGCGAGTGCAAGACCCTCGCCCACCCCGCCTCGGTGGACTCCATCCCCACCTCGGCCTCCCAGGAGGACCACGTGTCCATGTCCACCTGGGCGGCGCGGAAGCTCGCCCGGGTGACCCGGATGCTCGGTCAGGTGCTGGCCATGGAGTACCTGGCGGCGGCCCAGGGCGTGGAGTTCCACCGGCCCCGGAGAAGCTCGGAACCGCTGGAGAGGGCCATCGCCCTTCTCAGGGAGAGGGTCCCCCGCCACACGGAGGACCGGGAGCACCACGCGGACATGGCGGCCGCAGGGGAGATCCTGCCCCGGCTGGCGGCGCTGTAGCACCGGAAACGGCCGTTCTCAACCGGTGTCCTGCATCCCCCGGGCGATGCCGCGGCCGGGCGGACTCCACCGTGGCGAAGAGCTCCTCGCCCCCCTGCTCCCGGAGGACCTCGCCCGGCAACGCTCCCAGGAAGTCCACGTTCTCCCCGAACCGGTTCCAGTCCTCTGGCGTCTCGAATCGACGCTCCATGCGCTCCGATCTCCACGGCACCGGTCGTCGGTCCCTCCGGCGAGGATCGCAGACATGCCTGTTGACAGGATCCATGGATACCGCCAAGATACGCCAACCCTCGACGGATCGATCGCATGAACAAAGGAGAACCCGACATGACTCGCAACCGGAACCTGCTGCTCGCCCTCGTCCTCGCCGCCGCCCTGGCCTCGCCGCTCCTGGCAGCCGACGCCACGGTCTACGGTGACGGCGTCACCCTGGAGAAGGCGACGCCCATCGGCGAGCTCCTGGCCAACCCGGACGACTACGTGGGCAAGACCGTCCGCGTGGACGGTGTCATCACGGCCGTGTGCAAGAAGCGGGGGTGCTGGATCCAGGTCTCGGATCCCGACACGGCCAAGGCCGTCCGGATCAAGGTGGAGGACGGTGTCATCGTCTTCCCGCTGGAGAGCATGGGCCACAAGGTCTCGGCCCAGGGCACCTTCGACGCCATCCACCTGACACCCGAGCAGGCGGCGAAGGCGGCGGCCCACCGTGCCGAGGAGCACACGGAGGAATCCGGGGAGGAGAAGGCGGCCTGCCAGGCCGAGCCCGTGGGCAAGACCGTCTACCTCATCCGGGGCACCGGCGCACTGATCCGCTGAGCACCGGCGTGCGCTGGCGGAAGCTCGTCATCGCGGTCCACCGCGATGTGGGGTATCTCGTTGCCGGACTGACGGTGGCCTACGCCGTCTCCGGAGTCGCGGTGAACCACGTGGCGGACTGGAACCCCAACTACGTCATCCGGACGGCGGAGCACCAGGTGGGTGAGGTCCCCGAGAGGACGGCCTCCGCGATGGCCACCACCGTGCTCGATCGGCTGGGCATCGCGGATGAGCCCACCTCGGTGGTCCGCATGGGTCCGGGAGAGCTCAGGATCTTCTTCGAGGGGCGCACCCTGAAGGTGCTCCTGCCCGGCGGAACAGTCTTCGACGAGACGGTCCGGCGCCGCCCGCTGCTCTTCGAGCTGAACTTCCTCCACCTGAACCACGGCAAGGGGATCTGGACGGGCGTCGCCGACCTCTACGCGGTGGCGCTGCTGACCCTGGCCCTCACGGGCATCTTCATCATTCCCGGCCGGAAGGGCCTCGGCGGCCGGGGACGGTGGCTGCTCCTGGCCGGGGTGCTCCTGCCCCTGGTCTACCTCCTGATCGCCACCTGAGGCCACCGCCACAGCGATCCGGGGCGGCGCCTCGCCGCCCACCCCTCACGACAACTTCCATTCCGGCCCTTGCGACGCCCTGTTCCGGAGCGTATACTCTGCCAACGGACGAAAATGTGGATGAGTGGCGAGAGGAGAAATACCATGCGGCGTCCCGGAATCCTGATACTGGTTCTCTGCAGTGTGGCCGTGACCGCGGCCGGCCAGGACCACCGTTTCGAGCTCACGCCCACGGTGGGGTACCGCTGGGGCGGCAACATCGTCATCGACGAGGATGCCCTCAGGCACGGGAGCTTCGACGTGGACCTGACCGGCGAGGCGGCGCTGGGGCTCCGGTTCGGTGTCTTCGTCTCCAGGAGTCTCGAACTCGAGCTGATGACCAGCCACGTGCAGTCCGAGCTCAAGGACGACCAGGGACTCTTCGGCGAGGACCCCGGGTGGGTCTACCCCCCTGGCGCCACGGGTCAGCTGGACGTCAACCTGTTCACCTGGCAGGTGGGTCTCCTCTGGCACCTGGGCTCGGGAACGACCCGGCCCTACCTCCTGGTGGCGGCCGGACAGACGAAGGTGAGCCCGAAGACGCCGCTTCCCGACGACACGGTGCTTTCCCTGGGGCTCGGGGGAGGCGTGAAGACCCGTCTGAACGACTCCCTGGGACTCCAGTTCGAGCTCCGGTACATGCGGAACGACACGTCACCCTCGGTACTGACCGTGGAGCAGCTGGAGCACCGGGACTGCACCGGCACCTGCACCTACACGTGGAGGTACGACGACACCCTGTCACAGATGGAGCTCAGCATCGGGCTCGTGATCGCGTTCTGATTCTGCGTTGAAACGGGCGGGCGAGCACCGGGAATCGAGGTGAACATGGAGCTTCGGATCGAGGATGTCGACGCGGCCAAGGTGTTCCTCGTGGAGGGGCCCCTGGACGAGACCGCAGCGCTGGACCTCCAGCAGGCGATCCTCGAGGTCGTGGAGGAGGGCCACCATCACGTGGTCATCGACCTCCGCCGGGTTCCGAGGGTCTCCAGCCACGCTCTGAGGACCTTCCTCATGCTGACCCGGCGCCTGGATTCCATGTCGGGCCGCCTGGCCCTGTGCGCCCCGTCGCCCGACGTGACGACCGCCCTCACCATGAGCGGCCTCAACCGCCTGTGCTTCGTCACGCCCACGAGGGACGAGGCACTCCGCCGTCTCGCGCTCGACGAGAGGATCGACCGGCTTGCGGTCCTCGTGAGCGAGCTGCTGACGCGGGCCGAGACCCGCCGGCAGGCCATGACACTCGCATGACCATGCCGGGAAACGCCACCTCGACCACGCCCGGCGGCGGGTGGCCGGTCACAGGCTTCCCGGAGCGCTCACCCCTGGTGGAAGACCATCTTCACGAGGCCGAACTGCACCCGGTCCCCGTCGTGGAGCCCCACGTCCACGCCGGGCTCGAGCCGCTTCCCGTTGACGAAGGTCCCGTTCGCCGATCCGACCTCCTCCCGCACGAGGAATTCCCCTCCACGCTCCACGATCACCGCATGCCTCCGGCTCGTGGACCGCTGGGTGTCGAGGGGCTTGAGGTCGATGTCCGGGTGCAGGCCTGTGGCTGGATCGAAGCGCCCCACGGTGGTCCGGCCGTCGGCGGCCAGGCCGAAACGCGTGCCGCTCTCCTCATGGACCAGGTATCCCGAGCTCCTCTCGGGGGAACGCCGCTCCACCGGTTCGTCCTGTCCGGGGGACTCCCCGTGGGACCCCTCGAGCTCCGCATCCAGGAGGGCGGGGTTCGCCATGCGCAGGCGGCTGCTGAGCTTGCGCAGCATCCTGATGGCGATCTCGGGATCGTGCCGGACCAGCTGATCGAAGGTGCTCCGGTCGATCCGGACGAGGACGCAGTCCGTGTGGGCCCGGGCGGACGCCGTACGCGGGATGTCCTCGAGGATGGCCATCTCCCCGAAGAAATCACCCTCCTCGAGGACGGCCAGGCGCTTCGGGCCGGTCCCGGTCGTCGTGAAGATCTCCACCTCGCCCGACTGGATGATGTACATCTCGGCCCCGGAGTCGCCCTCCTCGAAGATGGTCTCCCCGGAGGGGAATCGCACCGTGAACTCGGTGCCGTCGGGGACGCCGTTTCCGGATCCTCCTGCGGATGTCATGGCTCCTCCCAACCCGGTCCGTTCTTCGGGCCATCCACCAGTGGTCGATCCAACGCTACCGCACGGTTTTCCGGCGGTCAACCGGCGGACCCCATCCATCACCGGAGGCCGATGTGAGCAGCCCGATCGTCACCTCCCCCTCCCCGGGGATCCACTGCCTCCCGGAAGACCTCGAGAGGTACCTCTGTCCCGCCGCCCGCAGGATCGCCGACCTCTCCTGCTCCATCTGGGGACCACGGCGCAGGGTGCTCCTCGTGGGCCGGTCCCGTGCTCTTGAAGAGACGCTCGAGAAGGCCATGCGGATCGCCCCGTTCGACGAGCCGGTCCTGCTGACCGGCGAGAGCGGCGTGGGCAAGGAGCTCCTGGCCTCCGCACTCTACGTGCTGGGTCCACGTTCGGGGAAGCCCTTCGTGCCGGTGAACTGCCCGCAGTTCCAGGAGGGCAACCTGACGGTGAGCGAGCTGTTCGGTCACGTGAAGGGGAGCTTCACCGGTGCCGTGGCGGACCGGAAGGGGTGCTTCGAGCTGGCGGACGGCGGGGTGATCTTCCTGGACGAGATCGGGGACCTCCACATGAGCGCCCAGCTCATGCTCCTGCGTGCCCTCTCCACGGGGGAGTTCACGCCCCTGGGCGCGACACGGAGCAGGACGGTCAACGTCCGTGTCATCGCCGCCACCAACCGCCCCATCTCCCAGACGGGCCTTGGTGACCACTTCCGTGACGACCTCTTCTTCAGGCTCCGGTACTTCCACCTCAGGATCCCCCCGCTCCGGGAACGCGAGGACGACTGGCTCCTCCTGGCCGAGTTCGCCCTGGAGTCCCTCAAGGACCAGCACGGGGTGGCCAAGCGGCTCTCCCCCAGGGCTCTCCAGATCCTCGGTCAGTACAGCTGGCCGGGCAACGTCCGGGAGCTCTGCGCCGTGGTCACCACGGGCTATGCCCTCTCGAGCGGAGCCGTCATCGAGCCGGAGGACTTCGAGGAGCTTCTGCAGGACGAGACCTTCCGCTTCCGCAGGGTGGAGGACAGCGCCATCCGCAGGATCGTCGTGGAGGGCGAGAGCTTCTGGTCCGTGGTCCACCGGAAGTTCATGGACCGCGAGCTGAGCCGGGCCCAGGTCCGTACCATCATCGCGTGGGGTCTCCGGAAGTCGGAGGGCTCCTACCGGAAGCTCCTGGAGCTCTTCGGCCTCCCCCCCGAGGACTACCAGCGGTTCATGGACTTTCTCCGCCATCACCGCCTGAAGCCACGGGGGCAGGGCACCGAGGCTCCGGAGCCCCGTTCCGACGGGGCGGCCGGACAACGGCCCTGAAGAACCGCGGCTCCGGACCGGCTGGATGGAGACGGGGCTCCATCCGGAGGGTCGGCTGTGGAGTGTGAGCTCCATTTCCAGAAGACCGTGGATCCTCCATGTACAGTGTCCACAATATTTTCCAGAAATTTCACCACCTGGCACATCCCTTGCTCCACGAGAGGATGCGTGCGAACAACGTGCTCCCCGAGGGAGCAACGAAGAACGGAACGAAGGAAAGGAGAGCAACCATGACCAAGATGTCCCGAGGAGAGGTGAACGACCTGATCGCCGGGTTCGCCCTGAAGAACCCCGACTACAAGAAGGCCCTGCTCACCAACCCCAAGAAGGTGGTGGCCATGCAGCTCGGCCAGGAGCTGCCGGAGTCCCTCCAGGTGAAGGTGGTGCAGGACACCCCCGACACCATCCACATTGTCCTGCCCTACGTGCCCCAGGAGGGCGCCGAGCTCTCCGACGCCGACCTCGAGATGGTCGCCGGCGGCAAGGGCGAGACCGAGTACACCTGCAACGACATCAAGGGCATCGGCACCCACGTGGAGATCACAACCGACATGGGTGTCCTCTGAGGGTTGCCGGGACCCGCAGGGTCCCGTGTGGAACATGGTTCGCACGTCCGGACCACCCGCCCCCCGGGGCGGGTGGTCGTTTGTTCCTTCGGCCCCGTGGGGACGGGGAGCACCAGGCCCCATGCCGCCCCGCTGCTCCCCACCGGACCGCAACAAATGGAGCCAGGGCTCCATTGGAGAGCCCCGAGGTGGAGCGGCGGCTCCATCGCTCAAGGCTCCGGACGGAACATGTTCCATGCTTCCAGCATGTTCCGAAACACCCGCAACCTGGCACATCCCTTGCTCCACCAAAGCGTGCGTGCGAACGGCCTGCCCCGCAAGGGGCGACAGGCAACGAACATGAATGAAAGGAGACCGATCATGACCAAGATGTCCCGAGGAGAGGTGAACGACCTGATCGCCGGGTTCGCCCTGAAGAACCCCGACTACAAGAGGGCCCTGCTCGCCAACCCCAAGAAGGTCGTCGGCATGCAGCTCGGCCAGGAGCTCCCCGAGTCGCTCAACGTCAAGGTGGTCGAGGACACCGCGGACACCATCCACATCGTCCTGCCCTACGTGCCCCAGGAGGGCGCCGAGCTCTCCGACGCCGACCTCGAGATGGTCGCCGGCGGCAAGGGCGAGACCGAGTACACCTGCAACGACATCAAGGGCATCGGCACCCACGTGGAGA
>JAMOWA010000011.1 GCA_027061805.1 Thermoanaerobaculia bacterium | reverse complement strand
GAGTCCGGCCGCAGGGCAATCACCATCCGGTGCGCTCCACAACCTGTCCAGACCATCGCCGGGCACCCCCGCCCCGGCTCAACTCAAACTGTGCCCGCTTGACGAACGCCTTCTAATGGGTGGCACTATTCTGTGGCACTATTCTGGGAACCCCTTTGGAGGTGCACTCTTGGTTGCAGCAATTGTCCGAGGGGAGTGGGTTCGGGCGAGCCGCAGGGCCCATCGCGCGGGTGGCGCAGCCGTGATGCGGCGTCTGGCCCGCGCGGCCCTGGTCGTTGAGGTACTGGTCGCCCTGGCAACGCCGGCCGGCGCAGGCGTACGGCACAGCCAGGGTCCGGATATTCGGATTCATCGGGCGCCGGGCAAGATCCGCATTGACGGCCGACTCGATGATCCGGGCTGGCGCGGCGCCGTCCAGGTTGCGTTGGGCTGGGAGATCTATCCGGGAGAGAACACGCCGGCGCCTGTAAAGACAACCTGCATGCTGACGTACGATTCGAACGCGCTCTACGTGGCGTGCAGGGCCTTCGACCCGCGGCCATCGCAGATCCGTGCGCAGTTTCGCGAGCGCGACCGAATTTGGTCCGACGATCGGATCAATGTCACCATTGATCCGTTTTTCGCGGGCCGGCAGGCCTGCGGGTTTGGGGTCAACGCGGTCGGGTCGCAAATGGACTCCCTTTGGACTCACGGCGGCAGGTCGAGCGATCCCAGCTGGGACGCGATCTGGGAATCCGCCGGGCGCATCCTCAAAGACGGGTACGTTGTGGAGATGGCCATTCCGTTTCGCATCCTGACCTTCCCCGATAGGGAACGCCAGGGCCCCTGGGGCATCGGTATCGCGCGCCTCTACCCGAGGGACGTGCGCTACGAGTTCGAGTCTCACCCGTTCTCGCGCAATGACAGCTGTTCTCTGTGCCAGCTTAACCGGTTGGTTGGCCTCTCCGGGGTTCGGCCCGGCTCGAACCTGGTGCTGTCGCCCTCGCTGACAGCGGAACGCAATGACGCTCGAACGGACCTGCCGCACGGCGCATGGGCGCACGGCGGCGTCTCATCGAATCTGGGGTTTACCGTGGCATGGTCGCCGCGCTCCAACGCCCAATCTGCAGCGACGATCAACCCGGACTTTTCGCAGGTCGAGATCGATTTACCTCAACTTGAGACCAACCGGCGTTTCGCGCTTTACTTTCCGGAAAAACGCCCATTCTTCCTCGCCGGCTCCGGCTATCTCGACACCCCTTTGCAGGTGGTCAACACCCGTGCCATCGCCGATCCGACATGGGGTCTCAAGATGAGCGGGAAGGCCGGCGCCTGGTCCGGTTATGCCGTCGCAGCACGAGACGCTATTACAAATCTTGTCTTCCCGGGGCCGGAGGGTTCGCAAAGCGCATCTCTGGGTAGCGGTAATCTCTCGTTCGCGCTCCGCCTCCGGCGGGACATCGGTGTGCGTTCGACGATCGGTGCAGTGCTCACGGGGCGAACGGGGGAAGGCGGGTACTCGTCGTCCTTGATCGGTGTGGACGGGGATTTCCGCTTGAGCCGTTCGGACGACGTCATGTGGCAAGTCCTTGGTTCCGCCACCCGCTACCCCGATTGGCTTGCCAAGGAGTACGAACAGCCTGCGGGCTCCTTCCATGGATACGCCGCAACGGCGGAGTACCGCCACAAGGAACGTGACTGGTTCTGGTCGATGGGTATGGACAGCAGAAGCCGGGGCCTGCGCGCCGACCTCGGCTTCCTGCCCCAGGCCGGCTTTCGGCAAGGATGGGGGAATCTCCAGCGAAGATTCTGGGGGTCTGGCGATCGTTGGGTGAAGTTTGCCGCCGTTGGCATGTCGGGCTCATACTCAGAGGAGGCGGGCGGAACATTGCTGGGGCGGGAGCTTTCCGTCTCCGCTGAAGTGCAGTCTCTTTCCCAGTCGTTTGCGAGAGGGACACTCACGCAGCGGACGGAGGTTTTTGGCGGGACCGCCTATGACCAGACACGAGCGAGTCTTTTTCTCTCGATCGAGCCGAGCCGGGCCCTTGCCTGCAGTGTGTTTGTCTCGAGAGGTGACGCAATCGACTACGCTCATAATGCCGCCGGGAAGAGCCTCTCCGTCAATCCACGGCTCAAGGTCAGGTTGGCACGGCGCATCACCGGCGAGCTCAGGTACTGGCGACAACACTTCTGGCGGGCGCACGGGACGCTTTACATTGAACAACTCTCCGATGTGCGATTGAACTATTTCTTTGACGACAAGACCTCGCTTCGCGCCGTGGTCCAGTACCGGGATACGAAACGAAACCCCCGCTACTGGACGGGCGTGGATCCGTCTTCGAAACGGCTGTTTTACCGCCTCCTCTTTGTCCACCGGATCAACGCCGTCAGCGAGCTGTACGCGGGTTTTTCCCAATCTCAGCTTGGTACGAGCGCGTTCGCGTTGACGCCGGCAGATCAGACGTTCTTCTTGAAGGTTCGGTACGCGTTTCTTCGTTAGTGCGCAGCCGGGCCGTGCCGGGCTTCGATACCTCTCGGTTGTGGAGCTGTGGTCCCCGAGAAATGAATCCGGCGGGTACGGAACGGCTGTCCTCCGCAAGAAATCCATCCACGTGGTCAGGAGAAGCCGGTACTTCCGATCTCTGGTGCGGCAGTCTCGTGGCAGCAGGATGGCAGCGATTGAGGAGTCCTTGATGCATCGCCTCGACTCTCCGGCACCTGAGCCGTCACGGTTGTCTGCTGGTGCGCGAGGGCGCGTCTTGTTCCTGGTGGTCCAGTCCCCGGCAGAACCGCCGTTCTGCGATCCCGCGGCACCCGGAGATTGGCGACAGGTGTCAAGGGACACCCAGGATCCCGCAGTTGGGGGGCACCGGGATTCCCGCATGGGTCCCCCGGGGGGGGCGGTGGGCTTCTCCCTTCACCTCCCGACGTCCTCACCGGGCGGGTGGTGGTGGCCCGTTACTGTCTCGCGCTCCAGCCCAGCTCCACGTTGGTTCCACCGTCCGAACGTTTCCCGGCCACGAGCTGGGCATGCCCGTTCTCGGTCTCCCAGGTGATGAACCCTCCCGGACCCAGCGGCTGGAAGTCCACCTCCTTCCAGCCGCGCTTCTTCGCCTCCTTCCGGTAGTAGGCCACCACCTCCTGGGCGCTGGCGTCCACACCAAGGCCCACGCTCCATGCCCCGGGATTCCGGGTCTCGTTCCGGATGTCGGCACCCGGGTAGAAGATGGGTTCCTCCATGTCGCTGTAGGCCGGGCGAGCGTCCGCAGGGGTTGGTGGCGGCCCCGCAGGTATCGGGGTCGGCGCCAGCACCTCTCCCTCGTCGTCCAGGAACACCGGCGTCCCAGCCTCCTCCGTTGTCCGGGGCGCCGTGGCCGCGGCCTTCTTCTTCTTCCAGAAGCAGCCCCCGGCGGGCAGCACCAAGGCCAGGGCGAGCGCCGCGACGATCGTCCGAAGAAAAGCTCGTTGCATCTCGAATCCTCCCTCGTCACCATAGCGTACCGTGATCCAGCCAGTCCCGGACCACCTCGGCCTGCCTGAGATTCAGGATCCTGGCCGGCGGCACCCCGGCCCTGGAGGCGATGGCGCAGGCGTACTCGTCGAAGGCCAGGTGGGCCGGCGCGTGGGCGTCCGAGGCCAGGACGAACAGGCACCCGGTCCCCACCGCCAGGCGGGCCAGCTCCCAGTCCAGGTCCTGCCTCCTGGGAAAGCCGTTGATCTCCACCGCCACCCCGTGCTCGGCGCACGCTGCGAAGACCTTCTCCCACCGCGCCCGGACGCCGCTCCGGTGGTGGAAGAGCCGGCCGCGGGGGTGGGCCAGGACCCGCACTCCGGGCGTGGATACGGCCCGGAGCAGGCGTTCGGTCTGGTCCGGGCCGGGGTCCAGGCGGCGGTGGACCGCCGCCACCACCACGTCGATCTCCTCCCGCTCCAGGGCCGGCACGTCCACGGTGCCGTCTTCGAGGATCTCCACCTCCAGACCCTGGAGGAGCAGCATCTCCTCGCCGTGCTCCCGGTTCCACCGCTCCACACGCCGGCGCTGGAGAAGGACACCCTCCCGGTCCAGGCCCGAGGCCACCTCCAGGCCCCGGGAGTGGTCGGTGACCACCGCCCAGCTCGCGCCCCTCCGCAGGCAGGCCCTGGCCATGGCCTCCAGGGAGGCCTTCCCGTCCGAGGCGTCGGTGTGCCAGTGGAAGGCGCCACGCAGCCGGCGGGGGTCCAGCTCCTCCGGGGCCCCGGCCAGGGTCTCCCTCACCTCCACCCGGGAGAGGAAGCGCGCCCTCGCGGGCCGGCGCCGGGAGGGGCGGCCCGAGCGGAGCCGCTCCACCGCGGCCTCCAGCGCACCGTCGCCCCGGCAGGCCACAAGCTGGGACACCAGCGGCCGCAGCCACGCCGGGGCCTCCTCCAGGAGCTCCCGGCTGGCCGGGCGGGTGGCGTCGAGGGCCCGGTACCCTGCCTTGAGGAAGGCCAGCTTCCGGTCCCCGTGGGGTTCCCCCTCCGCCAGCTGGAACAGGGCCTCGGCGAGGGCCCGGTTGCTCGGTGCCCCAGCCCGGGCCGGCAGGCCGTCCATGGCTCCCCTACTCCTTCTCCTCCGGACGGAGGGTGAACTCCCAGCCACAGTTCTTCCCCGGAGGGGCGTCCGGGGGACAGAGGAGGCACCGGGTCTCGATCCGTGGGTCCACCGTCCTCGCGAAGGTGGAGAACTCCACGATCCCCACGCTCTTGCAGGGGAAGTCCGGCAGCCCCTTGCGGCGGCGGGTCTCCTGGACCCGGCAGGTGTCCATGAAGAAGCAGAGAGAGCTCCGGTCCTCCGACCACTCCATGTGCTGCTGGTTGATGGCGGCGTACATCCGGTACTGGAGCGCCTCGGCCAGCGCCTCCAGGCCACCCGCCTCGGGGATCCCGAAGGTCCGCATGATGCGCGCGGCCTCCACCGCTGCGAAGCGGGCCCAGGACCTGGTGTCCAGGTCGATGGCCACCTCCATCCCATGACTGTCCTCCGCCGCCAGGAACCAGCACCCGTCGTGGGCCAGCCAGTTCCTGGCGAACATGTCCACCGTCTTGCGGAGGTCCTCCCGTGACATCCCGTCGAATATGCTCATGTTCCCTCCCGGCCCACGATGGTACACCGCCCGCCCGGTGAGGAGGTCAGGACGTGAGGAGGTGAAGACGTGAAGAGGTCAGCGCTCCACGGCCGATCAGTGCCAGCTGCCCTTCCACCCAGGCCTCCCCGCTCCGGGGGGCGGGAGGGGAATCGAAGCGAGCGGCGCAAGCCGGCTCCAGATGTGGATGTGCACGACGGGTGAGCGAGCGAGGCGTGGCAGCGCCACGTCGCAGCGAGCGAGCCCAAGCGGGCCCCGCAGATCGCCCCGTATCGCGGGCCGCAGCAGGCGCTGCGCCCGCCCCCCGGAGCGCTTCAGTACCGGTCCAGGTACCGCTCCCGCTCCCAGTGGTGGATCACCTGGATGTAGTCGGCCCACTCCTGCCGCTTGTTGTGGAGGAAGTGGGTGAAGATGTGCTCGCCCAGGGCCTCCTTCAGCACCGCGTCCTTCTCCAGGAAGTCCAGGGCCTCCTCCAGGTTGGCGGGCAGCTGGACGATCTTCAGGCGGCGCTTCTCCCGCTGGCTCATCTCGAAGATGTTGCGGTTCACGGGCTCCCCGCAGTCCATCCCCTTCTCCAGGCCGTCCAGCCCCGCCGCCATCATGACGGTGAGCGCCAGGTAGGGGTTGCAGGAGGGGTCGGGCACGCGCACCTCGCAGCGGGTCCCGATGCCGCGCCGCGCGGGAACCCGCACCATGGGCGAGCGGTTCTTCTCCGACCATGCCACGTTCACCGGGGCCTCGTAGCCGGGCACCAGCCGCTTGTAGGAGTTCACCAGGGGGTTGGTGACGGCCACGAAGGCCCGGGCATGGTGGAGCAGGCCCCCGATGTAGCCCCGGGCCACGGTGGAGAGCTCCCACTGCGCCTTGGGGTCCCAGAAGGCGTTCTCGCCGTCCGTGGTGAAGAGCGACTGGTGGGTGTGCATGCCCGAGCCGTTGATGCCCGCCAGGGGCTTGGGCATGAAGGTGGCGTGGAGGCCGTGGGCCAGGGCCACCTTCTTCACCACGAAGCGGAAGGTCACGATGTTGTCGGCCGTGGTGATGGCGTCGGCGTACTTGAAGTCGATCTCGTGCTGGCCGGGCGCCACCTCGTGGTGGGCCGCCTCCACCTCGAAGCCCATGTACTCCAGCACCAGCGTGATGTCGCGCCGCGCCTCCTCGCCCCGGTCCCTGGGGCTCAGGTCGAAGTAGCCCCCGGTGTCGTGGGTGGAGGGGATGGGCTCGCCCTCGCCGTTGCGCTGGAAGAGGAAGAACTCGGCCTCGGGTCCCGCCATCATGGTGTAGCCCATCTTCTTCGCGCGCTCCACCACCCGCCTGAGCGCGCTGCGGGGGCAGCCCGCGAAGGGGGTGCCGTCGGGGTTCATGATGTCGCAGATGAGCCGGCCCACCCTGCCGTGGTCGGTCTCCCAGGGGAAGACGCCGAAGGTGTCCAGGTCGGGCACCAGGAGCATGTCGGACTCCTCGATGCGCGTGAAGCCCTCGATGGAGGAGCCGTCGAACATGATCTGGCCGTCCAGGGCCTTCTCGAACTGGCTCTGGGGGACCTCCACGTTCTTGATGATCCCGTCGATGTCGATGAACTGGAGCCGCAGGAAGTGGACGTTCTCCTCGCGGCAGCGGGCCAGGATCTCCTTCACTCTGGCTGGCATGGTGACTCCTCCGTGGTGTTCATTGCGCACGTTGTAGACCAGCAAACCGGGTTTGTCAACCAGAAATCCGTCAAAATGACAAGAAAAATTTGCACAATGTGCACGATTCGACGATCACTCAGGCAAGGGGGTATACTGCGGCACGGAGGATGCCATGACCCGGCTCAGGCGCGGTCCGTCCTCTCCAGCACGAGCCGGAGCGCCCCGCCCTGGCAGACACCGCCCCGGGCCACCAGGGCCCCGGCGCCGAGCATGGCGGCGCGGCCGTCCCACAGGCTGAGCATCCCCGCCGCCACCAGCACCAGCAGGACCCCGAGACCGGCCAGACGGCCCGCGCTCACCCGGTGAAGGACTCCAGCACGGCCAGGGCCTGGTCGATGTCGGCGGCCGTGTGGGCCGCGTTGATCTGGAAGCGGATGGTCTCGTCCCCCTTCGGCACCACGGGGAAGGTGAGCCCCACCACCAGCACGCCGTTGTCGTAGAAGTGCCGGACCAGCTCGCGGGTGCGGGCCGTGTCCCGGACCAGCAGGGGCACCACCGGGTGCGGCCCGGGGATGGACTCCCAGCCCAGCCGGGAGATTCCCTCCCGGAAGCGCCGCGTCATCTCCCGCAGGTGGACCAGGCGCTCCCGGCCCTCGGGGCCGTCGGCCACGTCCAGGGCGGCGGTGGCCGCCGCACAGTCGGCCACGCTCAGCGGGTTGGTGTAGATGTAGGTGTCGGCCTTCTGGCGCACCGCCTCGATCACGGCGGGGCTCGCCGCGATGAAGCCGCCGTTGACCCCGAAGGCCTTGCCGAAGGTGCCCACCACGATGTCGGCCTTCGCCCCCGTGTACTCCTCGGTGCCCCGGCCGGTGACCCCGTAGGCTCCGATACCGTGGGAGTCGTCCACCACGGTGACCAGGCCCTGGGGGAAGCGCTCCCGGTGGGGCTCGCAGCGGCGCAGGATCTCGTCCATGGGAGCGTTGTCCCCCCGCATGGAGAAGATCCCGTCGAAGATCACCACCACCCGCTCGATGCCCTCGGGGACGTTCTCCAGGCAGCGGGAGAGCTCGTCCATGTCGTTGTGGCGGTAGATGGCCTTGTTCTCCCGGGCCACGCCCGAGATGCGCAGGGCCCGGATGATGCTGTTGTGGTTCAGCTCGTCGCCCACCCAGCAGGTGCGGGGCGAGTTGATGGCCATGGCCAGGCCCAGGTTGGCCGTGTAGGCCGAGTTGAAGATCTTCGCCGCGGGCCGGTCCAGGAACTCCGCGATCCGGCGTTCCAGGCGCACGTGGTGGATGAAGGTGCCGTCGATGAAGCGCACGGCTCCCGGCCCCACCCCGAACTCGTGGGTGGCGGCGTCCGCCGCCTGGATCAGCTTCGGGTGGTGGGACAGGGACAGGTAGCTGTTGGAGTTCATGCGGATGAAGAGCTGCTCCGCGCCCTCCAGCCGGTAGCGGGGGCCCCGCCCACCCTCCGGCGGCACGTGGCCCACGATCACCCGCTCGGGCGCCTTGGCACGCCCCTCGGCCTTCAGGGCCTCCACGTCCGCGGTCAACGCCTGGTCGAGCCTCTCCAGTGTCATGCGCACCTCCTCGTCGGACGGCACGAAGATACCACCTTCCACGGGGCCGTCGGGGCCGGCCCCGTGGAAGCGTTGAGGGACTGGAGGAGGATCCACGGACGGTGACATCGGAACGCTGCGGGACCGGATCGCCGAGCCGGACCGGGCGCCGCTCGAGCTCCTGGGTGAGCACTTCCGACTGGCCGCCCGGGTGGGCGAGCTCAAGGCCGAGGCCGGCCGGCCGGTGGTGGTGCGGGAGGTGGAGCAGCAGGTTCTGGGTCGGGCCCGGGACGCCGCCGAGCTCTGCGGTGTCACCTGGAACTTCTTCACCCGCCCACCAGGGAGCACAGGGGCGCAGGGGCGAGGGGGTGATGCCCCCGGCTGGATGTGCGTCTGCAGCCGGATGGAACCGGGGTGCGCCCCCGGGGAAACCACCGGACGCGGTCGCCGTCTCCCGCCGCCGATTCCAGCCCCCGACCGCCGTCGCCACCCCCGGCTCCTGCCTCCACGGCCGATCCGGGCTAGAATGGCCGGGTGGAGACCAACGGCATCCGCCGGATCGGCGTGGTCCTCAAGGCCTCGAGTCCGGAGGCGGTGGACCTGGGCCGGCAGCTCCTGGTGGAGCTGGCGCGCCTCGGGGTGGAGGCCGTCCTCGACCGGGAGTCCGCGAAGGTGGTGAACGGCTCTGACGGCCCCGACCGGTCGGAGCTGGCCTCCCTCGTGGACCTGATCGTGGTGCTCGGAGGCGACGGCACGCTCCTGTCGGTGACGCGGGACCGTCTTGACGGGACCCCGATCCTCGGCATCAACCTGGGAACGCTGGGCTTCCTCACGGAGCATCCGGCCGAGGCGCTCTTCCCCATGCTCCACGCGGCGCTGGACGGCAGGACCCGGGTGGAGGAACGGGAACGGTTCGAGGTCTCGGTGCTGACACCCGGGGAGGAGCCCCGCGTCCGGCATGTGCTCAACGATGCCGTGATCAACAAGTCGGCCCTGGCGCGGATGATCCACCTGTCGGTCCACGTGAACGACGATTTTGTGAGCCGCTTCCGGGCCGACGGCCTCATCGTGGCGACACCGACGGGTTCCACGGCCTACAACCTCTCGGCCGGCGGTCCCATCCTCTACCCCACCCTTGGCGCCCTGACCATCACGCCCATCTGTCCCCACACGCTCACCAACCGCCCCATCGTGCTGCCCATCGACTCCGTGGTGGAGATCCGCCTGGAGAGCCACTCCGAAGAGGTGTACCTGACCCTGGACGGACAGGAGGGCTTCCCGCTGACGCCGAAGGACCTGGTGCGGGTCCGGCGGTGCGATGATCCCGTGCTCCTGGTGACCACGCACGAGCGCTCGTTCTTCCAGATCCTGCACCGGAAGCTGAAGTGGGGAGAACGCGGGGGGTGAGATACCGTCATCTCCGGCGGACCACCATTGCTCTCCTGGCGACCATCGCTCTCCTGCTCGTCCTGGTGGCCGTTCTCTTTCGCATCCTGAACGCCCCCGGTGTCCGGGCCGGAGCCGCCAGGTGGCTCGCCACACGGCTCGCCGCCGTGACGGGGGCCCGGATCCGGGTGGAAAGCCTGGAGTGGCAGTTCGTGCCACCCAGGGTCGCTCTCGAGGGGATCTCGGTCCGGAGCGAGACAGTCTCCCTGACCGCCGACGAGGTCACCGTCACCCTCTCCGGCTTCCGCCTTGCCCGGCGGACCCTCGAGCTCGGGACCGTCGCGGTGCGGGGAGTACACCTGGCCGTCTCGGGAAGCGGCCTGGAGCGGCGCGGCCCCCGGCAGCGACCGTGGATCACCGTCCACGTTCGCCATCTGGCACTGGACGACGTCACGGTGGAGGGTACCGACCTGCCCGGTGGTCTCGGGATCTTCCTGGACGGGGTGCGGGCCGGCTGGACCCGGGACGGTGTCCAGGCCAGGGGATTCGCCGCGGTTCGTTGCGCCACCCTCGCACTGCCACGCGCCAGGCCCGTCACGGGCACGATCCGTGCGCGTTTCGCGGTGGACGACACCGTCCGGATCCGCCGCTTCGAGTTTGACGGCGAACTCGCCTCCCTGACCGGTACGGCGGAGCTCGGTTCTGGCAGGGCCACGGCCACCGCCCGGGGTACGGTGGACATGGACCGGCTGGACACCACGCTCCACATGAAGGGCCTGCTGGAAGGCCGCTGTGCCGTGGAGCTCCGCTACCGGTCCGATGCCAGCGAATTCCTGGATGCCACGGTCCGTTCACGCCGGTTGCGCGCGGCGGGTTTCTCCCTGGAGGACCTGGCCGGTCGTCTGAGACTCTCCCGGGAGGGCCTGAAGGGAGAGCTCAAGGAGAGCAGCATCTTCGGGGGACGGCTCACTGGAAGCTACGAGCTGTCCCCGCTCGGCGCTCCGTTCCACCACACCGTCCGCGCCTCGGGCCGGGGGTTCGACCTCGATCGCCTGCTGGCAGGTCTCCACGTGCCGCCCACGGGAGCCGCGGCACGGGCCGATGCGGAGGTGAGCCTGGAATGGAACGGAACCCGGATCAGGAAGGGGCACGGCGAGGCCGCCGTCTCGCTGACCCCCCGCGACGGCACGCTCCCCGCCTCCGGTGACATCCAGCTCACACTGACGCCCGACGGCCTCCTTCGATTCGATGGACCGGATCTCCTGGTGGGCCACTCCCGCCTCTCCTGGGAGGGACCGCTGACTCTGGGAACCTGGGAGCCGGCCTGGTCCATCTCGGCCAGCTCCGCTGACCTTCACGAGGTGGTCCTTCTCGTCAACTCGCTGGTGGGACGTCCCGTCCTCCCGGACGCCCTCTCGGGAACGGCCTCCCTCCACCTGAGCCTTGGAGGCCCCTGGCGCGACCTCCGGGCCGAGCTCAGGATGGAGGCGGAGCCCCTCGGCTTCTCCGTCATGGAGTTCGACCGGGCCGTGATCGAGGGCACGGTGGCGCACGCCGGCTTCACGATCCACCGGGCCGCCTTCCTCCTGGGATCGGGGAGCGGCGAGGTCACGGGACGCCTCTTCTGGGGCAACGTGCCGGACGATCGGCAGGTCGACCTCACCATGAGCGGGACGCAGATTCCCCTGGCCCGCCTCGTGTCCTGGCTCGGGAAGGAGGGGGTTGGCGGAAATCTCTCCTTCGCGGGGCAGCTCCGGGGGGCGCTCGCCGGCCCCCGCGGCTCCTGGGCCCTGGGGCTGGTGGATGTCTCGGTGGGCCCGCTGTTGCTCGGAGACGGCTCGGCCAGCGCCGACCTCTCGGCCGGAACCCTCGGCATCCACGGGCTGCAGCTCGATGCGGGAGCCTCGGGCGAGGCCTCGTGGAACATCCCCACAGGACTCGTGGAGGGCTCCTTCACCTGGAAGGACCTCGCCACCGCTCCCCTGGGGTCCACCGCCCGCAACCTGCTGGGTCCCGCGGTGAGCGGTGAGGGACGTTTCCGTCTGGACCCCGACGGTGGATTCACCGGGGACCTCGAGACCGCCTCGGCCACCACCTCCCTCCGGGCCAGCGTCTCCGAGCAGGCCATGGAGGGGGAGCTCTCCCTCGGTGGGGCGGCCCGGGCCACGCTCTCCCTCGAGCGGCGAGACGATGGCGCCTTCGCCGGCGACGGCCATGTGGAGATCTCGTCGCTGGCAACCCTGCTCGAGCGCCTTCTGCCTGTCCATGGCAATGTCCTCGATGGTACCGGGAACGTGAAGGTCTCCGTCGTGTGGCCCGAGGGGCAGCCCCCCCGCGTGACGGGAGTCGCCGAACGGCTGGACCTCAAGATCGGTGAGCTGGCTGCGCGGCTCGTGGAACCGGCCACCTTCAGCCTCGATGAGGATGGTTTCGTCCTCAGGGGCCTCTGGCTCAGGGCCACCAACGGCAACGAGCTGTTCGTCCGCCTCTCCAGGGATGCGGCCGGTGCTCTCAACGGCAACATCTCCGGCAAGGGCGATGCCCGCCTCCTCCGCCTGGTGGCACCACAGTGGGAGACGGCGGGGGAGATCCAGGGGGTGATCTCCATCAGCGGGACCATGGAGGCGCCCGGACTGGACGGTATCGCGGAGCTCACGGGGTGCTCCTTCCGGATTCCCGAGAGCTCCATCGTCCTGTCCAGCATCACCGGCACCGCCCTGCTCTCGCCCGACGGTATCGTCCTGGACGGCGTCTCCTACCGGCTCATGGGTGGCGGTGGCACGGTGGCCGGCCGGATCCGGCTGGTGGGTACCGAGCCGGACTTCGACCTCTCCGGAACCCTGAAGCGGGCGCTCTTCCCCCTGTTCCCCGGCCTCGATCCCAGGCTCTCGGGCACCTGGTGGCTTCGAGGGCGGGGCGAGCACCTGACCCTGGGCGGCGACCTGGTGGTGAACCGGACCCTGATCCGGCGGAACGAGGAGCTGTCCACCATCCTCCTCGACTGGTTCGGGAAGACCAAGACCGCCCCCGGTGCGGAGATTCCAAGGCTGGACCTCCGCGTGGAGGCGGACCACACCATCGAGGCCCGCAACGCCTTCCTCAGGCTCCAGGTTGCTGTCTCCCTCCACATCACCGGCACACCGGGCTCTCCCGGACTCGTGGGGCGGGTCAGCATTGCCGAGGGCGGCGAGTTCACCTTCCAGGGGACCCGCTACGAGCTGGACCACGCCCTCATCACCTTCAGCGACCCCACCTCCATCGTGCCCCACGTGGACATCAGGGCCCGGGCCCAGGTGGACATCTACGAGATCTGGATCACCCTCGTGGGCACGGGCGACCGCATCGTGCCCACCTTCTCCTCCGACCCCCCCCTCTCCCAGGAGGAGATCGTCTCCCTCATCGCCACGGGCGCCCCGGTCTCGGGGTCCGGGGGCAGCGCTCCCGCCTCCGGGATGGCGTCCTCGGTGCTGTCCAGCACGCTCAACCAGGTTCTCGAGATGCGCGCCCGCAGCCTGCTGGCCATCGATCAGGTCCGCGTGGACCCCTTTGCCCGCACCGACGCGGGCGATCCCACCGCCCGGGTGACCCTCGTGAAGCAGATCTCGCCCTCGTGGACGGTGGCGGTGGAGTCCAACCTCTCCACCAACCGTGAGGAGCTCATCTACAGCCGCTGGATCCTGGCGCCGCAGGTCTACCTGGAGGCCACCCGCCGCCGTGACGGCAGCTGGAGCCTGGACCTCAGGGTACGGAAGCGGTACTGATGCGCCCGCCGGCCCCCATCCTCGCCCTGGTGCTCGCCCTGGCCGTCCCGGGGGCCGCCGGTGAGGCTCCCCCGGTCACCTCCGTCACCGTGGAGGCCGACGCCACCATGGAGGCCCGGGAGGTCTCCAACATCCTCGGTCTCCGCGTGGGTGAGCCACTGGACCGCAGCGTGCTCCGCCAGGGAATCCGCGCCCTGTACGCCGGTGGCAACATCGAGTCCCTGAGCGTGCGCGCCGCTCCCGACGGTGACGGTGTGGCCGTCACCGTCAGGCTCAACCTCAGGCCCCGGATCTCCCGTCTCCGCGTCGAGGGGGTGGGTCCCCTCTGGAAGATCAGGATCCGGAGGTGGATCCGCCTGGTCCGGGGCGATCCCTTCTCCGCCGCGGCCCTGGAGGCCGCCGTGCACCGGACCGAGCGGGAGCTGGCGAACCGGGGCTTCGCCGGGGCCCTCGTGGAGCCCGAGGCGGAGTACCTCCGGCAGCACAACACGGTCGACGTGACCGTGAGGGTCTCGCTGGGCGAGCCCGCCCGGCTGGCCTCCCTCGAGTTCGAGGGCATCGAGGATCCCGAGGGCCGCCTGGCCGTGGCCTCGGGCCTGAAGCCCGGTACCACGCTGTCGGTGGAGCGGCTGGACCGGGCCAGGGATCGGATCGAGGCTGCCCTCCGCGAGATGGGCCACTGGGAGGCCCAGGTGTTCGAGATCTCGCGGATTCCCGTGGACGGTGGGGTCAGGCTGCTCGTGGAGGTGGACCCCGGACCCCGCTACCAGCTCGAGCTGCTCACGGACCCCGAGGACGAGAAGGAGGTCCTCCGGGCATTGCCCGGCCCCGAGGTGACGGCCCACATCCACCCAGCCCAGACCGAGGCCTCCTCCGAGTACATCCTGGACCGTCTTCAGGAGCGGGGCTACCTCCTGGCGAAGGTGGAGGTCTCCCTGGACGAGACCGTGGATCCCCACAGGTTCACCGTCCGGGTGGATCTCGGTCCGCACTGCATCATCAGGGAGGTGACCTTCCCCGGCGTGGAGGAGTCGCGGTGGCGGAAGCTCCGCAAGCAGGTGAAGGTCCACAAGGGGCGCGTGGGCGGCTGGCTCCGCCAGAAGGTCTCCGCCTCCACACTGGAGCAGGACCGGCAGATCCTCGTCCGGTACTTCAGGGCCCGGGGATTCCCCGACGCCACCGTGGGACCGGCGCGCATCGAGCTCCTGGACGAACGGCGTGTCCGGGTGGCCTTCCCCGTCGACCCGGGAGAGCGCCGGACGGTGGAGAGCCTCGTTCTCGAGGCCTTCCCCGTGGAGTGCGCACCCGGCCTCGAGGGCGCCTCTCTTCCGCTGAAGGAGAAGGGGCCCTGGGATCCCACGCAGCTCGAACCCATGCGGCAGAGGCTGGAGATCATCCTCCGCGACTCGGGATACCCCGACGGCACGGTGGAGGCCTCCACCGAGGAGCTCCACGGGGGCGGGGTGCGGGTGCGCTTCGTCGCGGTCCCCGGCCCCTTCGTCACCATCTCCTCCGTGGTGGTCACCGGGCTCCGCAAGACCCGGGAGTCCGTGGTCCGGCACACCGTCACCCGGGCCGGTTTCGCCGAGGGTGCCCCCTACTCGTTCGTGTCCCTCCTGACCGCCCAGAGGAGGCTCTACCAGCTGGGGCTCTTCCGCTCCGTGGAGATCGTCCCCATTCCAGGGCAGGAGGGCCGCGCGGAACGGGCCTACGTGGTCCGCTGCGACGAGAGTCTCCAGCGTTCCTACTTCTTCGGCGTGGGCTGGGACACGATCAACAAGGCCCACATCTCCCTGGGCTGGACGCACCTCAACCTCTTCGGCGGTGCCCATGCCATCTCCGTGGACACCCGCCTCTCGGCCCGCGAGCAGCGCTACCGGCTCAGCCTCCGGGAGATGAGCCTGCCCTGGCTCCACACGCCGGGAAGCCTCACCATCTTCAAGACCTTCGAGCGCTTCACCTCCTACGAGCAGAACCGCTGGGGCACCATCATCGACGTGGGTGACCGGCTGAAACGCCCCTTCCGCATGTGGTGGCGCTACAGCTACCAGGTGGTGGATCCCGACGGTCCTCCCGACGTGATTCCGGAGATCGGTCGCGAGAACCAGCGTGCGCGGATCTCCGCCCTGACGCCCACGGTGGAGCTGGACCTGCGCGACGACCCCTTCATGCCGCGGAAGGGCATCTACTCGTCGCTGTCGGTGCAGTACGCCTTCCCCCTGCTCGATGCCGACTCCCGGTTCCTCAAGGGCCTGGCCTCCTTCTCCGCGGCGACAAGGATGGCCAACGGAACCGGTGCCGTCGGGCTTCGCCTCGGGGCCGTGAAACCCATCGCCCAGGGAGGGGGCCTCCCCGACAACCTCAAGGTACCCATCAGCGAGCGGTTCTTCTCGGGCGGCAGCGCCTCGCACCGGGCGTTCGGCCTGGACATGCTGGGCATCCCGGGCCAGACCATCAACGACAGGGGCAGCCCCATCGGCGGCAACGCCCTCGTGCTCCTCAACCTGGAGTACCGTCGGGCCCTCACGGGGCCGTTCTCCGCGGTGCTCTTCGTGGACGGCGGCAACGTCTGGGCCTCCCCCGGCCAGGTCCGCTGGGGCGACATGCGCTGGGGTATCGGTGCCGGTCTCCGGCTGGATACCCCGGCGGGCCCGATCCGGGTGGAGTACGGTCACAAGCTGGACCGGCGACCGGGCGAGTCCAGCGGCGAGTGGTGGCTCGCCTTCGGCATGCCGTTCTAGCCTCGATTCTTCAGGATGCTTCGACTGCGCGGTGCGATCCACCATGCCTGGCGGCGTTGTCTCGACCCGGTCGCTCCACGTGCCGCAGGCACGCCTTCGCTCCCTCGCCTTGCAAGAACATCACCAGCAACGGCGCCTCGCACCGCTCACAACGAACCCTCGTGAATGATCCGGGGTGGCCCGGACTGTGACGGTCCTGCAACAGACCCGGCAGGGTTTTACAGATCCGTGACTGCACACCGCCACCGGATCCCGTAGAGTTTCCGGGGAGGGGTGCCGTGGACCGGATCGGCGTCGTGGGAACCAGCCACCGCACCACCAGCGTCGCCTCGCTGGAGCGTGCCACGTTGCCCGAGGGCTTCGCCCGGGAACACCTGGTGGAGCTCGCCAGGCTCTCGGGCTTCGAGGAGCTCGTCTACCTGGGTACCTGCAACCGCGTGGAGCTCCACTTCCGCTCCTCCTCCCCCAACCGGAACGCCGACATCCTCTTCCACCTGCGGCGGAGCCTGGCCGACCTCGCCGGGGGCGAGGCGGAGCTCCCCCCCGACGAGGAGCTCTACATCCTGCGGGGCGAGGAGGCCGCCCGCCACCTGTTCCGGGTGACCGCCGCCATCGACTCCATGATGGTGGGCGAGGTGCAGATCGCGGCCCAGGTGAAGGCGGCCCACGAGCTGGCCCACGAGCTGGACCTGCTGGGGGGCGCCCTGGACCAGTGCTTCCACGAGGCGCTCCACGTGGGCAAGCGGATCCGGACGGAGACCGACCTGGCCCGCCGCCCCGTCTCCCTCGTGAGCCTCGTGGAACGCACCCTCGGGGCCCACCTCGCGGCCACCTCGACACCCGTCCTGGTGCTGGGCGCCGGGGAGATGGCGCGCGAGACCCTGCGGCTCGTCCGGAAGGTGGACGGGCAGCGGCGGGTGCTGGTGGCCAACCGCAGCATGGAGCGGGCCGAGGCCCTCGTGGAGGGTGACCCGCTGGCGCACGCTCTGCCCCTCGACGCCACGCTCTCCGACCCCCCCGGCGCGGGGACCGTGGTGGCGGTCACCTCCTCCGAGGAGGTCCTGCTGGGTGTCCCCGGTGTGGAGGCCATCCGCCGGCAGCTCCCGGCGGACGAGGAGCTGCTGGTGGTGGACCTGGCCCTGCCCGCCAACGTGGACCCCGCCGCCGGCGGGCTCGACGGTGTCCGGTACGTGGGGATCGAGGCCATGCGGGAGGAGGCCGAGGCCAACCGCCGCCACCGCCTGGCGGAGATCTCCCGCTGCGAGGCCCTCATCGACCATCAGGTGGAGATCCTCCGGCGCCGCCTCCTCGACCGCGCGCTCTCTCCCGTGGCCAGGTCGTTGCATACTGCCTACCGTGAGGCGGCCCACGGTGCGCTGCACCGGACCCTCTCGCGGGAGCTGGCCCACCTGGACGCTCCCGAGCGGGAGGCCCTGGAGCGCTTCGCGGACCACCTCGTCCGCCGGCTGGTCCAGATTCCCCTCAAGGGGCTGAAGGGGGCTGCCGGGGACCACGGTGCGTCGGTGATCGAGAGCTTCCACCGGCGCCTGGAGGAGGAGGCATGACGGCAGAGCGAACCCTGAGGATCGGGACCCGTGGTTCGGACCTGGCCCTGTGGCAGGCCCGGCGCGTGGCAGGACGGATCCACGAGGCGCTGGGGCGGCCCGCGGAGCTCGTGGTGATCGCCACCCGTGGGGACCGGATCCAGGACGTGGCCTTCCACAAGATGGAGGGCAAGGGCTTCTTCACCAAGGAGCTCCAGAGGGCGCTCCTGGACGGCGAGGTGGACCTGGTGGTGCACTCGCTGAAGGACCTGCCCACGGAGGAGCCGGAGGGCCTGGTCCTGGCGGCGATCCCGGAGAGAGCCGACCCCTCCGACCTGCTCCTGGCCCGCCCGGGCCTCCTCCATGCCGGCCCGGCGGATCCCCTGGGGCTCCCCGAAGGCGCCGTGGTGGGCACCTCCTCCCTCCGCCGTGCGGCCCAGGTGCTCGCGCTCCGCCCCGACCTCACGCTCCAGGCGCTTCGCGGCAACGTGCCCACCCGCGTCCGGAAGCTCCGGGAGGGGCGGTACGACGCCATCCTCCTGGCCGCGGCAGGGGTACGGCGCCTGGGGCTGGACCTCGGGGACCTGGAGACCGTGGAGCTCCCGCCGGAGGTCATGCTCCCCGCACCCGGCCAGGGCGCCCTCGCCATCGAGACCCGGGCGGGGGGGCCGGTCCGGGACCTGCTCGCCGCGCTCCACGACGGGGAGGTGGCCCGCTGTGTGACGGCGGAACGGCGCCTGCTCCAGCTCCTGGGCGGCGGGTGCCACCTGCCCCTGGGCTGTCTCGCCACGCCCGAACCCGACGGCGCTCTTCGCCTGCAGGCCGTGCTGGGCGTCGTGGACGACGGGGTCGGCAGCGCCCGCGTGGCGCGGGTGGGCGCGGTGGGCCGGGACCCGGAGACGGTTGCCGCCCTGTGCCACACCGCCCTCGGCGAGGCTCTCCCGGAGGCCGTGGCGCCATGAGCTGGCCGGCGGCGCGGTACCATCGGTGGGCCGGGGACCCGGCACCCCGCGTCCCCCGCAGCAAGGACCCCGTGGAGGAACCATGAGCGAGCTCGTCCAACGTCCCCGTCGCCTGCGGAGCACCCCGGCCATCCGTGACCTGGTGGCCGAGTCCCGGCTCGACGCCCGCATGCTGGTCCAGCCCCACTTCGTCGTGCCCGGAGAGGGTGTCTCCGAGCCCATCGCCTCCATGCCCGGAATCGAACACCAGTCGGTGGACCGCCTGGTGGCCACCGTGGAGCGGGACCTGGAGCTGGGGATCCGTGCCGTGCTCCTCTTCGGCATCCCGGACGACGCCGAGAAGACCCCGGACGGCCGTGCGGCCTTCGCCGGTGACGGGGAGGTGCCCCGCGCCGTGGCAGCGCTCAAGGAGCGCTTCGGCGAGGAGCTGGCCGTCATGACCGACGTCTGCCTCTGCGCCTACACGGACCACGGCCACTGCGGCCTGATCCGCGACGGGAGGATCGACAACGATGCCACCCTGCCCCACCTGGCCCGCATGGCCCTGGCCCACGCCCGTGCCGGTGCCGACGTGGTGGCGCCCTCCGACATGATGGACGGGCGCGTGGCGGCCATCCGGGAGGCCCTGGACGCCGAGGGGCTGGTCCACGTGGCCATCATGTCGTACTCGGTGAAGTACGCCTCGGCCTACTACGGCCCGTTCCGCGATGCCGCCCACTCCGCGCCGGGATTCGGCGATCGCCGCTCCTACCAGATGGACCCCCGCAACGGCCGGGAGGCCCTGCTGGAGGCGGAGCTGGACGCGGCGGAGGGGGCGGACATCCTGATGGTGAAGCCGGCCCTGGCCTATCTGGACGTGGTGCGGGACCTCCGCGAGGCCTTCCCCCTGCCCCTGGCGGTCTACAACGTGTCGGGCGAGTTCTCCATGGTGAAGGCCGCCGCGGCCCGGGGATGGGTGGAGGAGCGCCAGGTGGTGCTGGAGAACTGGCACGCCTTCCGCCGCGCGGGGGCGGACATCATCATCACCTATCACGCCCGCCAGGCCCTCGCCGGAGGCTGGCTGTGACCACCATCCCCCGGAGGACCCCATGACCGCAGGATCCCGATCCAGGGCGCTCCACGCGAAGGCCCGCAGCCTCATGCCCGCGGGGGTCAACTCCCCCGTCCGGGCCTTCGGGAGCGTGGGCGGCGAGCCCATCTTCTACGACCACGCCTCGGGGTGCCGGTTCACGGACGTGGACGGCCGGACCTACATCGACTGGGTGGGTTCCTGGGGCCCCCTCATCCTGGGCCACGCCCACCCCGCCGTGGTGGAGGCGGTGCGCGAGGCCGCCGGCAGGGGGCTCTCCTTCGGCGCGCCCTGCCGGGAGGAGGTGCGCCTGGCCTCCATGGTGGTGGAGACGGTCCCCCACCTGGAGATGGTGCGCTTCGTCTCCTCGGGGACCGAGGCCGTCATGTCCGCCGTGCGCCTGGCCCGCGGCGCCACGGGCCGCGACACCATCATCAAGTTCTCCGGGTGCTACCACGGCCACGCCGACCACCTGCTGGTGTCGGCCGGTTCGGGGCTGGCCACCTTCGGGACGCCCTCCTCGGCGGGGGTGCCCGGGGCCTTCGCCCGCCACACGGTGGTGCTGCCCCTGGACGACGAGGCCGCGGTGGAGCGGGCCTTCGCGGAGCACGGGGACGGGATCGCCGCCGTGATCATCGAGGGTATCCCGGCCAACGCCGGCCTGCTGGTGCAGCGGCGGGAGTTCATGGAGCGCCTGCGGAGCCTCTGCACGGAGCACGGAGCCCTGTTCATCCTGGACGAGGTCATCACGGGGTTCCGGGTGGGACCCGGCGGCGCCGCCGCGCTCTATGGCGTGGAGCCCGACCTGGCCACCTACGGCAAGATCATCGGCGGCGGCATGCCCGTGGGCATGTACGGCGGCCGCCGCGAGATCATGGAGCAGCTGGCCCCGCTGGGGCCCGTCTACCAGGCTGGGACGCTCTCGGGCAACCCCGTGGCCATGGCCGCCGGCATCGCCACCCTGGAGGTGCTCCTGGCCGACGGCGGAGCGGCCTACCGCCGCCTGGAGGCCCTGGGCGAGCGCCTGGCCGCGGGTCTCCGGGGCGCCATCGAAGCCCGGGGGCGCCCCTGGAGCGTGGTGCGGGAGGGCTCCATCCTGTGGCTCTCCCTGGGTGGGGGCGAGCCGCCCCGCCGCTCCGAGAACATCGACCCCGCCTCGGCAGGGGTCTACGCCGTCCTCCACCGGGCGCTCCTCGAACGGGGCGTGTACCTGGCCCCCTCCGCCTACGAGGTGGCCTTCGTCTCCCTGGCCCACGACGAGGCCGCCATCGACGAGACCGTCGGCGCCTTCGAGGAGGCCCTGGGAGAAGCGGGGACATGAGCGGGGCCTCCCGCTTCCTGGCGGCCTGCCGGCGCCAGCCCGTGGACCGCCCCCCCGTCTGGGTCATGCGCCAGGCGGGGCGCTACCTCCCGGAGTACCGCGAGGTGCGCCGGAGGGCCGGCGGCTTCCTCACCATGTGCAGGACCCCCGAGCTCGCGGCCGAGGTGACGCTGCAACCCATCCGTCGCTACGGCCTGGACGCCGCCATCATCTTCTCGGACATCCTCACGCCCCTGGAGCCCCTGGGGATCCAGCTGGAGTTCTCCCCGGGACCCCACCTGGCCAACCCCCTGCGGGAGCCCGGCGATCTGGAACGGCTCACCGTGCCGGAACCCTGGTCGGGCACCGGGTACGTGGAGGTGGCCCTCCGGATGGTCCGGGCCGAGCTGCCGCCCGGGGTGGCGCTCATCGGCTTCTGCGGCGCCCCGTGGACCCTGGCCACCTACCTCGTGGAGGGCGGCACCTCCAAGAGCTTCTCCCGCGTCAAGCGCTTCGCCTTCGCCCATCCCGAGGCCTTCGACCGGCTCCTGGACACCCTGGCGGACGCCATGGCCGGCTACCTGCACCGCCAGGTGGCCGCAGGCGCCCAGGCCGTCCAGGTCTTCGACTCCTGGGTGGGGGCGCTGGCCGCAGGCGACGCCCGGCGCTGGGCCCTCCGGCCGGCCCGGCGTCTCCTGGAGGCCCTGGGCGACCTGGACGTGCCCCGGATCTACTTCGCCAACGGCGGCGCCCACCTCCTCCACGACCTGGCGGACATGCCGTGCGAGGTGCTGGGGCTCGACTGGCGGGTGGACCTGGGGATGGCCGCGCGCGCGCTGCCCCGCCACGCGCTCCAGGGCAACCTGGACCCCGGCGTGCTGATGGGCCCGCCCGAGGTGATCCGCGCCCGCACCCTCGAGATGCTCCGCTCCGCTCCGGGGCGGGGGTACGTGGCCAACCTGGGCCATGGCATCACCCCCGACGTGCCCGTGGCGCACCTCGCCGCCTTCGTGGAGACGGTGCAGGGGTTCACCCGTGGCTGAGCTGGACCTCGCCGCCTTCTCGCCGGAGCTCCTGGCCCGCTACGATCGGCCCGGGCCCCGGTACACCTCCTACCCCACGGCGCCCCAGTTCTCGGAGGACTTCGGCGAAGAGGCCTACCGGAAGCGGCTGGCCGGGGCGGCGCGCCGTCCGGACGAGCCGCTGTCCATGTACGTCCACGTGCCCTTCTGCGAGCACCGCTGCACCTACTGCGGGTGCAACGTGGTGATCTCGCCCCACCGGGGCCCCGAGGTGCGGTACCTGGACGCCGTGGAGCGCGAGCTGGACCTGCTGGCGGAGGCACTGGGGCCCCGCCGCACCCTCGACCAGCTCCACTGGGGCGGCGGCACCCCCACCTACCTCTCGCCGGAGCAGTGCACGAGACTCTTTGCCGCCATCACCAGCCGCTTCCCCCCTGGCGAGCGGGCCGAGGTGGCCCTGGAGATCGACCCCTGCGTCACCACTGCGGAGCACCTGGAGGTGCTGGCCGGGCTCGGGTTCAACCGGGTCTCCCTGGGCCTCCAGGACCTGGACCCCCGTGTCCAGGAGGCGGTGGAGCGCATCCAGCCCATGGAGCTGACCCGGGCCCAGGTGGAGCGGGCCCGCGCCCTGGGGTTCTCCTCCGTCAACGTCGACCTCATCTACGGCCTGCCCCATCAGACCGCGGAGGGGTTCCGGGAGACCGTCCGCCGCGTGGTGGCCGAACTGGCCCCGGACCGGGTGGCCTGCTTCTCCTACGCCCACGTGCCCTGGGTCAAGCCCCACCAGCGCCGTCTGGAGGGCCTTCCCCGGGCCGAGGGGTGGGAGAAGTTCCGGATCTTCCTGACCGCGGCCGACGAGTTCCTGGCCGCCGGCTACCGCTTCATCGGCTTCGACCACTTCGCCCGCCCGGACGACGCCCTCTCCCGGGCCCTGGACGAGGGGGGCATCCACCGGAACTTCATGGGGTACACGGTCATGCCCGCCACCGACCAGGTGGGGGTGGGGCCCACGTCCATCGGCGACGTGGACGGTGCCTTCGCCGCCAACGAGCGGAACCTCGTCCGGTGGGAGCGCGCCGTGGAGGCCGGGCACCTTCCCGTGGAGCGGGGGCTGGTGCGCACCCCGGAGGACGAGCTCCGGGGCGAGGTGATCCGGAGCATCATCTGCACACTGGGTGTCCGGTGGGAGCGCATCCGGGAGCGCTTCGGCGTGGACCCCGTCGCACACTTCGCGGAGGCCCTGGCCGCCCTGGAGCCCCTCGCCGGCGACGGGCTCGTGGAGCTCCGGCCCGACGGCCTCGCCGTCACCCCCCTGGGCCGCTTCTTCCTGCGCAACATCTGCATGCCCTTCGACGCCCACCTGGACGACTCCCCCGCCGCGGGAACCCGCTACTCGAGAACGGTCTGAACCACCGGCGCCGGTGCCGGTCTGCCCGGTGCGCCCTCGAGGTGGGCAGCCGGACGGCTCAGGCTTCCCGGAGACTCTCGATCACCCGCAGGGCCACCTCCCCGGCCTCCCTGACGCAGGCGTTCACCGAGATGCCCCGGTAGGAGCTCCCCGTGAGCACGAGCCCGCGGAGGTGCTCGAGCTCCCGATCCACCCGCGCCAGCCGGGCCAGGTGGCCCGGCTCGTACTGGGCGATGGCGCGCTCGTGCCGGATGACACGGGCCAGCACGGGTTCCCCCCGGATCCCCAGGAGGGGCCCCAGCTCGCCGAGGGCGGTGGCCACCAGGGCCCCGTCGTCGCGCTCCATGATGCCCGGGTTTCCGGCCCCCCCCGCCATCACACGGAGCAGCACGTGGCCCTCCGGGGCCCTGCCCGGAAAGATGCTGCTGGTCCAGAGGACGCCGAGGACCTCCCGGCGCTCCCGCCCCGGAATGAGCAGGCCGAATCCCTCCAGGTCGTGCTCCACCCGGTCCCGGGGGAAGCCCAGGGCGATGACGGCCATGGGTGCGAAGGGGATCGCCGCGAGCTCCCGGGCGACGGACGGCGCCACGGCCTCCAGGTGATGCGCCGCGGCCCAGGCCGGGGCCGCGTCCACCACCACGTGGAACGGCCCCTCCGAGAGCCCCGGCCCACGGACGTGCCATCCGTCCCCACCAGGGTCGAGCGCCTCCACCGGTGCCGCCGTCCGGAGCCGGGCACGGGGGTCGGCCTCCAGCTCCATGGCGAGCGCCTCCACCAGGGTCTGCATGCCCCCGACGAAGGAGTGCAGGGTGCCCGAGGGACCCGCGTCGGCACGGGCCCTCCGCTCCCGCGAGATGGCCACCAGCGCCCGGAACAGCCCGCCGTGGTCCCGCTCCAGCTCCACCATGCGGGGAAAGGCGGCGGCAAGGCTGAGGCGGGTGGCCTCGCCCCCGAAGATGCCCTTGACCATGGGGTCGAGCATGATCTCGGTGAACTCCCGGCCCAGGCGCCGCGTGCCGAAGGCCGCCACGGTCTCGTCGGTGTCGGGGTCCTCCGCGGCCCGGCCCAGGTCCCTCTTCCGGGGGATCAGGACCTCGGCGGCCATGCGGAGCTTCCCGGGGATGGAGATGAGCCCTGACCGCAGGAAGGCCCCGGGCGCTGTGGGAATCTCGTGCAAGCGGCCGTCCCGGAGGAGGAACCGCCTCCGGGTGGCGTCACTCGAAGGCTGGAGCACACGGCTGAGACCGAGCCGCTCCACGAGCTGCAGCGTCGCGGGCTCGTTGTCGAGAAAGCCGTTGGGACCCCACTCCAGCTGCCACCCGCCCTCACGCAGGGTCCGGAGGTTCCCCCCGGGAACCGGGGCGGCCTCGAACACGGTCACGTCGAGCTCCACCCCCTCCTCGCCCGCACGGTCCAGCAGGCCGAGTGCCGTGGCGAGACCGGCGACACCGCCCCCCACCACCGCCACCCGGCGCGGCGCCCCTCCGGCTTCAGCCACGCGGCACCTCCCTCCCAGGGAAGGCCCTCCGGATCAGCATCTCGGCGAAGCCATCCAGCCAGCCGGGGTCGGTCCCGAGGGCCGGTCCCCGCCGGAACTCCTCGATGCCGGCATTCCGGGCCAGCCCGGCGAGCTCGAGGTCCAGCTCCACCAGCGTCTCGATGTGCTCGCACGTGAAGGTCACGGGCTGGACGTGGAGGTGCCGGCACCCACCGGCCGCCAGCTCCCGCACCACGCCGGTGATCTCCGGGCCCACCCACCGGATGGGGCCCACCCGGGACTGGAAGGCCAGGAGCGGCCCCACGCCCCCGGAGAGGGCGCCGAACCACTCCCCACGCTCGCCGGCGGCCATGGCGCCGGCCACCAGCTTCCGTGCCCGATCCACCGTGGCCTCCACCTGCTCCACGTAGGGATCGCCGGCCTCCACGATCCTCCGTGGCAGGGAGTGGGCCACCCAGACCACGGCGCAGCGTTCCGGGTCGAGGCCCTCGCGGGCCCAGTCCTCCAGGGATTCCAGGACGGGCCCGGCCAGGGCCCGGATGAAACCCCGGTCGTCGTGCCAGTGGCTCACCACGTGTACCGGCGCTCCCGGGGCCACCGAGGCCGCCGCCGCCAGCACGGCGTCCAGGGTGCTGCCGCTGGTGGCCCGTGAGTACTGGGGATAGGCCGGCACCACCAGGAACTGTGCCGCACCCGTCTCCACGAGCCGGGTCAGCTCCTCCTCCGGGTACGGGTGCCAGTACCGCATGGCGACTCCCGGTATGGCCGCAAGCCCCGCCGCACCGAGCCGTCGCACGAGCTCCCCGGCCTGCTCCCGGGTGGTGGCCAGCTGGGGCGTGGCACCGTCCGGAGCCACGAGGGCGTACCGTCGCCGGACGGCGGGGGTCCGGGCCACGGCGATGAGCCGTCCCAGGATGCGGCCGAACGGCCCCGGGACGGGAAAGATCTCCGGGTCGCCGAAGAGCTTCCCCAGGAAGGGGCCCACCGCATCCGGGCCGTCCGGCCCCCCCATGCCTGCCAGGACAACGCCCGTCGGACGGGTGGGGTCCAGGATCTCGGTGGGATAGGCAGGTACATCGTGCATGGTTCTCCCGGGGGCCTCCCGCCTCCGTACGGCAAGGGTCTCACGGGTCCCCCTCCCCCGCAACACCGGGGCCGCTGCCCGGTTGGGGTACACTGGAAACAACAGAACCAAGGAGGCAGCCCGTCATGTACCAGAAAAGAACATATCCCTGGATGGCCGTGGTGACGCTTGCCCTGGGGTTGGCCGCGCCGGCCGCGGGCTTCGATCTCGCGGCCTGGAGCCGCGCCGTGGATCATCCCACCCCGGGCGGCACGGTGGAGCTGGACGGGCCGCTCGCGGTGGGCTCGGCCACGCTCGAGCCCCTGCAGGGCTGCACGGTCCGGGAGCTCATGGCCAACGGCGAGCGGTGCGGCCTGCTCTTTGCGGGACCGGTGAAGCTCACCTTCACGGTCGCCGACCGTTTCAGCGTCCCCGTGGCGCGGCGCAACCTCAAGAGGAACACGAAGATCGCACCGAAACGGGATGATGCCTCCGGCCTGGAGATCGTCGAGACGCTCCGGAGCGCCGTGGTGTGGGGTTTCGGACTCACCGGAGCGCCGGCCGCCGGGGAGGCGGCGACCCCGGGCACCCTTCCGGAATGGGTGGAGAAGATCCTCGACCGGCCCCTCTTCGCCCCACCCTCCCACGACCTGGCGCAGGCCGCCTTCGGCGGTGCCGCGGGAATGGCGGTGGCCCTCCTCCGCGCCCCGAAGGACACCCTCCTGCTCCGGGTGGATCCCACCGTGGACCAGCTCGAGGAGCTGGACCTCGTCATGAAGATCCCCCCCCGCGACCCCGTGGACCACGGACGGCGCTACCTCCTGCCCGTGGCCGCCCAGCCCATCGGCCGGCAGTGGTGGGACCGCCCCGGAGCACCCCTGATGGCGGTCCGCGAGGAGCTGGTGGTCGACAACAGCGGGGGGGGATCCCGCCTGGAGGTCACCTCCGAGAGCACCGTCCGGGCGCTCCGAGCCGGCGCGGGCCTCTGGAGGGTGGCCCTGGTGGACCGCACGGTGTCCCACCGGGAGGAGCTCCCCGTGGAGGTGCGGACCGTCCAGGTGAACGGGAAGCCCGCGCCATTCCTCCGTCAGGACGGAGAACTGCTGGTCCGGCTCGACCCCCCACCCCCACCGGGTGGAACGGTGACGATCCGGGTGATCCACGACGGGCACCTGGCGCTCCGGCCCGGAGGCGACAGCTACTGGAGCCTGGGCACCTGGGCCTGGTACCCCCAGCCCGCCATGAACGCCGAGCTGGCGGAGGTGGACATCCGGGTCGTCACCCCGGAGGACTGGATCGCCTTCGCCTCCGGGGACACGGTGAGTCGCGAGACCGCCGACGGGCTCACGACCCTCCACACCCACGTGGAGGGGGCCGCGCAGTTCCCGGTTGTGGCCGCGGGGAAGTACCACGTCTACTCCGACACCCGGAACGGTATCACCTGCAACGTGGCCACCTACGTCTTCGGCAAGGAGAAGGCGGCGCGGCTCCTGATCGACTTCTTCTTCGCCGCGGCCAAGGTGTACAACGAGTACTTCCACGTGCCCTACCCCTACACGGAGATGGACATCGTGGAGATCAACTCCTGGGGCTGGGGCCAGGCCCCGCCGGGCGTCATCTTCATCACCAAGGAGGCGTTCACGCCGCTGGCGGACTCGCTCACCCAGATCTTCTCCCAGGGTATCAACGAGCGTATCGCCCACGAGATGGCCCACACCTGGTGGGGCCACGTGGTGAAGATGGACTCCACCGAGGAGCAGTGGATCACGGAGAGCTTCGCCGAGTACTCGGCGGCCCTGTTCCTGGAGGTGGCCGCCGGCAGCAGGAAGAAGGGCAAGCGACTCTTCACGAAGCTGCTCAACTCCTGGAAGGGCAACACCTCCATGGTGGGGCGGGGAGGATCCATCTACCTGGGGTCCTACCTGGCGGGGGAGAGCTTCGAGGACCGGATGGACGAGGTCCGCCTGCTCTACGCCAAGGGCCCCATGGTGCTCCACGCCCTGAGGCTCGAACTCCAGAAGAAGTACGGCCAGAAGCAGGGGGACCGGTACTTCATCGCCCTGCTGCGGGCCTTCCTCCGCAACTTCGAGGGACGCTACGGGGCCACCCGTCACCTGGTGGGGATCCTGGACCAGATCACCGGTGAGAGCTGGCAGGGCTGGTTCGAGCGCTACGTCTACGGCTGCGAGGTCCCCAAGCTCTGAGCCCGGCCGGCGGACTCCGGGTCACGGACGGACCCACCCGGCCTGCCACCTCCGGTCCCGCTCCCCCTACTCCACCCAGCACCCTTCTGGACGCGACCCACCTCCACACCAAAATCGACAGGGCACCATGTTGCCCTTGTCTTCGTGGCCTTCTCATGGAAGAGGTGAAGCTGACACCCCGTACATCCTGTCCCGCCCCACAGGCCAGTTTCGCACCGGCTGGAGGCTGGACCTCCTGACTCCCTAACGTCCTGACGTCCTAGCGTCCTAACTTCCTCACCCTCTTTCGTTTCACGTTTCACGTTTCACGTTTCACGAACGGGAGGGCAACCCGCCGGCGCGGCTCTGCCGCGCCCCGCGCGCCACACCGTCACGGTCAGGGCCAGGGCCAGGGACATGGATACGGTCAGAGGTCGGGCGGATGTCACCCGGGCAAGCCAGGCCGTCACGCCATCCCCACCGCTCATTCGTTTCACGCTTCACCTTTCACGAACGGGAGGGCGGGTGGACGCCGCCGTCGCACGTGGCCGGGCCGAAGTGCCACAGGGGGGCCTCCACGCCCAAGGTCAATTGACTGCAAGGCGTTGAGTGGTATACTGCGCCATCCGCGAGGGGGGTGTGGTGAAGCTGGATCTGGAACGCATCGAGGACGTGCCGCTCGCACTGGACGAACGGCTCGTCATACCCGCCGACCGGCTCGACCCGTCGCTGGTGGCCGGCACGGTGGAGGTGTGCGCGCAGGTCCGGATCAGCAGCCTCCCCGAGGAGCACCTGCTCCGGGGCCGGATGTCCATGTCGGGACGCCTGATCTGCGTCCGGTGCCTCGAGGAGCTGGACTGGAACGCCGAGGAGGAGGTCACGGTGCGGCTCGTCCCCGCCGTCGCGTCCCCCTCCGCCGAGGAGACCGAACTGGAGCCGGGAGACCTGGACGTGCGCTTCGTCGTGGACCACGAGCTGGATCTCCTTGAGGTGGCCGCCGAGCAGGTCCTGCTGGCGTTGCCCATGCATGCCGTGTGCCGGGAGAACTGCGCCGGCGTCTGCCCAACCTGCGGTGCGAACCTCAACGACGAGGGGGCCTGCACCTGCGATTCCGTGGTGGACCCACGGTGGGCGGCCCTGGCGGACCTTCGCGGCCGCAATTCATAACCGTCCACAATCCGACTGGAGAGAGATCATGGCCAATCCGAAGAGACGACATTCCCGTTCGCGCAGCGGCAAGCGGCGGGCCCACGACGCCCTGGTTCCGCCGGGCTGGAGCCTGTGCACCACCTGTTTCGAGCCCAAACCCCCGCACCGCGTGTGCCCCCACTGCGGGAGCTACAAGGGCCGGACGGTGATCGAGGTCGAGGAGCTCGAGTAGGTCCCGCCCATGGCAGTCGGCCCGAGCCTGCCCATCGCCCTGGACGCCATGGGGGGCGACGATGCCCCGTCCGTGACGGTGCAGGGCGCCATGGAGGCCGCCCGAGAGATGGATATCCCCATGATCCTGGTGGGGCCTGTCCGGCGCCTGCGACGGGAGCTGGGCGCCTTCCGGGCGCTCCCCTCGAACCTGGAGATCCAGGACGCCCCCGAGACGGTGGCCATGGACGACCCGCCACTGGTGGTGCTGCGCTCCCGGCGCCGCTCCTCCCTGATGGTCTGCTCGGAGCTCGTGGCTGACGGCAGGGCCGCGGGGATGGTCACCGCCGGCAACACCGGTGCGGCCTGGGTGGCGGCCAAGTCCGTCATCGGCATGATCGAGGGCGTGGAACGCCCCGCCCTGGCCGCCAACCTTCCACGGCTCGACGGGATGACTCTCGTCCTGGACGTGGGGGCCAACGTGGAGTGCCGACCGAAGCACCTGCTGCAGTTCGCGGTGATGGGCTCCCTCTACGCCAGCCTCGTCATGGGCGTCCCCGAACCCCGGGTGGGGCTCATGTCCGTGGGCGAGGAGGAGACCAAGGGCAGCCGACGGGTCCGCGAGTCCTTCCGGGTCCTGGTGGAGGCCGGCGTGCGCTTCATCGGCAACGTGGAGGGACGCCACGTCTTTTCCGGCGGAGCCGACGTGATCGTGTGCGACGGCTTCACGGGCAACGTGATCCTCAAGGTCTCGGAGGGCCTCGGCGAGATGATTCTCACCGCCCTGCGGGAGGAGGCCCGGCGCTCGCCCATGTACGGGGCCGGGCTGCTCATGGCCAAGGGTGCCTTCGTGGCCCTCAGGCGCAAGGTGGACTACGCCGAGTACGGCGGGGCCCCGCTGCTCGGCATCGACGGCCCCTGCATCATCGGTCACGGCCGCTCCTCGGCCAAGGCCGTCCGGAACGCCCTCAAGGTGGCCGCCCAGTATGCGGTCAGCGACACGGTCACCCACATCGCTGCGGCCATGTCCGCACTCATGGAATCCCCCACGGAGGAATCAAACTGATGCACGACGGTTTTGACATCACGGCCCGCATCGCGGGCATTGGCTCCTATCTTCCCGAGAGGATTCTCACCAACGCCGATCTCGAGCGGATGGTGGAGACCTCCGACGAGTGGATCACCACCAGGACCGGCATCAAGGAACGCCACATCGTGGCCGAGGACGAGGCCATGGTGGACCTGGTGATCCGTGCCGGGAAGGCCGCCATGGACGATGCCGGGGTGGACCCGGCGGACATCGACCTCTTCCTGCTGGCCACCGCCACGGTGGAGCAGCCGGTCCCGGCCTCCTCGTCCATCGCGCAGCCCGCCCTGGGCGTGGTCAACGCGGCCTGCCTGGACGTCTCGGCCGCGTGCTCGGGCTTCGTCTACGCCCTCAACGTGGCCCGACAGTTCATCGCCACCGGCGAGGCCAGGAACGTGCTCCTGGTCGGCGGCGAGACCCTGACCCGCTTCACGGACTGGACGGATCGCACCACCTGCGTGCTCTTCGGCGACGGGGCCGGCGCGGTGGTGCTCCAGCCCGCCCCCGCCGGGGAGGGAATCCTGCGCTGCGCCTGGCGCACCGACGGCACCTACAAGGACCTCATCGCCATGCCCGGCGGTGGCTCCCGCATCCCGCCCGCGAACCCCCGGAACATCGAGGAACGACTGGGCTTCATCAAGATGCGGGGCAACGAGGTGTTCAAGGTGGCCGTGCGGGCCATGGCCGAGATCAGCCAGGACGTGCTCGAGCAGGCCGGTGTCACCGTCGATGACCTGGCGCTGTTCATCCCGCACCAGGCCAACCTCCGGATCATCACCGCCGTGGGATCGCGGCTGGGCATCCCCACGGAGAAGGTGTACACCAACGTCCAGCGGGTGGGGAACACCTCGGCCGCCTCCATCCCCCTGGCCATGGCCGACGCCGTGGCCGAGGGGCGCCTCCAGCGCGGCGACCTGGTGCTGCTGACGGCCTTCGGGGGCGGCTTCACCTGGGCCTCCGCCCTGATCAGGTACTGAGGAGACCGGCATGGGACGCACCGCAGCGCTCTTCCCGGGTCAGGGAAGCCAGTTCGTGGGGATGGGCCGGGACCTGGCCGACCGGTGGCCCGGGGCCCGCGAGGTGTTCGAGACGGCCGACGAGGTCCTGGACGGGACGCTGTCGGCCATCTGCTGGGAGGGGCCCGAGGAGGAGCTGAAGCTCACGGCCAACACCCAGCCGGCCCTGCTGGCACACTCCATCGCGGCCTGGCGGGTGCTGGCTGACGGCGGCGTGACCGTGGATGCCGTGGCGGGCCACAGCCTGGGTGAGTACTCGGCCGCCGTGGCCGCCGGGAGCCTCGGCCTCGTCGACGCCCTCCGGACCGTGCGGCTCCGCGGCCGGCTCATGCAGGAGGCCGTGCCCGTGGGCCGGGGGGCCATGGCGGCCGTCATCGGCCTGGGCGACGACGAGGTCGCGGCCTGCTGCACCGAGGCCGGGGCGGCCACCGGTGAGGTGGTGGTCCCCGCCAACTTCAATGCACCCTCCCAGGTCGTGATCGCCGGCACCGTGGCCGGTGTGGAACGGGCCGGGGAGCTCTGCCGCGAGGCGGGCGCCCGCCGGGTGATCCCCCTGGCCGTCTCCGCTCCCTTCCACTCCCCCCTCATGGCCCCGGCCCGGGAGGGGTTGACCCCTGCACTGGAGGTCCTGGACTTCGCGAACCCGGTGGTCCCCCTCTACCGCAACGTGGACGCCTCCCCCGTGACGGAGGGGGGCGAGCTGCGCGAGGGGCTCGTCCGCCAGGTGGATTCGCCGGTGCTCTGGACCCAGACCGTGGAGCGCCTGCTGGCCGACGGCTTCGACACCTTCATCGAGGTGGGGGCCGGCAGCGTGCTGTCGGGTCTCGTGCGCCGGGTGGACCGCGGGGCACGGTGCATGCAGGCGGGCACCGTGGAGCAGGTGGAGGCCGTGATCGCCGGGTCCGGCGGCGGGAGGTGAGCATGGGAGCACTGGACGGACAGGTGGCTCTGGTGACGGGTGCGAGTCGCGGCATCGGCCGCGCCATCGCGGTCCGGCTGGCGGCCGACGGCGCCGCCGTGGCGTGTGCGGGACGGGACGAGGCCGCGCTGGCCGAGACGCTGGACCTGATCGCAGGGGCGGGAGGCCGCGGTGAGGCCGTGGTCTTCGATGTCACCGACCGCGAGGCCGTGGCGGCCGCGGTGAAGGAGGTCCACACCCGCCTCGAGAGGATCGACATCCTGGTGAACAACGCCGGCCTCACCCGGGACCAGCTCCTGGTCCGGATGAAGGAGGAGGACTGGCGCGAGGTGATGGCCGCCGACCTGGACGGCGTCTTCCACGTGACCCAGCCCACGGCGAAGATCATGATGCGCCAGCGCGCGGGCCGCATCGTGAACATCACCTCGGTGGTGGGCCTGATGGGCAACCCCGGCCAGGCCAACTACGCCGCCGCCAAGGCCGCGCTCGTGGGCTTCACCAAGAGCCTGGCCCGCGAGCTGGGCAGCCGGAACATCACGGTCAACGCCGTGGCCCCCGGCTACATCCAGACCGCCATGACCGAGGGCCTCACCGACGAGCAGCGGGAGGCCCTGCTCGCGACCCTGGCCATCCCCCGGCTGGGCACGCCGGAGGACGTGGCCGAGGCCGTGGCCTTCCTGGTGGGCCCCGGTGGCTCCTACATCACGGGAACCGTGCTCAACGTCTCCGGCGGCCTGTACATCTGAGCCCGGATCGTTGACGCAGGGCCCGTGCCGAGGCGCTCGAGGCGCCACCCGGGGCCGTGTTCCCGCACGAGGAGGAGGCGAAGACGTGTCCCGAGCCGGTCGAGCGACCGGGTCGAGCACACCTCCCCAGGAGTGCCGGATCGCGCCGCGCAGTCGAGGTATCGCGAACCATCCGGGTGAAATCCCCCTTCCAAGGGGGGCCATCGGCACGGACACCGACCCGGACACTGCCACCGCCCCGGTCTCTCCCTCGGCGCGCGGCCGGTTCTGTGCTTTCGCACGGTCCCGCCGTCCTCCTCCGGCGCGGAGTGGCGGCCTGGTTGCCCGTGGGAGCTCCAACCTCAGCGGAGTGCGGGCTGGCCGCCATCCTCGGTGGCGGGCGACCGCTCCCCGGGGAACTCCCCGTGCGGAGTCCAGTGCGGCGTTGACCTGCTGCCTGGATCTGGAGAACCTCACGAAAAACGCCGTATCCGGACCGTGTGGATGGAGGACATCCCGACGTCTCCCACGCCCTCACGCCCTGACCTTCCCACGCCCCCCTGGGCCGGCGGCGGGGTCCGCGGTACACTTGCCGCGGGAGGCCCTGCATGCCGCATCGGATGAAGGTCCAGGAGCTCATGTCCACCGATCTGGTGACCCTGACGGAGGACGAGACCCTCGCCCACGCCCAGCGCTGCATGGAGCGCGGCAGGATCCGCCACCTCCCGGTGGTCCGGGACGGCAGGCTGGTGGGCCTGGTGACCCACCGGGACCTCCTGGCGGCCTCCTTCTCCATCTTCGCGGAGGTGGACCCCACCGAGCAGCGGCGCATCTTCTCGGCGATCCCCGTCACGGAGCTCATGCACCGCACGGTGACCACCATCGCCCCCGACATGCTGGTCTCCGAGGCCGCACGGATCCTCCTGGACTGCAAGTTCGGCTGCCTGCCCGTGGTGGACGGGCAGGGCACGCTGGTGGGGCTCATCACCGAGGCGGACTTCCTCCGGCTGACGGTCCGCCTTCTCCCATGATCCGGAGGACCTCGTGATCTGGCTGGACTGGGTCCTGCTGGTGGTCTGGCTCGGCGTGGCGCTGAGCGGTTTCTGGAAGGGTGCCATCCGCATTGTCTTCGGGATCGGGGGCTTTGCGGCCGGAGTGGCGCTGGCCGCGGTGGCGGGTCCCGACCTCGCCGCCTGGCTGGGCCGGTGGATCGGCCTGGAGTGGCTCGCCGCGGGCCTGGGGCGGGTGCTCCCGGTGGTGGCCTGCGTCCTGCTGGGCCTGGCAGCGGGCTGGGGCTTCGAGCGGACGCTGACGGCCCTGCACCTGGGGTGGCTGAACCGCCTCGCGGGTGCGGTCCTCACGGGGCTCGGCGGGGCGATCCTCCTGGGAACCCTGCTGCTGGTCGGCTCCCAGGTCTCGCCGGGCTGGGCCGAGACCTGCGCGGCCTCCCCGGTGGCTCAGCTCCTCATGGGCCTGCCGGTCCTGGTGCTGCCCGCCGGGGAGCTTCCCGGTCCGGCGAGCTGAGCTCCTCACGCCCCACGGGCCGGTAGAGGGTGTCCCGCTCCACCGGGATCCTGCGGGCCTCGCGGATCAGCGACTCCAGGCGGGCCCGTGCCATGCCCCGGCCGGCCTTCCCGCCCGCGGCCCGGGTGATCCGCTCGTCCACCACCGTGCCGTCCAGGTCGTCGGCGCCGAAGTGCTGGGCCACCTGGGCGATCTTCTCCCCCAGCATGATCCAGTAGGCCTTGACGTGGGGGATGTTGTCCAGGACGAGCCGCGCCAGCGCCATCGTCTGGAGGTCCAGCCGGCCTCCGGTGGGGGGCAGGTGGGCCAGGCGGGTGTTCTCGGGGTGGAAGGCCAGAGGGATGAAGCACTGGAAGCCCCCCGTCTCGTCCTGGAGCGCTCGCAGGGCCAGCAGGTGGTCCACCCGTTCCGCGGGGGTCTCCACGTGACCGTAGAGCATGGTGCAGTTGCTCTTGAGGCCGTGCCCGTGGACGCACCGCGCCACCTCGAGCCACCGCTCCCCGCCGGTCTTGTGGTCGCAGATGAGGTCCCGGACGCGGGATGCGAAGATCTCGGCGCCGCCCCCGGGGCAGGAGCCGAGGCCCGCGGCCTTGAGCCGCTCGAGGAGCTCGTCGAGGCCGATCCGGCTCGCACCCGCGATGAAGTCCAGCTCCACCATGGTCAGGGCCTTCATGTGGACCCGGGGGAAGCGCTCCCTGAGCGCGCGGAACAGTGCCTCCCAGTAGTCCACCGTGAGCTTCGGATGGAGCCCGCCCACGATGTGGAGCTCGGTCACGGTCTCGTCCACGTCGCGCTCCGCCACCCGCACGGCCTCCTCCACCGAGTAGGTCCAGCCCTCTGCCGCCCTCCGGAAGGGCACGGAGAAGGCGCAGAGCGCGCAGGAGGCCACGCACACGTTGGTGGGGTTGAGGTGGCGGTTGATGTTGAAGAAGGTGGCGTCACCGTGGAGCCGCTCGCGGACCAGGTTCGCCAGCCGCCCGACGCCCAGCAGGTCGGTTGTGGTGGCCGCCACCAGGGCGTCGTCACGGTCCAGACGCTCTCCCGCCAGCACCCTGTCCGCCACGGGGGCGAGGGCGGGGTCCCCGAGGCGGAGCGACTCCAGGGTGGGAGTCACGGCGCCACGCTCACCGGAGCTGGAGCGAGGCCAGGAACTGCTCGTTGGTGGGGAACTCCCGCACCTTCTGGAGCAGGAGGTCCATGGCCTCCGCCGGGGAGAGCGAGGAGAGGGCCCGCCGCATGAGGTAGAGCTTCTCCACCAGCTCGGGCGGGTAGAGCTTCTCCTCCTTGCGGGTCCCGGACTGCGGAATGTTGATGCAGGGGAAGATCCTCTTCTCGAAGAGTTTCCGGTCCAGCACGATCTCCATGTTGCCGGTGCCCTTGAACTCCTGGAAGATCACCTCGTCCATCCGGGAGCCGGTGTCGATGAGGCAGGTGGCCACGATGGTGAGGCTGCCCCCGTGCTCCACGTTCCGCGCCGAGCCGAAGAAGCGGCGGGGCCGCTCCATGGTCCTGGCGTCGATCCCGCCCGAGAGGATCCGGCCCGAGCCCTTCTGGGCGCTGTTGTAGGCCCTGGACATGCGGGTGAGGGAATCCATGAACACCACCACGTCCCCGCCCATCTCCACCAGGCGCCGCGCCCGCTCCATGACGAACTCGGAGAGCTGGATGTGGGACTGGATGGACTGGTCGGAGGAGGAGGCGAAGACCTCGCCGTGCAGGATGCTGCGCTTCCAGGCCGTGACCTCCTCCGGCCTCTCGTCCACCAGGAGCACGAAGATGGTCGTGTCGGGGTGGTTGACCCCGATGGCATGGGCCATCTGCTGCAGCAGTGTCGTCTTCCCGGCCTTGGGTGGCGAGACGATGAGGCAGCGCTGGCCCTTGCCCAGGGGTGCGATGAGCTCCGTGACCCTGGGCTCCAGGATCTTCGGGTCGGTCTCCAGGCGGAAGCGCTCCTCGGGGTCGATGCTGACGAGCTCGCTGAACGGCAGGGCCTTCGACCGGTACTCCTCGGGGGGCTGGCCCTCGATGGAGGTGATCTCCACAACCCGCGGCCTGTTCCCGCCACGTGCCATGGCCTCCACCCTGAGTCCGCTCTCCAGGTGCATGGGTTCCACGATCTCGCGCGGCACGAGCGGATCGGTCCGCCGGGGCACGAAGTTCGCGGCCCCGTCCACGAGGACGGCCTCGCCCTGGTCCCGCTTCCAGAGGAACCCGCTGACCGGGGTGACGGGGCCGCTCCGGTTCCCCGAACGCCGCCTCGGACGCCGCCGCCGGCGGCGTCCCGATCTCTGTTCCCTGACCTGGTTGTCCTGCTGTCGATCGTCGCTCATGAACCCTGTCTCCCAAGGAGCCGATGGACCGGCCCCACACGGTTCCCCCAACCCGGAGGCCACGGTGGAACAACCCGGGCGTCCGATCGTGGTATCAGCGCTGGCTCGGTGCAGCGATACGAGGACCCCCCGGGTTATCAAGCCGGATCGCCGGAAGGGCGCCCGTGGCGGTCTGTCCGTCCACGACGCTGCCTTCCGGACCATCAACACAATACGTTGTTTCTCCGGGATGCGCAAGCATCTGCCCGCTGGCAGCGGGGAACGGCGGCGGAAGACCACAACCGGGGCGTCTCGTCCCGATGGCCCGGCTTCCGCGACATGTCGTACTGGGGCGAAAAAAGCATTCCGACACGGACACCTGGCAATCTCAAGTTGTCGAGGCGTTCGTGCACCGATGACTGGCCATCGGAGCCCTGGTGGCTCAGTCTGGTGCGTTTCGTTCCCCTGAGTGGGTCTCCCTCGTCCCTGCCCCCCAGCACCCATGCGCTCCCCGGTGGGCGGGGGACGCCTTCACGTCTTCACCGGCCGGGGGGCACGCCGTCGCCTGCGCTAAGCTTGTGGAACCATCGATCGGGGGGTGTCCGTGGCCCGTTTCGAGCTGGTGTGCACGGAGTGCGGAAGGGTCCTCGCGGAGGACCCGGAGCTGCTGGTGTGCCCGGAATGCTCCCGGTTCCAGGAGTCCGGAGGGTCCGTGCGGGGCCTGCTGGCGGTCCGGATCCTGGACCGACCGGAGCTGCCGGGGCCCGGGCGGATGGCGGACCCGGAGACGCTGGCGGCCGTGCTGCCCGTGGCCTCGGCGGCGTCCTTCGCCCTCCTGCCGGTGGGCGGTGGTCCCCTGCTTCCCGTGCCCCGCCTGCGGGAGGCGCAGGGGATGCCCCGCCTCTGGGTGAAGGACGACACCCGGAACCCCTCGGGCTCCACGAAGGACCGGGCCTCCCTGCTGGTGGCGGCCAGGGCGATGGAGTACGGGAGGGAGACCATCGCCACGGCCTCCACGGGCAACGCCGCCACGGCCCTCGCCGCGGTCTGCGCGGCCTCGGGCCAGCGCGCGGTGGTCTTCGTGCCCGAGAGTGCCCCGCCCGCCAAGCTGGTCCAGATGCGGGCCCTCGGCGCCGTGGTGCTGCCCGTGCGGGGCAGCTACGACCAGGCCTTCGAACTGTGCGGCCGGGCCTGCCAGGCCTTCGGCTGGTACAACCGGAACACGGCCGTCAACCCCTTCACCACCGAGGGCAAGAAGACCCTGGCCCTGGAGGTGGGCTGGCAGCTGGCGCCGGAGGCACCCGACGTGGTGGTGGTGCCGGCCGGCGACGGGGTGATCACCTCGGGTGTGGCCGGGGGCTTCGCCGACCTGGTGGCGTGGGGCCACCTGGCTGCCGTGCCGCGCCTGCTGGTGGTGCAGCCGGAGGGTTCGTCCGCCCTGGTCCGGGCGCTGGAGTCCGGTGCCGCCGACGTGACGCCCGTCCCCGGAGCGGCCTCGGTGGCGGACAGCCTCGTGGTGGAGGTCCCGCGGGCCGCCCGTCTCGCCCTGGCCCGGGTCCGGGCGTCGGGAGGGGCCGGGGTGACGGTCGGTGACGGGGCGATCCGGGCGGCCATCGGGCGGCTCGCCTCCCTGACGGGGGTCTTCCCGGAGCCGGCTGCCGCCGCGCCGCTGGCGGGCCTGGAGCGGGCCCTGGAGCTGGGGCTGGTGGAGCGGGAGGAGCGGGTGGTGCTCCTGATCACCGGGACCGGCCTCAAGGATCCCGCTGCCGCGGAGTCGGCCATGCCCCCCCTGGAGTCCATCGAGCCCGATCTCGCGGCGGTGGAGCGGCGGCTGGCCGGGCTCCACCGGCACCCCTGAACCGGCATCCCGGCCCCCGGTTCCGCGGCCCCTTGACCCCCGCAGGTACAATGAAATGATGGAGACACCGGCGAAGGTCCGCATCGAGGACATCCTGGACCGGGTGGAGCGGTACCGCCCGGACATGGACGAGGCGCTGTTGCGGCACGCCTACGTCTTCGCGGCCACCCGCCACAAGGGCCAGGTGCGGCGCTCGGGGGAGGCCTACCTGATCCACCCCCTGACGGTGGCCTGGATCCTGGCCGACATGGAGCTGGACGAGGTGGCCATCGCCGCGGGCCTGCTCCACGACATCCTGGAGGACACCGAGACCACCGCCGAGGAGATGGAGCTGGAGTTCGGCCCGGCGGTGACCCGGCTCGTGGAGGCGCTGACGAAGCTCTCCTCCTTCGAGAGCAGCTTCACCAGCAGGGAGGCCACCGAGGCCGAGAACTTCCGGCGCCTGCTCCTGGCGTCCACCGACGACGTGCGGGTGATCCTGGTGAAGCTGGCGGACCGGCTCCACAACATGAGGACCCTCAACTTCCTCAGGCCCGAACGGCAGGTGGCCATCGCCCGGGAGACCCTCGAGATCTACGCGCCCATCGCCAACCGGCTGGGTATCGGCAGCATCAAGACCGAGATGGAGGACCTCTGCTTCCGGTACCTCCATCCGCGGGAGGCCGAGCGCCTGGAGCGGGCCATCTCGGAGCGCTCCGAGGCGGCGCAGAAGTGGTTCACCGAGATCAGGTCCACCCTGGCCGGGGTCCTGGAGGAGGCGGGCATCGAGGGTGAGGTCCTCGGCCGGGTGAAGCACCTGTACTCCGTGTGGCAGAAGCTGAAGCGCCAGGGGGTGGACGTGGAGAGCGTCTTCGACTTCCTGGCCTTCCGGATCATCGTGTCCACCGTGGGTGACTGCTACGCGGCCATGGGCCTCATCCACCAGAAGTGGCCACCGGTTCCCGGCAGGATCAAGGACTACATCGCCATTCCCAAGCCCAACGCCTACCAGTCGCTCCACACCACGGTGATCGGTCCGGAGGGCCATCCGTTCGAGATCCAGATCCGGACCCACGACATGCACGCCATCGCGGAGCACGGCATCGCCGCCCACTGGAGCTACAAGGAGCGGGGTTCCAAGCCCACGGACGACTCGAGGATCGCCTGGCTCCGGAGCCTCCTGGACACCACCCAGGGTTCCTCACCCCGGGAGTTCCTCGACTCCCTGAAGGTGGACCTCTATCCCGAGGAGGTCTACTGCTTCACGCCGAAGGGAGATGTGCTCTCCTTTCCGCGGGGCGCCACGGTCCTGGACTTCGCCTACCGGGTCCACACGGAGGTGGGCCACCACTGCGTGGGTGCCACGCTGAACGGGCGGTGGGTCCCCCTGCGGACGGAGCTCACCAACGGCGACATCGTGGAGATCACCACCTCCAACCAGCAGCGTCCCCACCACGACTGGCTGGAGATCGCCAGGACCGGCAAGGCGCGCTCGCGGATCAGGGCCTGGCTGAAACGGGAGGAGAAGGAACGGGCCGTGGAGGTGGGCCGGAAGCTCCTGGAGAAGGAGCTCCGGCGCCTGGATTCCTCGTGGAAGCGGTTCTCGGGCTCCGAGGAGATCCAGGAGCTCCTGACGGGCCACGGGCTGGCGCGCGAGGAGGACCTGCTCGCGGCGATCGGATTCGGGAAGATCGCCGCGGCGGCCGTGGCCGCGGCCCTGACGCGCCACGAGGCGGTGGATGACGAGGAGGCGATCCGGACCCACCTCCGGGAGGTGCAATCGGCCGCCTCGCAGGATGCTCCGGTGCTGGAGGTGACCGGGGACGCCGACTTTCTCGTCTACATCGCCAGGTGCTGCAACCCGCTCCCCGGCGAGGACATCGTGGGGTTCGTCACGCGCGGCAAGGGTGTGGCCGTCCACTCACGGTCCTGTCCCAACGTGCGGAATCTCCTCTACCACCCGGAACGGGAGATCGAGGTCCGGTGGTCCACGAGCGCCATGGCCGAGAGGAGGACGCGTTCACGGGTGGACCTGGACATGACCTACCGGGACGGTCCGGGCTTCCTGGCCTCCATCTCGCACGCCATTGCCTCGGAGGGCGCCAACATCGTCAGGTGCCACCTCAACGCCGGGGAGGGCGGACGGGGCACGGTATCCCTGTCCGTGGAGGTTCGTGACAAGGATCACCTCAACCGGATTCTGGAACGGCTTCGGGATGTGGAGGATGTTCTCGAGGTGGAACGGCGGGGGGCCTTCAGACGCGCGGCGCCTTGACCACCTTGCCCGAACGGAGGCAGCGGGTGCAGACCCTGACGTACTTCGGGCGGCCATCCACGATCACACGGATCCTCTGCAGGTTCGGCAACCACCGCCTGCGGGACAGGTTGTGAGCATGGCTGATATTGTTGCCCGTCATGGGGCCCTTGCCACAGATCTCGCATCGCTGCGCCATGGTTCTTGTCTCCTCTTTCTGAGCCTCCCCGCACGGGGAGGAGACTAGATAGCACAGGTGGTCCGGGAAAGCAAGTGTCGGAGCGTACAACGTGAACACTTTTCTATCTCAGTTCTTCTTGACAGTTTGCTTGGGCCTTTGCTAGCCTCACGGTAGAGGTGTTATGGCTCAGACCTTGAAAAACTTTTGGAGTTAAGGTGTAAGCCGTGTTTCGAAAGCGCAAGAAACAAGTCGTGGGGTGTGATATTGGTTCTTCCGCCGTCAAGCTGGTGGAGCTGAAGCCGCTGAAGAACGGCGAATTCCAGCTGCTCCACGCGGCCTCGGCGGAGCTTTCTCCCGAGGCAATCGTGGACGGGGCGATCATGGATTCCTCCCTCGTGGTGGAGGCGCTTTCCCACCTCATTTCCGAGAACAATATCAGGAACCAGTTCTTCGGAACGTCTCTTTCCGGGCACTCGGTGATCATCAAGCGCATCCCTCTCCCATCCATGACGGAGGCGGAGCTGTCCGAATCGATCCAGTGGGAAGCGGAGCAATACATCCCGTTCGACATCAACGATGTGAACCTGGATTACGTGGTCCTCGGCGAGAGCGGCGGCGATACCATGGACGTGCTCCTCGTGGCCGTCAAGAAGGACCGAATTGCGGACTACACCTCGGTGATCGTTCAGGCCGGCAAGCAGCCCGCCCTCGTGGACGTGGACGTGTTCGCTCTCCAGAACGCCTACGAGATCAACTATGGTGTGCCCTCGGAGACCGTGGCGCTCGTCAATGTGGGCGCCTCGGTGATGAACATCAACGTGGTGCACCAGGGGGCCTCCGTATTCTGGCGTGATGTGGCGTTCGGGGGGAACCAGTACACCGAGGCGATCCAGAGGGAGCTCAACCTTCCCCGTGAGGATGCCGAGCGGCTCAAGCGGGGTGAGCGGGTGGGCGAGCATTCGCTCCAGAACGTGCTGGGGATTCTCAACAGCGTCTCCGAGGACCTGGCGGCGGAGCTCCAGAAGACGGTCGATTTCTTCGTGGCGACCTCCTCCGTGGACCGGCTGGACCGGCTCGTGCTGGCCGGGGGAAGCGCCCAGGTCCTGAACCTGGACGAGGTGCTGAAGGACAGGTTCCAGGTGGCGGTGGAGGTGATGAATCCGTTCCGGAATATCCGGTACAGTGAGTCCGAGTTCGATCCGGAGTGGATCAACCGTCATGCTCCGGCCATGAGCGTTGCGGTCGGGCTGGCAGTACGAGCGGTCGGAGACTGACCATGATCAAGATCAACCTGGTCGCGGAGGTCACGGCTCAGGCAGCGGCAAGGCGCCCCAGGAAGGAGATCTCCCTGGGGGCCAAGCAGGGAGACATCATCCTCCTGGCCTCCCTCTTCGTCGCCTTCCTGGTGGTCGGTGGAATGTGGTACCACCTGAGCTCCACCAGGAGTCACCTCCAGCAGAAGGAGAGTCAGCTCCGGGTGGAGCGGGACAAGCTCAAGGTCTTCATCGACAAGGTGGCCGAGCTGGAGAAGAAGCGGGACGCGCTCAAGCACAAGATCGAGATCATCGATCAGCTCAAGGAGAACCAGCACGGACCCGTGCGGATCATGGACGAGGTGTCGCGGGCCCTGCCAGATCTTCTCTGGTTGAACGACATGACTGTCAAGGGCAACGTGGTGACGCTCCAGGGAGAGGCCATGGACGAGAACGCCGTGGCCAACTACATTTCAAACCTCGATGCCTCGCCGTTCTTCCAGGAGCCGACGCTCCTGGATCTGGCCCGCGCCAAGGCAGGGCTCTTCAGGTTCAAGCTCTCCTGCGTGTTCACCTACAAGCCGCCGGAGATCGCGGGCTCGGAGAACGGGACCGGGACTGCTGGAGCAGGGCAATGACGGGGCGGGAGGAGGCCAGTCATGGCGATTGATCTCAACGAAAAGCCCTGGTACGTGGCCTTGATCGTTGGCGTCGTCCTGGGCATCATTCTCTTCTGGGTGATGAACTCGTACGTGTTCAAGCCGATCCGCGAGGAGATCGCGAGTCTCGAGGAGAACATCTCCAAGCTGGAACGCGAGATCGAGAAGGGACGTGCGGCCAAGAGGGACCTGCCGAAGCTCGAGGAGGAGATCCGGAACCTTGAGCTCGAGCTCGACCGCCTTCGCAGGATCCTCCCCACGCGGAGGGAGACCGACACGCTCCTGAAGAAGCTCAAGCAGCTCACGGAGATCGGCCATTTCGAGCTCGTACGGTTCACGCCGCAGGGATTCATCGATCGCGACTTCTTCCTGGAGTGGCCCATCAAGGTCCAGCTCCGGGGGACCTATCACGAGCTGGGGATGTTCTTCGACCGGTTGAGCCGGTTCTCCCGGATCATCAACGTCAGCGATCTCCACGTGAGGGCCATCAGGGGAGGGAAGAAGAGGGGGAGCTACACGATCAGTGCGAGCTTCACTCAGCAGACCTTCATCTACAAGGAGGACCAGAACACGCAGGGCCAGGGAGGGCAGCCATGAGCGCCAGGGGTCTGTCGAGCGTCGTCGGATCACTCCTGCTGGTCGTGTCGCTTGGAGTGGTTGCGGGGGCCCAGGAGAAGGCGCCGGCACCGGAGACGGGGGCCGCGCCGGAGGCGGCGGGGAAGACACCGTTCTCGGGGGAGGAGGATCTTGACGTCAGCCGGATCGACCAGATCCTCCGGGGGGAGGAGAGGGTCTTCGAGGGTGAGAAGTTCACCTACGATCCGGCCGGGCGGCGAGACCCCTTTGTCTCGCTGGCGGAGGGCATCCAGGAGGAGGAGCGGGCCGAGGAGCGGCCCGATGGGCTTCCGGGAATGCTGATCGAGGAGCTGAGGCTCGAGGGCATCATCCAGACCTCCTCGGGCATCATCGCCATCGTCCAGGGTCGCGACAAGCTCAGCTACATCCTGCGTCCGGGGACGAAGCTGTACAACGGCGAGGTGGCGTCCATCGAGCCCCACAAGGTGGTCTTCAAACAACAGGTCAACGATCCCAAGGCGCTGAAGCCCTTCCGGGAAGTTGTGCGCGAGATCGCAGAAAAGTGAAGGAAGAAGGATGAAAATGGGGGATGACATGATGGTCAAGAACGCCCGCATCCTCTTGGTCGTGGCCACGGCGGTCGTCGTCGCGGCCGGACTCCTCCCCGGTGCCGCCAGTGCCGGAGCCGTGCCGCACATCGCGGGGGTGGAGGCGGTTGCCGGCCCGCAGGGCCCGGCGATCCGGGTCTCGGTGGACGGGGTCCTCGAGACGGTCCATTACAGCCCGCAGCCCGGTGTCTGGGTCGTGGAGATGCCCGATGCGAAGTGGGATCCCGGGGTCGCCAGGATCAGCGCGCCGGAGCTCGGTGTGGACAGGGTCGAGCTCACCGCCCTGGACGAGTTCGGCCGGCGGGTGACCCGCCTCACCGTGTGGCTGGACAAGCCCGCCCAGGCGGACCTGGTCCGGGTGGATGGGGGCTACGAGCTGCGTTTCGCGACACTCGATGCCACCGGTTCCGTTGCCTCACCCGCACCCGGTGTGACGTCCGAGACCGTTCCCGAGATCCCCGTGGTGACCGAGGAACCGCTGCCCGTGGAGGCCTCTCCGGTGCCCGGGGTGGACAACCATTCCGATGACACGAGCCCGGCCGGGGCGTCCGCCACCTCGCTCCTCGAGGTGGAGCCCGTGGTGACGGGTGGTGGCGTGGTGATCCGGCTTCGCGGAGATGGCCCGTTCGATGCCCGGACCTTCACGCTGGCCAACCCGGACCGTGTTGTCCTGGATCTCAAGGGCGTGGTGAACCACGTCCGGAGGCACGTCTATCCCCTGCACGCGGAGGGTGCCGCGCGGGTCCGCGTGGCGCAGCACACCGTCGATCCCGAGCCCGTGACCCGGATCGTGGTGGACATGGACGTGGCGCGGGAGTTCCGCTTTGCGGCGACCTCCAGCGGCGGCGAGCTGGTGGTGGGGAACGCCGGTCCCGTGACCGCGGTCTCCCCGGCCCCCGGGATCATCGAGATGCACCGTTCCGAGCCGGCGCCTGTCGAGGCGTCCACGGCAAACAGCGGCGAGGAGCCGGTCGGGGAGTCCATCGAGATCGGGTCACCCACCGCGGTGACGCAGGCCGAGCAGGAGGCGCCGGCCCCGGCGGTCTCGTGGCAGACACCGGCTGCACCGGTGGCGGCGCCGGCCGAGACGGCTCCGGTTCCTCCCGCGCAGGATCCCTGGACGGCGGACCCCAGCCAGCTCGTGGAGCAGGCCGCGGCCGCCCAGGTCCTCGCGCAGGAGCCCGGCACGGCCACCTTCGCGGCCAAGGAGCTGGCCACGCAGGAGCGCCAGTTCACGGGCGAGCCCATCACCATGACGCTGAAGGACGCGGACATCAAGGATGTGCTCCGGACCTTCGCCGGCCTCACCAACCTGAACATCGTGGTGGATCCGGGAGTCAGCGGCTCGGTGACCGTGGAGCTGCACGACGTGCCGTGGGACCAGGCGCTGGACCTGATCCTCCGGATCAACGGTCTGGACTACGTCCTGGAGAACAATGTCCTCCGGGTGGCGCCCATCTCGAAGCTGGCCTCGGAGAAGAGGGCCGCAGCCGCCTACGCCAAGGAGCAGGAGGCGGCCAAGCCGCTGAAGGTGGTGCTCAAGCCCATCTCGTACGCCCAGGCCAGCGAGATCATGTCGCTGCTCAAGGGTGACTCGCAGCTCCTCTCGGAGCGGGGCACCATCCAGGTGGACGAGCGGACCAACACGCTGATCATCCGTGACGTGATCGACCGGGTGGACGGCATCCTCCGGCTCATCGACAGCCTCGACAAGCCCACGCCCCAGGTGGTGATCGAGGGCAGGATCGTGGAGACCACGCGGGACTTTTCCCGGCAGCTGGGCATCAACTGGGGATTCACCGGCGTGATGGATGCCGAGCACGGCAACGACACGGGCCTCAAGTTCCCCAACAACATCAACACCGAGGGCCGGGTGGCACTCGAAGCCGGCCGGAACGGGTTGATCTCGATGACCTTCGGCGACATCCTCAACACCTTCAACCTCGACTTCACGCTCACGGCGGCCGAGAAGGACGGCGTCGTGAGGATCGTCTCCTCGCCGAGGGTGACCACGCAGAACATGGAGCGGGCCACCATCCGGTCAGGCCTCCAGATTCCGGTCCAGACCGTGGCCAACAACACGGTGACCGTGCAGTACGTGGACGCCACGCTCCGCCTGGACGTGACCCCCCAGATCACGGCGGAGGGCACCGTGATCCTGGACGTGAACATCAAGAAACAGGAGCCGGTGCTGGCGGCCTCGGAGCTGGGCGGACAGAACGCCCCCATCTTCACCCGGGATGCCCAGACCCACCTGCTCGTGAGAGATGGCGGGACCACCGTGATTGCGGGGATCTACCAGCTCAAGGACGACAACAGTCAGGACCGCGTCCCCGGTCTGCACAAGATCCCGATCCTGGGGTGGCTCTTCAAGAACGAGAAGACCTTCAACCGGCATGACGAGCTCCTGATCTTCATCACACCGCGGATCATCAAGTATTAGGTTAGGGGAGGGAGACTATGAAACGCCTCTGGCAGTTCGGTGCACTGGTGGTGCTCGCAGCGGTGGCGCTCGGGTGCGGTGGGAACAGCACGCTCAACGAGGACAAGCCCACCGTCTACCTCGCCGTGGAGATCACGGAGTACAATCCGGACATCAGCATCAGCCAGTCCGCTGATGTGACCATCACAAACATGAGCATCAAGTCCTTCCTCAAGAACCCCGCCGGGGGACCCTCCAACGCGCAGGACGTCCGTCTCACCCGGTGGGTCGTGGATCCCTACCGCACCGATGGCGGCACCGTCGCGTCACCGCGCTGGGTTCACGACATCGATGTCTACGTGGCGGCGGGCGGGGAGGCGTCGCTGGAGAACTACCGGGTGTACCCGGCCGAGTACTTCCGTCATGCTCCCCTGGTGTACCTGTTCCCCGAGAACGGTGGTGTTGACCCCGAGACGGGGCAGACCAACATCCGCCAGACCCTGAAGATCGAGATCTTCGGGACGACGATGGGCGGCAAGTCCATTTCCGTGGTCACCAGAGTGGCCTTCAACTTCTTCTATTGAGGAGGTCGGCCGTGATCAAGAAGCTCAGCGCATGTGCAGTCATCCTTGGTTTGGCGGTGCTGGCCGGATGCTCCGGCAGCAGCTCCTCGCCGCCACCGGTGCCGACCCCACCCAGTGACACGTGGGCCATGACGGTCACCACCACCCCGGCCGAGATCTACACCGGCCAGGCGGCGGTCATTGTGGCCACGGTCACGAAGAACGGAGATGCGGCTCCGGACGGGACCACGGTCACGTTCCACACATCCTCCGGCGGATCCTTTGCCGGGAGCGGAACCAACGAGGCCGTGGTGGCCACCACCGGCGGCAAGGCAACCGCCTACTTCTCCGCCACCAAGGCGGGAACGTATGCGATCTCCGCGAGGTTGAACTCGATCGTGGCCTCGGTCTCCGTCAAGGTCAAGTACCCGGACACCCCGGGTGATCTGGAGATCTACAGCGTCGTGCCCAGGCAGGGCACGCTCGAGGGCGGTGACGAGGTGACCGTCAACGGCAAGGGCATCAGGACCCCGGTGGAGGTCTACTTCATCGTGGAAGGTGTTCCCTACGAGGGTCGGTTCGTATCCGTGGCCCCAGACGGGACCTCGGTGACGGTCGTGACTCCGGCCATCACCGGAGTTGGTGATACGAGCAAGACCTATGCCGCAGACGTGAAGGTGGTGTCCGGTGTCGGAACCGGGTCCGAGGAGGCCGTGACCTTCGTGAAGGGCTTCGATTTCCTCCCGTCCACCACCGTCCCCGTGATCTTCCAGGTCTATCCCGAGCGTGGGTCGGCCCGCGGAGGGGAACAGGTGACGATCTTTGGTCAGAACTTCGTGGAGCCCGTGACCGTGGAGTTCAGTGGAGGTTCGTTCGGGGCGCTCCAGGCCGAGGTGGTCTCGGTGTCCGCCGACGGCCGTCAGATCATGGTCATCACTCCCCAGATCTCCGCCACGCCCATCGAGGAGGACGTGGTGGCCAACGTGAAGGTCTATTCCAACGGAACCAGCACGGAAAAGGTCAGCGCCTTCATCTTTACCGCCGACATGCTCACACCGAAGATCACGGTACTCTCCCCGAACTTCGGTCCCATCGAGGGCGGGACCCAGGTCACCATCTTCGGGGAGCACACGGCCAATGCCGGGTTCCAGTCCCCGGTCCAGGTGATCTTCAGCGGTGGAAACATCACTCCCCACGAGGCCCAGGTGGTCTCCGTGAGCCAGTACCAGATCATCGCCATCACGCCGGACATCACCCAGGACATCGCGTCGGGTGGCCTGAACCCGCCGATCACGGTGGATGTGACGGTGACCAACGTGGAATCGGGCAAGTCCGACACGGCCAACGGGGCCTTCATCTACGGTGAGGGGCTCGCCATCACGGGGAACTCCCCCGTGGAGGGGCCCATGACCGAGGAGACCCTGGTGACCATCTACGGCTCGGGGTTCCGGTCGCCGTTGTGGGTGGACTACCTCTTCGGAAGCCCGCCCATGCGCCTGGACGTGGTGTCCGTGGGTGGCTCCGAGATCGTGGTCCGGATGCCCCCGCAGCCTCCCTCCTGCAGCAACATCGTGGCGTCGTACAAGGTCACGCTGGTGGACAGCGGGCTCACCAAGGAGGGCGGGCAGTTCGCCTACATCGGCAACACGCCCATGATCCTCTCGGTGTCGCCGGCCTCCGTGACACCGATCGACGCCGACAATCTCCCCACCGGAACCCAGTTCGTGATCTCGGGGCAGGAGTTCTCGTCCCAGGTGCAGGTATCGGTCAACGGGGTCCCGGTTTCTGATCAGTACGTGATCGTCACTGCACCGAACACCATCACGCTTGCGGGTACCGGACTGGAGCAGGTCCTGTCACCAAACGGTATCGGTCTGGTTTACGACACGGTCCCGTGCGACGGCGGCAACCGCGATGTGGCCACGTCGGTTCCGGTGATGGTGACGAACGTCGAGTCCGGCTGTAGCGACACGCTGGACCCCGGGATCACCTATCAGCCGTGGGACGACTCGTGCCACTGACCGGCTGGCCCGGACATCGAGGAGCCTGAGACCGGCGGCCCCGCCACGGGCGGGGCTGCCGTTGTATTCTTGTCATGATGGACTACCGTATCGAGCAGCTCCGCTTCCAGCTCCGGGAGGACCCGGCCTCCAGGGTCTTCTACCAGCTGGGTGAGCTCCTTCGCCGGACGGGGGCCCACGAGGAGGCGATCACCGTCCTCCGGAGCGGACTGGATCACCACCCCGAGTACGTGGCGGCCTGGGTCTCCCTGGGGCGGGCCCTCTTCGAGGTGGGACGGTACGCCGAGTCTGCCCGTGCGCTGTCACGGGCGCTCGAACTCGATCCCGAGAACGCCGTGGCCGCCCAGATGCTGGGACGATGCGGTGTGCGCCGTGGGGACTGGGAAGAGGCCGTCCGGGGCTTCGCCCTGGCCGTGGAGCTCATTCCCGGTGACGAGGAGCTGGTGGCCGAGCTCGAGTCGGCCCGGGCCCATCTCCCGCCGGAGACCGCCCCGGAGGAATCGGAGGTTCCGGACGCAGGGCCGGGCGGGGTTCCCGGGGCCGAGCCGGTACCGGACGACGAGCCGGCGGAGGAGCCGTATCCGGCCGGTCAGGCCACGGCCGCCGGGCGCCCCCGGGAGGAGCCGTATCCGGCCGGTCAGGCCACGGCCGCCGGGCGCCCCCGCGAGGTGGTGATGGTGTCCGAGGAGGATCCCTTTGCCGTCGGTCCCAAGGGAGACACCGGAGTCTTCCTGGTGGGTGGGGAGATCTTCGAGTCGGGCGAGGTCCAGGAGGAGCCCGGCGATGGGACGGACGAGGTCCCGGAAGCCGTGCCGGAGCCCGACGAGGTTCCGGTGGCAGGCGGTCCCACGCGGCCCATTCCTGTACCCTCACCGGATGTGGAACCTGGTACCGGGCGGGAGCTGCCGCTCCCGACGGTGACGCTGGCCAGGCTGGCCCTGGAACAGGGCGATCTCGGCCTGGCAGAGGAGACCACGCGGGCCGTGCTGGATCGGGATCCTGATTCGGAGGCGGCGCGCGAGCTCCTGGAGGAGATCCGTGCGGCCCGCGCGGCCGTGCCCAGCTCCGGCCGTGAGGCCAGGGTGAGGCGCCTGGAGACCTGGCTCGCCGGGATCCGGAAGGCTGCAGAGAGGACCACATGAACTTCGAGACGACGGTGGCCGCGATCATCGAGCAGTGTCCGGGCGCCCTGTCCGGCGCCATCGTGGATCCCGACGGCATTCCCGTGGTGAACGTTCCCGAGCGGGGCGCGCTGGAGGAGGTGGGAGCGGAGTTCTCCACGATCCTCCGGAACGTGTCCGAGGCGGAGCGCGAGCTCCACCACGGTGAGCTCGTGCAGTTCACGGTCCATGCCAGGGAGGCGGACCTGGTCCTCACCCTGATCGGTGGGGGCTACTTCCTGCTCCTCCACCTGGAGACCGGAGGCCACGTGGGCAAGGCACGGTTCCTTTCACGTCTGGCGGCGGTGCGGTTATACTCGGAATTCGTGTAGAGCCCGAGTGAGGAGCTGTGCCAGATGTTCAAATTCGACGAGATCTGTGAGCTGATCCGACTTGTGGGAAGTTCCGGTGTGGCCGCCGTGGAGATCGAGCACGGGGGAAGCCGGGTCCGGATCGAGGGCGTGGCGTCCGCGGCGCCCGTGGAGACCGTGAGGACGGTACCGGTGGTGCCGGTGGGCCAGCCGACGCCTGCTGCCGCCCCGGTCTCCGCACCTCGATCTGACGAGCTGGCGCCGGAGGAGGGTCCCTCCGGGGCCCCCACCGAGGAGGAGGGGCTCCACCACGTGACCTCCCCCATCGTGGGCACCTTCTACCGCGCGCCAAACCCCGACGCCGATCCCTACGTGAGGGTGGGGGACTTCGTGGAAAAGGGCCAGGTGCTGTGCATCGTCGAGGCCATGAAGCTCATGAACGAGATCGAGTCCGACGTGTCGGGGACCATCGTCAAGGTCTTCCCCGAAAACGCCCAGCCCGTGGAGTTCGGCGAGCCCCTGTTCGCCATCCGACCGGCCTGATCCATGCTGCGCAAGGTCCTCATCGCGAACCGTGGTGAGATCGCGGTCCGGATCATCCAGGCATGCCGCGAGCTGGGGATTTCCACCGTGGCGGTCCACTCGGATGCGGACCGTGACTGCCTCCATGTGGAGATGGCCGAGGAGTCGGTCTGCATCGGGGGGCCCTACTCCAACGCCAGCTACCTGAACATCTCCTCGGTGATCGCCGCGGCGGAGATCACGGGTGCGGACGCCGTCCACCCCGGGTACGGGTTCCTGGCCGAGAGTGCACACTTCGCCGAGATCGTCCGGGACTGTGGCATGACCTTCATCGGTCCGTCGCCGGAGGCCATCCGGCTCATGGGAAACAAGTCGGCCGCCCGTGCCGCGGTGTCGGCGGCCGGTGTGCCGGTCCTGCCAGGGTCGAAGGAGGCGCTCCAGAGCCGCAAGGAGGCCCTGGAGCTGGCCGAGGGGATCGGATACCCCGTGATCCTCAAGGCGTCGGCGGGCGGGGGTGGCCGGGGCATGCGTCTGGCCTTCGACGAGCGCGAGCTCCGCGGTGCCTTCGACACGGCGCGGAACGAGGCCGAGAAGGCCTTCGGCGACCCCTCGGTCTACCTCGAGAAGTACCTGGAGCGGCCCCGCCACATCGAGTTCCAGATCCTCGCGGACGGCCACGGGCGGGTGATCCACCTCGGGGAGCGGGAGTGCTCCATCCAGCGCCGCCACCAGAAGCTCCTGGAGGAGGCCCCGTCCGCGGCGCTGAGCCCCGAGCTCCGTGCGGAGATGGGCAGGGCGGCGGTGGCTGCCGCCCGTGCCGCGCGGTACGTGTCGGCCGGCACCGTGGAGTTCCTGCTGGGACCGGACGGGTCCTTCCACTTCATGGAGATGAACACCAGGATCCAGGTGGAGCACCCCGTGACCGAGATGGTGACGGGCGTGGACCTCGTGAAGGAGCAGCTCCGGATCGCGGCGGGTGAGCGGATGTCCCTGCCCCCGCGGCGGGCCGTTCCCATCAACGGTCACGCCATCGAGTTCCGGATCAACGCCGAGGACCCCAACACCTTCGCGCCCTCTCCGGGCCTGGTGGAACGGCTGGTCCTGCCCGGCGGTCCCGGGGTCCGGGTGGACACGCACCTCTACACCGGCTACCGCATACCCCCCTACTACGACAGTCTGATCGCCAAGCTCATCGTGCACGGTGCGGACCGCGCCGAGGCCATCGCACGGGGACGGAGGGCGCTGGAGATGCTGCGCGTGGAGGGGATCCGGACCTCCATTCGCCTGCACCTCCGCATCCTGGAGGATCGGGATTTCGTCGATGGGCGCCTCGACACCCACTTCATGGACCGGTATCTCCAGCCCGGGGGAGAGTGAGCCTTCCCCTCCGGGCCCGGTGGAGACCGTGCCGGAGGCCGGAGGGCCGGAGTCCCTCCGGGAGGGGCTGCGGGGGAGTCTGGTGGTACCATGAAGACGTCCTCCCGGATCTTTCTGGTGGGTTTCATGGGGTGCGGCAAGAGCACCGCGGCCCGTTTTCTGGCCCGGTCGCTGGGCGTGCCCTGCGTGGACCTGGACGAGAGGATCTCGGAGGCCCTGGGAGCGAGCATTGCCGAGATTTTTTCCCGACACGGTGAGGTGGCGTTCCGCCGGGAGGAGGCCCGGCAGCTCGGCCTGGCCGTCGCGATGCCACGGGTCGTGGTGGCCACGGGGGGCGCAACCTTCGTGTCCGAGGGGAACCGGTCCATGATCCGCGCGGCGGGAGGGTGGACGGTCTTCCTGGACGTTGCGTGGCCCGCGATCCTCGCGAGGCTCCCCGGCAAGAACCTGGACCGGCCGAGGTTCGGGAGCCCGGCTGCCGCCAGGGAGCTCCTCGAGCGGCGCCGCCCGGCCTACCTCCTGGCCGACCACCACCTGGAGCTCACCGGGGACGAGCCTCCGGAGCAGGTGGCGCGGCTCATCCTCGAGGCCATGCCGGGGGCGTGAATGCGATACCTGATCCTCAGTGACATCCACGCCAACTGGGAGGCCCTCCAGGCGGTCCTCCGCCACACCCGCAGGAGGAAGTTCGAGCGGATCCTCTTCCTGGGCGACGCCGTGGGCTACGGGGCCTCGCCCAACCAGGTGGTGGACTGGCTCAGGTCCCAGGGCCGGAGGGCCGTGATCGTTCGCGGGAACCACGACCGGGTGTGCGCGGGGCTCGAGTCGGCGGTGACCTTCAACAGGTACGCCAGGGAGGCCACCCACTGGACCCACCAGCACCTGAGCCCGCGGAACCTCGAGTTTCTCCAGACTCTGCCCGTTGGTCCGCTCGAGGTGGAGGAGGACCTGGTGGTGTGTCACGGCTCTCCGGTGGACGAGGACGAGTACATCTTCTCGGTGGCCGACGCGGGGGACGCCCTGTCCGTCACGCCGGCGACCGTGGTCTTCTTCGGCCACACGCACATCCCGTCCATCTTCATGGCCCGGATGGTGGACGGTCACGAGCTCTTCCAGATCCGGCTGCTTTCGGGCCACCGCAACGTGCTGGACCTCGAGGCCGACTGCCGGTACCTCATCAACCCGGGCTCCGTGGGGCAGCCGAGGGACCGGGATCCGGCGGCCTCCTACGCGGTGTACGACCACGGGCGCCGGCGCCTCTATCACTACCGCGTGGGCTACCCCGTCCAGGCGGCCCGCCGCCGGATCCACCAGGCGGGCCTTCCCCCGGTCCTCGGGGACCGCCTCCAGTACGGGGCATGACCGGGTCACGTGGGATTTCGGGAGGAGGGTCACAGATGCACGCAAGAAGGACCGTCGTCGGCCTCGCCATGATCGCCGTCCTGGTCGCCGGGTCCCTGCCGGTCGCGGCCGGACCTCCGGGGTCGGAGCTGATCACGGCGCGCCTGTACGAGGCGGTGGACCGGGGTGAGCTGAGCCCGGACCTCCGGGGGGGGATCTTCGGCTTTCCCGATCCCGCCGTCCGGGAGCTCGCCGTCCGGTCCCTCGCCGTGGCCGCCAACCCCAGGGACGTGGCCAACCTCGCCCGTTTCCTGCGTGACCGGGATCTCTCGGTGCAGCACGCGGTGATGGTGGCCGCAGGCCGGACAGGGCCCTCCGCGGCACCGCTCGTCAGGTCGGTGCTCCGCAGCCCCTCGGCCCTGGTGCGGCACGGTGCGGTCTGGGCCGCCACCCAGATGGGGGATGCCATGGCACGGGAGGTCGTGGACGCTCTCGGCAGGGAGCGGGACGGTGGCGTGCTGGAGATCGGGCTGGCCAACCTCTGGCGGCTGCCCGCGGGCACCTGGGAGGCCCTGGCCCGCAGCCATGCCGCCAGTGATGACCCGCTGCTGCGGCGGGCCGCGGCGTACTCGCTGGCCCGGGCCGGAGGGCCCGGCGACCGGCAGGCCCTGGCACGGCTGGCCCGGGACCCGGAGCCCGTGATCCGGGCCACGGCGATCCGGGGGCTGGGGCGGGGAGGCCCGCAGGACGGGGACATTCCCCTGCTGGCGGCAGGCCTCGCCGACCCGGACTGGAGGGTTCGTGCCGCGGCATGCGGTGTCCTGGCCGGTGGGGGGCCCTCCCTTCCGGAGGCTGCCCGGGCCGCGCTCCTGGAGGGAGCCGGACAGGCGGAGCATCCCCAGCTGCGGATCGCGGCCGTCCGGGCCCTCGGGGCGCACGACGAGGTGGACGACGGCGGCCTGTTGCGCCGGCTGCTGGAGGGCCCCGGGCCGTGGCCCGCCTCCGAGGCCCTGGCGGCGCTCGTCAGGCGGGGCTCCGGGGGCTCTGCCGCGCTGGTCCGCGACTGGCTGGGCTCCACGGAGGCGTGGAGGCGTCGTGCGGCGGCCCGGGCCTCCGCCCACCTCCAGGGGGAGGCTGCGGCGTCGGTGGCCTCCACGGTGCTCGGGGCCGACGACGGCGTGGTGCTGGCGTGGCTCGAGGCGTCCGCCGCCGCCGACCGCCTGCCGCCCCGGAAGGTGCTCCTGGGCCTCCTGGAGAGGCCGGACCCGGCCGTCCGCGCGCAGGCACTGGACCTGCTCCTTGCCCGGGGTGAAGGGCTCGCGGTGGACCGTCTCCTGGAGCTGGCGAGACGCTGGTCCGGGGACGAGCTCCCGGACGCCCGGGCCACGGCCTACCGGCGGGCCCTGGCCCTGGCTCCGGCCGCGGAGCGCCCGGAGATCCTCCGGCTGGCCTCCGGGGACCCGGACTGGTCGGTGCAGGCCCGGGCCGTGTGGACGGCCCGTCGCCTGGGGATGGAGGCCACCCTGGCCCCCAGGGAACGCCGGCACGGCCTGAAGTGGTACCGGGACCTGGTGGCGTGGAGCCGGCAGGACCACTGGCTGGACCTGGTGACGGTGCGGGGGACGCTGCGGATCCGCCTCGACAGCGCCATCGCGCCCATCACGGCGCGGGAGATCTGGGAGCTGGCGGAATCGGGGTTCTACGACGGCCTGACCTTCCACCGGGTGGTGCCGAACTTCGTGGTCCAGGGGGGCGACCCCAGGGGGGATGGCTGGGGTGGTCCCGGCTTCGTGCTCCCCGACGAGATCTCGCTGGAGCCCTTCGACTCGTTCAGGGTGGGGATTGCCACCTCGGGCCCGGACACGGGTGGGTGCCAGCTCTTCGTCACCCTCCTGCCCGCGGACCACCTCACGGGGCGGTACACCAACCTGGGCGAGGTGGTCCGGGGCCGCGAGGTGCTCGAACGGCTCCAGGTGGGTGACGTGATCCGGAAGGTGGTGACGGCCACCGGAGAGGAACCGCCGCCGCCCGTCCCGGTGCTGACCGGGGAACTCCGGTGGAGCGACCTCGCGACGCTCCCCGGCTGGAAGAAGGAGCACGACGGGTACGTGCCCGACGGGGGGGCACTCTCGCAACTGCGGCGGGCCGCCGGAACCTACGACGTGGTGGTGGTCCTGGGCTCCTGGTGCTCGGACTCGGAGCGGGAGGTGCCCCGCCTCGTGAAGGTCCTCGAGGCCGTGGGCGGCGACCGGTTCCGGCTGCACCTGGTGGGTGTGGACCGGACCCTCGTGGTGGAGGATCCCGCCGTGCCGGCCTCGCTCCTGGCCGGCGGAAGGGCCGAGAGGGTCCCCACCATCTTCGTCCTGGACGAGAACGGCCAGGAGCTGGGTCGCGTGGTGGAGACCGCCGAGGCGCCCCTGGAGGAGCTGCTCGTGGAGTTCGTGGCGCCCGTGGAGGGCCGGTAGGTGGGCGACAGCATCGCGGTGACCGCACCCCTGCCGGGGAGCGCGCTCGAGCGCCTGGCAGCCCGCTGGCCGGTGCGCGTGCGCGAGGAACCGGGGCCCATGGGCGAGGAGGAGATGGCGGCCTTCATCGGCACGGCCACGGCGGCCGTGACCCTCCTGAGCCATCCGGTGACCGCCCGGGTCCTGGAGGCCTGCCCCGCGCTGAGGATCGTCGCCAACTACGCGGTGGGCCACGACAACGTGGACCTGGAGGCCGCGCGGGCCCGGGGGATCTGGGTCACCAACACTCCCGCCGTGCTCACCGAGGCCACGGCGGACCTCGCGTGGGCCCTGATCCTCGGGGTGACCCGGCGGATCCTGGAGGGGGACGCCCTGGTCCGCCGGGGCGGGTTCCACGGGTGGGAACCCTCCCTCCTGCTGGGCATGGGGCTCCAGGACAGGACGCTGGGCATCGTGGGCTTCGGGAGGATCGGGCAGGCGGTGGCGCGGCGGGCCCCGGCCTTCGGCATGGAGGTGCTGTACGCGAGCCGGACCGAGCGGTCCGGCGCCCCGGGCCGGAGGGTGGAGCTCGAGGAGCTGCTGGCGTCCAGCCATGTGGTGAGCCTCCACTGCCCCCTGACGCCCGCGACACACCACCTGCTGGACGCCCGGCGCCTCGCCCTCATGCGCCCGGGGGCCGTGCTGGTCAACACGGCCCGGGGGCCCGTGGTGGACGAGGCCGCCCTGGTGGAGGCGCTGTCCTCCGGCCGGCTGGGCGGGGCCGGGCTGGACGTCTACGAGCGGGAGCCCGAGGTCCACCCCGGGCTGCTGGGGCTTTCCAGGGTCCTGCTGCTGCCCCACGTGGGTTCGGCCACGGTGGAGACCCGCAGTGCCATGGCGGACCTGGTGGCGGCCAACGTGGAGGCCGTTCTCGAGGGGCGGGAACCGCCCACGCCGGTGGTTCGCGGCGAGCGCTGATACAATCCCGGCGTGGACGGCACCGAGACACCCCCGGATCGTTCTGCAGAGGCAACGGAGGCCGACGGCGGCGGGAAACCCATCCCCGAGCTCTCCGCGGTCATGCCCGCCTACAACGAGGAGGAGATCCTGCCGCTGGCCATCGAGGAGGCCGTGGAGGCCCTGGAGGCCCAGTGCGACCGGTGGGAGCTCATCGTGGTGGACGACGGCTCCACCGACCGTACCCCGGAGATCATCGCCGGCTGGCACGAGCGGGATCCCAGGGTGCGTGCCGCGACCCAGCGGCCCAACCAGGGCTACACGAAGGCCCTCATCAGGGGGTTCTCCGAGGCCCGCTACGACGCCATCTTCTACACGGACGCCGACGCGCAGTTCGACCTGAACGAGATCTCCAGGCTCCACCCGTTGCTGGCGGACCACGACATGGTGGCGGGCTACCGCGTGGACCGCCAGGACCCCTGGATCCGCCTCCTGACCTCGGCCACCTACAACAGGCTCCAGTCGTGGGTGCTGGGGGTGCGGATGCGGGACGTGAACTGCGCCTTCAAGCTGTTCCGGAAGTCGTTCTTCGACGTGGTGCACCTGGACTCGGACGGCTTCCTGATCGACGCCGAGCTCTACGCCAGGGCCCAGCGGGCCGGGCTCACCTGGGCCCAGGTGGGGGTCACCCACCGCCCCCGCGAGAAGGGGAGCACCACCGTGAAGCTCTCCACCGTGACGGAGACCCTCCGGGAGCTGTGGCGCCTCCGGCGCCGGCTGCGGGGCTGAGCGGCCATGGAGGATGCCCGGCGCACGTTCTGGCTGCTCCTCGCCGGTTTCCTCCTCCTCCACGTGGTCCTGGCGGTATCGCTGCCCGTCTCGGGTGACGAGGCCTACTACTGGGACTGCTCGCGCCACCCCGACTGGAGCTACTTCGACCAGCCGCCCCTGGTGATCTGGGCCATGATCCCGGCCCGCGCCGTGTTCGGCGACACGCGGCTGGCGGTACGGGCCCCCGCCATCCTGTCCGGCCTCCTGGCCGGGCTCTTCCTGCTGGGGCTGGTCCGGCGCCTGGGAGGGGGGTACCGGGAGGCGGCCTGGGCCTACGCGGTGCTCCACGCCATGCCGCTCTTCTTCCTGGGGGCCTTCTACACGTCCACCGACATTGCCATGGCCACCGCCTACCTCGGGGCCACGTGGGCCGCGGCAGCCCTCGCTGCGGGCGAGGAGAGGGCCTGGTGGGGCTTTGGCGTGGCGGTGGGCCTGGGCTTCCTGGCCAAGTTCCCCGTGGTGATCGTGCTGCCGGCGCTCCTCCCGGCACTGATGGTCCCGGGCGTGAGGCGGCAGCTCCGCACGCCGGTCCCATGGGCCGCCGGGGCGCTCTCTCTGGTGCTGACGGCGCCCGTCTGGATCTGGGGCGCCCGCCACCACTGGGACAACATCACCTTCCAGCTGGCGGGCCGTCACGGCGGCGGTTCCTTCGGACTGAAGTACCTGGGCGAGTTCATCGGGGCCAACCTGCTGCTGGCCACGCCCTTCGTGGCCGCGGCACTGGCGGTGGCGTGGTGGCGGGGATGGCGGCGCCGCGAGGCCACGTGGCGGGTGGCCGTGGTGGCCACCACCATGCCCTTCGTGTTCTTCGGACTGGTGGCCCTCAGGGAGCGCGTGGGGGCCCACTGGGGCGGGCCCGGACTCGTGGTGGCGGCGGCGTTGCTGGCCGTGACGCGCTTCCGCTGGCGCCGGGGCCTGGTGGTGGCGGGGGCGGTGATGGGCGTGGCCCTCTGCCTGGCCGCGGGGTGGGTGGTGGCGAACCCCGAGAAGCTCGTGGGGCTGGAGTGGTCGTACCGGGGCCGGCCGCACCGCATCTCCACGAAGAAGCTGGCGGCGGTCATCGGCAACCGGGAGATCATGGCGGAGCTCGAGCGGCGCCGGGCGCCGGGAGAGCTGGTGGCGTCGGAGAGCTACACCAACGTGCACCTCTTCGCCTTCCTCTCGAAGGGGAAGCTGCCCACGAGGCTGGCCCACGTGAAGCCGGGCAAGCACGGGCTGGCCTCCCTCTACTGGTACACGCCGGACGAGCTCAGGGGCCGGGACGTCCTCTTCGTCACGGTCAAGCGGGGCGTGGACGAGGCGCTCCGGGAGACCTTCGCCGAGGTGGTCGAGGGGGAACCCATCGAGATCGTCCGCGGCGGCAGGGTGGTCCGGAGCCTGAGGACGCTGCGGTGCCGGGACCTCCTCCACCCGGAGGGGGTGTTCACGCGCCTCGGGGACCGCTGAGCGGCGTGACGCGGATCCGGAGGGGCCGGTCCTCCTCCTCCTCGAGCACCTCCAGCTCGAGCCCGTTCCACTGGACGGTCGCCCGGCCGGGGTCCTCCTCCCGCAGCGCGGCCACGAGCCCACCGACGGAGTCCACGTCCACCTCGTCGGGGGGTTCCAGGGGACGGTGGACCAGCCGTTCCAGGCGCCGGAGCGAGAGGTGGCCCGGGACGACCCACCCGTCGCGCTCCGTGACGATGCCGGCGGACCGGCGGCTGTCGAACTCGTCCTGGATCTCGCCCACCACGATCTCCAGGACGTCCTCCAGCGAGACCACTCCCGCCAGCCCGCCGAACTCGTCCAGGACCAGGGCAAGATGCTGCCCCGTGGTGCGGAGCTCCTGGAGCAGCTCCGACAGCAGCCGGGTCTCGGGGACGAAGAGCGGCTCGGCGATGAGGCGCGTCCAGGACTCGCCGTCCGGCAGGCCCAGGAGCGCCTTGGCGTGGAGGACCCCCACGATGGCGTCCGGCGAACCGTCCACCACGGGGAAGCGGCTGTAGCCCGAGGCCACCACGGCCCGGCGGACCTCCTCCGTGCTCCAGGAGCGGTCCACGGTGCGGACTAGGGGGCGGGGCACCATCACCTCGCGGGCCACGGTCCGGGAGAAGCGCAGCACCGACTCGATCATGTGCCGGGTCTCCTGGCCCAGCTGAGCGTTGCGGTGGGCGAGCTGGAGGAGGAAGAGCAGATCCTTCTCCGTGACGGGGGCCTCCGCGGTCCTGTTCCGCGTGAGGATCCGCGTGAGCCCCCCGAGCAGCCACACGGCGGGCACCAGCGCCCGGTCCAGGAGGTAGAGCGGGCCGGCCACCAGGGTGGAGATCCGCTCGGCGTGGATCTGGGCCATGGACTTGGGAGTGATCTCGCCGAAGACGAGGATCACGAGGGTCATGACGCCCACGGCAAGGGCCAGGGGGCCGCTGGAGGTGAGGCGGTGTGCGATCTCCGTGGCCAGGGCCGAGGCCAGGATGTTCACCAGGTTGTTGCCGATGAGGATGGTGATCAGCAGCTCCTGGGGTGCCGTGGCCCAGCGGTCGAGGCCCCGGCGGGTGAGGCTCCGGGTACGCTCCCGGAGCGCCTCGAGCCGGGTGATGGGCAGGGAGGTGAGCGCCGTCTCCGAGGCCGAGAAGAAGGCGGAGCCCAGAAGGCAGACCAGGACGGCCACGACCTGCTCAGTCACGGCCGGGGCCTCCCGGTGGTGGCTCGTCCATGGGTCGATCGTAGCACGCTCCGCCCGCCCTGTTGTTCGTGAAACGTGAAACGAATGAGGATGACGGAAGGTGCGACGACCCCCCCACCCGTGCGACTCCCACCCAACCGCCCGTGCCCTCCGATCCTCACCCCGACCCCGACCGTGATCCTGTCCCTGTCCGTGAACGTGACCCTGTCCGTGACCGCGGCCGTGACCCCGACTCCCACACTGTCATCCCGACCGAGCGAGCGGAGCGAGCGAGTGGAGGGATCTCCCCGTCCGTGGAGCACCCCCGGAACCGGACGACTCCGGCTTCGTCCGGGAGATCCCTCGACTCCGGCCCTGCGGGCCTCCGCTCGGGATGACAGGGAGGGGAGCGCC
>JAMOWA010000010.1 GCA_027061805.1 Thermoanaerobaculia bacterium | reverse complement strand
GTTTCTACGCTCCCTGCACTTGCGCTTTCTCCCGGCCTGTGCTATAAACCTCTCGCTGCTTTCGGAAGAAAGTGGGCCGGTGGCCCACTTTTTTTTCTGAAGCGGCAGGGGAAACAGCGCAATGAAACTGGATCCTGGCATCCGCGAACAGCTGGCCTCCCTGGTGGAGGACGAGGGGCTCGAGCTTCTCGAGGCAGAGGTCGTCGGGCACGGCCCCAGGACCGTGCTGCGCCTGGTGGTGGACGCCCCGGCCGGCGTGACCCTGGACCAGTGCGCCATGGTCTCGCGGCAGGCCTCGGCCATGCTGGACGTGGAGGATCCCATCGCCCACCAGTACACCCTGGAGGTCACCTCTCCGGGGATCGAGAGGAAGTTCTACTCCGAGGGCGACTACCGCCGGTTCGCCGGCCACCGCGTGAAGGTCAGGATGCAGGCGGGCTACCGGGAGCGCCGGGTGGTGACCGGTGAGCTCCTCGGCCTCGAGGAGGGGGTCCTCCGCGTGATGACCGACGGGGGCGACACGATGGAGCTTCCGCTGGAGCACGTCTTCGAGACCCGACTGCAGGTGGACTGGAATGCCCTGATGAGCGAGAGGAAATGCCGCCTATGAAGCTGGAAATCAACACCCTCATCCGTCAGGTCGCCGCCGAGCGCGACATCGAGCCCGAGAAGCTCCTCGAGGCCGTGGCGGAGGCCATCGCCTCGGCCGCCAAGAAGCACTACAAGCTCCGCAGCGTCCGCACGGAGATCGATCCCGACTCGGGCGAGGTCTCCTGCTGGAAGACGCGCGTGGTGGTGGAGGAGGTGGAGGACCCCGAGATCGAGATGACCCTGGAGGAGGCGAAGGAGATCTACCCGGACGCCGAGATCGGCACGGAGATCCTCCTGGAGCCCCTGGACACCTCCCAGCTGGGGAGGATCGCGGCCCAGTCCGCCCGCCAGGTGCTCTTCCAGCGGGTGCGCGAGGCGGAGCGGGCCGTTGTGTACCGCAACTACTCGGACCGCGTCGGGGACATGATCAACGGCATCGTCAAGCGCATGGACCGCGGCGCCATCATCGTGGAGCTGGGGGATACCGAGGGGATCATCCCCCGCGGCCACCAGGTCCGGCACGAGCGCTACGGCCAGGGTGACCGGATCCGGGCCGTGGTGGTGGACGTCACCATGGACGCAAGCCGGCCCCAGGTGGTCCTCTCCCGCACCGACCCCCGCCTCCTGGAGAAGCTCCTGGAGATGGAGGTCCCCGAGATCTACGACGGCACGGTGGTCATCAAGAAGTGTGTGCGGGAGCCCGGCGAGCGGGCCAAGGTGGCCGTCTTCTCCCGCGACCGCGACGTGGACGCCGTGGGCGCCTGCGTGGGCCTCAAGGGCTCCCGCGTCCAGGCCATCACCCGGGAGCTCAAGGGCGAGAAGATCGACATCATCCCCTGGTCCAACGACCTGGTGACCTTCGCCCAGAACGCCCTGGCCCCCGCCAAGATCAACCGTGTGGCCGTCCGCGAGGAGCCCATCACGGTCCCCGCCCGCGACGAGGAGGGCAACCCGATCCTCGACGAGGAGGGGCAGCCGGTCTTCGAGGAGCAGATGGAGACCGTCCTGGACGTCATCGTGGGCTCCGAGCAGCTCTCGCTGGCCATCGGCAAGCGCGGCCAGAACGTCCGCCTGGCCTCCAAGCTCCTCAACTGCCGCATCGAGATCAAGAGCGAGGAGGCGGTGAAGGACGAGCTGGCCACGGCCCTGGCCTCCCTGCTCCGCGAGATGGAGGGCGTCACCGAGGAGGAGGAGGCCCTCCCCGAGGTGGAGGCCACCACGCCCGACTACGACTACGACGAGCTGATTCCCCTCGAGGAGGTCCCGGCGCTCACCGAGCGTTTGCGGGAGCGGCTCGAGGACCACGGGATCCACACGGTGCAGGACATCCTCGCCCGCACCGCGGAGAACCTGTCCGAGATTCCAGGCATCGGACCGGTGACCGCCCAGCGGCTCCTGGACATGGCGCGCCAGACCCTCGACGCCGCTCGGGAGGAAGCTGCCGCGGAGGAAGCGAGGGAGGAGTAGGTGTCAATGGTACAGCAGCTTCGAGTCGTCGATCTCGCCAACACGATGGGCATCACGTCCACGGAGCTGATCTTCAAGCTCCGTTCCATCGGCGTCAACGTGGACAGCGAGGAGGACACCCTCGACCTCCCCACGGTTCGCGCCATCATGACGGGCGAGACGCTCCAGAAGCGTCCCCGCGAGGTGATCGTTCGCAGCGAGACCGAGACCGAGGAGCCCACCTCCTCGAGCGCCCGTGAACGCCTGGCCCGGAGGAAGCGCCGCCGGATCATCAAGACCGACGACGAGATCCCCGAGGTGGCCCCGCCGCCGAAGAAGGAGGCCGAGGCCGAGGAGGCTCCCGAGGCCGAAGCTCCCGCCGAGGAGGTCCCTGTCGAGGCCAAGGCCGAGGCCGTGGAGGCCGTGGAGGCCGTCGCGGGGCAGCCGGAACCCGAGGCCGTGGAAGCTGCTGCCGAGACCGTCGCCACCGAGGTGCCCGAGGCACCTCCCGCGGTGGAGGAGGAGGAGGCCGAGGTGGAGGTGAAGCCCGCCCCGGAGATCTCCGAGGAGGAGCTCACCCAGGGCCGCGAGGAGACCCCGGAGGAACCCCAGCGCGTCCGTTCCCGCCGTCCCCCGAAGGCCTCCCTGGAGGCCGGCCTCCGGGAGCTCACCCCCGAGGAGATCAAGCAGCGGCTCCAGGCCCAGAAGGACGCCGAGAGGCGCCGCAAGGAGGCGGCGGCCAGCCGCCGGACCGCCACGAGCCGGAAGGCCAAGGCCAGGGCCGACGCCGACGAGATCCGGGAGCTGCTGAACAAGTTCGAGGAGCAGAAGCTCAAGACCCAGCAGGAGGGCGCACCCTCCACGCCGTCGCGGCCCACCCGCCGGCCCGCCCCCCAGCGGGCCCGCAAGAAGGGGCGGCGGCGCCAGACCTCGGACGGGCCGCCGACGCCACCACGGCCCAAGCGCGAGGTGCAGTTCAAGGACGGCGTCAGGCCCGAGGGCCCCATCTTCCTCTCGGAGATGGTGACCCCCAAGGAGCTGGCCGAGAAGCTCAACATCACGGTCAAGGACCTGCTCGCCCTCCTCATCCAGAAGGGCGTCATGGTCACCACCAACCAGTCCCTGCCCCACGAGCTGGCAGAGCAGGTCTGCGAGGACCTGGGCGTGGAGGCCATGGTGGCCTCGGCCGAGGAGATCATGGACATGGAGGCCGAGGGAGCCGAGGAGGCCACCGGCCCCGCGGAGCCCCGCCCCCCCATCGTCACGGTCATGGGACACGTGGACCACGGCAAGACCTCCCTGCTGGACGCCATCCGGTCGACCCGGGTGGCCGAGCAGGAGGCGGGCGGCATCACGCAGCACATCGGCGCGTCCCGGATCACCACGGACGACGGCCGCACCGTGGTCTTCGTGGACACGCCGGGCCACGAGGCCTTCACCCAGATGCGGGCCCGGGGTGCCCAGGTGACCGACATCGTGGTTCTGGTGGTGGCCGCCGATGACGGCGTCATGCCCCAGACCATCGAGGCCATCAACCACGCACGGGCCGCCGGCGTGCCCATCGTCGTGGCCATCAACAAGATCGACAAGCCCAACGCCAACCCGGACCGGGTGAAGCAGGCCCTGGCCGAGCACGAGGTCCTGGTGGAGAGCTGGGGCGGCGACGTCCCCTCCGTGGAGGTCTCGGCCAGGCAGAACATCGGCATCGACGAGCTCCTGGAGATGATCCTCCTGGTGGCCGAGATGCGGGACCTCAAGGCCCCGCGCGAGGGCTTTGCCCGGGGCGTCATCCTGGAGGCCCGCAAGGAGAAGGGCCGGGGCATCGTGGCCACGGTCATCATCCGGCAGGGCACGCTCCACGTGGGCGACTACTTCTTCTGCGGCTCCACCTGGGGCCGTGTGCGGGCCATGACCGACGACCTGGGCGAGCGGGTCACCGAGGCGGGTCCCTCCGAGCCCGTGGAGGTCATGGGCTTCGAGGACGTGCCCACCGCCGGCGACATCCTCCAGGCCGTGGAGAACGAGGAGAAGGCCACCGAGGTGGCCAGCTTCCGCCGCCAGAAGGAGAAGGAGGACGCACTGAAGGCCACCCGCCGCGTCTCCCTGGAGAACCTCTTCGACCAGATCGCCGAGGACGAGGTCAAGACCCTCAACATCGTCATCAAGGCCGACGTGCAGGGCTCGGTGGAGGTGCTCCGGGAGACCCTGAACTCGCTGTCCACCGAGAAGGTGAAGATCAACGTGCTGCACGGCTCGGTGGGCGCCATCACCACCAACGACGTGATGCTCGCCTCCGCCTCCGACGCCATCATCATCGGCTTCAACGTGCGCCCCGAGCGGACCGCGCGGGAGCTGGCCGAGGAGGAGAAGGTGGACCTTCGCCTCTACACGGTCATCTACGACCTCGTGGACGAGATCAAGAAGGCCATGGTGGGGCTGCTGGAGCCCATCTACAAGGAGGAGACCCTGGGCCAGGCCGAGGTCCGCGAGGTCTTCAAGGTTCCCAAGGTGGGCTCGGTGGCGGGCTGCCACGTCACCGAGGGCGTCATTCCCAGGAACGCCAAGGTCCGGCTGCTGCGGGACAACGTGGTCATCTACGACGGTGCCATCGCGTCGCTGAGGCGCTTCAAGGAGGACGTCTCCGAGGTGCGCCAGGGCTTCGAGTGCGGCATCGGGCTGGAGCGATTCCAGGACATCAAGGTCGGCGACGTGATCGAGGCCTACAAGATGGTCGAGATCGAGCCGGAGCTGTGATGGGGTCATGGACGGTGACGCTCCCCTCTTCGTGGCGGTGGCCCGCCTCCAGGTCCACATCCCCGAGGCCCGGAGCCTGAAGTCCAAGCGGAGCGTCACGCGACGGCTCCAGGAACGGGTCCGGAGCCGGCACAAGGTGCTCGTGGTGGAGGCCGACTTCCAGGACCTCCACCAGCGCGCCACCCTGGCCTTCTGCGCCCTCTCCACCGACGCCGCGGACGCCCGGGCCCGGATGGAGCGGGTGCGCGACACCATCGACGAGGTCTTCGCCGGGATGATCCTGGGCTGGGACGTGGACGTGACCCGGTTCTGACGGGTCACGGGAGGTAGGACCATGGTTCGACAGTCATTCGACCGCAACGCCAGGCTGGAGGAGTCCATCCGGTCGGTGCTGGCCGAGCTGCTGATGTTCTCCGTCAAGGACCCCCGCCTGGAGGGCGTGACGGTGTCCGGTGTCTCGCTCACGGGGGACCGCTCCATCGCCACCATCTACTTCTCCATCTGGGGCGACGAGGAGCGCGAGCGCCAGGCCGCCGACGGCTTCGCCGCGGCGGGCCCCTTCCTCCGCCGGGAGCTCGCCCGCCGCATGCGCCTGAGGATCATCCCCGAGCTGCGCTTCGCCCGGGACACCTCCTACGCCTACGGCGACCACATGGAGCGGGTGCTCAGCCGCCTCCACGAGGAGGGCCTGATCCCTCCCCCGGAGGCCGACGGGACGGCCGGGACCGCAGCGGACGACGAGGAGGACCGGTGAGCGGCCCGACCACCGACCCCCGCCATGCCGTGGAGCGCCTCGAGCGGGCGCACCGCGTCCTGATCACCTCCCACCGGAACCCGGACGGCGACGCCCTGGGTTCCGAGCTGGCCCTGGCGGCCCTCGTCCGGGAGCTGGGGAAGGAGGCGGTCATCGTCAACCGCGATCCGGCGCCGGCGGGCCTGGCGGAGCTTCCCGGTGCGGACACCATCCTGGTGCGCGACACCCTGCCGGACGATTTCCCCGCGGCCTACGACCTGGTCACCGTCATGGAGTGCCCCGGCCTGGACCGCGCGGGCTTCGACACCCTGGCGGCCGTGCCCATCCTCAACATCGACCACCACGCCGACAACGGCCTCTACGGCCAGGTGAACTACCTGGACGGGGACTCCCCCGCCGTGGGCGAGATGGTCTGGAAGATGTTCGCCGCGGCGCACCTGATGCCGGATGCGGCCACGGCCACCTGCTGCTTCGCCGCCCTCTCCACCGACACCGGCGACTTCCGGTACGCCAACGCCACCCAGCGGGCCTTCCTGGCCGCCGCCGAGATGGTTGCCGCGGGCGCCCGCCCCGAGCAGGTCTCCATGTGGGTCCACGAGCGCCGCACCGAGGCCTCGGTGCGGCTGCTCGCCGAGGTCCTCGCGACCCTCGAGATCGGCTGCGGCGGGCGTCTCGCCGTGATCCAGGCCGACGTCGGCGCCTTCGCCCGGGCCGGCGCCGGAGCCGAGGACACCGAGGACATCGTCAACGTCCCCCGCACCATCACGGGCGTGGAGGCGGTGGCCTTCTTCAAGGAGCCCGAGCCCGGCACCGTTCGGGTGAGCCTCCGCTCCAGGGGCTCCATCGACGTCAGGTCCGTGGCCGCGGCCTTCGGGGGCGGGGGCCACGTCAACGCGGCGGGCTGCTCCGTCGAGGGGAGCCTCGAGACCGCCAGGGAACGGATCCTGCCTGCCCTCAGGCAGCAGATGGAGTGTGATTCATGAGCCGACGCCGACCCTCCCGGTGGCACGGGCTGCTGCCCGTGGTCAAGTCCGCGGGCCCCACGTCGCACGACGTGGTGGACATGGCCCGCAAGGCGCTGAAGGAACGGCGCATCGGCCACACGGGGACCCTGGATCCCATGGCGGAGGGGTTGCTGCTCCTCTGCGTGGGGACGGCCACCCGGCTGCAGCAGTACCTGCTGGCCTGGGACAAGACCTACCGGGGCCTGATCCGCCTCGGCCACGCCACCACCACCTACGACCGGGAGGGCGAGCCCGCGGAGCCCGCCGGCGAGGTACCGGAGCTCGCGGAGGACACGCTGCGGGAGCTGGAGGCGGCGTTCACGGGGAAGATCCCCCAGGTGCCCCCCCCGTTCTCTGCCAAGAAGGTGGACGGGAAGAAGCTCTACGAGCTGGCCCGCTCGGGCCAGACCACCACGGTGGAGCCCAAGACCGTCACCGTGCACGAGCTCTCCCTCTCGCTCGAGGCACCGGACGCCCTGGCGTTCACCGTCCGGACCTCCACCGGCTTCTACGTGCGCTCCCTGGCCCACGACATCGGCGTCAGGCTGGGCTGCGGGGCACACCTGGAGCGCCTCGAGAGGACCTCCATCGGGCCCTACGCCGTGGAGGGCGCCCTGCCCCAGGAGGTGCTCACCGCCGCCGCCTCCCCCGAGGAGGTACTGGAGCACCCCGCCTGGGTCCCGCTTCCCGACATCGCCCTTCCCTTCCCCGCCCTGGAGCTCAACCCCACGGCCGAGGACCGCTTCCGGCACGGCGGGGAGGTCATCCTCCTGCGGCACGGCGACGGCTCACTGGGGCCCGAGGACCTCGTGGCGGTGCGCGGGTCCGGCAACACGCTGGTGGGCATCGGGACCGTCACCTCGGTCCTGGCACGGGGCCGGACCGTGGTGGTCCAGCCGAAGATGGTCCTGACCGCCGCCACGTGACGCGACCGGGCCGGAGACGGGTTTGATCCTGTTGCGGTTGAGGGAGTTTCCTGGTAACGTACGCATGCCTTCGCGCCGGAAGGTTTGAATTTTGGAGGACAAGGTGAGTCACTTCGACGCGAGAAAACCCAACATCATCGACGAGTTCCGCACGCACCCGAGCGATACCGGTTCGCCCGAGGTTCAGATCGCCCTGCTGACCCGCAGGATCGAGTACCTGACGGAGCATTTCAAGACACACAAGAAGGACTTCCACTCGCGGCGCGGTCTGCTGCGTCTCGTGGGCCGGCGGCGCCGGTTGCTCGAGTACCTGAAGCGGAAGGACATCACGCGCTACCGCGAGCTCGTCAAGAGGCTCGGACTGCGCGGGTAAGGACTGCAAGGATGCACATCTCGAAGTCCGTCGAGATCGGCGGCAAGACCCTGACATTCGAGCTCGGAAAACTTGCAAGGCAGGCGGACGGCTCCTGCACCGTGCGGATCGGGGACACGCTGGTCCTCGTGACCGCATGCGCCAGCGACACCGAACGCGAGGGGATCGACTTCCTCCCCCTCACCGTGGACTACCGTGAGAACACCTACGCCGGGGGCCGGATCCCCGGCGGCTGGTTCAAGCGCGAGGGGCGCCCCACGGAGAAGGAGATCCTCACCTGCCGTGTGATCGATCGTCCCATCCGTCCGCTCTTCCCCGACGGGTACCACCGGGAGACGCAGATCATCGGCTTCGTCCTCTCCGCCGACGGGGAGAGCGACCCCGACGTGCTGGCCCTCAACGGGGCCTCCATGTCGCTCATGGCCGCGGAGCGGATCCCCTTCTTCACCCCCATCGCCGGGGTGCGGGTGGGCCGCGTCGACGGCGAGTTCGTGCTCTTCCCCACCCACGCCGACCGCGAGGTGGGCGACCTGGACCTGGTGGTGGCGGGCACCGAGGACGCCATCGTCATGGTGGAGTGCGGCGCCAGCGAGCTCCCGGAGCCCGTGATCCTCGACGCCCTGGACCTGGCCCATGCCACGGTCAGGCAGATCATCGCGCTCCAGCGCGAGATCCTGGCCGAGCTGGGCACCACCAAGGTCCCCTGGGAGGAGCCCGAGGTCCCCTGGCCCGCCGAGCTCGAGGCCTCCGTGCGCGAGCGGTGGACCGGCCCCCTCACCGAGGCCCTCAAGGTCCGTGGCAAGATGGCCCAGAAGGACGCCGTCTCCGCGGTCAAGGAGGCCGCCATCGAGGCCATTCCCGAGGAGGAGCGCGAGACCACGGGCCCCTGGGTGAAGAAGATCCTCCAGGGGCTGGTCAAGGAGATCACCCGGAAGACCATCCTCGAGGAGCGCCAGCGGCTCGACGGGCGGGCCTTCGACGAGATCCGCCAGGTCACCTGCGAGGCGGGCCTCCTGCCCCGCACCCACGGCTCGGCCCTGTTCACCCGGGGCGAGACCCAGGCGCTCGTGACCTGCACCCTGGGGACCTCCGAGGACCAGCAGATCATCGAGGCCTTCGAGGGTGAGTCCCACCAGCGCTTCCTGCTGCACTACAACTTCCCGCCCTTCTCCGTGGGCGAGGTCCGCTTCCTGAGGGGCCCCGGCCGGCGCGAGATCGGCCACGGCAACCTGGCCCGCCGGGCGCTCACCCCCGTGATCCCCGACGAGTCCGGGTTCCCCTACACCATGCGGATCGTCTCCGACATCCTGGAGTCCAACGGCTCCTCCTCCATGGCCACCGTCTGCGGCGGCTCCATGGCCCTCATGGACGCCGGCGTGCCCACCAGGGCGGCCGTGGCGGGCATCGCCATGGGCCTGGTGGCCGACGGCCAGCGGCACGCGGTGCTCACCGACATCGCCGGCCAGGAGGACCACTACGGCGACATGGACTTCAAGGTGGCGGGCACCCGTGACGGCATCACCGCCCTCCAGATGGACATCAAGATCGAGGGACTCGAGCGTTCCCTCCTGGAGGAGGCGCTGGACCAGGCCCACCGGGCCCGCCAGCAGCTGCTCGACATCATGGGGGCCGCCATCGAGGCCCCGCGCCCCGACATCTCGCCCTACGCCCCGCGGATCACGCAGATCAAGATCGACGTGGACCAGATCCGCAACATCATCGGCCCGGGCGGCAAGACCATCCGGTCCATCGTGGAGCAGACCGGCGCGCGCATCAACGTGGAGGACGACGGCACCGTCCAGATCGCCACCAACGACGAGGCGGCCGCCCGGAAGGCCCTGGACATCATCTCGGCCCTCACCAGGGAGCCGCAGATCGGCGAGGTCTACGAGGGCGTGGTCAAGCGGCTGGAGCCCTACGGTGCCTTCGTGGAGATCCTGCCCAACCAGGACGGCCTGCTCCATATCTCCGAGGTCTCCATGGAGCGCATCCCGGACATCCGCGACGTGCTCTCCCTGGGCGACACCATCAAGGTCAAGATCATCGGCATCGACGGCAACGACCGCATCAAGCTCTCCCACCGGGTCATCCTGGAGGAGGAGGCCAGGGCCCGCGGCGAGGAGATCCCCCGCCGCGAGGAGCCCGACCGCGGCCGCCGCGACGACCGCCGGGGAGGCAGGCGGGACGACCGTCGTGGGGGACGCCCTCCACGGGGCGGCCGCCGCTGAGCCACCCTGCACAGTGAATACACCGACGCCGGCCTCCTGGCCGGCATTTTTCGTCACCGCCACGCCCTCTCCTCCCTCCCGTGGCACGGACGTGCGTGCGGTCGATTCTGACGGGGGAGGGACGAGGAGCTCCCCTCGCGGGTCCGTGCTACCCTGCCTCCACCACGACCCACATCGGAGGCCCACCATGCCGTCGTCGCGAATCACCCACCCCCTGGTGGCCGTCACCCTGATCATTCTCTCCCTCGGCGCCCCCGCCGGCGCCTCGGAGCCGGTGGCGCTCTTCCGGGTGGACCTGGACCGGCCCGTCGCGGAGCTGGGCCTCCCCGTGCACGCCCTGCTGCAGGACGCCAGGGGCCAGGACTACGCGCTGGTCCTGGCACTCCCGTCCGCGGCACCCGCGGGGCGGACCACCGTGGTGGATCCCTCCACCGGAACGGCCCCCGGCTGGGTCATCGCCCTGGAACGCCGACCCGGGGCGCGAAGGGCGGCGGCCGCCCGGTTCCACGTCCTCATGGACGATGGGCGGCGCATCGTGCTGCGGGACGCCCCGGGACTCCGCGAGGAGCTCGGCGCCCTGGGCTTCGACCTGACCCTCCTGTCTCCGGAACCCCTGGTGTTCCGGCCGGTCCCGCTGCCCTCGCTGCCCACCCTGAGCTACGACCAGCGGGTGGCGGACATGATGGCCCGGGTGCTCCAGGGAGATGTCTTCAGCTCCAACGGAGGTCTGAGCGGCGAATCCCCGGTGACGGTCGGCGGTGACCCCTACACGATCCAGACCCGGCACACCACCTCGGGAGTCCCCATCCAGAAGGCCACCCAGTACGTGTACGAGTTCATGCAGGACCTGGGGCTCACCGTCTCCTACCACCAGTGGAGCTCCGGCTCCCACAGCGGACGCAACGTGGTGGGAGAGAAGGTGGGGGCCAGCACTCCGGACGAGATCGTGCTCGTCACCGCCCACCTCGACGACATGCCGAGCGGGGGCATCGCGCCGGGTGCCGACGACAACGTGCCCCCCTCCGGGACCGTGGAGGGCATGGGCGACTTCGACTGCTCACCGGGCGGCCAGTCCGTGTTCGGGGACGTCCCCCCCGACGACCCCGGGGGTCCCTTCATCCACTACCTCGCCTCCACCGGGATCAGCGGGGGGTGCGGCGGAGGCCTGTACTGTCCAGCGGACGCCGTCACCCGCTGGCAGATGGCCGTCTTCCTCTCCGCGGCCACCACCGACCCCGACACCATCCCCGGCTCGGGAACCGTCCCGGGGAAGGGTGACTTCGACTGCACCGAGGGTGGGACCTCCGTCTTCGACGACGTTCCGCCAGGGGATCCCGGCTGCCGGTTCATCCACCACATGGCCGTGGAGGGAATCACCGCCGGCTGCTCGCCCACCAGCTACTGCCCCGGCCGGGAGCTCACCCGGGCCGAGATGGCGGTGTTCATGGACGCAGCCTTCGGACTGGAGCTCACGGAGGGCGCAGCGCCACAGGGAGGAGGATCATGAGCTTCGGAACCGTGATCAACTGCATGGACGGGAGGGTCCAGAACCAGGTCAACGCCTGGCTCCGGGATCGCTGGGTGGTGGATTTCGTGGACACCATCACCGAGCCCGGGCCGGACAAGATCCTCGGCGAGGGGGAGCCCCGTACCCTGCTCAACTCCATCCTGGACCGGGTGGCCATCTCGGTCCACAAGCACGGCTCCCGCCACATCGCCCTGGTGGCCCACCACGACTGCGCGGGCAACCCCTGCGACCGGGAGACCCACCTGGCCCTCGTGCACGCCGGGCTCCGGCTGCTCGCGCACCACTTCCCCGAGGCCTCCGTACTCGGCCTGTGGGTGGGCCCGGAATGGACGGTGGAGGAGATCCCGCCGGAGGGGTGAGGCCGCTCCGGGGTATCATCCTCCCCGGAGGTGGCCGATGATCTTCCTGACACTGGAGAACGGCGGGCTGGGCGTGGTGTGCGGGGAGCAGGTGGTGGACGTGGCGGAAGCCAGCCGGACCATGGGAGGGGAACGTCTCCCCGCCACCCTGCTGGAGCTCGTGGAGCACTGCCAGGGACTGCTGGAGCGGGTCCATGGCCTGGCCGTGGAGGCCGCCGCACGGGGAGTGGCCGTGCGGCCCCTCTCCGAGGTGGAGCCCCAGGCCCCCATCCCCGAGCCCCGCCGCAACATCATCTGCGTGGGCAAGAACTACCGGGAGCACGTCAACGAGGTGAAGGCCACCGCGCTCGGCGGCTCCGGCCTCCCCGAGGCCCCCATCTTCTTCACCAAGGCCACCACCGCCGTGCTCGCCCCCGGCCGCCCCATTCCCGCCCACAGGGAGCTCACCGCGAGACTCGACCACGAGGCCGAGGTGGCGATCATCCTGGGCCGCGGCGGCCGCAACATCGCCCCGGAGTCGGCCTGGGAGCACGTCTTCGGCTACACCGCCATCAACGACGTCTCGGCCCGGGACCTCCAGGCGGGCCACCGCCAGTGGTTCCGGGGCAAGAGCCTGGACGGCACGGCACCCATGGGCCCCGTGATGGTGCACCGCTCGGCCATGCCGCCCCTGGACGAGCTCCAGGTGACCTGCCGGGTCAACGGCGAGGAGCGGCAGCGGGGCAACCTGGCCCAGCTCATCTTCGACGTGCCCACCCTCATCGCCACCCTCTCCGCCGGCATGACCCTGCTCCCCGGCGACATCATCGCCACGGGCACCCCCTCGGGGGTGGGTGCCGGCTTCGACCCGCCCCGCTTCCTTGCCCCGGGCGACCTCGTGGAGGTGGAGGTCACCGGCGTGGGCGTCCTCGCGAACCCCGTGGGTGACTGACGGAGGAAGCGGGGCCCCGTTCTCCACGGCGCCACAGCCGGGGGCGGTGCCCCTGCCGGGTGGGCAGGTCCCTTCCGAACCCGTTCAATCCTCGGAATCCGCGGATCATTCTCCCGGGTGGTCAGTACACCAGCGTGGCCTCCACCTCCACCACCACGGCGGCCACCTGGGGAAAGCGCTCCCGGATGGCCGCGGTGACGCGCTCCCGGAAGTCATCGGGGTCCACGTCCTCGAGGACCACGTCGAAGACCACGTTGCAGAGCTCCGGCGACCCCACGATGCGGAGGTCGTGGTACTCCAGGAAGCCCGGCGTGGTCTCCACCAGCTCGTCGAGGAGGGCCGAGATGGGGCCGTAGAGGGGATGGTTTCTGTCCACGGGGTCGGTGTGGACCACCACCACGGCCCCCAGGGCCTCCCCCACCCGCCGCTCCACCTCCTCCGCCACCTCGTGGGACCGGACGGCGTCCAGCTCCACTGGCACCTCCACGTGGAGGGAGATGACCAGGAGGGTCCCGTAGGCGTGGACCATCACGTCGTGGACGGAGCGGACCTCCTCCACGCCCAGGGCCAGCTCACGGATGCGTTTCTGGAGCTCGCCCGAGGGCGCCGCCCCGATGAGGGGGTCCAGCGAGCGCCGGACCAGCTCGACCCCGGCCCAGGCGATGAAGCCCGCCACCACCACGGTGGCGCCGCCGTCCAGGTACCTCCAGCCGAGCCGCTCCCCGGCGAGGGCCAGGAGCACGACGCCGGTGGACAGCACGTCGCTCCGGTGGTGCCAGGCGTCGCCCTCCAGCGCCGCCGAGCCCAGCCGCCGGCCGAGGCGGGCCGCGAACCGGGAGAGCCACTCCTTCAGCACCATGGTCACGGCCAGGACCCCCAGGAGGCCGGCGCTTGCCTCCACGGGACGGGGTTCCAGGAGCCGCTCCAGCCCGGCCTTGCCGAACTCCAGGGCGGCCACCAGGAGCAGCACGGCGATCACGAGGGAGGCCACGCTCTCCAGGCGGCCGTGTCCGAAGGGGTGCTCGCGGTCCGGCGGCTTGGCCCCGGCCTTGAAGCTCCAGATCACCACGGCCGAGGAGGCCACGTCGCCCAGGGAGTGGACCGCGTCGGCCACCAGGGAGGCGCTCCCGATGAGCAGGCCGGGAACGAGCTTGATGGCGAACACCACCAGGTTCACCGCCACGCTGACCCAGCCCTCCAGGACGCCCAGGCGCTCCCGGCCCCGGGCCGACGCGGCGTCCACGCCCCCCCTCAGCGCCAGCTTCTCCAGCTTCGATCCCAGCATCGTCTCAACTCCCCCGGGAATCCCGATCTCCCCCACCCCAGTGTACGTTACCATCCGGTATCACCGCCCGCCGGTGCCGGGCATCCTGGATTCGAGGCCCTCGTGTATGGTGGTCCTGGAGGCAGGTATGGGGAAGTACACAGAGACCTACGACGAGCTCCTCATGGCCTACCGCGGTGTCCGGGAATCCATCCGGCACCAGGTGGAGTTGAAGACTCCGTGAAGCGCCTGATCCTTTCCGCGATCCTGGTGACGGTGGTGGCCGCCCCGGCTCGGACCGGCGAGCCCCTGGCCCGCCGGAAGGCCCTGACCGTGGCGCCATTCTCCTTCCAGGACCCCTCCCCGGACCCGCCCCCGGGGTGGCGGCAGTACCATTTCAAGAAGACACGCAAGGGGACCGCCTACTCGCTCGTGGCCGACGGGGGCACCACCGTCCTGCGCGCGGAAGCCCACGGCGGGGGGAGCCTCCTCTTCACCTTCGTGGACATCGACCCCGTGCAGTACCCCATCGTCCGGTGGCGCTGGAAGGTCCTCGACCTCCCGGAGAGGACCGACCTCCACGTGAAGGCAGGGGACGACGCCGCGGCCCGGGTGTACGTGGCCTTCCGCCACACACCGGAGCGCATCACGGCCTTCGAGCGCTTCAAGTACAATCTCGTCAAGGCCTTCACGGGACACTACCCGCCCTACGCCGCGGTCTGCTTCCTCTGGGCGCGGGAGTTGCCCGTGGGCACAGTCATCCGGAACGCCTTTGTGGAGCGTTCCATCCAGGTGGTGGTCCGGTCCGGCAAGGCCGGCCTGGGCCGCTGGATCCAGGAGGAGCAGGAGCCCGCCAGGATCTTCGAGGAGGCCATGGGCTTCCCGCCGCCGCCCATCTCCCACGTGGCGGTGATGACCGACACCGAGAACACCGGCACCAACGCCGCGGCACTGTTCGGCGACATCGAGTTCCTCCCCGCCCCGCCCGGCATCGGAGCGGGCCCACACGGTGATCGGCTACCCCGACCTCTCGACGAGCGAGGTCATGGTCACGGGGGCCGACGAGACCGATCAGCTTGTGGCACACACCGATTTTGACGGCAAGGGACGTATCGTGCACACGGCACAGCGTCGGGAGGGCACGACGGGAGGCACGGAATGGTGCCAGGCACATGAATGCTGGAGCCTGGCCATCCGTCACCTCCAGGTCTTTCAATAAACCAAGGATGCCGGATCCAGGCTCCTCTCCGTGCGGGAATCTGGATGTCCCCTACCACCTCACCATACGGTGGGCTCTGACACACGGTCACCGTACATCCGTACATCCTCGCCCGACCCCGTCCTGACGCCTGGCGGGGGTTGTGTGCTTGAAATCCAGGTCCTGGCAGGTCAGAGATCTTTCGGGAGGGTCACGGTGCCGGGTTCCGTGATGGCCCGGATGGCGGCCTCCCGGAGGGAGGTCCTCGCAATGCCGGTGCCAGGGGTGCCATTGAGATCC
>JAMOWA010000009.1 GCA_027061805.1 Thermoanaerobaculia bacterium | reverse complement strand
TGACACGGTCCCGGACACGGACACGGTCACGGACACGGTCAGGGTCACGGGCACGGACGCCGTTTCGGTCAAGAGCAGGGGAGAGGGGGAGCAGGGGGAGCAGGGGAGCGGGGGAGAGTTCCCGGCCAGGTGGAGTTTCAGAGACCGACGCTGACCCCGACCCTGACCCTGACACGGTCACGGACCCTTCTCCGGGTTCCGGCGGCCGTGGCCGTGCTGTCGCACGGCCCCGCCGTCCTCCTCCGGCGAGGCTAGAACGGCTTCGTAGCCGGGATGGCTTCGGCCTCGCCGGAGTGCGGGCGGGCCGCCTCCCCCGATGGCGGGCCACTTCTCTGTGCGTTCTTCCCGTGCGGTGCCCGGCACGCGCTGCCGGGCGCCACCTTCTCCGGGTGGATGGGGGACGTCTTCACTCCCTCACTTCCGAACGTCTCGACCCCCGCCGCGCCTCAGCAGATCCTCGGCAGGTCCATGCCGGAGAGGAGGTCCAGGGGGCGGAGCGCCCCGGAGACGGTGCGGACCTCCACGGGGGCGTGGCCCGGCGCGGAGTCCACCACCTCGCCGATGCGGGCCGACCCCCGGCCCAGCGGGTGGCCCCGGAGGATCTCCAGGGCACGGTCCGCCTCGGCTTCGGGCAGCCAGACGAGAGCGCGGCCCTCGCAGGCCAGGTAGAAGGGGTCCAGGCCCAGGAGCTCACAGACGGCGCGGACGGGGGGCGCCACGGGAAGGGCCTGCTGGTCCAGCACGAAGCGAAGCCCGCTTCTCGCCGCAGCCTCGTTGCAGGTGGTGGCCACCCCGCCGCGGGTGGGGTCGTGGAGGGCATGGATGGGGACGCCGGCCTCCCACAGGGGCTCCAGCAGGCCGTTGAGCGCGGCGCAGTCGGAGACGAGCTCGGTGCTCTCCATGCCGTGGCGGTGGGCCATGATGGTGGCGCCGTGGTCGCCCACGGTGCCCGTCACGAGAATCGCGTCGCCCGGGGCGATGTTCCGGTCGTTCACACCGCGGCCCGGTGGGACCACGCCGAGGCCGGCGGTGACCGCGAAGATCCGGTCACCCTTGCCCCGCGGGACCGTCTTGGTGTCGCCGGCCGCGATCCGGACGCCGGCCTCCTCCGCGGCGCGGCGTGCCCCCTCCACGCAGGTGGCGAGGAGCTCCCCGTCCAGGCCCTCCTCCAGGATCACCGCCCAGGTGAGCCAGAGGGGCCGGGCGCCGGCCATGACCAGGTCGTTGACGGTGCCGTTGACGGAGAGTGTGCCCAGGTCGCCCCCGGCGAACACCGGGGGGTCCACCACGTGGCCGTCGGTGGTGAGGGCCGGGCGGCCCGGGGGCAGCTCGGGCAGGAGTGCGGCGTCGTCCAGGTCCTCGAGCTCCGGGTTGGCGAAGGCCGGCAGGAAGAGGCGCTCCACAAGCTCCCGGGTGAGTCGTCCCCCCGCGCCGTGGGCCAGCAGGATGCGTTGCGGGGCCTTCATGGCCGGGCCCCCCGGCTGCCCAGACGATCGTGGCGGTACCAGGCGGCGCAGCTCCCCTCGGACGAGACCATGCAGGCTCCCACGGGGGATTCGGGGGTGCAGGCGGTGGCGAAGAGGGGACACTCCGGAGGGGAGATGACGCCCTTGAGCACGTCGCCGCACCGGCATCCGGGTGGCTCGTGGGGCTCGGGGAGCTCCACGTCGATGTTCCGGGCATCCCGGTGGGCCCAGGCCGGGGCGGGGTCCAGCCCCGACCCCGGAATCTCGCCGAGGCCCCGCCAGGTGGCCGGCGCCGGGACGAAGACCTGGTCCAGGAGCCGCCTCGCCGAGGTGTTGCCACCGGCCGTCACCACGCGGCCGTACAGGTTGGCCACGCGGGCCTCGCCCCGCAGGCGCTGCCGGACCACCTCCAGGACGCCCCGGAGCACGTCCACGGGGGTGAAGCCCACCACCACGCCGGGGAGGCCGTGGTCGTCGGCCAGGAAGGTGAAGGTCTCCCAGCCCGCGATGACGCTCACGTGGCCGGGGAGCAGGAAGCCGTCAACCCGGATCGCGGGGTCCGAGGCGATGAGCCGCATGGGCTCGGGCATGGTCTTGTTGCCGGGCAGGATCATGAAGTTCCGGATGCCCTCCCGCTCGGCCTCGACCAGGGCCGCCGCGATGGTGGGGGCCGTGGTCTCGAAGCCCACAGCCAGGAACACCACCGTGCGGTCCGGATGGGCCCGGGCGATGTCCAGTGCGTCCCGGGGCGAGTAGACGATCTCCACCGGGGCGCCCTCGCTGCGGACCGCCTCCAGGGTGGGGCCGCTGGAGGGCACGCGCATGAGGTCCCCGAAGGTGGCCAGGATCACGTCGTCCCGCCGGACGAGGGCCACGGCCCGGTCCAGCCAGTCCACGGGGGTCACGCACACGGGACACCCCGGGCCGGAGATGAGGCGGAGGTTGGGGGGAAGCACGGAGCGCAGCCCGGCCCTGGCGATGGCGTGGGTGTGGCTGCCGCAGACCTCCATGATGGTGAGGGGATCCCGCAGTCCGGCGGACTCGTCCCGGATCGCCGCGGCCAGCGACCGGACGGCCGCGGGATCGTGGTAGGGGTCCCCGGGGGTCACAGGTCCCTCATGGCGTCGGCGTGCTCCCCGATGAGCTCCAGCGTCTCGCGGGCCTGGTCCTCGTCCACAACGGCGATGGCGTAGCCCGCGTGCACCAGGACCCACTGGCCGGGCTCGGCCTCGGGCAGGAGCATCACCGACACGGTGCGGCTGATCCCGTCCAGGGAGACCACGCCCTCGAACTCGTCACGCCGCTCCAGTTTCATGGGAATGGCCAGGCACATGAGGATCCTCCCCGCGCCGATTGTAACGGAATCGTGGGCACCGGGATGCGGAGGCCGCGGCATCCGGGGGGTGGGCACCGAGGCGGTCACGGGCCCTGACACCGACACGGACACTGTCACGGACACCGACACGGTCGCCGACACCGTCACAGAAGCAGAGGGGCTGGGGAGCAGGGGAGCAGGGGCGAGGGGGAGAATCCGTCGGGGACAGGGACAGGGACAGGGACAGGGACAGGGGCAGGGACGGGGACAGGGGCAGGGACGGGGACAGGGGCAGGGACGGGGTCACGGACACCGACACGGACACGGTCACTGTCACGGACGCGGCCACGGACACAGTTCCCGACCGTGACTGTGGCCCCGACCGCGACCCTGACCGGGACCCTGGCCCCGACGCCGTTCCCGAACCCGGCACGGTCACTGGCCCCGACTCCGACACGGTCACTGTCACGGACACCGACACGGACGCGGACGCTTCTCCGGGGGTGCGGTGGACGCCTTCCCTCCCTCACCAGCGGGGCTCCAGGCTCGCACATCCCCTGTGCCTTCTTTCGTTTCACGTTTCACCTTTCACGTTTCACGAACGGGCGGGCGGGTGAAGGAGCCGCCACGTGAGCGCCCTCGTGCGGTCGAGGAGCTCGAGGGCCCTCCGGGCCTGGTCCGGGTCGATGGCACCCACTGCGAGCAGCAGGCGCAGGTGCGAGTCGGCCTCGAGCGCGGAGCCGTAGGCGACACGCCAGTGGTACTGGCGGTCACGGCCGGCCCTGCCTGCGCCCTCGGCGAGGTTCGCGGGGACCGAGGAGGCCGAGCGGATGAGCTGGTCGGCGAGGCTCCTGAGGCGGGGCGGGAGCGCCAGCGCGAGGGTGATGGCCATCCCTGCGGCCTCGAGGGCGACGGTGTGGGCCAGGAGCCGGCCGGTGGGGGGCGTGGGGAGCGGTGTGGGTCTCGTGGTGTCCATGGTGTTCCACCGGCACCCCGCGGGGCCGCTGTCAGGGGTCGCGGCGTCTGCGCCGCGACCGGAGGCCTGCCCTTGACTGCGGCCCCGCCGGGGTGCGATTGGCCCCACCAAATGGACACCACGAGGGGCACACCGTGGCACGGACACGGACACGGACACGGACACGGACACGGACACGGACACGGACACGGACACGGGCACGGGCACGGGCACGGACACGGGCACGGGCACGGACATGGGCACGGGCACGGACACGGGCACGGGCACGGGCACGGACACGGGCACGGGCACGGACGCGGACACGGACACGGACACGGGCACGGACACGGACACGGACACGGGCACGGGCACGGACACGGACACGGGCACGGGCACGGTCACGGACACTGACACGGGCACGGGCACGGACACGGGCACGGGCACGGGCACGGGCACGGACACGGGCACGGGCACGGACACGGACACGGACACGGACAGGATCGCGGGCAGGGGAGCAGGGGAGCAGAGGCGCTGAGGGGGGGCAGGGGAGGCGATCACGGCCACGGCCACAGTCTTGGACACGGTCACGGTCACGGACACTGACACGGACACGAACCCTGCCGCGGCTGCCGTTTGCGGTCGCCGTCCGCCGGCGCCGTCCCCGAACCCGCCACGGACACCGCCACGGACACCGTCACAGACGCAGAGGGGCAGGGGAGCAGGGGCGAGGGGGTGAATCCGTCGGGGACAGGGACAGGGACAGGGTCACGGACACTGACCCGGACACTGACACGGTCAGGGGCACGGACACCGCCACGGACACCGTCACGGCCACCGCCACGGCCACGGCCACGGCCATGGAATCGGCCACGGTCACCGACATGGCCACGGACGCGGACACGGTCACGGTCACCGACACGGCCACGGATCCCTCTCCGGGTGGGCGGGGGACGCCCCCGCGTCCTGTCGTCCTCACTCCCTCACGGGGCGGGTGGAGGGCGGCACGGACTCCTCCGTTCCCGTCCGTCGTTGCCGGCCTGTACAATCGGTCCCATGGAAGGGGAATCCATCACCATCGAGGGGCCCGGCGGTCCCGTCGGGTTCTCGGTGACCGGGAGCGGGCCGGCGCTCGTGCTCGTGGCCGGCCTGGGTTCCACGCGCAGGATCTGGGGCAGCCTGCCCGCGATCCTCGGCCAGCGGTTCACGGTGGTCTGTCCGGACAACCGGGGTGTCGGGGCCTCCCGCGGCGGCGAGGCCTTCACGCTGGCGGGCGCCGCCAGGGACCTGGTGGCGATCCTGGACCACCTCGGGCTGGAGCGGGCCTCCCTGCTGGGGGCCTCCATGGGCGGGGCCATCGCGCTCGTCACCGCGAGGGACGCCCCCGCCCGTGTGGAGCGGCTGGTGCTGGCCTCGTGCGCGGCGCACCTCTCGCACCATGGCAGGGCGTCCCTCGGCCTCCTCTCCCGGTTGCTGGAGCTCGACCCGCCGGACCTCGTGGGGCTCGCCCTGGCGGCGCTCACCTTCGCACCGCCCTTCCACGAGCGGCACCCCTCCATCATCCGGGAGGTCGGCGAGCTCTACGGGCTGGACCCCCGGGACGTGGAGGGCGCCCGGGCCCAGGCCCGGCACCTCCTGGAGGGCTGGGACCTCCGGCCGAACCTGCCGGACATCCGGGTCCCCGCGCTCGTGGTCGCCGGGCGGAGGGATGCCGTGGTCTCCGTGGAGGATACGGAGCTGCTGGCCTCGGGCCTGCCCCACGCCACCTTCCTGGAGTTGCCCGACGCCGGTCACTCGGTGCTGGCCGAGGGGGGTGTTCCCGTTCTCGAGAGGATCCAGGACTTCATCTCCGGGTGAAACCCCCAGGGGGGCCGTTCGTATAGAATGCCGGCGTTGTCCATCCCAGTGCACTCCGGAGTGGATGACGAGCTCACCCTCACGGAAGGAGAGAACGCATGAGGAACCGTGGATCGCGCATCGTGGGCCTGGTCCTCCTGGGCCTGGTCGTGGCCGTCGGGCCTGCCGTCGCCCAGCAGGCGAAGGTCCCCGTCCAGGAGGTCACCCTGGACAACGGCATGAAGCTGCTCATGGTGGAACGGCACGAGTCGCCCTCCATCTCGGGCGGCTGGGTGGCCCATGTGGGCTCGGCCAACGAGCGGCCCGGCATCACCGGGATCGCGCACCTGTTCGAGCACATGATGTTCAAGGGCACCACCACCATCGGCACGAAGGACCACGCGAAGGAGAAGGAGATCATGGACCGTCTGGATGCCGTCAGGCTCCAGATGGAGGAGGAGTACACGAAGCTCCGGGAGGCCAAGCGCCGGGGTGAGATCACCGGCAATATCTACTCTCCCGAGAACCAGACGCCCCGCCTCGAGGAGCTCCGGGCCGAGATGAAGAAGCTCCAGGATGAGCAGCACAAGCTCATCGTCAAGGACGAGTTCGACAAGGTCTACACCGCCAACGGCGCCTCGGGGCTCAACGCCTTCACCAACGAGGACATGACCACCTACTTCATCACGGTGCCGGCCAACAAGCTGGAGCTGTGGTTCTGGATGGAGTCGGAGCGGCTGCTCCACCCGGTGTTCCGGGAGTTCTACTCGGAGCGGGACGTGGTGCGGGAGGAGCGCCGGATGCGCGTGGAGTCCGACCCGGTGGCCAAGTTCGAGGAGCAGTTCGGCTCCATGTTCTGGACCTCCGTTCCCTACCACCACCCCGTGATCGGCTGGCCCTCCGACGTTGAGTCCATCTCGCGCCGGCAGGCCAACGAGTTCTTCGCCACCTTCTACGCTCCCAACAACATCACGGCCGCGCTGGTGGGTGACTTCGACCCGAAAGAGGCGGTGGCCCTGGCGAAGAAGTACTTCGGCAGGATCCCCCGCGGCGCCCAGGATCCTCCGGAGATGATCACGGAGGAGATCGAGCAGCTCCAGGAGAAGCGCATGAGCGCCGAGGCGGACACCAACCCCATGGTGGAGATCCGCTGGCACACGGTTCCCTTCGTCCACAAGGACAAGTACGCCCTCCAGGTCCTGGCCTCCCTCCTCAACGGGAGGACGGGCCGCCTCTACAAGTCCCTGGTGGAGAAGCAGCACATCGCCACCGGGGAGCCCTACGCGTGGAGCAGCGCCATGAAGTACGCCGGCTCGTTCGAGATCGGCGCCGAGCTTGCGGACGGCCACAGCCACCAGGAGGTGGAGGAGGCCCTGCTCGCCGAGATCGATCGCCTCATGAACGAGCCCGTGGGTGACCACGAGCTCCAGAAGGTCAAGAACCAGGCGGTGGCCAACTCCTACCGGCGGCTCCAGTCGCGGTTCTTCCTCCTTCTCCAGCTCCTCATCTACGACGCCCAGGGCGACTGGCACGAGCTCAACGAGATGCCGGCCAGGATCCAGGCCGTCACCGCCGGGGACATCCAGAGGGTGGTGAAGACCTACTTCACCCCCGAGGATCGCAACATCATGTGGTACAGCCGCAAGGCCGGTACCGAGGAGGATCCGGAGCTGGCCGGGCTGAAGGGGCGGGCCAAGGCTGCCGCCAGGCAGATGCTGGCCCGTCTGGAGCAGGTCCAGGATCCGGACCAGCTCACCAAGATGATCGCCGGCCTCGAGGGCTCCATGGGCCAGGCCCCCCCCGAGTTCAAGCCGGCACTGGAGCTGGTCCTCAAGAGGGCCAGGCAGCGGCTCGAAGAGCTGCAGTCCACCACCGCGGAGGTGAAGTGATGCGCCGCGCCATTCCCACTCTCGTGCTCTCGGCCGTCCTCGTGGCGGCGACCGTCGCGACGGCGGGGGAGATTCCGCCCCGCCCCGAGCAGCTGAAGTTCCCGCCGCTGACCTTCCAGGTTCCCGATGCCTCGGCCATGCGGTTCGAGCTGGGCAACGGCATTCCCGTCTACGCCAGGCCCGACCGGCAGCTTCCCCTGGTGACCGTGACGGTCCTCTTCCGGGGCGGCTCCTACCTGGAGCCCGAAGGCAAGGAGGGGCTCGCCAGCCTGGCCGGCGAGGTCTGGCGCACCGGCGGCGCCGGGGACCGGACCGCCCAGCAGCTGGACGAGGACCTGGACTTCCTCGCGGCCGACCTGTCCACCAGCATCGGTGACGTCAGCGGCTCGGTCCGCCTCAACGTGCTCTCCAAGGACCTGGACGAGGCCATGGGCATCCTGATGGACGTCCTCATGCGGCCCCGCTTCCAGGAGGACCGCTTCACCAAGGCCAAGGACGACCTCATCCAGGAGATGAAGCGCCGCAACGACGACACCGCCGACATCGAGCGGCGCGAGTGGAGCCGCCTCGTCTACGGGGACGGATTCTGGGCCAACCGCCTGGCCACGAAGGCCTCGGTGGACGCCATCACGGTGGACGACGCCCAGGGTCTCGTCGCCCGGCTGATGCATGCGGGCAACGTGGTGGTGGCCGTCTCCGGCGACTTCGAGCGGGACGCCATCAAGGCCATGCTGGAGAGGACCCTCGGGACGCTCCCCAAGGGCGGGGACACCGTTCCGCCGCCGCCTGCCGACGTCCAGCAGGCGGAGCCCGGCGTGTACGTGGTGAACAAGCCCGACGTGAACCAGGGCCGTGTCTCGGCCGGGCAACTGGGTGTGAAGCTCGGCGACCCCGACGAGTTCGCCCTGCGGGTGGGCAACGACATCCTGGGGGGCGGTGGCTTCACCTCGTGGATCACCCTGAGGGTGCGCTCGGACGAGGGGCTCGCCTACCACGCCGCCTCCTACTTCACGTTCCCCGTGGCCTACCCCGGGTACTTCCGCGCGGTCTTCCAGTCCAAGTCCAGGACCTGTCCCGGTGCCCTGGGCATCACCATGGAGCTCATCGAGAAGATCCGCTCTGAGAAGGTCTCCGACGACGAGCTGAAGACCTCGAAGGCCTCCTTCGTGGACACCTTCCCGCGGCGTTTCGAATCCGCGGAGCGGACGGCTGCGATCTTCGCCCGCGACGAGCTGATGGGGATCCCCCACAGCTACTGGACCGAGTACCGGAAGAAGGTGGAGGCTGTGACGCCCGATGCCATCCAGGCCGCCATGAAGCGGCACCTGGACCCCTCGAAGATGGTCATTCTCGTGGTGGGGAACATCGACGAGATCATGAAGGGGCACCCCGACTACAGGTGGAAGCTCACGGACTTCGGCCCCATCCACAGGGTCCCCCTGCGCGATCCCCTCACCCTCGAACCGCTCGAGGAGTGACGGGGACAATCACCGTCGATCCAGCCGGCCCGGGGTTCCCCGGGCCGGTTTTCTTTCCGGTGGCGGCGGGACGCCCGGGGTTCGGGAGACCCATCGCCCCCCGGCCGTTGCCCACGCCGCCACCGCGCCCCACATTCTGGAGGGGAGGCGGGGATGAGCGAGGTGCTCCTGGATCGTCACACGAGGGTGACCGCGGACCTGGCCCGGCGCCACCGGTCGGGCAAGGTGGAGTGCGTGGCCTGCGCCCACCGGTGCAAGCTGGCGGAGGGAGCGCGCGGGATCTGCCGTGTCCGTTCCAGGGAGGGTGACGCCCTGCGGGTGCCGTGGGGGTACACGGCGGGGATCGCCGTGGACCCCATCGAGAAGAAGCCCTTCTTCCACGTGTTGCCCGGCTCCGGGGCCCTGTCTTTCGGCATGCTCGGCTGCGACATGCACTGCGGGTTCTGCCAGAACTGGTTCACCTCCCAGACCCTCCGGGATCCCGCGGCCACGACCCGGGTCCGGCCCGTCTCGGCCGGTGCGCTGGTGGACGCGGCGGAGGAGAGCGGTGCCCGGTGCGTGGTCTCCACCTACAACGAGCCCCTGATCACCTCGGAGTGGGCCCGCGAGATCTTTGGCCTGGCGAGCCGGCGGGGCTTCCTCACGGGGTACGTCTCCAACGGTCACGCCACTCCGGAGGTCCTGGAGTACCTGAGGCCGGTCACCGACCTCTTCAAGGTGGACCTCAAGTCCTTCCGCGAGGAGGCCTACCGGCGGCTCGGCGGGCGGCTCGGCGCGGTTCTGGACACCATCCGCCGCCTCCGGGAGCTCGGGTTCTGGGTGGAGGTGGTCACGCTGGTGGTGCCGGGGTTCAACGACGACGAGTCCGAGCTCCGGGACATGGCCCGGTTCGTGGCCTCGGTCTCCGTGGACATTCCGTGGCACGTGACGGCCTGCCATCCGGACTACAGGATGAGCGGTGGCGGCCCCACGCCGGCGCGGACCCTGGTCCGGGCCCGGGAGATCGGTCTCGAGGAGGGGCTCCACTTCGTGTACGCCGGGAACCTGCCGGGGGGGATCCCCCACGGAGAGGACACGCTCTGTCCCTCGTGCGGGGCCGTCCTGGTGGAGCGTTGGGGGTTCCGCGTGGTCTCGAATCGCGTGGGTCCGGAGGGGAGGTGCGTGGAGTGCGGCGCGACGATCCCCGGCGTGTGGCGGGGGCCGGACGCTCGCTGATCCCACCGGGACTCCCCCGGCCTGATCTGCATATCGAGTATTGTTCTCAATAACTTTGCCTCGATTGCACGCTTGAGTTTTTCTTCATATGCCGGTACAGTCGCGCCTGACGTGACGCGTCCGTGACGTTCTTCGGAGGGGGAGTGATGCAGAACTGGTCTGGCGGCGGCCGCCGCCCACGGCGTTTTCACCACATCGGCATGTCGATCATGGTCCTGCTGGCGGGACTCGTTCTGGGGCCCGCCCGGGCGGCACCGGCCCAGGGGAACGCCGACTGTCTCACCTGTCATGAGGATCGGGATCTCACGGGGGAACGGAATGGAACGGAGATCTCCGTGTTCGTGGACCAGGCGAAGTTCGCGGCATCGGTCCACGGGGACCTCCAGTGCATCGCCTGCCACTCGGATCTCGAGGGTGTCGAGCTGCCCCATGCGGAGGACCTCGAGCCGGTGGACTGCACCAAGTGCCACGACGACGTGGTGGACGACCTCAAGAGGGGCCCCCACGGGAAGTGGGCTCTGGAGGAGAGGGGCGGAGACTCCCAGGGCTGCGTGACCTGCCACGGCTATCACGACGTCCTCGGCCCGGACGACCCGTCGTCCACCATCGCGGCCGGCAACGTGGCGTCGTTGTGCCGCAGGTGCCACGAGGACGAGGTGCGTTCCGTGGCCCGGGGCATCCACGGGAAGAGAGAGGGGCGGCCCAACGCCTCCTGCGTGGACTGCCACAGGGGTCACTCCATGGCCCGTCCCAGGACCGAGGACGTGGAGATCAAGGTCTGCGGGACCTGCCACCCCGACGAGGTGGCCGACCAGCGGCGGAGCGTCCACGCCCGTGCCGCCCTCAAGGGCGACCCGCTGGCGCCCAGCTGCATCACGTGCCACCAGCACCACGAGATCCTCCCGAACGACGATCCCCGGTCGCCGACCTCCACCATCAACGTACCCATCCTCTGCGGCCGGTGCCACCGTGAGGGAACCAAGGTTTCCCAGCAGAGGGACATCCCCCAGGCGAAGATCCTGGAGAACTACTCCATGAGTATCCACGGCGAGGGCCTCTTCAAGATGGGCCTCACCGTCACGGCCGTCTGCACCTCCTGTCACAACTCGCACCTGATCCTGGACCACCGCGACCCCGACTCCAGCATCAACCCCGCCAACGTGGCGAAGACCTGCACCCGGTGCCACGCACGGATCGAGGAGGTCCACGTCAAGGTGATCAACGGCAAGCTCTGGGAGGAGCAGCCCCACAAGATCCCCGCCTGCGTGGACTGCCACCAGCCCCACAAGATCCGGAGGACCCCGCTCAACCCGCAGCGTGTGGCCAACAAGGAATGCATGCGGTGCCACTCGGACAGGAACCTCACCATGGAGAAGGACGGGAAGACCATCTCGCTGTTCATCGACGAGGAGGCCTACAACCTGTCCACCCACGCCAACGTGGCCTGCGCCCAGTGCCACACCGAGGTGAGCACCGCCATCAGGCGGCCCTGTGCCACCATCAAGAACCCGGTGGACTGCAGCATCTGTCACGCCGAGGTGGTGTCCGACCACACGAGGAGCACCCACGGGACCCTGGCGGCCAGGGGTGATCCCGACGCCCCGAGGTGCCTGACCTGCCACAGCGCCCATGCCACCCAGAGCCATCTCCTGCCCACCTCGCCAACCTTCGCCCGGAACGTTCCCGAGCTCTGCGGGCGGTGCCACCGCAAGGACGGCCCCGCCGGAAAGCGGATCCAGTCCGACGTGGGCGACATCGTGGAGAGCTACGTGCACAGCGTGCACGGCAAGGGGCTGCTGGAGGCCGGCCTCGTGGTGTCGGCCACCTGCACGGACTGCCACACCAACCACAGGGAGCTGCCGGCGGAGGACCCGGAGTCCTCGGTGAACCCCGCCCACGTGGCCGACACCTGCGGGACCTGCCACAAGGGGATCGAGGAGGTCTTCCGGACGAGCGTCCACTGGCCCGGGAACATCGAGACCGACCGGAAGCTCCCCACCTGCGAGGACTGCCACACCTCCCACACCATCCGGAGGATCGACACCAAGGGCTTCCGGACCATGATGATGAACCAGTGCGGCAAGTGCCACGAGCACGAGGCCGAGACCTTCTTCGACACGGTGCACGGCAAGGTCTCGCGCCTGGGCGAGGAGGGTGCCGCCAAGTGCTACGACTGCCACGGCCGGCACAACATCCTTCCCCCCGACGACCCCCGGTCCACCCTCAGCCACACGAACGTGGTGGACACCTGTGGCCAGTGCCACAAGGGCGCCCATCGCCAGTTCGCCGGGTACCTGACCCACGCCACCCACCACGATCCGAAGAAGTACCCATACCTCTACTACACCTGGCTGTTCATGACGGCGCTGCTGGTGGGAACACTGGTGTTCTTCACCATCCACACCCTGCTCTGGCTGTTCCGCCTGTGGCGGACCAGGGACCAGTGGAAGCACCTGAAGGCCACGAGCCACGGCAGGTTCTACGTGCGATTCACCACCACCCAGAGGATCATGCACCTGGTGATGATCCTGAGCTTCTTCACCCTGGCCATCACGGGGATGACGCTCAAGTTCTCCTACATGGGCTGGGCCGTGGTCATCTCGAGGATCCTGGGAGGCTTCAAGGTCACCGGCGTCCTGCACCGGATCGCCGCGGTGACCCTGCTCTTCCTCTTCCTGTACCACGTGCGCCAGATCTTCAAGTTCAAGGCTGAGTCCGGCAAGACCTGGATCGGGTTCATCTTCGGCAAGGACTCCATGATGTTCAACCTGAACGACATCAAGCAGTTCTGGCAGAGCATCCTGTGGTTCCTGGGCCGCGGTGAACGTCCGAAGTTCGGCCGCTTCACCTACTGGGAGAAGTTCGACTACTTCGCCGTGTTCTGGGGCGTGTTCGTCATCGGAAGCACCGGGCTCATGCTCTGGTTCCCCACCTTCTTCACGCGCTTCCTCCCCGGGTGGATGATCAACGTGGCCACCATCGTCCACAGCGACGAGGCGCTCCTGGCCACGGCGTTCATCTTCACCATCCACTTCTTCAACACCCACTTCAGGCCGGACAAGTTCCCCATGGATCCCGTGATCTTCACGGGGCGGGTGCCGCTCGAGGAGCTCAGGCACGACAAGCCCGCCGAGTACGAGGACCTGATGCAGATGGAGAACCCGGACGAGAGGATCGCGGGCGGTGTGCCGCAGAGGAAGCTGAAGATGATTCGCTTCTTTGGTTTCAGTGCCCTCTTCGTCGGATCGGGGCTCATCCTGCTCATCCTCTACGCCATGCTCTTCGGGTACCGCTGATCCGGGGCGCCCAGCGCATCACGGCCGGCCGGTCTTCCGGCCGGCCGGTTTCCGTCTGCCTCAAGAGTGATCCATACTTGAGAGAACATCGAAATCCTTGCGAAACGAATCACAAGTCGCTACGGTTGGACCGGTGGGATATCGGGAACCGGAGGGGGAGATGGCCGACAAACGAGACGGCGTGGAGTACGTGAGCGGTGAGGCCGTCAACGAGCCGAGGACCGGGGACGGGGGGCAGCCCGGGAACGAGAGGCTCCGGCGGATGGTCCTGGGTCTCGTGGTGGTCGCGGTCATCCTGGCGGCGGCGTTCTGGGCCTTCCTGAAGGTGGGTGGGAGTCCGTCCTTCTACGCTTGTTTCCCGTGGCTCTCCGAGTACGTGGCCACGTGGAAGGCGTCCTCCCATGCCGATGTGGGCTGCGTGGAGTGCCATTTCACCTCCGGGCCCTCGGGTGCCATGAGGGTCCAGAAGGTGGCCGTGTCCCTGGTCGCCCAGGGAATCACCGGCACCGGATCCACCGGCGTGTTCCAGACGGCCCCCGGGTCCGGCTGCGTGCAGGAGGGGTGCCATGCGGAGATCCCGGAGGGAGGCGAGCTCGGGTTCCACGGTGTGCGGTTCTCCCATGCGGATCACCTGGGCAAGATCAAGCGGGGGCTCAAGCCGGCGTGCACCACGTGCCACCAGAGCCTCGTCCATGGTGAGGGGAAGCCGGTGAGCACGGAGGCCTGCACCATCTGCCACTTCCGGAAGCTCGGGTGGGAGGAGGACATCTCGCGGTGCCAGCTGTGCCACGACGTGTCGGCCCTGCCGAAGGACCGCTACGACCACTCGCCGGTCGAGAGGAACGGCATGGACTGCATGGGATGCCATGCGGACATCAACCAGGGTGAGGGCGACGTGGATCATGACCGCTGCGTCGTGTGCCACCTGGCCGGGAACCGGACAAAGGAGTACGGGAACATCGAGCTCGTCCACGCGACCCATGTGGACGGTCAGGGCTTCCCCTGCACCTTCTGCCACCACCCCATCGGCCACACGGTCCGCCCGCTGGCGATCAGCTCGGAGGATGACTGCCACCTGTGTCACCAGAACGCCCACAACGCCACGCGGTCCCTCTACCTCGGCGTGGCCTCCGACGAGCCCGGCAAGGAGCCGATGCCCGACGCCATGGCCAGGGTTCACGTCCACTGTGACGGCTGCCACACGGAGATGCAGCCCACGCGGGACGGCGAGGTGCGCCGTCCCGGCGGGAAGGCCTGCAACGACTGCCACGGTCCGGGCTACGACACGATCCTCCGGAACTGGAAGGCCATGTTGAAGCGCGACCTGGCCGCGGCACGGCGGGCCGTCAGGGCGGCCCGGGCCGCGATTCGCGGCCGGCGGGTGCCGGCGGAGGCGAAGAAGGCCCTGCAGACCGCCCGCCAGCGCCTGCACGAGGTGGAGGTGGGTCACGGTGTCCACAACGTGGTCTTCGCCGCCGTCCAGCTGGACGGCGCGGTGCAGGCGGCCAACACGGCGCTCAGGGCCGCGGGCTTGTCCACCCGGTTCCCGCGGATCAAGGACGCGAGGCGGCTCACGGCCAACGAGTGCGCCCGCTGCCACACCACCATTCCGGCCACCGTCACGTGGAAGGGGACCCCGTTCCCCCATGTCCGGCACGCCGACGCTGTGGGGGACTGCGTCTCCTGCCACACGCCCTACTCGGATCACGGGAAGCTGTCCTGGGGCAAGGAGGCCTGCGGGACCTGCCACGGAGGGATCCCCGTGCCCCACCCCTCGGGCTTCCGGTCGGAGATGGGGCGGTACGTGCAGAAGGAGGGCTTCGACACGTGCCTCACCTGCCACGGCGACACGGCGGCCCGGCAGGAGTGCACGCCCTGCCATGAGGGCGGGCCGAAGAAGGAGATCGAGTGGAACGGCATGGCGCTCAGCCACGCCAACCACGCGAGGCAGGGCATCGACTGCACCACCTGCCACACCGAGCTCGACCACCACGGCGGCGTGGCGCTCACGCCCGCCGAGTGCAACGAGTGCCACGGCGTGACCATGCCCCACCCGGACGACTTCGCGGAGACCCACGGCCAGCTCTTCATGGACGGCAGGCTGGACCTGGACACCTGCTCCACGTGCCACGAGGGAGGCATGCCCGGCGAGTTCTGCCAGATGTGCCACGGGTGATCGTACATCCTTGCCCGACCCCGTCTTGACGCCTGGCGGGGGTTGTGTGCTTGAAATCCAGGTCCTGGCAGGTCAGGTCGGAGATCTTTCGGGAGGGTCACGGTGCCGGGTTCCGTGATGGCCCGGATGGCGGCCTCCCGGAGGGAGGTCCTCGGATCGACGCCGCCGAGCCTGGCGGTCCCGAGCAGGGTGTAGTAGAGCGCCGCCACCTCGGTGCCTCGCCTCGATCTCGATCCGTGATGGTTCTTCCGTCCCACCACCACGCCCCGCAGCGCCCGCTCCGCCTCACGATCCGGTGCCTCACCGTCCATTCCCCGACGCTGCACCACAACCCCTCCCTCCACGACCCGGGACAGGGCGAGGGCGTACCCCGGACCCGGACTCCGACACGGCCGGGGACCCTTCTCCCGGTTCCGGCGGTCGGGAGGGTGGCGGGATGCCTGGATCGTGATTCGGGTCATGTCGGGCGGTCGCGAGGCTTGACAGGAGGGGGGG
>JAMOWA010000008.1 GCA_027061805.1 Thermoanaerobaculia bacterium | reverse complement strand
GGGACCGTGTCAGGGTCAGGGTCAGGGTCCGTGACCGTGACGGCGACCGCATCCCCTGCTCCCCTGCGCCCCTGCTCTCCCTGCTCTTCCGCACCCCCGGGCGGGCGGGGGCCATCCTCACGTCCTCACCCTGGCTACCCCTTCCGTGCCGACCTCATCTGGATCCTGTAGAGCGTGGAGGGGTGCACGCCGGCCAGGCGGGCGGCGGCCTTCATGTCGCCACCAGCGAGCCGCAGGACCTGCTCCAGGTACTCCCGCTGGAAACGGCGCCGGGCCTCCTCGTAGGGGGTGGGCACCCCCGTTCCCCCACCCGAGGCCTCGCCAGCCTCCGTGGCCTCCAGGATCCGCCGGGGGAGGTGGTGCTCCTGAAGGACCCTGCCGGGCGCCACGATGTAGGCCGATTCGATGACGTTGGCCAGCTCCCGCACGTTGCCCGGCCATGCATGGGTCCGGAGACGCTCCAGTGCGGGCTGTGAGATGGTCTTCTCCCCAAGTCCATGCTTCTGGATCGCCTCCTGCAGGAAGCGGGTCACCAGGAGGGGCAGGTCCTCGATCCGCTCCCGGAGTGCCGGAAGGCGGATCTGGAGAACGTTGATCCGGTAGTAGAGGTCCTTGCGAAACCGCCCCGTTTGGACCTCGTCTCCGAGCTCCCTGTTGGTGGCGCAGAGCACCCGGACGTCCGTCTCGATGGGCACCGTGCCCCCCAGCCGGGTCACCCTCCCCGATTCGAGCACGCGCAGGAGCTTGACCTGGAAGGCCGGGCTCGTCTCGCCGATCTCGTCCAGCAGGAGCGTCCCCCCGTGGGCGGCCTCGAAATAGCCCTTGACCCGCCGCTCCGCCCCCGTGAAGGCGCCCCGCTCATGGCCGAAGAGTGCGGATTCCAGGAGCTGTTCGGGCAGCGCACCGCAGTTGACCGCCAGGAAGGGCCCCCTGCGCCGTGCGCTCCGGCTGTGGATGGCGCGGGCGACGAGCTCCTTGCCGGTGCCGGTCTCGCCGAGGATCAGGGCGGTGGCATCCACCCGCGCCGCCCGCTCGATGAGCCAGAAGACCCGTTCCATGGCATCGCTCTCGCCGACGATTTCCGGCACACCAGGGTGTTCCGTGTCGACGCCGTCCGTCAGGACCACGTACAGCTCATCCGGGACCAGGCTGTAGCCCCAGAGACGGAACCGCACCATCGTGCGGAGGAACTGCGGTTCGTACCGTTCGATCTCGGTCTGGAAGGGCGTCCCGTCCGCCAGGAGCCGCTCCAGGGGTTCCACGAGTCCGTACTTCTGCAACACGCTGCCGAAGAGCTCGGTGATGGACCGGCCCTCCACCTCCTCGCGGGTGATCCCCGAGTTGATCTCCTGCTGGCCGTTGATCGCCAGTACCACGCCCCGATGGTCGAGGACGAAGATGCCCAACGGCAACGACTCGAAGAGGCGCCGCTCCACGAGTTGCAATGCTGCAATTCGATTGCGTTCCTGCAACTTACTCATGAAAAAGAATCTACCACAGATTTCGTGGCCATTGATCGCAATCGTGCAAACAGAACCCCTTGCCCGGCGTGCCCCCTTCGGATCGTCCCCTTCCACAAGTTCCATAGAAAAGGGACCTTAGCCAGAGCCCGGTGAAGCGAGGGACCGTGGAACGCTTCTTGCTCTCGACCTCCCGACAGACTTCGAAAGGAAAGGGGGATCGCCTGATGCCTAAGTATGAGAGCACCGAACAGTTGTACGCCGTCCTGGGAAACACCTGGAGGAAGGCCTTCGAGCAGGAGGACATCGCCAGGAAGTTCAAGTCCCTGGGGATCTACGTCCATTTCATCGTCCACGAGCCCGAGGGTGAGCTGTGGCTGATGCCGGACGCCACGGTCCACGAGGGGGCCTGGGACGGCACGCCGGACAGGCCGGAGGTCCGCATGGAGATGAAGGCCGACATCGCCCACAAGTTCTGGATGGACAGGCTCAACGTCCCCATGGCCACCGCCAAGGGTGACATCAAGGCCAAGGGACCGGTCTCCAAGATCTTCAGCCTGCTTCCCGTCATCAAGCCCGCCAAGAAGTACTACCCCGAGATCGCCAGGGCCAACGGCGTGAATCTCGAGGTCTAGGGGGGTGACCATGTACTTCGAACTCACTCCGGACATCAGTGACGAGCACGAACAGATCAGGTCCATGGTGCATTCCTTTGCCCGGGACGTCCTGCGGCCCAATGCGAAGATACTGGACGCTCTTCCGGCCGACGAGGTTGGCACGCATCCGGCGTACAGGGAGGCCATGCAGCAGGCCTACGAGCTCAACCTCCACACGATCCTCGTTCCGGAGGGCTTCGGCGGCATGGGCCTCGACCCGCTGGCCACCCACATCGTGCTGGAGGAGCTCGCCTGGGGCTCGGCGGGCTTCGCCATCTCCATCGCCGTCTCCCAGTTCCCGGCCTTCGGCGCCTGCCTGCTGGCCACCGACAACGACGAGCTGATCGGCGAGTTCACCACGCCCTTCGTGGAAAACCGTGACGCCTCCCTCATCGGCTGCTGGGCCATCACCGAGCCGGACCACGGCTCCGACTGGCTCATGCAGCCGGACATGGCGGGGGCGGAGAAGATCGTGCCAAACCTCAGGGCCAGGAAGGTCGATGGCGGGTGGCTCCTCAACGGCCAGAAGGCCGCATGGGTCTCCAACGCCCCCGTGGCCCACCACGCCTACCTCTTCCTCAACCTCGATCCCGCCCAGGGCCTGCGGGGCAACGGTATCGCCCTGGTGGACCTGTCCTCCAAGGGCATCAGCCGCGGGAAGGCCTGGGAGAAGATGGGCCAGCGTGCACTGCCCCAGGGCGAGATCTACTTCGACGACGTCTTCGTGCCGGACAACAACCTGATCTCGGACACCGAGCTGTACCCCTTCGCCATCGACGCCACGCTGTCCATCGCCAACACGGCCATGAGCGCCCTCTTCACCGGCGTCGCCCAGGCGGCCTTCGACGAGGCCATGCGGTACGCGAAGGAGCGGGTTCAGGGTGGACGTCTTCTCATCGAGCACCCGACGATCCAGGTCAACCTCTTCGAGATGTTCAAGCTGGTCGAGGCCGCCCGGGCGCTCTCCCGCAGGGTGATGCTGTACAACTACCAGACCATCACGCCGAGCCTCCAGCACGCCATCGCCGCCAAGGTGTTCTGCACCGATGCGGCGGTCAAGGTCTCCCACATGGCAATCCAGATCCTCGGCGGGATGGGCCTCAGCAAGGAATCGGACATCGAGATGATCTTTCGCGATGCCCGCATGGCCCAGGTGGAGGACGGTGTCAACGAGTCCCTCGCACTCACCGCCGGGCACCTGCTGCGATCCATGGAAGGAGAGTAGGCCGTGCCGCTGCCACGACGATTCTTCGAGATGGCGGACGACCGGCCGGAGGAGGTCTTCCTCCTCTTCGAAGGAAACGAGCTGAGCCGCGGTGCACTGGCCACGGCCGCCCTCAGGGTCGCGGGCTTCCTCCGTGGCCTCGGGCTCGAAGAGGGCGCGAGGATCGGCGCCATGCTGATGAACCGGCCCGAGTTCCTGGCCGCCTGGTTCGGCGCCAACGCGGCCGGCATGACCCTGGTGCCCTACAACGCCGCCCTGAGGGGTGACGACCTCGACTACCAGCTCCACCACTCGAAGACCGAGGTTCTCTTCATCGAATCCGCCCTCCTCCCGGCAGCGGCCGGCGTCCTCCAGGGACGCGGGAACCTGAGGGTGGTGGCGGTGGGGGGCGAGGCGCCCGTCGGCACGACACCGTGGGCCGAGGTGGCCTCGTCGGAGCCGGGGAGCCTCAGCGATCGGCTCCGGGACGGGGAGATCATGGAGATCATCTACACCTCGGGCACCACCAGCCGGCCCAAGGGCGTGGTCTGGCGCTTTGGCCTGATGTCCATGATCGCGGAGGTCCTGGCCAAGCACCTGGGCCTGGATGCCACGGACCGTCTCATGGTGGTCCTGCCCCTCTTCCACGGCAACGCCCAGCTGAGCACGGCCATGACCATCATGTGCGGCGGCTCCATGCTGCTCGTGCCACGATTCTCCACCTCCCAGTTCTGGGAGACCGTACGGCAGGGGGGCGCCACGGAGGTCAACTTCCTCGGCCCCCTGGTCACCATGCTCCACAACCAGCCGCCCTCGGAAGACGACGCCGACAACCCCATCCGCGTGGCCTTCTCCGCGGCGACCCCGGCCCCGATCCACGAGGCCTTCGAGCGACGTTTCGGCCTGACGGTGGTGGAGGCCTACGGTCTGACCGAGACCGGCATCAACACGGCAAACCCGCTCGATCCAGCCCGGCGGAAGGTGGGCAGCATCGGGCTGGCCCTGCCCTACAACGAGGTGGCGATCCTGGACGATGACCTCCAGGAGCTCCCGCCGGGGCAACCGGGCGAGATCTGCGTGCGGCCCACGGAACTCTCCGACGGGCTGATGCAGCGGATCGAGTACATCGGCGATCCCGAGGCCACGGCCAGGCTGTGGCGCGGCGGCTGGCTCCACACCGGGGACGAGGGCGTCATGGACGAGGAGGGCTTCTTCACCTTCCTCGACCGCAAGAAGGACGTCATCCGGCGCCGGGGCGAGAACATCGCCTCCCAGCAGGTGGAGCACGTCCTCCTCAGTCACCCCAAGGTGGCCCTGGCGGCCGTCCTGGGCGTTCCGTCCGAGCTCGGCGAGGAGGAGGTCCTGGCCTTCATCGTCCCCCTGGCACCCGTGGATCCCGAGGAGCTCGCCGCCTACTGCCTGGAACGGCTGGCGGCCTTCAAGGTGCCCGAGTGGTACCGCTTCGTGGAGGAGCTGCCGACCACACCGACGGGACGGGTGAAGAAGGCGGTGCTCAAGGCCGGGGGTGACCTGACCGAGGGCGCCGTCAAGATCAACGTCGCAGACATCGCGAGGAACACACCATGAGAGAAAAGATCTACGAGTTCGAGCCCTACAACCGGGCGCAGAAGAATCACACCCTCGAGGTGGCCCGGCTCGCGGCCAACGCCGCCCTGACGGCGCCCAAGGCCGGCGGTGTGGACGGCGTCGAGTGCGAGATCCTGACGGGGGACGATCTCCTGGCGCTGGCCGACGTCATGGAGCGCGAGTCCCACAAGTTCTCCGGCCACGTCAAGCGCCGTTTCCTCTACGAGACCGTCATGGCCCGCGAGTCCGACGTCTGCCTGGTCATCGGCCACTACCGGTCGGCCGGGACACCCCTGGACGCGGGGTGCGGCTTCTGCGCCGGCCGGATGGACTGCTCCTTCGTCTACAACGCCAGGAAGACCGAGCACGGCGTGATCGACCTGACCGCCGTCTCCCCGGAGGAGCGGGCGAAGGTCCCCTTCCACGGGCCCATGTGCGTGCCGAGAAACCTCGACCTCGGGATCGCCGTCGGGTCGGCCATGGTCATCACCCAGCGGCTCCTGGTGGACGCCATGCCCTTCTACACGGTCTCCGTGGCCGCCCAGCGGATGGGCATCCTGCCCCGTTCCTGGATCAAGGTCGCCATCCTGATGTCGTCCCGTCAGAAGAACCCCTACGTCGATGTCCTGCCGGACTACCACCTCCACAACCTGGCCACCATGGAGGACGACCTCCGCAAGATGTTCGTCACGCTTCGCGGGGTCTACTGGTACGACTACAAGACCTGGTATCCCAGGTGGACCAAGGGGTCCGGCGACGACCCGGAGAAGGAGTGAGCCATGCCGATTCTCACTGAGAAGGACTACACGTTCGAACTGATCCTGCAGGCTGCCAAGGATGGTGCCGCGGCGGCCCTCGGCGCACCCCGGCTGACCCCCAGCCTCGAGCTGGAGACCCGGATCGTCCATGGCGAGGAGATCGGTTTCATGGTCCGCCTCCTGGAGATCTTCGCCGGTCCCGAGGGAGCCTACTCCCAGTTCATCTACGGCGACTACCTCATGGGCAAGCGGTTCCTCGAACAGAACCAGCCCTACGCCATCCTGTTGATCGGCGCCAAGACCTCGCCCTCGCCCCTGGCCTGGGACTGCGGGGCCTGCGGCTTCCCCACCTGCGGCGAGTTCAACCGCTTCGCCAACGAGAACAAGTCGGCCGGGATGTTCGGCTACGGTCCGGCCTGCAACTGGCTGATGATGGACTTCGGCATCGCCCTGGCACAGGCCTCGGCGGCCATCTACGCCAAGAACGTCGACTCCCGCCAGCAGGGCTCCTACGGTGCGGCAGCCCTGATTCTCGGGATGATGCCGGGCATGGATGCCATCATCGCCAACTCCGTCGGCCCCCTGAACCGGGGCATCTTCCAGGAGTGGTACAACCGCCCGGAGATGAAGGGCTCGTTCAGCATGGACAAGATCTACGAGATGCTGATCGCCACCTTCGCCTACCACTTCGGTGCGTTCTCCGGCGACGGTATCCCCATGATCAAGAACACCGACGACTGGTTCTGGGAACCCTTCAAGGCCGGAACCGGCCCCATGCCGGAAGCCGTGGAGATCCTTCCCCAGATCCTGGAGAAGGCCGGCGAGGTCACCCTGGAGTACGAGCAGTGGCTCCAGGAGCGTGCCGCGGGCGACGGAGACTCGTGATGCACGACGCGTGGATCGCCGGCGTCGGGCAGACGGTCTTCGCCCGGCACCCCGAACGGAGTCTCGCCGACCTGGCGATGGAGGCGGCCACGGAGGCCGCCGGGGACGCCGGGTTCTCCCTGGACGCCATCGACGCCGTCTTCTTCTCCAACTCCACCTGGGGCTACTTCGACGACCAGCACTGCATCCGTGCTCAGGTGGCCCTCCAGGGAACACCGCTTGCCGGCAGGCCCATGGTCAACGTGGAGAATGCCTGCTCCGGCGCCTCCACGGCGCTGCACCTGGCCCGGACCGCCGTGGCGGCGGGCCAGTACGGCATCGTCCTCGCCCTGGGTGCCGAGAAGATCTTCAACGCGGACACGGGCAAGATGTTCGGCGCCTTCCTCACGGCCCTGGACGTGGCCCACGCCGAGGAGCACCTGGGCCGCCTGATCGGTCTGCGCCAGGGAGCCGTTGCCCGGCTCCGGGAGCAACGCCCCGAGCTGGCCTCCCGCATGCCGGCCGACGACGGCGGCCAGCGCACGGTGTTCATGGACGTCTATGCGGCCTTCGCCCTGTGGCACATGGCCGAGCTCGGCTCCACGCCCGAGCAGCTCGCCGTCATCGCCGCCAAGAACCACAACCACGCCGTCGACAACCCCAGGGCCCAGATCCGCATCCCCATGACGCCGGAGGAGGTCCTGGAAGACCGTCTCGTCTCCTGGCCCCTGACACGATCCATGTGTGCGCCCATCGGGGACGGGGCCGCCGCGGCCATCGTCGTGCCCGACCAGGTGGTCCGCCGCTCCGGAAACTCCAGGGCCGTGAGGATCCGGGCCTCGGAGCTCCGGACCGGGACCAACCGGGGGATCGACGATTTCGAGGGCGACATCGCCGTCCGGACGGCCAGGGCGGCCTATGAGGCCGCCGGCCTGGGACCGGACGATCTTCACGTGGCGGAGATCCATGACGCCACGGCCTTCGGGGAGCTGCACCAGGCGGAGGCCCTGGGCTTCGCCCCCCCCGGCGAGGGCGGCGTCTTCGCCATGGAGGGCCACTCCACCATCGGGGGGAGGCTCCCCATCAACACGTCGGGTGGCCTGGAGTGCCGTGGGCACCCCATCGGCGCCTCGGGACTGGCCCAGATCCACGAGCTCGTGCTGCAGCTCCGCGGCGAGGCCGGATCACGCCAGGTGGAGGGCGCCCGGCTGGCCCTGGCCGAGAACGGCGGGGGCAACATCGGCAACGAGGAGGCCACCCTGGTGATCCACATCCTGGAACGGTGAGGGAAGGACGCGCATGAAGAACGTGTACCGCGACAAGGTCTGCCTCATCACGGGGGCGGCGTCCGGCATCGGCAGGGCCGTGTCCGAACAGCTGGCCGGATTCGGCGCCCGTGTCGTCGCCACCGACATCAACGAAACCCTGCTCGAGGAGGCCATGGCGCCCCTCGTGGAGCAGGGCAGGGCCGTGACCACCATGAAGCTGGACGTCAGCGACCACGACGCATTCAAACAGGTCGTGGACGGGACCGTCGCCCACCACGGACGACTGGACTACATCTTCAACAACGCCGGTCTCGCCATCGTCGGCGAGGTCCGCGACACGGAGATCGAGGACTGGCGGAAGGTCCTCTCGGTGAACCTGGACGGGGTCGTTCACGGTTCGCTGCTGGCCTACAAGCAGATGGTGAGGCAGGGCCACGGCCACATCGTCAACGTCGCCTCGGTGGAGGGACTCATACCCTTCCCCGCCACCGTGTCCTACGTCACGACGAAGTTCGGCGTCGTGGGACTCTCCGAGGGTCTGTGGGTCGAGGGCAAGGATCTCGGGGTCGATGTCAGCGTCGTCTGTCCCGGATGGATCAGGACCAACATCGTCACGGGCGCCAGGTTCGTCAACATGGACCGCGATTGCGTCCTCAAGGCCGTCAGGCTGTGGATCCGTCTTGGCGTCTCGCCGGAGGAGTGCGCCCGCGTGATGCTCCGCGGCGTGGCCCGGAAGAAGCGGATCATCACGGTGACGGGCCTGGCCAGGATCATGTGGTGGATCGCCCGCATCAGCCCGACGCTCATGATGACACTGGCGCGCAAGGACTTCGCCACGTGGCGTGACAGGGCCCGGTTGGAGTCCTGAGGCCACACCGGATGGGCTCCCCGGCCCTGCCTCCGCGGGAGTGGGCGGCGGCAACATCGCCACCGAGGGGGTCGCCCCCAATGATCTGCGTCCCTGGTGGTCCGACCCGCGACCACACGAAACTCCATCGATCGCCACGATGGCCCCGGATGACGCGAACCATCACGAACGCACGGGAGAAACCATGAACCGGAACACGATCTTCATCACCGGTGCGGCGTCGGGGATCGGCCTCGAGACCGCACGGCTCTTCGCGCAGAAGGGCTGGTTCGTCGGTGCCACGGATGTCAACGAGGGTGGCCTGGCCACGCTCGCCGGGGAGATCGGGGAGGACCGGTGTTTCACCGCCGTCATGGATGTCACGCGGCCGGAGACGGTCCGGAGGGCCCTGGACGGTTTTGCCGGACGCACGGAAGGACGCCTCGACGTCCTCTTCAACAACGCCGGGATCGCACGGATGGGCCCCTTCGACGAGATCGCGCTCGGGGACCAGCTCGGGATCGTCGATGTGAACCTCAAGGGCGTGGTCACGGTGACCTACACCGCACTGCCCCTGTTGAAGGCCACACCGGGCTCACGCATCATCTCCATGGCCTCCACCTCGGCGGTCTACGGTGTCCCGGAGCTGGCGGTCTACTCGGCCACGAAGCACGCCATCTGCAGCTTCACGGAGGCTCTCGACCTCGAGCTCGAGCCCCACGGGATCGCGGTCAGCGACATTCTGGCGCCGTACGTCAGGACGCCCCTCGTCACCGAGGCCGGGCGCCAGGCCTACAGCGTCCAGAAGACCGGCATCAACCTGGTCCCGGAACAGGTCGCAGCCCTGGTGTGGAAGGCGGCGCACCGCCACAGGCTCCACTGGAGGATCCACTTCCTGACGCACGCCCTGGTGTTCACCTTCTGGCTGTTCCCGTTCCTGCGGCGACCCATCGTCAGGCACCTGGCCCTGACGCCGTCCCGGCCGGGTTCTGCAACTTCGCGGACACAGTGACGCCCTGGCAGGGAGGTGCCCGGAGCCCGTGGCCGGCGGTATCTCCGCCCCACATTCACGAAACCGTGGACCCCAGGGCCGCCCGTCTGGCTGGGGGAAGCGGCTCCCCGATGCCCACCGGCAATGCCGGGGACCACCTGACAGGGTGGCACCGGGTCCGGGAGCGGTGGCCAAGGGGTCTCCGGCCCGGAATCACGGTGGACCGGCCACGCCATCGCCGGATACACTCCAGCCATGGAGCCCCTCCCCACACTCCAGGTGGACGTGGAGCCCGGATGGCGCGGCGGGCAGCGCCAGGTCTTCCTGCTCTGCACCGGCCTGGCGCGGCGGGGACACCCCGTCACCGCCGTGGTCCGGAGGGATGGGGAGCTGGCCCGCCGGCTGGTGGAGGCGGACGTCCCCATCGTGGAGGTACCGGGACGGGGCGAGGCGGACCCGGCGACCGTCCTGGCACTGGCCCGCCTCATGAGGGAGCGCCGCCCCGCCGTGGTGGGCCTCCACTCGGCCCGTTCCCACGGGCTGGGGGCTCTGGCGGGTCTGCTCCCGGGCAGCTGGCGGACGCTCCTGGTGCCCACGCGCCGGGTGGACTTCGCCCCCGGCCGCGATCCATTCAGCCGGTGGAAGTACCGGCGCGCAGCCGGTGGGGTCATCGCCATCTCGGAGGCCGTGGCTCGCGTGCTCGTGGATGCCGGGCTCCCCCGCCAGCGGATCCATGTGGTCCATTCCGGCGTGGAGCCCCCGGAGATCCCGTCCGGTGGCCGGGAGAGGTTTCGGGAGGAGCTGGGTGTGGCCGGAGACCGCGTCCTCGTGGGAACGGTGGCCGCCCTCACCGATCACAAGGGCCACCGCTACCTCCTGGAGGCCATCCCGGCCGTGGTGGAGCGCCACCCGGAAGCGCTCTTCCTCCTGGTGGGGGACGGGGAGCTTCGCGGCGACCTGGAGGCGCGGGCACGCACCCTGGGCCTCGGTCCGGAGCACCTCCGCTTCCTGGGCCACCGGGAGGATGTCCCCTCCATTCTCGGCAGCCTGGATCTCTTCGTCCTTCCCTCCCACATGGAGGGGCTGGGCACGGCCATCGTGGACGCCCAGATGGCGGGCCTCCCCGTGGTGGCCACACGGGCCGGCGGCATCCCCGAGATCGTCCTCGACGGCGAGACCGGGCTCCTGGCCGAACCCCGGGACCCCGCCGGGCTTGCCGGGCGCCTCTTCCGGATGCTGGAGGACGGGGGGCTCCGCACCCGTCTCGCTGCAGCCGGCCGGCGCCGGGCCCTGAAGCACTTCTCGGCCGACGCCATGGTGGAGGGCACCCTGGAGGCCTACAGAAATTTCCTGGTCTCCCACGGGAGTTGACTCCCGCTCATGAAGCTCTGGCGATGGCCTCCTCCATGTCCCTCCGTCCCAGTTCGATGGCCTCGAAGATCTTGCTCTCCTCCGTGGTCCAGCGTTCCACCGGCAGAGGCCGTGAGGGGGTGATCACCACCAGGCGCTCCGGCCGGCCCGAGAACCGCTCGAGCTCGCTGTCGAGCTCCCTCCGGCCGTTGGGCGAGCACGCGGCCACCCAGATCTCGTCCACCTCTCCCGGACGGATCAGCTCGAGCGGCACCCTTCCCGTGAGCCCGCCATCCAGGTAGCGTTCCCCGCCGATCCGGACGGAGGCCCTGAAACCGTTGATCCACGGCACGAAGGCCGTGGCCCGCAGCACAAGGCCCAGCTCCGTCGTGTCTCCGATCTCCCGGCTGGAGAAGACACGCCGTTCGAGCCGTGGCAGTGGGAAACCCGGCCCTGCGATCCTCGACGCCACCAGCCGCACCTCGGCAGGGGACCCGAGGACGGCCTCGAGATCCATGATCTTCAGGGTGATCTCCTGGATCAGCCGGTCCACCGTGCGGAAACGCCCGGCCTGGAGCCAGGGGTGGAGCGCGATGCGCCACCTTCCGGCCTCCCGCCAGGAGGCCAGCAACGCCTCCTCGCTCCCCGCAGCGAACCAGGCCGCGGCGATGCCCCCCGCCGACACCCCGGCCAGGATCCCGAAGTCCAGGCCCGCCTCCCGGATCGGACCCATGAACCCCGCATAGTATGCCCCGCGGTTCGCACCCGAGGCCATGAGCAGCGCCCTTCGCACCATGGACACCTCCCGCGCCCGTCAGGGTACAGCACCGCCCGGTGGGGAGGTCAGGACGTGAGGGCGTGAGGGCGTGAGGGCGTGAAGACGTGAAGGCGTCCCCCGCCCACCCGGAGAAGGACCCGTGTCCGTGACGGTGACCCTGCCCGTGTCCGTGACCGTGACCGTGCCCGTGGCCGTGCCCGTGTCCGTGCCCGTGGCCGTGCCCGTGGCGGTGTCCGTGTCGGTGTCGGCGTCAGGGTCGGGGCCGGGATCAGGGACAGGGTCAAGGACAGCCGGGGCGGTGGACGGCGGACGGGAGCGGCGGCCGTGGGCGGTGATCGGGAACGGCGCCCGCGTCGGGATCCGGGTCGGCGACCGTGTCCGTGATCGACTCCCCTGCGCCCCCGTCCGTGCCCGTGACCGTGTCCGCGTCCGTGTCCGCGTCCGTGTCCGCGTCCGTGTCCGTGACCGTGTCCGTATCGGTGTCCCTGTCGGTGACGATGTCCGTGCCTGTGTTCGTGTCGGGGTCCGTGCCCGTGTCCGGGATCGGCTCCCCTGCGCCCCCGTCCGTGCCCGTGTCCGGGTTCGGGTCCGTGGCCGTGACCGTGGCCGTGTCCGTGGCCGTGACCGTGGCCGTGACCGTGGCCGTGTCCGTATCCGTGTCCGTGTCCGTGACCCCGACGGCGATCGACCCCCCTGCTCCCCTGCTCCCCTGCTCCCCTGCTCCCCCTCGCCCCTGCGCTCCCGCCCATGTCCCCTCCACTTCCCGCCCTCACGCCCTCACACCCTCACCGCCTCACCTCCCGTCCCTCCCCTGCTACCATGAGCATGCCATGAGCCTCGACACCTTTTCCCTGGACGTGCTCATCGCCACGGTGGGAATCGCGGTGGCCCACACCGCCATGGGCCCCGACCACTACCTGCCTTTCATCATGCTGGCCCGGGTCCGCGGATGGAGCCGGACACGGACCGCTGCCATCACCGCCGCCTGCGGCGTGGGGCACGTGGCCAGCTCCATCCTCCTGGGGCTGGTGGGTGTGGCGGCCGGCGTGGCCCTGGCGAGGGTGGAGGCCTTCGAGGGCGTCCGCGGTGGGATCGCGGCCTGGCTCCTCGTGGGCTTCGGCCTGGCCTACCTGGTGTGGGGCACACGGCGGGCCCTTCGCCAGCAGCGGGACCTCGCGCTCCATGCCCATGACGGAGCTGTCCACGTGCACGCCCATGGCAGCCACGCCCACGGGCACGACCACCGCGTGACCGCGGACACCACCTTCTGGACCCTGTTCATCGTCTTCGTGCTCGGCCCCTGCGAGCCCCTGATCCCGCTGTTCATGCTCCCGGCAGCCCGGGGACGATGGGGCCTCGCCGCCCTCACGGGCGGGCTGTTCGGGGTGGTCACCATCGCCATCATGGTTGCCCTGGTTCTGCTGGGAACGGAGGGGCTCAGGCGCCTCCCCCTCGGCGGCCTCGAACGCTGGGCCCACGCCATGGCCGGCGCCGTCATCGCCGCCTCCGGCCTGGCCATGATCTTCCTGGGGCTCTGATCCCCCTCATGCACCCCCGCAAGGGCCGGAGACGCCCTCGGCGACGGTCCGGGCCAGGGATTTCATGGCGCCAACGGCGTCCTCGCTGGCCGAGAGGCTGTCCACCACCAGGATGGCACAGTCCAGGAGGACCGCGAGCTGCCAGCGGTCCACGCTGGCCGGCCCGGGAAGTCCCTCCACGATCCCGTCGCCCCGCCGCTGGCGTTCCCATACCCTCCGGGCCGCCTCCGCGTCGTCCATGATGTAGAGCGAGGCCTCCAGCTCGCTGGAACCGCCGGTGTAGGTGGCCACGACGAGCCTCCTGAAACCCTCCTGGAGGAAGACCTCGGCCCCGCCGTCGATCCGCTGGTAGAGCTCCTCCGGACCGACCACCTCGGGTTGCCCGCTGCAACTCCAGCCCGGAGCGAAACCCTCCGCAGGCAGCACCTCTACCACCTCGCCTTCCGGGCCTCTTCCCGCTCCGCCGCCACACGCCAGAAGGATCGCCACCACCGCCCCAGCTGCCGCCACGGTCACGATCCTGTTCATGAGAGCTCCTCCAGAGATCAGATACCCTCCGTCGTCCACCCCACCACGAGTGTACCGCCATCACAGGGCGATCCCCCGAAGGGCCACTCAGCGCTCGTGTTCCCTTGCCGACCATGGCTCGATACCGCTACCGTGGAGGCGGTGGACCGTTCCACCGGAAGGGAGCTCGCCGGGTACCAACTGCGGCCAGTGCGTCCGCGCCTGCCCCTACTCCCACCCGGACTCGCTGCTCCACAACCTGGTGCGGGCGGGGATCCGCAACTCGGCCCTCTTGCCGCACGCCGCCCTCTGGATGGACGACCTCCTGTACGGCCGCCGCCGGAGTGGCTCCCACACCTCCGATCGGACACGAAGCAGCAGCGAGGTTGAGGCCGTCTCGTCCTTCACAGCCTCACCTCTTCACCAAGAAAACCGCGGCCCGGAGGCCGCGGCTCCCGTTCGGCGAATGCGTGGCCGTCAGACGCAGCCGGTGGGCTTGGGCAGCCCCGCCACCTTGCAGGCGCCCTTGGCCGGACCGGAGGGGAAGAGCTCGTAGATCTTCTTCAGGTTGAAGCCGGTCTCCTTGCAGAGCTTGCGGATCATGGGAGCCACGCCAAACTGGAGGTAGTATTCCCGAAGGTAGTTGACGACCTTCCAGTGCTCGTCGGTGAGCTCATCGACACCTTCCGTCGTCGCCAGTGCCTTGGCCACCTCCTCGTTCCACTGCTCCGGCTCCTGCATGAAGCCGTCCTCGTCCACCTCGATCGAGAGATCTCCGTACGTGAATGTGGGCATCTCAAACCTCCTTTTCTGTTCCTGGGGCCTCGGCGGCTCCCGATTGTTCGTTCAGAGTCAGGGTTGCCGGCCCCTGCGCGGGAGGCCGGTTGAGCTTCTTCAGAAACTCGGGTGACGGCCGGTGCCCCAGGGCCATGGCCCGGGACAGCGCGGCCTCGGCCTCCTGCCGGCGTTCCAGGGCCAGGAGCCCCACTGCCAGGAAGTAGTGGGCGGCGCCGTTCTCCGGCTCCAGCTCGATGACCCGCCGGTTGGCCGCCACGAGGCCCTCGGCATCGCCCAGGTAGAGGCACGCCTGCCCGAGGTTGTAGTGGGCCACGGGGTGGTCGTCCCGGAGCTCCACGCCCCGCTTCACGGCCTCCAGCGCCCCCTCGAAGTCCCACTTGAGCAGCCGGGCGCCCCCGAGGTTGATCCAGGCCTCCCCCAGCGACGGGTCCAGCTCCACGGCCCTGAGGTACTCGGCCTCCGCCCGGTCCACGTAGCCCCGCTGGGTGTAGGCAAGACCCAGGTTGTAGTGGGCCACGGCGGAGTCCGGTTTCTCCTCCACCCGGGCCCGGCACCGTTCGATCCGTTCCTTCAGGCTCTCAGCTGGCATGTGTGCCCCCCCCTTCGACGAGGGCCCTGAGCCGCTGCCACAGGCGGACCTCGTCGTCATTGGATTCGTCGATCCATTCCCCGAGCCGATCCACGTGCGGCTCGAGCAGCTCCGGTGCACCCTCCGCCGCCACGCACAGGGCCTCCAGGAGGCGGACCCTGAGCCCGTCGTCCCAGGCCATCTCCACCAGGGCACCCACGTGCGGGGCCAGCAGCCCCGGTGCGGCGCGGCCGATCCAGCCCAGGCCCAGCAGGCCATCCCTGCCGTCCGCCCCGGACTCGTCGTTGAGCGCCCACAGCAGGCGCCGCACCACGTCGCGGCCCAGGTCCGGATGGAGGGCCGCCGCCTCGCCAAGGGCCCGGGCCGCCGCCCGCCGGACCACGGGGTCCGGATCCCACAGGCGTCCCACCAGGTGACGGACCACCCTCCGGTTCCCGGCGGCAAGCCCGGCGAGCTCGTCCTGGCGCCCTGCCGCGAGAAGCTCCATGACCTGCTCCTTCAGGCCCATGCCACGGCCGTCCCCGGCCCGTCGTTGTGCCACGACACCGCGGCCTCGAGGAAGCCTCCGGCCCAGATGACCGTTCCCAGGGCGTGGAGGTGGGTGTAGGAGGCCCAGATGTTGCCCCGCACCACACCGTCACGTCCCGCCTCCACACCGGTCCCGCGCTGGAGCGTCATCACCGTGGTGTTCCGGTCACTCCCGCCCACCACCCGAGAGTAGTGGAACTCGTGGCCCCTGATCTCCTGTCCGACGGGGAAGAAGGGGTTGGGGCGGTCCACCGTCCCCAGGACGTACCCGTGTCCCCGGGGCCTGTCCGTGTGCTCCACCACCAGGTCCAGGACCCCGAGCATGGGCCAGGCGGTCCCGTCCACCACCAGCTCGCGGGCGAGGAGCATCAGGCCGCCGCACTCGGCGAAGACCGGCAGCCCCCGTGAACACGCCCCGGCCAGGGAGTCCCTGAGCTCGGAGGTCGCGGACAGCTCCCGCACCGCCAGCTCGGGGAAGCCTCCACCGATGTAGACGGCATCCACGTCCGGGGGCAGCGGCCGGTCCTGCCGGGGCGAGACCCAGAGCAGCTCCGCCCCCCCCGCCTCCAGGGCCTCCAGGTTCTCGGGGTAGAAGAAGCTGAAGGTCTCGTCCCTGAAGACCGCCACGCGGGTGGCCCTCCGTCCGGTGGTCATGGACATCTCCGGAAGCTCCACCCGCCCCGCGGTGCGGGCGACGGCCAGCACGGCCTCCAGGTCCACGTGCTCCGCCACCACGGCAGCGGCCCGTTCCACGGCCGCCTCGCTGTCCGGTCGCTCCACGGCCGTGACGAGACCCAGGTGCCGTCCCGGCAGGGGATCCTCTCCCCGCATCCGGGGGATGGCGCCCACCACCGGCGGACCGCCCGCGGCGGCGATGGCGTCGCGGATCACACGCTCCTGGCGGGCGGTCCCCACCCGGTTGAGGATCACGCCGGCCAGGTCCACCCGGGGATCCAGCACCTGGCACCCCTTCACCAGGGCCGCCACGGTCCGTGTGCTCTTGGTGACATCGACCACCAGGAGCACCGGCGCCCCCAGGAGCACCGCCAGCTCGGCCGTGGAGCAGCTGCCCGCAGCATCCATGCCGTCGTAGAGCCCGCGGTTGCCCTCCACGAGGACCAGGTCGGCGGGCAGCGACCGGGCCACGGCCTCGCCGATCCCCTCCGGCGGCATCAGGAAGGTGTCCAGGTTCCGGGCCACGGTTCCCGCAGCGGCGGAAAGCCAGCCCGTGTCGATGAAGTCGGGCCCCTTCTTGAACGGTGCAACACGGACACCCCTCACGGTGAGGGCCCGGGCCAGGCCGAGGGTCACCAGCGTCTTGCCGCTGTCCCCGGCCAGACCGGCCACCACCACGCGGGGTGTCTCGAGTTGCATCGCCTTCCCCCGGACCCTGCCCTAGTGCCCCTCGAGGTACCCGCAGGGGCACTCCTCCCAGCACTTCTTGCACCCGTCACAGGTGCCGAGGCTGATGGTGTAGTAGTTGCCGGGGCTGGGATCGGGCACCTTCTTGAAGCACGAGTTCTGGCAGTACATCCAGCAGTTCTCGCAGTTGAAGCACAGGCCGCAGGAGAAGCAGCGCATCACCTCGTCCAGGCCCTGCTCCCTGGTGATCCCCAGATCGATCTCGTCGAGCGGCCGGGCCAGCCTCTCCTCGGGGGAGAGCACGGTCCTCTCGTTCCGCTCGAGGGGCGGGTACCAGTCGATCTTGAGGCCGTCGGGCCCGATGGGCGGCCGCGTGTCGCCCTCGGGCAGCTCCTCCCCGCGGAGCGTGGCGTGGATGGACTCGGCCGCCTTGCGGCCCTGGCCGATGGAGATGGTGGCCAGGCCCAGGCCCAGGGCATCGCCACCGGCCCAGATGCCGTCGATGCCGGTGCGGCCCCACTCGTCGGAGTCCAGCCAGGAACCCTCCACGCCGAGGGCCCTGGCCAGCGGTGCCAGCTCGGGCTGCTGGCTGACGGCCATGATCACCGTGTCGCATTCCAGCTCGAAGGTGTCGCCCTCCACGGGAACCGGGCGCCGGCGGCCCGACTCGTCGGGTTCCCCGAGCTCCATCCGCTGGACGATCATCTTCGTCACCTTCCCGTCGGCGTCCCGCTCGATCTTGATGGGTGCCGCAAGGAACTCGATCTCAATTCCCTCCTCCAGGGCTTCCTCGATCTCGCGTTCGATGGCCGGCATCTCGGCCCGGGTCCGGCGGTACAGGATCGTCACCTGGGCGCCCGCCCGCTTCGAGACGGCCGCCGAGTCGGCGGTGAGGCGCTTGGAGACGCGGGCGGCATCCACGGCCGTGTCGCCGCCACCGATGATGACCACCCGCTCACCCGCGGTCACAGGTTCCCCGGCGTTGGCCCGCCTGAGGAACTCGGTCCCGGTGTAGACGCCCTCGCCGTCCTCGCCCGGGATGCCCATCTTCCGGCCCTGGTGGGCGCCGATGCCCAGGTAGATGGCCGAGAACTCCTTGCGCAGCTCGTCCAGGGGAATGTCCTCACCCACCCTGACACCGCAGCGGAGCTCCACGCCGAGGTCGAGGATCTTCTGGATCTCGGCGTCCAGGACCTCCCGGGGCAGCCGGTAGACCGGGATCCCGTACCGGAGCATGCCGCCGGGATGGGGCAGGGCCTCGAAGACGGTCACGCCGTAGCCGCGGCGGGCCAGCTGGTACGCCACCGAGAGCCCCGAGGGGCCGGCGCCGATCACGGCGATCTTCTCGGCGAAGGGCCCTCCCACGTCCAGCGTGGGAAGCGCGAGGCCCCGCTCGAGGCCCCAGTCCCCCACAAGGCGCTCCACCGAGTTGATGGCCACCGCGCCGTCCTTGACCTTGCGGTTGCACTCGCCCTCGCAGGGATGGGGACACACCCGCCCCATCACGGCGGGGAACGGGTTGGTCTCCACCTCGATCCTCCAGGCGCGGTCCCAGGCCTCCTCCATGGAGAGCCCGAGCTTGTCACGCTGGGCGACGATGGTCAGCCAGCCACGGATGTCGTTCCCCGAGGGGCAGTGCCCCACGCAGGGGGGCAGCTTCTCCACGTACTGTGGCCTCAGCGGCGAGATCTCGGATCCCGAACCACCCCCGCCGCCCGCCAGCCGGGCCATGCGGCTCTTGGATTTCTTCGTGTCCTTCTTCTTCAACAGACCCATCTGAACGCCTCCCCCGTCCCACTCCCTGCCGGAACGGTCAGCCGTAGGGATACAGTTTCTTCTTGAACTCCTCGAGCATGCCGAGGAGGTGGTCGTGCTTCTCCTCGTCGATGATCAGGTACTCCAGGAGGGCCTTCTGCACGAAGAAGCGGCACTCCTCCTTGAGCTCCTTGGCGATCTCGATGGTCCTGCGCTCCACCTCGTCATGGGCCGCGATGGCGTCCCAGACCTCGGCGAGATCGTCGGGCGTCAGCTTCACCGGCGTGGTGGTGAGACTGTCGATGATGAACTGCTGCACCCGGTGGTGCTGCACCGAGTCGTTGCGGATGATCTCCATGAACTGCCGGATCAGCGGGTTGCCGGTCTTCTCCATGATCTCGGCGGTGTTCTCGATGGCTTCCCGCTCCAGCTTCTGCCAGTCGCGAAGCACCTGGATCGTATGTTCCACGCGTTCCGGACCGCTCATCTTGTCCTTGGCCATGCTGTGCCTCCTGGTAGGAAAAGTACGGGGGCCGGGCACCCCGGCCCCCGTACGGTTCGACATCAGCCCCCGGAATCCTCGTCCGGTGGCAGGGTGATGAACGACCCACCGAAGTAGCTGTAGATGCACCGGCCCGAGTCGATGAGCTGGCGGATCGCGAGCTTGCACAGTTTCTTGTCCACGGCGTCGTCGCCGAACTTCTCGATCATGGCCTTGGTGAGGTCCATGGCCTTGAGGTTCTTCTTGCCATGGGTGGCCTTCACCAGGTCATACATGGCGTCGGCGACCTCTTCCACGGTGGGTTGACTCATGATCGCCTCCTAGTGCTTCAGCTGGACGGACCGCTTGTAGGTCTCGCCGGCGTGCTTGAAGTCGTCGATGTGGTACTTGGTGAACGGAATGCCGGTGAGCTCGAAGAAGCGCGGCCAGCCGATGCGGTCGATCCACTCTCCCAGGCGCTCGTGCTTCCGGGCGTTCTGGGCGTAGACGTTGACGATGTTGACCACCGCCTCCACAACCTCCGGCCAGCGCGGCGGATTGTTGGGGAGGTACGGGATGGCGAGCTTGGAGAACTTGGGCTCCGAGCGGGCGTTGGAGACCTTGCCGCCCACCCAGATGGAGATGCCGTCGGTCTCGGCGTTGTTGATCTTCACCGAGGGGCAGACAGTGTAGCAGTTGCCGCAGTACATGCACTGCTCCTCCTCGATCTCCACCGAGGCGTTGCCGTCCACGGTGGCCGGCCGGATGGCGCCGGTGGGGCAGGAGGAGACCAGGGTCGGCACCTCGCAGACCTTGGGCAGCTCGTCGTGGTCGATGGTGGGTGCCCTGGTGTGGACGCCCAGGACCGCGATGTCGGAGCAGTGCACCGCGCCGCACATGTTCAGGCAGCAGGCAAAGGCCACCCGGAGCTTGGCGGGCAGGTCCATGTTGACGAAGTGAGGGAAGAGCTCGTCCATGAGGCTCTTCACCACCCCGGAGGCGTCCGTGGCCGCGGAGTGGCAGTGGACCCACCCCTGGGTGTGGACGATGGAGGAGATGGCGTTGCCCGTACCGCCCACCGGGAATCCCAGCTCCTCCAGGTCCTTCTTGAGCGCCGGAATCTTCGAGGGATCGGTCAGGAGGAACTCCACGTTGTGCCGGCTGGTCCAGCGGATGTACCCGTCACAGTACCTGTCCGCCAGGTCCGCGAACGCCCGGATGGTGGTGATGGCCAGCAGGCGAGGCGTGCCCGCCCGGACCGTGTAGAGCTTGTCGCCCGACTCGGCCACGTGCACCATGACGCCCGGCTCGGGGATCTCGTGGTACGCCCACTTGCCGTAGTTCTTCTGGATGATGGGCGGAAGGAACTGCTTGTAATTCGGCGGTCCGATGTCCGTCTTTCTGGTTGCCACAGCCATGGATACCTCCTACTCGTCCTCGTCCTCTTCGAGCTCTTCGTCGAAGAAGATGTACGGGTTCGTCCTGGGATGGGCCACCATCTCGGGAACGGGATCCAGGCCGATCTCCTCCAGGAAGTTGCCCAGACCGACGCGCTGGATGAACTCGCCCACGCGCTCGCGGTTCTTGCCGTACTCGCCCCAGAAGTCCCAGATGGCCTCGGCCAGCTCCTTGAGGTCCTCGTACGGGGGCTCCATCTCGAGGAACGGAACGAAGACGGAGGACAGCAGCGCCCCTCCGATGATGGGCGCCTTGGCGCCGATGAGGATCGTCGCGCCGCGTTCCTTGCCCGGCTTGAGCGCCCTGGGCATCACGTTGATGCAGTGCATGCACTTGACGCACTCCGAGTTGTCGATGACCAGCTGCTCGCCGTTCCAGGTGATGCAGCCGGTGGGGCACATCTCGCAGATCTCGGCCTCGATGTCCGTGCCGCCCGCCGCATACTCGCGGACCTGCTCCTGGTCGATCTGGATGTTGTCCTTCCATGTGCCGATCACCGACATGTCCGACCGTGCAATGGAGGCCACGCAGTCGTTGGGGCACCCGGCGAACTTGAACTTGTACTTGTAGGGGAAGGCCGGCCGGTGCAGCTCGTCCTGGTAGGTCTGCGTGATGTCGTAGCAGGCCTCCAGCGTGTCGTAGCAGGCCCACTCGCACCGGGCGGGTCCCACGCAGCAGCTCGGCGTCCGCACGTCGGAACCCGAGCCGCCCAGGTCGAAGCCCGCCTCGGTCAGGTCGGCGAAGCAGGGCTCGAGCGCCTCGGTCTTGGACCCGAGGAAGATGATGTCACCCGTGGACCCGTGCATGTTCGTCAGGCCCGACCCGTGCCTGTCCCAGATGTCGCACAGGGTCCTGAGTGCGTCGGAGGTGTAGAACCAGGCGGAGGGCTGGTTCACGCGGTAGGTGTGGAACTCCGCGATCTCCGGGAACTCCTCGGGCAGGTCGGAGTACCGCCCGATGACACCGCCGCCGTACCCCATGACGCCCACGAGGCCGCCGTGCTTCCAGTGTCCGATGTGCTCCTCGTAGGACCGCTCCAGCAACCCGAGCAGGTCCCTGACCATGGGCCGTTCGGACTCCTTCTTGATCTCCTTGACGAAGCTCGGCCACGGCCCCTTCTCGAGCTCGTCAAGCAGCGGTGTTGCTCGATTCTTCTCACTCATGGCAACTCCTTTCCTTGTCTCCCCAGACCCGCAGGTCCTGTTTTCCCCCCGTGCCTCACATGAGGCTCGAAATGTTCGACCAGAACTTCGAGAACACCACGGTGGACAGGAAGTACCCGAGGGGCACATTGACCAGCACACCGATGGTGAACGCCCAGAACGGCTTCAGGCCGAAGGTCAGCAGGTCGGCGAAGCGCGTGGACAGCCCGATGCAGAGGAAGCACAGGACGAAGGCCCACGACCTGAGTTTCTTGATCGGGTTGATCAGCTTCGGCTTCAGATCGGAGAAGAACCAGTCCGAAGAATGCCGCAGCTGCTTGAGCGCGCCGATCTTGTCCTTGCGGTTCGGATCGTCCTGCGGGATCGCCGCCTTGAGGATCTCGAACTCGTGGATGCTCATCTTGCCCTTGAAGGTGATGGTGTCACCCTCGATGGCGAACTTGTCCGCGAGCTCCTGCGGCACCACGTAGTTGGAGAAGTCGGCCGCGTAGACGATCTTCTCGGCCTTGGACTTGAAGGTCCCCTTCAGCTTGGCCTTCCCCACCCAGTCCCCGGGCGGGTTGGCGGTGACGGCGGTCATGATGATGGACGCGGCGAAGAACCCCAGCACGAACTTGGGAAACCGCTCCCAGATGATCCCGGCTCCCACTGCCCTCTGTGACGCGTCCTTCTTCTCCCAGAAGACCACCGAGACGATGGCCAGGATCAGGCACCAGATGCCGATCCAGATGTCCCGACCGATCACCTTCATGAGGGTGAAGGTGTTGATGGGATCGTCCGGGTTGAGGGGGGCGCCACCGGGGCCGGTGAGCGCACCGGACTCGATCACGTCGGCCAGCTCTGCCACCACGGCGAACCCCGCCGCGTCGGCGAACTCCGAGGTCCCCACCCAGGCCCCCGCCTCACCGGGAGAGATGGCTGCGGGCACCATGAACTTCACCACCACGCTCAGGATCAGGATCATGACGATCGCCCACACCGAGACGATGGCGATGCCGATGGCGATGTGGTCCTTGTGGGCCTTGACCGCACCGCCCACTGCGATGGAGGCCGAGACGCCGCAGACCGCCCCGCCGGCACCCAGGACCGCCCCGAACTGCGGCTCGAGCTTGAAGATCTTGGTGGCGGCCAGGAAGATCGTCAGCCAGGTGCAGACCGAGACGATCGTCGCCTGGATGAAGGCCACCGGTCCCGCCGAGAAGATCAGCGTCAGGGGCAGGGTGGCGCCCAGCAGCACGATTCCGGTCTTGATGTAGTACTCGGTCCGCAGGCTCGTCTGGAACCACTCCGGCATCTTCTTGATGTTTCCGATGATGAGCCCGATGATCAGGGCGAGCAGCGGGGCACCCAGATGAAGCGTCCCCTTCACAAACTTGTTGGAGGCCAGATAGAAGATGATCAGGGAGCCCACGAAGAGCATCGTGTAGCCCGGGATGTACTCCTTGACCTTCCGGCCCATGATGGCAATGGAGACGGTGAAGACGATCCCGAACAGCAGAAAGATCGTCAGGTACCCCATGCCGTGCTTCGCCAGGTCGGCGCCGAGCTGCGAGAGGCTCGACCACTTCCCGGGCGTCACGGCCCAGCCCTTGATCGTGCCGCCGCTCAGGTAGACGGACAGCGCCATCACGACGATGCCGAGCCCGAGCCACACGGCCCACCAGTCTTCCTTCTTCCACAGTTGCTTGATTCCTTCGCCCATCGCGTCCTCCTTCTCCCCCCTGGTCCCAGCTCTCCCGGCCCGGGAGAGGTGCAACCCATGTGCCAGTGCCCCGGCCCCGGATATGCACTCCTATATGGTTGACAGAGCAAGATTTGAGCTGACATGTTCCGGACGGGGAAAGTGGGCTCACCGCAGGGTGTTACGAGATCGGAACAGTGAAGTCCAACTATCTCAAAACAGGTGAGTTGTTGACACAGGCTCCTCTGGCTTCGGGGGTCCGCCCCGGGACGCCGATTCTCCCGGCATGGTTACCGATACGTAACACCCGGAGTGGCCGGCTCCCCACCGTCCCCGGGTCCGCGGAGCCGTCCCCGGCGGACCCGGGGACGGCAGCCACCGGAGGTGTCACGAACCCGCTGCGACCGGAGCGGTCTCCCCGCCCTCCGCCCGGAGGAGCCGGAGCTCCTGCACGTGGGGCACGGGGGTCTTGTGGCAGGTGGCGCAGCGGAAGAGGTCCGGCTTCTTCCACTCGGGGTTGGCCGCCTCCCTCCGGTGGCACTCGATGCAGATCCCGTGGGCCGCCCGCCGCAGGCCCGGGGCCGCGAGGCTCTCGAACCGGGTCGCCACGGTGTTGGCGGCCATCATGTCCTTCTCGTGGCACGAGGAGCACTTCCTGGCCGTGGCACGGACCTTGGGTTGCCCCTCCGGGTGGCACTTCGCACAGGAGGCGTTGCCCTCCAGGACCGCCACGTGCCGCACGTGATCGAAGATCGTGGTGTCCAGGTAGAGGTCCGCGTGGCACTCGGAGCACGGGGTCCCCACGTCGCCGGGCTTGTGGAGGTGGTGGCAGGTCCCGCAGGCCTCCTTCCCCAGCCGCGTGATGTGCTCCCCGTGGGGGAACATGACGGTGCCGAGGGGGTAGCCCACACGGAGCATCTCGCCGCCCCGGGCCCGCTGCACCGGCGAGGCCTTCACGAGCGGCTGCCACGGCGTGAGCGCCAGCCCCACCACCAGCGCCACCACGAAGAGAGCCGAGTACACCCTGCGGGAGGCGAAGGTCGCATCACCGAGCCAGACCTGGGAGCCCCTGTCGAAACGGGGCAGCACGAAGAGCTGGCGTTGCAGCCACCTCTCCTCCTCGTCCACGATCTCCTTCTCCACCGGGAAGTGTTCCTGGATGAAGAGGTAGATCAGTGCGAAGAACGACACGATCCCGAAGCTGACCACGAACTCGGTCCACTCGGGGAAGTAGTCGGCGCCGGTGGCCCACACCTGGGCCAGACCCGAGGCGTCGATGCGGTTGAGCAGGAAGCCCATCACGCCGAGGGCTGCCGCGATGAACACCCCCGTGTGGCTCCTGCGAACGCGGGGAATCAGGAACAGGACCAGCGGGATCACCGCGCTGATGGCGATCTCGAACCAGAAGAGGCGCACCTCGAAGGTGTTCTCGAAGGCCAGGCCCAGCTTGCCGTGGTGCCACAGGTCGAAGAACCGGAAGGCCAGGTAGAAGGCCAGGGCACCCGCCGCAAAGCGGGAGAGCCCCGCGAGCATGTCGGTGTGGGGCTCCCGCTCGTACAGCCAGGCCGTCACCGAGGACTCGAAGATCACCATCACCAGCCCCAGGCAGATGGCGGAGACGAAGAACAGCTCCGGCAGGTGGGGCGTGTACCAGAGCGGGTGCAGCCGGAAGGGCATGATGAGCAGGAGGGTCCCCAGGCTCGACTGGTGGAGCGTGGATACCGAGATTCCCAGGATGATCAGCGGCAGCTGGAGGCGCAGCAGGGTCCGGTACAGCGCCTGGAAACGGGTCCTCTCCAGGAACACCGGCAGGAACTCCAGGAACAGGATCCCCAGGTAGGTCATCACGCACCAGGCCACCTCGAAGAGCGGCGAGTGGGGGTTCCAGAAGATCAGCGGATGCCAGATGTTCCACGGGAGACCGAGATCGTAGATCAGCCCCACCGCCACCGCAGCATAGCCCAGCAGCGCGGTGAGGATCGCCGGCCGCACCGCGTGGTGGTAGCGCTCCCTCTGAAAGACGTGGGCGATGGCGCCGATGACGAATCCGCCCGCCGCCAGGGCCACGCCGCCCATCACGTCGAAACCGACCCAGAGTCCCCACGGCGTGGTGTCCGAGAGCGCGGTGGTGGTACCGAGGCCCCGGGTGAACCGGACGATGGTCACGGCCGCCGCCAGCCCCGAGATGAACCACAGGATCCCCTTGGTGATCTGGACCCGCCGGGTCATTGTTCGCCTCCCTCGTCTGCGGAGCCGCCGGGCTCGTCGTGGTCACGGTCCCCACCGGCACCTTCCTCTCCCTGGAGCCGCATCCTGCGGTCGATGATCCACCAGGCCGCGGTCATGAAGGTGGCCATGCCCACGAACTCGAAGGGGACCTTCTTCAGGGCGCTCCACGTCCGCTCGGGCAGGGGTTCCACCCCCAGGAACTTCGGATCCTGCCAGGCCAGGAAACCGAGGTCCACGTGGGAGATGTACAGCACCGAGGTGCCGCCCACCTCGTGCTCCCCCCAGATGTGCTGGAGGTACGTGCCCGGCTCCGCCTCGAGTCGGCGGCGGGCCTCGGCCAGCATCTCGTCTCGGCTTCCGAAGACCGTGGCCTCCTTCGGGCAGGCCGTCACGCACGCGGGACGGTCGATCTCCCCGGACTTCAGCTTCTCGTGGCAGAGGATGCACTTCCGGATGGAGGGATTGACGGTGTTCCACTCGTAGTGCGGGATGCCGTACGGGCAGCCCATCATGCAGTAGCGGCACCCCATGCAGACGCTCTTGTCGTAGACCACCGGGCCCTCGGGCGTCTTCTTCAGGGCGCCCACGGGGCACACGGAGACACAGGCGGGCTCCAGGCAGTGGCGGCACTGCTTGCGAACGTTGACCCCCCCGGTCCTCCGGAGGATGCTCGTCCACCTCGTGGAGGACAGGCCGTCCTTCGACTGGCCGACCCTGGGCGGCGGGTCCTCTTCCGGAAGTCCGTTGATCCGCTTGCACGCCGCCACACACTCCTCGCAGCCGATACACCGGGTGACATCGTTGAGGATGCAGGGATCCGTGATCATATCCCCTCCGTCTCCTTCCCGAGCGTGACCCTGACCCGCTCACCGGAGCCGGGTGGGAACCTCCACCCGAGCTCGCTGGAGGTCTGGCTCACCCAGAACAGGACCATGTGGACGAGCTTGGAGAACGGCACCAGGATCAGGAGCAGCTCGGCGGACAGCAGGTGGACCAGGTAGACCACCTGCGCGTCGAAGGGGCTCCAGAGGGGGTGGGCCACCCAGAACCCCGTCACGAACGGCAGGATGCACAGCACGGGAAGCGCCCAGTCCTGGAACTTGCTGATGACCCTGGAGGCGGAGTTCACCATCCGCCCCAGCAGGAGCCCCAGCGCCGCCACCACGGTGATCGCCGTCAGCCAGTCGGCCACCGCGGGAGGCAGCGTCCACCAGGACAGGCCCAGCTCCTGGTTCCAGATGGCCACGTGCCCGGCCAGGAACAGGGGAACGGCGATCACCCCGACGTGAAACAGGAAGGAGGTGAAGTTGTAGGCACGCCGCTCCTTCCTCTGGAGATAGCGCCAGGGAAGCAGCCACTCCAGGTTTCTCCTGAGGGCCACCCTCCACGGCACCACCTGATCCCCCGCCCTGTGGAAGGCCCAGGAGATCTCCCAGACCTGGAGCAGCACCTGACGCAGCAGTCCCACCGCCATGGCCAGCAGGGCCAGTCTCAGCAGGGGGCCGCGGGCCAGCTCGATCCAGCTCTCAAGCATCACGCCCTCCTCATTCCAGGACGATGGCCTTGTAGATGAGGTCGTGGAGGCCCACCACCTCCACGTCGTCCAGGCCGTTGTCCTCGCACACCTCGCGGAGCTGCTTCTTGCAGTTCGCACAGGGTGCCACCACGTAGTGGGCCCCCGTGGCCCGGATCTGCTCCGCCTTCTTCACGCCTGTCACCCCCGTCCGGTAGGGGCGGATCTCGTCCACCGAGACGGTCCCGCCACCACCGCCGCAGCACAGGTTCCACTGTCCCCGCGGCTCCATCTCCACGTAGTCCCTGCAGAAGGACCGCAGGATCTCCCGGGGTTCGTCGATGATCCAGCCCGTCCGGGCCAGGTTGCAGGGGTCGTGGTAGGTGACCCGCTCGCTGATCACGTCGGGATCGAGCCTGAGCTTCCCCTCCTTGAGCGCCCGGTAGGTGTACTCCATGATGTTCACCACCGGAGGTGCCTTCTCCCCTCCGCCGAAGGTCCGCATGAACGCCTTGGCGGACCGCGAGGCGTGGCCGCACTCCCCGATGAGGATCTTCCTGGCCTCGAGTCTCCTGAGCTGCTCGAGCTCCTCCCTGAGGCACCGTTCCAGGATCCAGTCGCTGTAGAAGAGCCCGTAGTTGATGCCGTCGAGGAACTCGGTGGAGATGGTCCAGGAGTCCATCGCCCCCGTGGCGTAGAACACCACGGCGATCCCCATGAGCGTCTCGGCCTCCATGAGGTAGTCGGACACGGGGGCGAAGAAGATGAACTCCCGGCCCGGCTGGTCCACCGGGAACTTCACGTCCACACCCTTGTCGTCCTTGATCTCCTCCTCCAGGAACTCCAGGGTGTCGGCGATGGCCGGCCACGGGATCGCCGAGGTGTTCCGGGTCTGGCCCTCCAGCTGCTCCCTGGTGGAGATCACGAGGGCCCGTGGAACCAGCCCGATCTCCGAGAGCACGTACCGGGCGAGGTGGGTGACCAGGCCGTGATCGATCCCCAGGGGGCACTCGAGAGTGCACCGGCGGCAGGCCGTACAGTGGTAGTAGGTCTCGGCCATCTCCAGGATGAGGTCGTCCGTCAGGAACGGCGCCCCGCTCAGGTGACCCTCCACGATCCCACGGAGCGTGAAGTGGCGCCGGTACACCTCCAGGAGGAGGTTCGACCGGTAGCACGGCACGTCCTTCGGATCGTGGGTCTGCTGGTAGATCTGGCACGCACAGGCGCAGTTGGCGCAGCGGGCCGGTATCCTGGCATAGTTGTCGATCACCTGGCGGTAGTTGGTGTGCTTGAGCACCGCCGCGAACGCCTCGAGGAACCGCCGGGGCAGATCCCCCACCACGCGGTCCTTCTCGATGATGTAGCTGAGGCGCTCCTGGATCTTCTCCGGTGTCAGGCTCGGCGGCCGAAGAGACGCCAGCACATCCTGGGAAACCTCCGGCAAGGTACGGATCTCCGCCTCCATGCTCCCTCCCCCGGTCCCACAGGGGACCGCCGGTGAAGAAATCAGCAATGTCCGTGCCATCTCCACGGATCACGGACCCCGCCCAAGCCCTGAAAACCATTGAATTTCAATCGATTGCGCAGACAATACAACGATCGAGCGTTACTCCACGGTAACATTCATCGACCGCTCGCCCGGGGGCGCCAGGGGGAGGATCACGGTGAACACCGTCCCCACGCCATCCTCGGACATCACGGTGATCCGGCCATTGTGGGCACAGACCACCCTGTAGACCACCAGGAGCCCCAGGCCGGTCCCTCCGCCCCCCTTCGTGGTGAACATCTCGGAGAAGACGGCGCCGCAGAGCTTCTCGGGGATCCCCTGGCCGTTGTCCGCCACCTCCAGGTGGAGCTGGCCGCCACTCTCGAGGAGGGTCTTCACCGAGACCCAGTGACGCTCCTTCGAGGTGTCGAAGCGGCAGGCATCCAGGGCGTTGGACAGCAGGTTGGTGAGAAGGTTGTCGAAGCCCTCCGGGTCCAGCCACCCCGCCCCGATCCGTTCGTCCAGCTCCACGTGGAGCCCGATGCCCTCCCGCTCCGCCCGGGCCCGGTAGAGCTCGGCGGACTGGCAGACCAGCCGGTTCACCTCCACGAGCTGGATCTCCGGCATCCGGTCGCGCGAACAGTACAGCTGGTCCCTGGAAAGGCGGGCGACGCGCTCCACATTCCGGCGCACCATCTCCCATCCCTCCTGGAGAAGCCCCTCGTCACCGTCCTCGAGGGCCTCCTCCACCACGTAGACCCCGCCCTCGAGCCCGGTGAGCAGGTTCTTGATGTAGTGCGCCATGCCGGCCATGGCCTGACCCAGGAGGACCAGCTCCTGCCGCACCGCCGTGGACCCCGAGAGGTCGGTCATCACCTCCATCCCCCCCACCACGCTCCCGTCCGGCCCCAGGATCGGCGAGGTCTGGACGGTCACGTGGAGCACCTCCCCGGCGGCGGTCTGGACCACCTCCTCCGAGGAGTGCACGCCGCCGTCGGCGAAGGTGCGCGCCATGGGGCAGTCCAGGCACACCCTGGACCTCCCCTTGTAGGCCGAGTAGCAGTACTCGCCCACGCCCTCGCCGAACATCCGCCGGAAGGCGGCGTTGACCTTCCGGATCCTGTAGTTCCTGTCCTGGATCGAGATGGCGCTCGGCACCAGGTCGAAGAGCCGGTCGGCCTGGACCCTCAGCTCACCCCCCGTGGGTCCGTTCCACCGGACGGTGGTCCCGTCGTCCCCGGCCCTGTCCATGCCTCCCCCCTCGGAGCCGGATCAGCCGCCGGCCGGGGTGGAGACCAGCTCCTCCACCAGCCGGAGCAGCTCCTCCCGGTTGGGCGGCTTCTCCACGAACGCCTCCGGCCGGGGAACCTCCTCGAAGTCCTGGGCGAAGAAGGTCCGGTACTGGGAGAGCCCCGTGAGGATCACCACGGGCACCCCTCCGAGATCGGGGTCCTTCTTCAGGCGCCGGTAGAGCATGATCCCGGTCTTCCTGGGCATCATGATGTCCAGGAAGACGAGGTCCGGGCGCCGGGCTCTTGCCACCTCCAGGCCCTCCTCCCCGTCGGCGGCCGCGACCACCTCGTACCCCTGTTTGGTCAGGAGCGTCCTCAGATAGGTCCTGACATCCTGCTCGTCGTCCACAACCAGAATCGTGGCGCCCATGGTGCCTCCCTGTTCCCTGCGCTCAGGCGTCGGCCTTCTCCAGGGCCGCCTGCGCGAGCCGTCTCACCTCGGGGTCCGGATCGGACCCGGCCATCTCTTCCACCACGTCCGCGGGGAACGCCTCCGTGTCGGCGAGCCCCTCGAGTGCGATCCTGCGGATCTCCGCACGGGCGTGCTTGAGGAGGCGGGTGAGGATCACCGCCGCGTGCTCGCCGGCCTCCCCGCCACGCCCGGCGAGCCGTCCCAGCGCACGGACCGCGGAGGGCGAGTCCCGGAAGGCCCCCAGGAACTCCACGAGCACGTCCGCGTCGTAGGTCTCGAGGATCCTGTCCAGGTTCTCGTCGGGCCGGTGCGCCGCGAGCTCGGCCTCCAGCTGCGCCCGGAGGTCCTGGTCCCCGATCCTCTCCACCGCCGCCCTCCTGAGCACCGGAGCGTTCACCGACCTGAGGATGTCCAGGAGCGCGTCCCGGTCGGCGAACATGTCGATGGCGATCCTCCGCGCGGTGAGGCTCTGCCGGGTGTCCCTGGCCACCTCCTCCAGCACCGCGGGATCGCGGATTCCCTCGAAGCACGCCATCATCAGGTCCGGCTGCTTCCGCTCCCGCATGATGCGGGCCAGCACCCGCTGGTCCGTGATCCTGCGGACCGCCTTGAGCCTCGCGTCCAGGTGGGAACCGTCGAGCGCCACCCGCTCGAGGGCGTCCTGGCTCCCCAGGCGGTCCACCGCGAGGAGGCGGTGCTCCAGCTCGGGGTCCTCCATGGCGATCCGGACGAGCTCCTCCTCACCCCGCACCCTCTCCGGCGCCCGCCGGCTCGTGGGGCGCTCCCCCCCACGACGTCGCTTCAACAGGTCGGCCAGGCCCATGGCAACCCCCTTCTCAGTGCATCTCCCATTCCACGAAGCCCTCGCGCACGTCCACCATGGCGTTGACGATGAGCTCCACCAGGCCGCCGTAGAGGATCCCGCAGCGGTCCCAGGCCTCGTAGTAGTTGAGGAGATCCCGCATCTGCCCCTTGCAGTTGGAGCACGGTGCGCACACGTACTTGGGCGTCTCCGGCTCGATGCAGTCCGAGAACGCCTCGAGGATCTGGCGGAACTTGAGGCGGCCCGAGACCCTCGTCCTCCAGTCCGGGAAGTTCATCGACTGGCAGATGGCGAATCCCGAGCCCCCGCCGCAGCAGTAGTTGTGGACCCCGTGCGGCTCCATCTCCCGGAACCTCGGGGCGATCTTGCGGAGGATCTTCCTCTGGGGCTCGACGATCCCCATGGACCGGGTGATGTTGCAGGGATCGTGGAGGGTCACCGGGAAGTCGTTCCGCGAGGGGTCGAGCAGGATCTTCTCGTTGACCACGATGTCCTCGAGCACCACCAGGCAGCTCTCCGTCCGGACCCTGAGCTGCTCGGGAATCAGCCGGTCGGCGATGGGCATCAGCGCCTTGTGGGCGTGGCCGCACTCGCCCACCATCATCTTCCTGACCCCCAGCTTCCTGGCCACCTCGTAGTGCTTCAGCGCGATGCGGGAGTACTGCACGTCGTCGTAGAACAGGCCGTAGTTCACCGAGTCGTAGCCCACCAGCTCGGAGGAGAGGGTCCAGCTCACCCCCGCGAGCTCCAGGATGATGGCGAAGGCCTGGAGGTTCTCGGGCCAGGACAGGAACTCGCCGGCATTGTGCATCACCAGGTACTCGGCACCCTCCACGTCGAAGGGCATGGTGATGTCCAGGCCGGTCTTCTCCTGGATGTCCTCCTCGGCGAACTCCATGATGTCGGCCAGGCCCGCCGGGTTGAGCCCGGTGGAGGAACCCACGGTGAGCTGCTTGATGGTCCCGGTCTCGTGGAGCTCCGGCATGGCGATGCCGAGCTCCTGGCTGAACAGCTTGCGGATCTCCCGCGTGATGAGGGCGTTGTCCACTCCCACGGGACAGGTCTGGGCACAGCGCCGGCACAGGGTGCAGCGGTAGGACAGCTCGGCCAGGCTGACCAGCACGTCCCAGCTGAGCTCCACGTCGTTGCCGCGGAGCCCGGGAAGGATCCGGCCGCCGGGCTTCAGGTACCGGTTGACGATCTTGCGGAGCACCTCCGCCCTGAAGGTGGGGCGATAGGCCTCCATCCTGCCGGACCCCGTGTAGATGGGACAGGCCTCGGCGCAGGTCTGGCACTTGACGCAGTTCTCCATGGAGAGCATGAGCGGCTGGAGGAAGGTCCAGTTGTTCTCCTTCGTGAAGAGCTTGGCCAGCCCCTCCAGGAACGCCGCCACCCGCCGGTCCCTCTCCTCGTCGTCCGCGGGCACCTTGATCTGGGCCGCCGCGACCCCGTCCGGCCCCACCTCGATGCGGCTCCGCTTGTCCTCGCTCAGCTCGGGAATGGGAGCGTCCTCCCAGTCCTCGTAGGGAAAGGGCAACGGCACCAGCCGCCTCGGGTCCACGCCCTCGTGCTCGGTCAGGAAACGGTTGAGCTCCTCCCGGCTCGCAGGTCTCGGAGCGTTCTCCATCAGGCCTTCCCCCCCTTCTCCTCATCGGGCAGCGTGGTCGCCACCTCGGCCCAGGTCTTCCCGGTCCTCACGTGCCCGGCGGACCAGTCGACGCCGTAGTTCAGGGCCGCGGCGAGCCGGTCGGCCAGCGGGCTCCCCGGCTCCATGGGCGTGTCGTCCCACCGGACATCGTGATAGGTGAAGTACTTGGCGAAGAAGTGCACCATCCGCGTGAACGGCATGTACATGAGGAACAGGCCACCCACCGCCATCTGGGCCGCCAGCAGCCGGCCCACCCGGACCTCGTGACCCCGCAGGACCCCCGACAGGACGGTCACCACGTGCCCCAGGCCGTACCGGACGGCCACCCCGACGCACAGGGCCCCGAAGAGGGCGAGGAACAGCAGGTTGAGCCGGTCCACCGGTGCGGTGTAGGGCCTGAGCTTCGGATCGGTGCTCCTGAGGACGAGCAGGATCACCGACCCCGCCAGCACCAGGCCGCCACCCGTGAGCGCCCCGAGGGAGAGGAGGCCCGAATCCAGGGGCAGCCGCCAGCCGGCCACACCCAGGAAGATCCCCACCGTGGTGAGCACCAGGAGGTAGAGCCCCCAGTGGAATGGAAACGAGCCCCACCAGAGGCGGCGGTTGTTGGCCCGGACCCCCTTCAGGAAGAGGATCTCCTCGGCCATGAAGACGGCCTCTCCCAGGAGGCTTCTCTCACGGGGCCTGGTCCACCATTCCCTCTCCTCGAGGTAGGAGCCCCCGTGGTCCCTCCGGGGAGCCGGCTCGTGGGCCACCGGATAGAGGTCCCACCTGAGGTGCATGGGGGCCCGAGCGTACCGCCAGGCCCGCCAGATCGACCCGGCCACGAAGACCACCAGGACCAGCGCCACCCATGGGAGTACCAGCGTGCTCGTCATCGCACCTCCCTCGCCCGATACGGGTCTTGTTCCAGTGCTCCACAGAACACTTGAGCAAGATTCGTGCCGTCACGACACCGGACCGGTTCCCGTATCACGAGATCGACCCGGTGGCGGATCCCGCGTGATGTCAGGGGGTTGAGCGACGTTCACACGTCGGCGAGGCCACGCCGGCAACACCACCCGTCCACCGGATCGTTACCGGATCGTAACCCGGCATGATCCCAGGACCACCGGCGCGACCCGGACAACAAGGGGGGGACGCCTCGGCGTCCCCCCGGATGGCCTCTCCACGTTGTTCGCCGGCCTACTGCTCCTGGAGCAGGTCCTCCTTGGCGTACCGCTTCTTCACCCAGTTGGGGATGAGGGACAGCAGGACGAAGAAGACGGCCGCAATGGCCAGGTAGATCATGGTCTTCTTGACCGCGTCCGGCTGCCCTCCCGAGAGGATCACCTCCCGGGCCGACCCCGCCGCGAAGTTGAAGGCGATGGTGGCCGGAATCATGCAGGGAAAGGTCACCAGGACGTAGGTCCTGAAGGGGATGTCCGTGAGCCCGTAGACGTAGTTCTGGATGTTGAAGGGGAAGATGGGCACCAGCCGGGTGATCATGAGCATCCGCCAGCCCTGCTTCTTCACCCCCTCGTCGATCTTCCTCAGGGTCGGGTTCTTCCGAACCCATCCTGCCACCATGTCCCTGGCCGCGTACCTCCCGATGAGAAACGCCGCGGCGGCTCCGAGGTTCGCCCCGACCGTGGTCCAGACGGACCCCCACAGGGCACCGAAGATCAGGCCGCCGACGATGGAGATGGGCAATCCCGGCAGCAGCAGGACGCAGGCCACGATCCAGATGAGGATGAACGCCACGGGTGCCCACGGCCCCATCCCCTGGAAGAAGGCGTCCAGCCGTTCCACCCGCTCCTTGAGCGTGCCCTCCTTGAGCATGTCGAACACGCCGAAATGGTTGGCCAGAAGGATCAGCACCACGATGGCCGCCACGACCACCACAAGCTTCACCCAGGGCCTGCCCTTGGATGGAGTTGTCCCGGTGACTTCGTCGTTGTTCATGCTTCGCCCCCTCGAAATCCGCCCCCCGGCGGCCGGGAGGCACGGCCCCCCGGGACCCGGCCGGGCCCCGGGGGATCGGAGATCATGTGGTCACTTGCAGGCCTCGCACAGGATCGCACCGGAGTCCGGCAGGTTCTTGTGGTAGTAGCTCCACTCGATCCAGGACCCGTCGTAGTTGTGGAGCTGGGCCGGATCCCAGCCCATCAGGTAGAGAGCGAACATCTCGGTGGTGGTCCGCACGCCCGACTGGCAGTAGAAGACCTGGTGCTTGTTCTTGTCCATGCCGAACTTCTCGATGACCTTCTGGATCTCCGCGGCGGTCTTGAACTCGGTGGCCTTGCCGCCCTCGGTGACGGGCTTCTTGAAGTTGGGCCAGTTGCAGTGCTTGGCCCAGGGGATACGGCCCTTGGCATAGGCCCCCTTCTTGAGCTTCTCGCCCGTCCACTCCTTCGTGCCCCGGGTGTCCCAGAGCTGGTAGTCGTCCGAGGTCTTGCAGCGCCAGATGGTGGTGACGCTGACGGACCAGCCCGGGAGAGCGGCGGAGGCCGTGAAGGTGCCGGGCTCCTTGGGGAGATCCGGCGCCAGGATGTCGGTGTCGTAGCCCGCCTTCTTCCAGGCCTGGTAGCCACCGTCGAGGACCCGGCAGTCGGTCTTCCCGTAGAGGTAGAACATCCACCACACGCGCGTGGCGTCGTACTTGTGGTCGTAGATCACGACCTTGGAGTCGTTGTCGATCCCGAACTTCCGCACGAAGGCCTGGAAGTCCTCGCGGTCCAGGGCCATGCCCTCGTAGGGGAACTCCACCCCCTCCTTGGGCTCGTAGTCCGGCCGCCAGATCTGGAACGCCCCGGGGATGTGGCCCAGCCGGTAGTCCGTGGTCTTCGCCACCGCCAGGATCACGAGCTTCGGATCCTTGGCGTCCATGAGTGACTTCAGCTCCTTGACCGTGATCAGGGCCTCGCCCCTGGCAAACCCCTTGTAGCCGTTGCCCGCCAGGGCCGGCATCGCAAGCCCGACCACGAGCAGCAGTGCCACGACCGTCACCAACCTCGAACTCGATCCATGCTTCATGTCCGTCCTCCTTTGCTGGTTTCCCACACGGCGGAGGAACCCTCCGCTTGTTCCACCCGGTTGCAAGGGACATACCACTCCATTCGCAGCGGCAACCAACTGATCCTCAATGGATTAGGAGTATCCAGGAGTGAATGCTGGCGGGCGCCTCACGACCCCGTAGGTGTCTGGTAACCGCCATCGTTACCGTCGTGTAACAAGGCTTCCACCTCCGGGGGACGGTGATGCAACGGCAGCGTAACAGTGAAGGTGCTGCCCTCGCCTTCCACGCTCCGGACGGTGATCCGCCCCCCGTGGGCCTCCACCACCTCCCGCACGATGGAGAGCCCGAGTCCGGTCCCCTCTGCGGCGTGGGCCTTCGCATTGGGGGCCCGGACGAACTCGTCCATCACCTGCTCCACGAACTCTTCGGGAATGCCAATTCCCTGGTCCTCCACGGTGAGCACGGCCTCCCCGCCCCCGGTCACCCGGAGCCCCACCGTCACCTGTCCGCCGGGGAGCGAGTACTTGATGGCGTTCTGGACCAGGTTCTCGAGGGCGAAGACCAGGTCGGGAGGGATCCCCCAGTCCAGGACGGCCACCCCCTCCACCAGGGGGACCAGCCGGATTTCCCGCTCGTCGGCCAGGGGCGATACCGCGTCGAAGATGTCCGCCACGAGCTGGTTCAGGTTGACGCCGCGTGCCCACGGTGCCCGGTTCCGCCCCTCCCGGATCTTGGCGAGCTCCAGCAGATCGTTGACGATCCGCAGGAGCCCGTCCACGCGCTCGATGGCACCCTCCAGGAGCTTGCGGCCCCGCTCCGATCCCGGGTCCACGTAACCCTGGGTCAGGACCATGAGGGAGGTCTTCACCGTACCCAGGGGGGAACGCAGCTGGTGGGCGGAGATCCTCATGTAGTGGGACTTCCGCTCCTCCACCTCCGCGATCTCGTCCAGCAGCTGCTGGAGCTCCTCGGTCCGTTCCTGGAGCGCCGCCTTGGCCTCGTGGAGCTTGATGTTCCGCTCCTTGAACCGGCCGGTGACCGAATCCGTGAGATAGACGATCCCGAAGAGCGCCATGACGAAGCTGACCATGTTGAGGTAGCAGGCCCGGCTGCAGATGCCGTGGAGGGGATCGAGCGGATGGTACCGGAGGACCCCGTTCTCTTCGAGAATGTAGAGCAGGAGCATGGCCAGCGAGGTGCACCCCGCGATGAGGTACATGAGGCGCGTGGACAGCACGATGGTCCCGATGGCCATGTGGAAGGCGAAGAACGGCAGCAGGGGGCTCTGGAGGCCCCCGGTGAAGTGGACGCCCACGATCAGCGCCGCCAGGTCCATCACCATCTGCCGGATGGCGCAGTGCCTCAGGCCCCCGAGCGGACGCTCCTGGCCCGACCGCCCCCCCAGGCGCCAGCTGAAGTACAGGTTGTAGGCCGCCACGAAGAGGGCCACCACGAAGAGGCTCGGCCAGACCGACTCCAGACCCATCCGGGGACCGACCAGCGAGCCCACCGCCAGACCGGCCACGGCCATCCAGCGCAGCGTGATGAACCAGCGGAGGCGCTCGTGGAGCTCGGCCGCAAAGATGTAGGCGAAGTGGTCGTCCGCGGCCACTGTCACTCCCCGATCAGCTCGGCCACGTGCGCCAGGAGCTCATCGGGGGCGATGGGCTTCTCCAGATACTTCTCGCACGGCACCCAGGACTCGTCCACCTCCATGCGGACGTTGTACACCTGGTCCACGCCCGTCAGCATGATGATGGGAATCCCGGCCAGGTCCGGGTCGTTCCTGAGGCTCCGCGCCACGTCGAACCCCTCGGAGAGGTGATCCATCATCACGTCGAGCACGATGAGGTCGGGACGGTCCTCCCGCACCCTCGCCAGGCCCTCGGTCCCGTTTGCCGCCGTGATCACGCGGTACCGTCCCTCGAGAACCGCCGAGACGGCCTCCACGAAGATCTCGTCGTCGTCCACCAGCAGGATCGTCTTGGTCGCCATGGTCCCCCCCTACTCCGCAAGGATGGCATCGCTGGGACAGGCCCCGAGGCACGCGCCGCAGTGGATGCAGAGATCCTGGTCGATCACGTGGACGTGCTTGATCTCACCCGTGATCGCCGACGCAGGGCACGCCCTGGCGCACAGACCACAGCCGTTGCACACCTCTTCCAGGATAGTGTAGGTCAGCAGCGCCTTGCACTTGCCGGCCGGGCACTTCCCATCCCTGATGTGGGCCAGGTACTCCTCCCGGTAGTGGGTGAGCGTGGAGAGCACGGCGTTGGGAGCCGTCTGGCCCAGGCCGCAGAGCGAGCTGGTCCGGATGTGGTGCCCCAGCGACTCCAGGGTATCCAGGTCATCCTCCGAGGCCTCGCCCCGGGTGATGCGCTCCAGGATGTTCAGCATCACCCGCGTCCCGATCCGGCAGGGTGGGCACTTGCCGCACGACTCGTCCACCAGGAAGTCCAGGAAGAACCGCGAGAGCTCCACCATGCACGTGGTGGAGTCCATGATGATCAGCCCGCCCGAACCCATGATGGAGCCCAGCTCCTGGAGCGACTCGTAGTCGATGGGGACATCGGCCCTGTCCGAGGGGATGCACCCCCCAGACGGTCCGCCGCTCTGGGCCGCCTTGAACGGGAGGCCGGTCCGGATTCCGCCGCCGATCTCGTGCACCACCTCGTTGAGGGTGATGCCCATGGGGACCTCGACGAGCCCCGTGTTCCGGATGTCTCCGGCCAGGGCGAAGACCTTCGTTCCCGTGCTCCTGCGGGTTCCGATGGCGGCGTACCACTCGGCCCCCCGGAGGAGGATCGGTGGGACGTTGGCCCAGGTCTCCACGTTGTTCAGCAGGGTGGGCTTGCCCCACAGCCCCTGCTGCGCCGGAAACGGGGGGCGCGGCCTCGGCATGCCCCGGCGCCCCTCGATGGAGTGCATCAGCGCCGTCTCCTCCCCGCAGACGAACGCCCCCGCCCCGATCCGGATCTCCAGGTCGAAGCCGAAGCCCGACCCCAGGATGTCCTCGCCCAGCAGGCCGGCCGATCGGGCCGCCTCCAGCGCGTTCTCCAGGCGCTCGATGGCCAGGGGGTACTCGGCCCGCACGTAGACGTAGCCGTTCCGCGAACCCACCACGCGGCCCGCGATGGCCATGGCCTCGATGACCGAGTGCGGGTCACCCTCCAGGATGCTGCGGTCCATGAAGGCGCCGGGGTCCCCCTCGTCGGCGTTGCACACCACGTACTTCACGCCACCGGGAGCGTCGCGGACGAACTGCCACTTCAGCCCGGCGGGGAACCCGGCCCCGCCACGGCCCCGGAGCCCCGAGCGCTTGAGCGTGTCCAGGACCTCCTGCGGCTCCATCTCGTGGAGCACCCTCGCCAGCGCGGCGTAGCCGTCCATGGCGATGTACTCCTCCAGGCTCCCCGGATCGATGACACCGCAGTTCCTCAGGGCGATCTTGAGCTGACGTGCGAAGAAGGGCACGTCCCGGCTCCGGAGGACCTCCCCGTCGGGCCCCTCCCATGTCAGCTCCAGCTCCTCCACGGGGGTGTTCCCCTCCAGGTGCTCCTCGACGACGCGCGGCACCTGCTCCGGCTCGAGCCTGGGGTAGTAGACCCCGTCCGGCGAGACCAGCACCAGGGGACCCGCCTCGCACAGGCCCATGCACCCCACGTTCACCACGCGGACCCGCTCGCCGAGGCCACGCTCGCAGATGGCGGCGGCAAAGGCCTCGGCCACCGTCCCCGACCGGCAGGAGAGACAGGCCCCACCGGCACAGACGAGCACCTCCCGCCGTGCGGGCACGGCACCGCGCTCCGACCTCAGCCGTTCCTGGACCGCCGGCCGGATCCGTTCCCGGAGCCGTCCCAGGTCCCCCGGTGTCAGCCGCGGAGCCACCGCCGGATCACTGCTCGTCCGTGCCACCGTCGGCCTCCCCGGCAGCCTTCGCAGCCGCCTTGCGCTCCTTCGCCCGGAGGCGGCGGACCAGCCGCCTCACGTCGTTCCTCGTCAGGTTGCCGTGCACCTCGTCGTTGACCATCATGGCGGGTGCCAGGCCGCAGGCCCCGATGCACCGCACCTGTTCCAGGCTGAACATCCGGTCCTCCGTCACCTCTCCCACACCGATCCCCAGCACGTCGTTCAGGGTCTCCACGATGCTCTGGGCATGCCGGACGAAGCAGGCCGTTCCCATGCACACCTTGAGCTGGTACCTCCCCCGCGGCGTGGTGGTGAAGAAGTGGTAGAAGCTCACCACCCCGTAGACCTGGATGGGCGAGAGGCCCAGCTTCTCCGCCACGTACTCCTGGACGGGGAACGGCAGGTATCCCAGCTGCTCCTGGATGGCGTGAAGCAGCGGGATGAGGCGCTCCCGACCACCCCGATGGGTCGCGACCCACCGGTCGATGAAGGGCCAGATGGCCGGATCCACATCCTCACGGGGCAGCGGCTCGTGGGCCCCGAAGAAGCCCGGGAGATCCGCCGGGGCCGGAGCCCGCTCCAGAACCTGCTCGCTCATGACATCCTCCGGATGGCTGCAGGCGTGGCAGCGGCATCGTGGTCCATGACGCCGGCCGCACCGTCTTCGAGACCGGACCAGGACACCAGCACCGTTCCGGGGCGGACGCGCCGGTCGTACCGGGCCCGGAGCAGGAGCTCCCTGCCGTCCACCGCCACGCGGACCTGCTCCCCGTTGGAGATGCCGGCCTCCCGTCCGTCCCGTGGCGCCAGGCGGGCGGCCACGGTGGGCGCCAGCTCCTGGAGTCTCTCGCTGAACGCCGTCACCAGGCCCGAGTGGAACAGTTGCGGGGAGGCGTCCAGCAGCATGCCCGAGTGGCGTGGCATCTCCTCCGGCGGATCGGGCGGTGTGAACCGGATCACGGGGCGGGCATCGGTCCCCGTCGCCGCGGGTGCCCCGGCGGTCCGCCAGTCCCCCACATCCACACCCAGGCGCCCGGCCAGCGCGGCCAGGAGCTCGCCGTCCTGCGGCAGCCCCTCGGGCGGCTCCAGGACCCTCTCGAGGCGCCTGGGGACCCCGTCCGCTCCCACGACCGTCCCCCGGCGCTCCCCGAGGATCGCCACGGGGAGCACCACGTCCGCCAGGCGGGTGGTGGCCGTGGCGAAGGCGTCCTGCACCACCACGAAACGCGCTCCGCGGACCGCGGCCCGCCCTGCGAACCGCCGGGGCCAGGATCCCACGGGGTCCTCCCCCACCAGGTAGAGGACCTGGACCTGTCCGAGGCCCGCCGCCGCCATGGTCTCCTCGAGGTGACGGCGCTCCCCATCCCCGAGGGAGGGACCCAGGCCGGAGGCCAGGACGCCCTGCAGGTTGGCCTTCTCCCCCAGCACGAGCACACGGCCCCCGGGCGCTCCGTTCCAGCCCAGCAGGCCCATGAGCTCCGCCGCGGCCCGGGCCACCCGGGCCTCGTCACCGGGGATGCCGAGGCCGGTGGGAACCACCACCAGGGGGCGTTCCGCCCCGAGAAGACGGTCCACGAGCTCCCGGAGGTCATCCTCGACAACCCCGGTCACCCGTTCGATCACATCGGGTGTGTAGGCCCCGAGAGCCTCGCTCCAGGCCCCGAAGCCATCGGTGCCCTCGGAGGGGGTCCGGTCGAGATGATCCAGCACAAGACGCGCCATTCCGTGGAGAAGCACGTGGTCGGTCCCCGGCTGGAGGCACAGGTGAACGGCCGCATGGCGCTCCAGACCTCCCGAGAGACAGTGGGCCAGGACGAAGGGACGGCCCCTCTGGACGGCCCCCTGGACCAGCTCGGTCTTGACGAGGGGGTGGGTGCGGCCCGGGTCGGCCCGCAGCACCAGCACCAGGTCGGCCTCCCGAAGATCCTCGAAGGTGGCGGTGGAGGCCGCGGCACCCACGGCGGCCCCCATGCCGGCCGCCAGAGCCGTCGCACCACCCGTTGGTCCCACCTCCACCGTGGCGGCGCCCAGCTCCCCGGCCAGCAGCCGCCCGAAGAGGGCGGCGTCCTCGCAGGTCATGCGGGCCGTCCCCACGCCCGCGATCGCACCGCCGCCGTCACGGGCCGCCCCGAGGGCCTCCGCGACCCTCTCGAGCGCCTCCTCCCAGGTGGCCTCCTCGAGGCGCCCTTCACGGCGCACCAGGGGTGTCGTCAGCCTCTCGGGATGTTCCAGGATGTCCCATCCGAGCCAGCCCCTGGCGCAGAGCTTGCCCCGGTTGGGCTCGGCCGCCGGGTCGGCGGTGACGTTCTGGAGCCGGCCATCCCAGGTCTCCACCTCCACCTGGCAGCCCGAGCTGCAGAAGGAGCAGGTGGTGGTGGCCCTCGTGCGGAGCCACGCGGGCACCTCGGTGGCGTGGGGCCTGGCCACCAGGGCCCCCACGGGGCAGGCGTTCACGCACTGGCCGCAGAACTCGCAGTCCAGCGGACTGTCGAGGAGCGTGGCCACCCGGGCCTCGAGGCCCCGTCCCACCATGCCGATCTCCGCCACTCCCTGCACCTCCTCGCAGAGCCGGACGCACCGGCCGCAGAGAATGCACTTCTCCGGATCGCGGATGATCACGGCGGAGCCCTCGTCCCGCGGCCTGGTCCGGCGCTCGAAGGGCAGGCGTTCTTCCGGGATCCCGTACTCGTAGATCAGCTCCTGGAAGCGGCAGTCCCCCGTCCGCTCGCAGGTGGGGCACTCCATGCGGTGATCCAGCACCAGCAGCTGGAGCTGGCGTCGGCGCGCCTCGTCGATGGCGGGGGTCGATGTCTCGATGATCATGCCCCGCTGGACCGGTGTGGAGCACGCCGTCACGAGCCCCGGACGCCCGTCCCTGCGCTCCACCACACAGAGCCGGCATCCCCCGTAGGGTTTGAGGCGGTCGTCGTGGCAGAGTGTCGGGACCCGGATGCCCTGCTCCCTCAGGACGTCGAGCAGGAGCCTGCCCGGTGTCACCTCCACCTCCCGCCCGTCCACCGTGATGGTCACCGTACCTCCCATTCCCGCCTCCCTCAGTCCGTCGCGAGGGGCTTCAGCCGCCTGAACGCCCACTTGGTTCTCAGACGGTTGGCATACCGCGTCACGGAGCCCGGCGCCTTCTTCGCCGCCGCCTTCTCCCAGTCATCGCTCATCAGGAAGTCCAGGATGTGGACCGCCGGCTTCCCGACCCCGGCGATGGCCATCCGGCAGCCCGCACAGTAGGTCACCTGGGGCAGGGGAGTCTCCCCGGCCCTCCGGCGGCTGACCCTCCGGGAGAGCTCGGGATCCACCGGGTAGATCATGCCGCCGAAGCCGCAGCACCGCGCGAGCTCGCCGTTGTACTCGATCTCCTCGATGGCCGCGCCACCGTCCTGGAGGATCCTCCGGACGGAGCTGGTGATCTCCGGGGCGTGCCGCGCCTTGCACGAGTCGTGGATGGCGACGGCCGGAGAACCCTCGCGCCGCGGCGGCTGCCACCTTCCAGCCAGCAGCTCCCATGCCGTGGTGATGGTGAGCTCCGGGACCGCCTCCTTCAGCGTGTGGGCACAGTCGGGGCATGCCGCCACCAGCTCGTCGGCACCCACCTGGTCCGCAAGCCTGAGGATGTCCTCGCGGGTCCGGTCGAACTCCGCATCCATGCCCAGGAGCTCCACCGGAGCCCCGCAGCAGTACATCATCACGCCGGTCCCCGGGTAGTGCTTCCTGAGCTCGTCGTAGATCCGGAGCGTGTTCGCCGGCGAGACCGCGGGGAGCGCGCACCCGGTGAAGAAGAGCCGCCGGCTGGTCCTGCGGCCGGGCTCCGGCATGACGGTGGTGAAGGTGTTCCCCACACCGGCCTTCCAGTAGCTCACGATCCCCTTGTGCACCGGGAGGGGGCCCGTGCCCCTGCGGACGGCCTCCCGGCGGGCCTCCAGCAGGAGCGCCCCGGTGTCGAGTCCCTCGGGACACACCGCGGCGCACAGCGAGCAGATGTTGCACGAATAGGTGGTCCTGAGCACCCCGGGATCGTCGGGATCCTCCAGCACCCGCCGAGCGATGTCCTTCGGCGAGTCGCAGTGGTCCTCGAGGAACTCGCAGTCCCGGACGCAGAGGCCACAGGTGCAGTCCAGGCACCGTTCCGCCTCCTCCCGCGCCGCAGCCTCGTCGAGCGGAGGTGGCGGTGGCGTGAGCATCACCGGAGTCCGCTGGCGGCGCTTCCGTTCGCTCTCGGGGATCTCCAGCGTCCAGAGCAGTCTCGGGGGCAGCAGAGGCTCGCGATCCTCCTGGAGGTCTCGCCCCTCGAGGAACCTCATGGCGGACCCGGCCGCCCTGCGGCCCAGCGCCAGCGCGGAGATCACGGTCCCGGGGCCACTCACCGCGTCACCGCCCGCGAACACGCCCTCCAGCGCCGTGGAACAGGTGAGGGGATCCACGCGGAGACGGCCCTCGGGCGTCACCAGTCCGGGGTCGGTGTGGGACAGGATCCGGACGGCTCCCTCCCGCCCCACCAGGAGGAGCACCGCATCGAAGCGTTCCCTGAGCTCCTCCAGCGCCACGTCTGCCCCCACCTCGACCCCCGTCTCCACGGGGATCCCCAGGGCCGCGATCACCGAGAGGTCCCGCTCCACGACCTTCCTGGGGAGACGGTAGGGCGGAATCTTCCACACGAGGCATCCACCGATCCGGTCGGTCCGTTCGAACACCGTGACCGCATATCCCCTCCGGCGGAGGTCGTGGGCCGCCAGGAGCCCGGCGGGACCGGCCCCCACCACGGCCACGCTGCGTCCCCGGTCGGGCTCGCAGTCCACGAGGTGCTGCGGCTCGCCCGGCTCCCATTCGGCGAGAAACCGCTTGATGTCACGGATCCTGACAGGCTCGTCCTCGTCGATCCGCTTGCAGTGGGCCTCACAGGGATGGGCGCAGACATAGCCCAGCACGCCGGGAAAGGGCAGCCTCTCCCGGACCAGCTGCAGGGCCTCCCGGTACTTCCCCTGTGCCGTCAGCTGGACGTAGCCCCGAGCGTCCACGTGGAGCGGACAGCGCGCGACACAGTTGGCCGGACCCTCACCCCGGCACCGTTCGAGGATCTCCCGGGCGAGGCGTTCCACGGGGCGCTCCCGCCCCTCCGGAAGACCCAGGGGGTGCCACTCGACGGGCGAAACCGGCCGCACGGCGGGTTCAGCCATGGCGTCCTCCTCGTGAATCGGGGCACAAGGACGGTTTCACGGGGTTCCCAACGTTACTGATCAGTAACATCCTGAGCCACCTCCTGGAAACACCCGGTTCGTGGTACGAAATCGGAACATGCCGGCTCGGGATCGTGGAACCTCTGGTGGATGCCGCAGACCCCGGCCCTTCCCCTCGTGGAGCCGTAGGTGGAGGAGAGAACCAGAATGCCCGCAAACATCTTCTCCAACCGCTGGGGATCGTCACAGAAGTGCCGGCACGAGGAGCAGGTCGGAACACCGGAACGGCCGTTGTTGGCAAATCGCTTCATGTCGCACCACCCGGTCCGGCTCCTTGCAATCGCTGTGCCCGGCGGACCACGGACCGGGCACCGGAAGGTCCCGGCCACGGAGCCGGCCCCCACGATGTGGTCCGCGTGATGGTGCGTCAGCAGGATTCCGGCCGCACCGAGGCCGAGGCGCCCCAGGACCTCCACCACGGGTCCTGCCTCCCCCGGGTCCACCGCGACTCCGGCTGGAAAGCCTGGCCGGCACAGGATCCAGGCGTGGTCGTCCCCGAGCACCACCACGGGATGGGGGCCCGGGCCGCCGGCCCCTCAGGACGAGCCCGCACGGACTGCCGTCCCGGCCTACGGCTCCTGTCCGGAGACCAGTCGCCTGACGAGGTCGCCGAACCACTCCTTCTTCGGCGCCTGGACCTTCCAGCCGTTGACGAAGTAGGTGGGGGTCGCGTCCACACGGAGACGCTGGGCCAGCTCGATCTGCCGGTGGACGGCGGCAATGGAATCCTTCCCCAGGAAACACGCGTCGAAGGCCGCCTCGTCCAGGCCCCGACCCGCCACGAAATCCCTCGCCGTGGGACCCACCAGGGAGGTCTCCATGTCCCGCTGCATGGAGTAGAACAGCTCCTTGAGGGGAATCAGCGCCGTGGGATCCTGACGCGTGACGCACCAGGCCGCCGAGGCCGCCCGGAAGGCCCAGGGGTGAATGTTGGTGAGGGGGAAGTTCACCATGCCGTGACGGACCTTCGTGGAGAGCTCCTCGAGCACCGAGGCCACAACGGGCCACTTGGTCTTGCATCCGGGGCACTCGAAGTCTGAGAACTCCACGATGGTCACCCTCGCCTGGGAACCGGGATGGTCCCACATCACCAGGTCGCTCCTTGCGAGCAGCGCGCGCCGCCACTCCACGGGGTCCTGATCGAGGGGAAGGGTGGGCCCCAGCACCATCCGTGCGCCATCCGAGGTCACGGCGGCCGGCATGCGGTAGGTCCCGTACCCCGTCCGGACCTCCAGCCCGAACGGTATGAGCGCCCCCGTGGGATCACTCCCGGCGTCCCACACCACCGTGGTCTTCAACCGCATGGCCCGGAGCAGCGCCGGCGGCAGGAAGTCCTTGAGGAACGCCTCCAGGCTCCCCGATGCGGCCACCTTCTCGCCGGGCAGGCTGCCCACGGCGCCCTGCCAGACCACCCTGGCCGCCTCGTCCACCACCCAGGTGGTGATTCCGCTGAGGAAGCGGCTGTCGCACTCCCGCCTGACGTTGATCACACGGTACGCACCCGAGGGTGTCTGGTACCGGTCGTCACCCACGATCGCGAAGGTGGAGTCCGGGTACCAGGGAAGCGCCCTCTCGATGAACCGGAGCATCTTGAGGTCCTGGTCCGGCACCGGCGACGGTTCGGGCCGGGGTACCGGACCGGCCCCCCGGGCGCCGGCGAACGTGGCCATCAGCAACGGGAGAACTGCAATGAAGCGGCTGAGTCTCATCCCCGATCGAACCTCCAGCGGACAGTCTAGCAGTACCCGTCCCCGGAGACCGGGCCCGGAGATCGCGGGCGGCGGAGGACAGCGACCGGGCACGGCGTCGGGGACCTCCCCTGTATCCGTGACCGTGACCGTGCCGATGCTCCCCCTCGCCCCCGCTCCCCTGCTCCCCTGCTCCCCTGCTCCCCTGCTCCCGCGACGGTACCTGTATCCGTGTCCGTGTCTGCACCCCTGTCCGTGACAGTGCCAGTGACCGCGGCAGCGGCAGCGTCGGCGTCGGCGAACGGCGGCCGCGTCGGGGTCCGGGACAGGGCGGGGATCAGCGTCAGGGTCGGGGTCCGTGACCGCGTCCGCGACCGTGACCGTGTCCGTGACCGTGTCCGTGCCGATGCCCCCCTTCGCCCCTGCGCCCCTGCTCCCCTGCGCCTCAGCTCCCCCGACCCTGTCCGCGCCCGTGTCCGCGACGGTGGCGGCGTCGGGTTCCGCGGCCGGACCCGCCGCTACTCCTCCGCGGGCTGCTCTTCCCCGGCCACCGGCAGCAGGCCGAGCTCCCGGCGGAGGGTCATCTCGATCTCCTCGGCGATCTCCTCGTTCTCCTTGAGGAAGGCCCGGGCGCCCTCGCGCCCCTGGCCCAGGCGGGTGTCGCCGTAGGAGTACCAGGAGCCCGATTTCTGGATGATCCGGTGCTCCACGCCGAGATCGAGCAGCTCGCCGGTGCGCGAGATGCCCTCCCCGTACATGATGTCGAACTCGGCAATGCGGAACGGCGCCGCCACCTTGTTCTTCACCACCTTGGCCTTGGTCCGGTTGCCGATGACCTGGTCCCCCTGCTTGATGGAGGCGATCCGCCGGATGTCCACGCGCACCGACGAGTAGAACTTGAGGGCCTTGCCGCCGGTGGTGGTCTCGGGGTTGCCGAACATGACGCCGATCTTCATCCGGACCTGGTTGATGAACACCAGGCACGTGTTGGACTTGGAGACGATGCCGGCGAGCTTGCGGAGGGCCTGGGACATGAGCCGGGCCTGGAGGCCCATCTGGGCGTCGCCCATGTCACCCTCCAGCTCCGCCCGGGGCACCAGGGCCGCCACCGAATCGATGACAATCACGTCCACCGAGCCGGACCGGATGAGGGTCTCGGCGATCTCCAGCGCCTGTTCACCAAAGTCGGGCTGGGAGATGAGGAGATCCTCCAGGTTGACGCCCAGCTTCTCGGCATACTCGGGGTCGAGGGCGTGCTCGGCGTCGATGAACGCCGCCAGCCCCCCCGCGGCCTGGGCGTTGGCGATGATGTGGAGGGCCAGCGTTGTCTTGCCGGAGGACTCGGGACCGTAGACCTCCACCACGCGGCCCCGCGGGACGCCGCCGACGCCCAGGGCTGCGTCCAGGGAGATGGACCCCGTGGGAATCACGTTGACCCGGATGGCCGGCCGCTCGCCCATGCGCATGATGGCGCCCTTGCCGAACTGCCGCTCGATCTGACCGATGGCGGTCTCCAAAGCCTTCATCTTCTCGGGTTTCGAGCTCATGAGTTCTCTCCTTCTGCGAGATCCGCAGCGTGGTGGGCTCTCCCATCCTAGGCCCGGCACCCTCCCCCGTCAAGGAGAACGGCCTGGCGGATCCCAGACCCGCGATCCGGCCCCCGTGGCGTCACCCGGCGGCGCCGATCCCGAGTCCCGTGAGGACCATCAGGGTCCCGATGGAGGTCACCATGGTGACGGCAACCCGGATCCAGTCTCCGGCCACCAGGTCCACACTGAAGGATCCCGGCAATGGTCGGCCGGCACTCATTTCAGTCCTCCCTCTTCCGGGAGAGCCCGCAAGAGCCCATTGCAGGCACCTCCGGTTCCGGGCCGCCCGGGATCGGCCCTGCCGGCGGCCCCCCCGCGAGGTCGCGCCGCAGCCTCTCCTGAAGGTCGTACACCAACACCTTCCGCGCCACGTCCATCTGGAGCAGGGCCCGTTCGTTCCCCTCGCGGCACGCCTCGGTGGACACCCTCCCGAGCGTCCGCGCGTCGAAGCACTCACCCTGTTCGAGCTCCGGCCCGCGGTTCACGTAGAGGAACCGGTCACTGAGCCAGCTCCCGTGAGGCCGGACCACGGGGCCCGGGCCGGGCTCGCCCAGGAGGTTCCGTCCCAGCCACGGCAGGTCCCCGGGGTCCACGCCCATGATGGCCGCCAGGGTCGGCGCCACGTCCGTCTGGCCCGCGGCCAGGGTCATCCGCCGTCCCACCTTCCCGGGCACGTGGACCCAGAAGGGCACGCGGTCGGCCAGCGTCCAGTGGGAGGTGGTACTGGGGATCCCGATGGCCGCCGCCAGCTCCGGCGACCATTTCAGGCCCGAGTCGTGGTCACCCCACAGTGCGATCACCGTGTTCTCCAGCAGCCCCGCACCACCCAGGCGGGCCACCATGTCCCCGAAGGCCCGGTCGAAGAAATGCATGGAGTGGATGTAGTTGCCGAGGGGTGTACCCTCCCACTCTCCCACGTCCAGCTCCTCGAGGTGATCGGGGAACCCCTCGAAGGGATGGTGGAGACCCAGGGTGATCAGCCAGGCACAGAATGGTCGCGGCAGGCCAGCCAGCCGGTCCGCCATCTGGAGCAGGAAGTCCCGGTCGTTGAGGCCCCACCCGATCCTCTCCCCGGGGCGGAAGTCGGCCGTGAAGAGGTTCTCCGCGTATCCGAATGCAGGATGCGTGATCCTCCGGTTCCAGAACGCCGAGTCGTAGGGAATGGCCGACAGCGTCCGGTACCCCACCCCCGAGAGGACATCGGCCAGGCCCACCCAGGAATTCCCCGCGTACGAGAAGACCGCCACGCCACCCTCCATCGGAAGCAGGGACACCTGGGTCGTCAGCTCACCATCGGAGGTCCGGCCGAGGCTCGTCTGGTCGGTGCACCGCTCGAAGCGGAGGAAGGCCCTGGCGAAGGAATCCAGGTTGGGCGTGACCTCCTGCCCGCCGATCCGGAGCCCCGGGACCCATCCCTGCATGGACTCCACCTGGATCATGAGCAGGTTCATGCCGCGGCCGGCGCCGGACCACGGGCCCGTCCCCCGCCGGAGCGGCCTCCGCTCCTCGAACCACCGCGCCACCTCGTGGTACCCGTCGGCACCCAGGGGAGGACGGAGGAACCTCGCCCGGAACGATCTCCAGAGATCCAGGGCGTGGAAGTTGAGGATCCCCACCTCCCGGACCACGAAGACGTTCCGGAAGGTCTGGACGAACTTCCCCTTCCGGGCATGGGCCATCGACCATCCCATCCGGAGGCCGGGAACCAGGGCCACGCACAACAGGACCGCAGCGATCCCCCTGGCCAGCCGGAGACGGGCTCCCTCGAGACGCGAGCAGCCATGAACCAGCCAGAGTCCCGGCAGGAGGTCCACGGCGAGCCAGAGGTCCTCCCTGTGCAACAGCGAGAGTATGCTGTCCCCCACCTGACCCGCCTGGCGCCCGGCCACGAGCACCGCCACGGAGATCACGTCGTCGAAGTACCGGGCGTAGACCACATCCGCCGCGATGACGAAGGAGCCCGCAGCCACCACGGCCCAGGAGAGCCAGGGGCGGAGGCGCCGCGGCAGCCACAGGAGGAGCAACGCCAGCAGCGCGACACCCGAGAGCACCACGGCCTTGCTGCCCGGTGCGGGCACGGAGCCTGCGGCCCGGAGCACCGCCCCCTGCTTGACCTCCAGTGAGACCAGCAGCCACAGGAGGTCCGACAGCGAGAGCAGTGCCCGCCACACCGACCCACCCGCACCACCACGTCGCCGGGCGATCCACACGGCCAGCCCGAGCACGACAGCCAGGCCCAGTGGAAAGGACGGCGTGGCGAGGGGGTGGGGCAGGACCAGGACCAGGACTGCGGGCTCCGGAGTGGGGTCCTGCCTCCGGAACCAGACCACCCCATCGTGGACCAGATCCACCTGGAGGCGGGCGAGACCGGGCCACACCGGCGGCACGATGGACAGCTCCACGTCCACCGTCCCCCCCGGCCCCACCTCGCAGGGGATCCGGGTCCTCTTCCCCTCCTTGAGGACCCGGCCGTCCGGACGCACCCAGAGGGAGGCGGCACTGATGCGGTCATCGGGTCTCCAGGTGAGTGTGCCGTCATTCCGCACGCGCAGCCGGACCACGCGGACACGGCCGGCCACCACCACACGGGGGAGCTCCCCCACGGTGATGGAGAACGCATGCTCGGGCACGGACGGCTCCACCGCGACCTCCCGGACCGGTGGCGGGGCCGCCATGCGCCGGGAAAACCAGCACACGTTCTCGTGGACCATGTCCCACTGCAGCAGGAACCGCCCCGGCACCGTGGGAGCGTTCAGGCGAGCCTGGATCTCCACCTCCTCACCGGGCGACACCGGCCGGGGCAGGGTGGTGCGCAGCCCGTCCCAGACCAACGGCGATCCCCCGGGCTCCAGCCAGTGGTACGAGAGGTGGAATCCCTCCCCGGAGTCCCAGGTGACGGTACCGGTGTTCCGCAGGACCACGGGCACACGGCGCTGCTCTCCGGTACCCAGGTGCTCCGGCAGCCCGGATCGGATCAGCTCGAAGGCGCACTCCCCGGAAGAGGCCGCCGGTTCCGCGCCGGCTCCTCCCGCGAGGAGCGCCAGCACCAGGAACGGACCGATGACCCGGTGTACGAAAGAAGCCCCTTGCACCGGGAAAGGGTACCGTATCCGGCAGGGAGGAACCCATGTGTGACACAAGACCGGCGCCCGCCCACGAGATCCACGACTCCAGACCGGTGGTGCTCCTGCCGCACCCCTCTTCCCCTTCGACCGGAGGATCCGGGCGCCCCGGGCCGAGGCCATGGCCGCCTGCCTCGCCTCGTCGTGGCTCGTCCGCATCCCCGGCGTGGGTCATCTCTCCAACGTGGAGGCCCCGGAGGAGTTCAACGCCGCCGTGGCCGCGTTCCTCCAGACGCTCCGAGGCGCCGGAGCGGGCCGCCGACCGCTCCCTACGTCCCCTCCATGAGCTCCCGGAGGGCCGCCACCACCTGGTCCACGTGACCCTTCACCCGCACGGGCGACCACACCCGGGCGATCCGGCCCCCGGGATCCACCAGGAAGGTGGAGCGGATGATCCCCATGTACTCCCGGCCCGCCATCTTCTTCTTCCCGTAGACCCCCCACGCCGTGGTCACCCGGTGCTCCGGGTCGGACAGGAGGGGGAAGCGGAACCCGTGCTTCGCCCGGAACCTCTGGAGCCGCTCCGGCGAGTCGTGGCTGATTCCAAGGACCTCGGCCCCCATCTCCTGGAGCTCGCCGTAGGCGGTGTCGAACTCGCAGGCCTCGGTGGTACAACCGGGGGTCATGGCCTTCGGGTAGAAGAACACCACAACCCACCGGCCCCGGAGGTCGGCGAGGCGGATCTCCCGGCCGTCGTCCGTGGGCAGGGCGAAGCCCGGCGCGGGATCTCCCTCCTGCACTGATGTTGCCATGGTCAGTTCCCTCCTCCGCGGCCCATCAGGGGGTGTCCGGGAACCTCCGGTCGTACTCCCTGATGATCGCATCGGTCAGGTCGATCGAGTCCTTCATGTAGATGACGGTGGCCGGCTTGAAGACGAAGACCACGTCGAAGTCGTTGGCCCTGGCGTACTCCTCCACCACCTTCTTCATCTTCTGGGCGAGCTCGGCCATGACCTTCGTCTGCCGCTCTTCGAGGTCCCGGTTGAAGTTGCGGGTGGCGTCCTGCGCCCGCCGCTGGGCCTCGATGGCCTGATCCCGGAGCTTCTTGAGGGTGGCCTCGTCCACCACGGACGCCTCCTTCTTCACCCGGTCCATGGCCTTCTGCGCCTCCAGCTGGATCCGGGTCACCTCGTGGCGCTCTGACCTGGCCCAGCCCTCCAGCTTCTTGAGGGCCCGCTGCCCCTCCTTGACCGTGGTCACGGCCCGTTCCACCTCCACGAAACCCACCTTGCCGGCAAGGGCCGGGCCCGCCGCAAGCAGGAGGGAGGCCACCACACCACCGATCACCTTCCTGGAAATCCTCATCGTCTCGTCCTCCACCCGGTCGTCCCGGGCGGCGAATTGTATCACCACGATCCCGAAGCGGCGCCGCAACCCTCCCGGAGCCCGCCGGCCGCGATCCGGGCTATCATGGTTCCGGAACCTGCACCCGATGGACACCACGGACCGCAAGACGCCCGGACCACGGCTCCTCCTGGTGGAGGACGACGAGCTCCTGGCCAGGGGCCTCATCAGGAACCTGGAGCTGGAGGGGTTCTCCATCCGCCACGTGACCACCGGAGAGGACGCCCTCGAGCTGCTGCAGGCGGTCCCCGGCTCGGCGGACCTGGTGGTGCTGGACATCATGCTCCCCGGCCGGGACGGCCTCGATGTCTGCCGGTGCCTCCGGGAACGCGGCGACAACGTGCCCGTGCTCTTCCTCACGGCGCGGGGCAGCGACGCCGACAGGATCCTCGGTCTCAGGGTCGGCGCCGATGACTACCTCACCAAGCCGTTCCTCGTGGAGGAGCTCACCCTGAGGATCCGCGGCATCCTCCGCCGATCCGCATGGTCGCGCAGCGCCTCACGGTCCGGGCCCGTGATCCGCTTCGGCACGAACACCGTGGACCTCACCGCCATGAGGGCCACCACCATCGCAGGCACCGTGGGCCTCACCGAGCGGGAGCTCATGCTCGTCCGGTTCTTCGCAGAGAACGAGGGGCGGGTGCTGAGCCGGGGCGAGCTGCTGGAGCAGGTCTGGGGCTACACCTTCGACACGGCCACCCGGACCCTGGACACCTTCATCCACCGCCTCCGCCGCCACTTCGAGGACGACCCCCACCACCCGCGACACTTCCACACGGTCCGCGGCGTGGGCTACCGCTTCACCAGCGAGCCGGAGGGGTAGGCCCCCCCCCCCCCCCGGGGAAGAGGTGAAGCGTGAAGAGGTGAAGGCGTCCCCCGCCCGCCCGGGAGAGCAGGGGCGCAGGGGCGCGGAGGCGAGGGGGAGAACGCAGCAGCCGGCATGCGGAGCGTTGCACACCGTCACGGACACGGTCACGGACCCTGACACGGTCACGGTCAAGGTCGGCGTCGGGGCCGGCATCGGCCGCTACCGTTTTCCCACACCCGGCCGCCGCCCACCGGACGGGGACCAGGGGCGCAGAGGCGAGGGGGCGCGGCCCCTCCCGGGCCACGCCGGGATCAGGATCTGGATCAGGATCGAGGGTGCTGCCAGGGTCGGGGTCCGCGTCCTTGACGGCGCCCGTGTCCGTGTCGGTGGCGGGGTCAGGGACGGGGCCACGGTCACGGACACGGACACGGTCACGGACACGGACACGGTCACGGTCAGGGTCGGTGTCAAGGGCAGAATCGCGATCCCAATCACGAGCGGGTGGGTTGGTGTCGTCCGGGTGGACTGTCACATCTCGCATTCCGCCTCCGCACGGTTTGGCGGAGGGACCTTCTGGCCCCCTGACTTCCCAACCTCCAAACGTCCTAACTTCCTAACGTCCTAACCTCCCCACCCTCATTCGTTTCACGTTTCACATTTCACGTTTCACGGATGGTCGGGTCGGGCCGCGCGCTCGACGGCCCCGGGGTCCCGGGCGAGGGCCTCCGCGGCCAGCTCGCCCACGGTGCGGCCCAGGAGGGGGTGGCTCCAGCCGGGCACCAGCTCCGCTGCAGGCACCAGGGCGAAGGCACGCTCGTGGAAGTGCGAGTGGGGCAGCGTGAGCCGGGGTCCACGATGGACGGCCTCCTCCGCCAGCAGGAGATCCAGGTCCAGCGGCCTCGGCCCCCACCGGCTCTCGCCCCCCCGGTCCCTCCCGGCCCCACGCTCCAGCTCCTGGCACAGCTCCAGGAACCCCAGGAGACTCCCGCTCACGACGACCAGTGCCGCCATGTTCAGGAAATCCGGTTGCTCCGGCCCGACGGCCCTGGTGCGGTAGAGTGCCGAGGCGCCCACCACCCGATCCACCCCGGGCCAGGCGCCGAGCTCCCCCAGCGCGCGGGCAAACGCCCGGCGCACCTCCCCGGTGTTGCCGCCGAGGCCGAGGAGCACCCTCACGGCACCCCCCGCCGGACCGCCCCGGCCCCGTCGTCTGCTACCCTGGACATCATGCGAGAGCGCCTCCTCCATCTCCTCACGCGGCTTGTCTGGGCGGTCGTCATCGGCTGCATCGCCGGTGCCCTCCTGGGATGGATCGTCGCCCAGTTTCTCCATATCCCACAGGTGGATCAGCTTACGGCCTTCCGGCCGGCCAGCGCAACCAGCGTGCTGGCCGCCGACGGCTCCACGCTGGCGAGCTTCGCCATCGAGCGGCGCATCGTCCTGAAGCCCGAGGAGATCCCGGACAACCTGAAGCTGGCCATCGTGGCCATCGAGGACGCGGACTTCTACACCCACGGAGGCGTGGACCCCGCGGCGATCCTGCGGGCCGTCTTCTACAGCATCAAGGAGGGCAAGCTGGGCGCGAGGGGAGGCGCCTCCACCCTCACGCAGCAGCTGGCCCGCAACTTCTTCCAGATGCGGGAACGTACCGTCAAGCGCAAGATCCGGGAATGGCTCCTCGCCATCGACATCGAGAAGCGTCTCTCCAAGGATCAGATCCTCACGCTCTACGCCAACCTGATCTACCTGGGCCACGGCGCCTACGGCGTGGAGGCCGCCTCCCGCCTCTACTTCGGCAAGCCGGCCCGCGAGCTGACGCTCCCCGAGGCCGCCCTGCTGGCGGGCATGATCCAGAACCCGGAGCGCCTCTGGTCCCCGATCCGGAACCCGGAGGGGGCCCTCCGTCGGCGCAACCACGTGCTCAGGCGGATGCTCGACCTGGGGTTCATCACGAAGGACCAGTACGACGCGGCCGTCGAGGCACCGCTGGGCGTCAGCCTCCACCGGCAGAAGATCCGGGAGGGGGCCTATTTCGTGGAGACCATCCGGCAGCGCATCGAGCAGGCCTACGGAACCGACTCCCTCTACTCCGCCGGGCTCCAGGTCCACACGACCCTGGACCCCGGCCTCCAGCGGCTGGCCGAGAATGCGATCCGCGAGGGTCTCGTGGCCCTGGACATGTCCCTGGGATACCGCCGCCCGCGCAACCTTCTGGACGAGAAGCTCGGGGACTCCCCCGAGGACTACGTTCCCCCCTCCTGGGCCGACGTCACCCTCGAACCCGGCGGCATGGTCATGGGCGTGGTCACGGCGGTGGAGCGCCGGTCGGCCCGCATCCGGCTGCCCGACCGCGAGGGGGTCCTCCCCCTCTCGGGCGCGAAGTGGACCCGCACCTCCTCGCTCCGACGGATACTCCGGCCCGGCGACCTCGTGCTGGTACGCCTTCCGGACCCCCTGCCCGAGGAGGGCGAGCTCACGGTGGACCTGCTCCAGGAGCCCGCCCTGGAGGCTGCCCTGGTGGCCATGGACAACCGGACGGGAGCCGTCCGGGCCCTGGTGGGCGGCTTCGACTTCCACCGCAGCGAGTTCAACCGCGCCACCCAGGCCAAGCGCCAGTGCGGTTCGGCGTTCAAGCCCTTCGTGTACCTCACGGCCTTTTCCCAGGGGTTCACCCCGGCGGACACTCTCTTCGACGCCCCCTACCTCCTGCCGGACGCCGAGGGCAACCTCACGTACTGTCCCAAGAACTACTACCCGAAGTATTTCGGGATCACGACCCTGAGGCGGGCCCTGGAGCTCAGCTACAACGCCACGGCGGTCAAGCTCCAGCAGCTGGTGGGCGGCGATGCCGTGGTGGAGACCGCCCGGAACCTGGGGATCACCACTCCGCTGCATCCCTACGCCACGCTGGCGCTGGGAGCCCTGGAGGTCCGGCTCATGGACCTGGTGAGCGCCTATGCCGGCATCGCCAACCTCGGAGAATGCCCCACCCCCCTGATGGTCACCGAGGTCCTGGACCAGGACGGCACCACCCTCGAGAGGCACTACCCTGCCCTCCATCCGGCGCTCCCGCCGGCCGTGACCTACCTGATGGTGCACGTGCTGCGGGGGGTGATCCAGCGGGGCACGGGGGTCGCGGCCCGCAAGCTCCCGGCCCACGTTGCGGGCAAGACGGGAACCACCGACGACTACACCGATGCCTGGTTCATCGGTTTCACGCCCAGGCTCACGCTCGGCGTCTGGGTGGGCCGGGACCTCAAGCAGCCGATCGGCAAGAGGATGACCGGTGCCCGGGCGGCGCTGCCCATCTGGATCCGCTTCATGGAGGGGTATCTGGAGGGACTGGACCAGGCCTCCCGCGACGAGGACTTCCCGGTTCCGGCCGGTGTGGTGTTCTCGCCGGTGGACTGGAAGACCGGCCTCCGGGCCATCCCGTCCTGCCCCGTGGTGGTCCTGGAGTCGTTCCTGGAGGGGACCGAGCCCACCGAGGGCTGCTCCGACGAGTGGCACCGGATCATCGAGGAGCCCTGGCCGTTCCAGCTCCCCTTCTACACGCCACGCCCCGGTGAGCCCATGCCGACCCCGGAGGCCATCGCCGTGGCCGACGACCGCCTCACGGGCAAGGACCACGGGGAGACGACCGGCCGGTGACCGGTCGGCAGAATGGCCCCGGAAACGAGCTCCGGACGCACCTTTCCCACCACGGCACCATCTGCAAGGAGGCCACCGGGAGGCAGTCCGGACCCGTCCCGGAACCGCTGGACCCTCAGCTCTCCACGAATTTCCTGACGGTGGCCAGGAAGTCGTCGGCCCGGAGGTAGCCCGGAATCCTCCCGATCTCCTCCCCCTCGGGGCTCAGGATCACGATGGTGGGCAGGCCGTCCACACCGTACCTGTTGGCCAGCGCCTTGCCCGGACGCGCCTCCACGTCCATCTTCACCGGAATCACCTTCTCCGACATGAACTTCACGACCTCGGGGTTCCGGTAGGTGGTGGTGTCCAGCCGCCGGCACCAGACGCACCAGTCGGCGTAGAAGTCCACCACGATGAACTTCTTCTCGCCCCGGGCACGCTCGAACGCCCCGTCCCAGTCGGTCTCCCAGTCGATCTCCAGGGTGTCGTGAGACACGACGGCCGGGACCGCGCTCCCGGCCGGCTCGCCGGACGGGCCCCCGCCCCCGCAGCCCGGCGCGAGCCCGGCCAGGACGAGCACCGCAGCACCCGACACGAACACTGTTCCCAATCTCCATCTCCGCTTCACATGATCCTCCACATGGTGTGCTTCCCCATCCCCCCACCCGCCGCGGCGCATCATACATGAGCCTTCCATCCGGCGACCCCCATCCCGCATTGTGAAACGCGGTCGTCCATGACATCATTCCGGCCATGTCGCGCCGCGCCATCTCCCTTTTCCGCCGTATCGAAGGGGCGCTCGAGACCATCGCCAGGGGCTCCACCCCCCTGGAGACGATCCGCGAGACCGCCGAGCACCTCGTGGAGAACTTCTCCTCCGACCTGGGGCTCGTGGGAGGGCGGATCTACGAGAGGGACGACGACAGCAATTACGTACTGGTGGCGACCTTCGGCCGGACCGGGAGGCAGGCCATCGGGCGGCGGATCGGCCGGAGCTACCCGGCCATGGAACGCCTCCTGGACGAGGGCTCGGTGGTCATGAGCCTCTCCGATGCCGGCGTGGACCGGGAGCTGGAGGCCGAGCTGGGTACCGGGGAGCAGTTCGCGGCCATCGTGGTGGCGGATGGCGCCTACGCCCTGGCGTTCGACGTGGTGCCGGGTACCGGCATGTCCGAGGACCTGATCGCCGCGCTGAACATCGTGCGCTTCGCCATCAACCAGAAGCTGCGCGAGGAGAAGATGATGGAGATCCTCGAGGAGGCCCGGCGCATCCAGGGCTCCATCCTTCCCCGGCGGACACCGAGCTACGGGGACTTCCGGCTCGCGGCCCGGTCCATCCCTGCCGAGGTCGTCGGCGGGGACTTCTACGACTTCATCACGCTGACGGACGAGACCTTCAACGTGGTGGTCGCCGACGCCACCGGGCACGGGCTGCCCGCCGCACTCCAGGTCCGCGACATCTTCATGGGCCTCCGCATGGGCCTCACCCGGGACTACAAGCTCACCCGGACCCTGGAACGGCTCAACGGCATCATCCACCGGAGCCGCCTGGCCACCAAGTTCGTGTCACTCATCCTGGCCGAGGTGGACACAAGAGGCACCGTCATGTACTGCAACGCGGGGCATCCTCCAGGCATCCTCATCCGGCTGGACGGCACTGTGGAGTACCTCAGGACCGGCGGCATGATCCTCGGGCCGCGGCGGACCACTCACTACTCCATCGACCTGGTCCGCATGGAGCCCGGTGACATCCTGGCGCTCTACACGGACGGGATCACCGAGACCGCCCGCGGCCGGGCCGAGGAGGAGGAGTTCTCCGTCTCCCGGCTGGCCCGCCTTCTCGGGGAGAACCGTACCCTGTCCCCCGACGAGCTCGTGGATCTCGTGTTCGACACCGTCCGGGAGTTCTCGGGAAGAGAGCACCCGGCAGACGATCAGACCATGGTCATCCTCAAGCGGGACCTTCCTGACGCGAAGGGAGGCGGAACACCGTGACAACGTTCACACCGGCATCGTTCTTCGATCTGGGGGACTGGCCCCTCGCCGAGCTGTTCGAATCCGGCCGGCCGGTCTGGGAGGTCCTGGGCCGCCTGGCCTCGTGGCTGGACGGCTGGAACGACTGGACGATCCACGGGGAGCTCCACCCCGGTGTCCACATCCTGGGGGACCGGATCCACATCGGCCCCGGCTGCCGGGTCGAGCCGGGCGCCGTGATCGTCGGCCCCGCGATCCTCGAAGGGGAGGTGGAGGTCCGGACCGGAGCCTACATCCGGCAGAACGTGATCCTGGGCCGGGGATCCCTGGTGGGTGCCCACAGCGAGGTCAAGGCCTCCATCCTGCTTCCCGGCGCCCACGCGCCCCACCAGGCCTACGTGGGGGACTCCATCCTGGGCCGTCGCGTGAACCTCGGAGCGGGGACCATCTGCTCCAACGTGAAGAACGTGGGGCGGGAGGTGACCTTTCCCCATGGGGGCGAGGTGATCCACACCGGCCTGCGGAAGTTCGGCGCGGTCCTCGGCGACGGCTGCAAGACGGGGTGCAACACCGTCCTCAACCCCGGTGTGCTCATGGGCAGGGGATGCATCACCTACCCCAACGCCTCCCTGAGGGGAGGCTTCTACCCCGAGGGGACCCTGGTGAAGGTCCGCCAGACCCAGCAGATGGTGGAGCTCACCCGGCTGCGGGACCAGAGCCAGGGCCAGCTCCCATAGCCGGAGGACGGCACGCGCCCTGCGGTCCGGTCCCACCTGGCACGGCTCTTGCGAGGAACATGGCCGACAGGAGGCCGATCATGAAGAAGACGCTGCTCATCATCGCTCTCGGAGCCCTGATGGCCACCACGGGCCTGGCCTCGGACGAGGACGACCTGACCTCGCTGAGCTACATCTCCTACATGGAGCGGTACGCCACGATCCGTTCGGTGGCCCAGGACGAGACCGTCGAGGCCGTCATCAACATGCCGCTCGTGCCCGGTGACCGCGTGGACACCGCGCGCCAGGCCCGCATGGAGATCCAGCTCGCCGACGGCGCCACCATGTGGCTCGATGAGTACACCTCGGTCTCCTTCGATGCCGTGGCCTACAGCCGCGGCGCCGCGTCCACACGGACCGTGCTGTTCCTCCAGGACGGCGTCACCATCCTCGAGATTCCCGACACGGCCCTGGGGACCGAACCCCTCCGGGTCGACACCTCCGGTGCCACCGTGTACCTGAACAGGCCCGGGGTGTACCGACTCGAGGCCCTTCGCACCGGAGGCCTGCGGGTGGAGGTGTGGCAGGGCATGGCCCAGGCCGCCACGCCCGAGGGCGGCACCCAGATCCTCGAGGGAACCGCCGCCGAGGTCAGCACCGGCACCGTGGAGCGCATCGAGGACATCCTCACCACGAACGACGCATTCGCCCGGTGGGTCGAGGAACGCCGGGGAATTCCTGCCGACGTGGGCAGCATGCGGCTGGAGACGCGTTACGCCCGCCAGGAGGCCATCCTCAACAGCTACGGCGGATGGCTCTACGTGGACGAGCTCGACACCTGGGGCTGGCAGCCCTCCGTGGGAGTGGGCTGGTCCCCCTACACCTATGGCCACTGGTACTGGGCCCCCGCCGGCTGGTGCTGGGTCTCCTACGAGCCGTGGGGCTGGCTGCCGTACCACTACGGCAGCTGGTACTTCAGCGTCTCGGTCGGCTGGGTCTGGTCGTGGGGGGCGTGCTGGGGGCCGGCCTGGGTGGACTGGATGTGGTGGCCCGGCCACGTGGGATGGTGTCCCCGCGGTTACTACGACTACTGGTACTGGGGTGCCTATCCACCGTACCGGGGCCATCCCGGCCACGGTCCCGGGCACCCGGGACATCCGGGCGGGCGTCCTCCCACCGCGCCACGTCCACCCGCACGGGACACGGTTCCATCTCCCGGCCACGGTGTCAGCCGCGTGGGGGCACGTCCCCCCGTGGATCCGAACCGGTTCGCCCTGGGCTTCGAGGGCGAGGGCCGCGTCCGCGACGTGGATCCCCGCGGGTGGAACGTGGTCCGGACCGGCGACTTCACGAGCCCGCACCTTCCGCGGCTCGTGTCGCCGGGACGCGAGGTCTTCCCGAAGATCCCCGGTGACGTGCGGGCGGTGGTCCGCACGGGGCCCCTGCTGACCCGGCGCCCCGCCGGACGGCCCGTGGGCGAGGTGATCGAGCAGCCCTTCCGGAAGGCCCGTGGCCGATCTCTCCCGGACGTGACACCGATTCTCGCGCGGAACGGGTCCCTCGATCCCGAGACCGCAAGGGGTCTGGTCCGCGAGACGAGCCCCGGCGGACTCACCCGGGAGGCGCTCGGGCGCTCGGGTCTCCCCTCCAGGGATACCGGCATCGACACGCGGATCTCATCGCGGACCGGCAGCTCCCCCGGGAATCCCAGGTCGGGAGGATCGGCCGCCACGGGACGGGGGCTCCCGAACATCTACCGGCCCACGCTGGGGCGGACCAGGGACGGCAGGCTGGCGGGCCGCTCTCCTTCGGACCGGCGAGCCCTGCCCCCGGGCAGCCGGCCGGCGACCGACCCGCGCCGCACGCTCCCGGGACGTTCCGGCTCCGGGTCCACCGGAACCGTCCGGTCGCCCGGCAACACCACCCGGACCCCGGGAGACTCCACCAGGCCCCCCGAGAGCAGTGGAAGGAGAACCACCCCTTCGAACCCCTCCAGTCGCTGGAGGCCCGGCAGTACCGGGCACTCCCGCTGGACGCCCAGGTCGCCCTCCACCTCGTCGCGAGGCCGCGGCTCGCTCGCGCGGCCCGGCTCGCGGGGGCCGGTGGTGGTGCCACGGAGAGGCACGGGAAGCTCGAGGTCCTGGTCGCCGCGGATTCCATCGGGTCAGTCCCGAGGCTCCTCCGGGCCCTCGCGGAGATCGACGGGGTCCTCCCGGTCCTCGCGGACGCCATCCCGGTCAATCAGGATGCCCTCGCGCTCGTCGGGGTCCAGGCCCTCGAGGCCCTCGAGACCCACTGTCTCCCGGCCCTCGAAGCCCTCGTCATCCTCGTCCTCGAGAAGGTGATACCGCGCCGGACCCCGGAGAACCGTGCGTGGAGACCACGGTTCCGGATGATGTAGAGTCGCACCGTGGAGATCACGGACGCGACGATCGACCGGCTGGTGGAGGCCGCCTCGAGGGCCCGGGCCGCGGCGTACGCCCCGTACTCGGGGTTCGCCGTCGGTGCCGCCGTCCTCACGGACGATGGCTCCATCTTCACGGGAGCCAACGTGGAGAACGCCTCCTACGGGCTCTCCGTCTGCGCGGAGCGCCACGCCATCGGTACGGCCGTGGGGAACGGTCACCGGTCGCTGGTGGCTCTCGCCGTGGTCACCTCCACCACCCCCCCCTCCTCGCCGTGCGGGGCGTGCCGCCAGGTGATCACCGAGTTCGGGCCCATGGCGGTGATCCTGGCCAACCTCGAGGGAGCGCGAATCGTGACGGGCAGCGAGGAGCTCCTCCCCATGGCATTCACTCCACGGTCCCTCGGAACCTGAGCGCTCCGGACCGGCGCCGCCTCCACGGCCGGAACCGGCCGGCAGGGATCCCGGCCCATCCGTACATCGGTTCCGTCACCGACCCGGTCCCGGTCACTGACACGGTCGCGGTCACTGGCACGGACACGGTCACGGACCCGGTCACCGACGCTGACCCTGACTGTGGCCCTGGCCCTGACCCTGGCCCTGACCCGGACACGGACACGGACACCGACACCGACACCGACACGGACACGGACACGGCCACCGTCACGGACGGTGCGCAGCCCTCCCCTGCCATCCCGAGCGGAGCGAGGCTCTGCCTCGCGGAGTCGAGGGATCTTCCGAACGAAGCCGGCACTTCCCGGTCCTGGATACCGTCCATGGACGGGGCAGATCCCTCCACTCGCTCGCTCCGCTCGCTCGGTCGGGATGACACGTGGGGGTCATCGACCCGGACCCGGACCCCGACACCGACACCGACACGGACACCGCCGCGGCTGCCGTTCGCGGTCGCCGCCCGCCGGCGCCGATGCCGCTGCCGTCCCCGACCATGACCCGGACACGGTCACAGGCACGGTCACAGGCACGGACACCGACACGGACACTGTCACGGCCACGGCCGCGGACACGGCCACGATCGTGGCTGCTCTCGTTCCCGCGCGTTGCCGGTTTCCTCCCGTTCGTTCTGTGATGGGGATGTAGCCCCCGGAGCCACCCGGCGTCAAGGGCACGCCGGCCTGCGGCCGGTCGCTGCACGACCCCTGACTCCGGGCGGCCCGGGGGCTTTCTGGATGTCATGAACGAACGGGAGGAAACCCTGCCCCACGCGCTCCACGGATCGAGGCCCCCGGGATCGCGCTCGCACTGGCCGCTGCGGTGAAGGCGCCGTTCCGATCCCTGGCCGACCAGGTGGTCCGGGCCGCAGCGTCGGTTCCCGCCAACATCGCCGAGGGCGAGGGCCGCGCCGGGAAGGACCGGCGCTACCACTGGCGTGTGGCGTACGGCTCGGCGAGGGAGCTGGACGTCCACCTCCGGCTGCTCCTCGCATCCGGTTCCGTGGATGCGGTACGTACGCGGCAGGCACTGACGCTCCTCGACGAGGTGCGCGCCATGCTGTGGCGGATGATCCAGAGGGGGTGAGGGGAGGGCAGGGGCGCAGGCACGGACCCTGACACGGACAGGTTCACGGACGCGGGCGCTGTCACGGCCACGGACCCTGACGCCGCTCCCTGTCGCCGACCCCGACCCTGACCGTGGCCCTGGCCCAGACCCTGTCCCTGACCCCGGTTCTGTCCCTGACCCTGTCACCGACACGGTCGCGGTCA
>JAMOWA010000007.1 GCA_027061805.1 Thermoanaerobaculia bacterium | reverse complement strand
CCTGGAAATCGAGCCCCTGACCGATGCTCGCCTGAGGAAGATCCTCGCGTAGTACGACAAGACAAACCGCTCCCTGCTAACATCCTCCATACTGGAACTTGGCGAAACGTCCTGTCAAAGTCGGGGGGCCGCCCTGCCTCACCGTCCCATCTCTCTGGTGAATGGTCATTCAGTCTGCTACACTGGGGGTTGAATGAGGGCTCAGTCAGTCCTGGCGGGCCCCGGAAAACACCCGAGGGGAGGTTCGCCGTGAAGTGTATCGTCTGCATGACCCACGTGCCGGACACGGCGTCGGTGATCAAGATCGGCGCCGACGGCAAGCACATCGACGAGAGCGGCATCAAGTGGATCGTCTCGCCCTACGATGAGTACGCCCTCGAGGAGGCGCTGCAGCTCACCGAGAGCAAGGGGGGTGAGGTCACGGTGGTGACCTACGGACCCCAGAGGGCCGAGCAGGGGCTCCGGGAGTGCCTGGCCCGCGGTGCCCACGACGCGGTGCACATCGAGGGTGGCGAGGCCACCCTGGGCGACAGCCTGGCCATCGCGAAGGTCCTGGCCGCGGCCATCAAGGACCGCGAGTACGACGTGATCCTGGTGGGCGTCAAGGGCGTGGGTACCGACAACGCCCAGGTGGGGCCCATGCTGGCCGAGCTGCTCGACCTGCCGCACGTCACCGGCGTGGTGAAGATCGAGTGGGGCGAGGGCTCCGTCGTGGCCGAGCGCGAGGTGGAGGGCGGCCACGAGGTGGTGGAGTGCCCGCTGCCCGCCGTCATCTCCGCCACCAAGGGCCTCAACGAGCCGCGCTACGCCGCGCTGAAGGGCATCATGGCGGCCAAGAGGAAGCCGGTGGAGAAGCTGGCCGTGGCGGATCTGGGACTGGACGAGGGGGCGCTCGCCGGCCCCGAGGCCACCTACTCCGTGCGGTCCCTCGAGCTCCCGCCGCCCAAGCAGGCGGGCAAGATCATCCAGGGCGAGGACGACCCCAAGGCCGCCGCGGCGGAGCTGGTGAAGCTCCTCCATGACGAGGCCAAGGTCATCTAGGGGGAGGCGAGCATGGCTGGAATCCTTGTATTCATCGAGCAGCGTGACGGAACGATCCGCAAGGGGTCCCTGGAGGCCCTGAGCGAGGCCCGCCGCCAGGCGGCGGCCAACGGCTGGCCGGTGGCGGCGGTGCTCCCGGGGCAGGGTGTCGCGGGACTCGCCGCGGAGCTCGGGAAGTACGGTGCCACGAAGGTCTTCGTGGCCGACGACGCCAACCTGAAGCTCTACTCCGCCGAGGGTTACGCCGAGGCCGTGACGGCCGCGGCCGGCCAGATGGAGCCCGACGCCATCTTCTTCTCGGCCACGGCCATGGGTCGCGATCTCGCGCCCCGCGTGGCGGCGAAGCTGGGCGTGGGCGGACTGGCCGACGTGACCGGCCTGACGCTCGAGGGTGACACCTTCGTGGCCCGGCGGCCCGTGTACTCGGCCAAGGCCTTCGCCACCGTGGACACCGCGGGCAAGAAGCCCCAGGTGATCGGCCTCAGGCCCAACGTCTTCACCGCCGATGAGGCGGGCGGCCCGGCGGAGGTGGTGAACCTGGACGGCCTGTCCCTCTCCATCCGTGCGATGGTGAAGGAGCTGGTCTCCGAGGGCGGCGGCGAGATCGACGTGGCCGAGGCCGACATCATCGTCTCGGGCGGCCGCGGCCTGAAGGGCCCGGAGAACTTTGCCCTGATGCGCGAGCTGGCGGAGCTCCTCGGCGCCGCGGTGGGCGCCTCCCGTGCCGCCGTGGACGCCGGGTGGATCGACCACTCCCACCAGGTGGGGCAGACCGGCAAGGTGGTGAGCCCCACGCTCTACATCGCCTGTGGCATCTCGGGGGCCATCCAGCACCTGGCCGGGATGAGCTCCTCCAAGATCATCGTGGCTGTCAACAAGGACCCCGACGCGCCCATCTTCAAGGTGGCGGACTACGGGGTGGTGGGCGACCTCTTCCAGGTGGTCCCCGCCATGGTCGAGGAGATCAGGAAGCTCAAGGCGGCGTGACACCGGCCAGCTTGCTGGCCGCGACACAACGACGGCGGGCCCCGGGGCCCGCCGTCTCGTTCGTGGTGGGGCCCTGGAGCCGTGGCGTCAGGCGAGCGTCTTCCGGCGCACGGCGATTCCCGCCAGCGCAAGCAGGACTCCCAGGAGCGCCAGGCCAGGTCGCTCCAGTGCCGGGACTGGCAGGGCATTGAAGTCCATGCTGGCCCCCAGGGCCCAGAGGACCTCCCCCTCCACCCCGGTGTTCTCGTTCCCGCCGGGGTACTCCGGGAACCCCCCGCCGGGGAGTTGCATGGAGGCGAGCCAGTCCCGGGCCGAGAGGATGGCCGGAGCCTGGCTGCCCGCGACCAGGGGCTCCGCGGACACCAGCGCCAGGATGGCGTAGGCGGTGGTCTGGAGGTCCTTGTCGCTCAGATCCGGGACGGCCAGGTTCGAGTGCCAGTTCCACGAGCCATCGTCGTTCTGATAGGTGAGCAGCAGGCCAACGAGGCCGGCCAGGGAATCGATCCCATTGACGCCGGAGTGCAGCGGGGCGGAGATGGCCGGGAAGGTGGTCCACCCGGTCCGGGACAGTGCCATGATTCCACCCGCCAGGCCGATGATGTCCGAGTACACGGTGCCGGGATCGGAATTGTCGAGGCTCGCGAGGCCGTCGAGCGCCGCCTGGGCGAAGCTGTCGGCCTGTCCCGGGTTCCCCCTGGCCTCTGCGGCGGTCACAAGGGTGCAGAACTCCCACGGCCGCAGGTTCACCAGCGCCCCCGTCCGGTAGGCGAAGATGGCGGCGATGTAGCCTGCAGTGTCCCAGTCACTGGGGCCGTAGGTTCCCGCCTGGAGCGTGTCGAAGAAGTACTGGGCCGCGTGTTCGGCGTACGAGGGGTCACCGGATCGTGTGGAGAGCACCTGGAGGAGGCGGGGTGTCTGGGTGCCGAAGCGGGGCTCCCCGTTGCTCCACTGGTAGGCCACCTCGAAATCGCCACCGGTCACGGCGGCGGCCAGGTGCGCCGGATCCATGGTGTAGCGGTGGGCGTTGAGCACTCCCATGAGGATGGGCGCCGTGATGTTGTGGTAGGTGGTGCTGCAGTCGTCGTGGGGCCAGCCGAACCCCCCGTCCGCACACTGCTGGGCCACCACGTGGTCAGCGCCCGCCTGGAGAATGGGGACCAGCTCCTGGGGACGGATGGCCGGTGCATGAGGAACGGTGAACACGGGACCAGGGTTCACGGTCCGGACGGGGACGGAGGAGCCATCGAAGGGTGTCACCACGAACCGGGTACCACCGGCGAGAACAAGGCCTGGAACAGTCAGCCCGAGGAAGGCACCGCCGATCATGAGGCCGGAAAACCTGCGACGACTGGTCATGGCACACCTCCATTCATGGCACTCCCCGCAGTACATCGACTCTATCACATCTATCACACATCGAGATCGAGAGACCTGCCGGGCCCGTGGCAGGCGGCCAGTGAGACCAGTGGAGATGGTATCCGGCCTCCGCCGGTCCCGGTCACCAGGTGGACTTCCCCGTGGCGGGATCAACCGCGTCTCGGGTTGCCGGGGTGGTGAGGGTGTCGTCTCCGGGTGCCTGGTGGCACCGGTGATGGCCAGGAGGGCGAGAAGATCCCAGGAGCAATCCCGGCTCGTGTGACAGAGGGTCCCGGGGATCCGGTCCGGCCGTTCCGTGTCGAACGCATCACATTGGAACAGGTGTTCCATGGTGAGACGTTTCACCTGGAGGTATGTGGCCCGGAAGCGGTGCCATGGCTGGCAGGTTTCTTGCCAGGAGAGATTCGTGATCTCGGGATTCTGCTCTGTGATTTCCCCGGGATAACTTGCGGATTCAGTCCATCTGCTGGAGGCAGCATGCAACGGAAACGCCATCCACACCCACTCTTCGTTCTGGCCCCCGTGATTGCCCTGACGCTGGCGGTGTCTGCCGGCGCCGCACCGGTACCCTCGGTGGCGCTGGACGTGCCGGCGGAATCCATGCTGGGCGAACAGGTCCGGTTCACCCTCACCTTCGACAACGCGGGTGATGCTCCCGGCTATGGACCATGGATTGACCTGGTTCTGCCCCTCAACGGGGCTGACGGTGCGGCGGGGACGGACACTCCAGACGGACTCTCTTTCGTGAGCGCCACCCACCTCGGCGTTCCGCTGGCCACCACTGTCCTCGCTTTTCCGGATGACGGCGGCGGTCTTGGCTGCGTGGACCACCCCTTCGCGGTGGATTCTGCCCATCAGCCGCTCCAGGTCTGCGGAACCACGGGCGATGTCCTGGTGGTCCTGCGCCTGCCCTTCGGATCCGTGGTTCCCCAGCAGCCCACCGTGACGGTCGAGGTGGTGGCCTCCATGTCGCAGCTGGCAGACGCGGGACACCCGCTGGCCGTCCATGCTCGCGGGGGGTTTCAGTACGGCGCCGACCCCCTGGACAACCCCTGCTGTGACCTCGTCATAGCCGATCCCTCCACCCCGGACAGCGGCTCGTGGCCCGGCGCGGCCACGGTCCCGGTGCTCATGCGGCTGTCCAAGATCTACCTCACCCCCGGTACCCTCGGCGAGGAGGCGGAAGGCACGGTGGGCCCCGCCTATCCCAGGTCCTTCCGTGTGGTGGTGGACCTGGCGGACGGGCAGACCATGGAGAATCTGGAGCTCAGCGACATCCTGCCAGGCACTCTTCAGTTCGTTGCCGTGGAGGCGACTCTCGTCCAGGGCAACCCGGTGTCCACCACCGCGGTTTCCACCCCGAGCACCACGGTTCCTGGCGGAACCCTCACCCGCCGCTTTCCTCCAGTCACGGGTGACGCCTCGGAGGACGACCTGGTGATGGCGGTCGCAGTGTACGTGCCCCCGGTGGATGCCGGGGGCCAGCCGGTGATTCCTCCGGGCTCCTGCGCCTCTGCGCCGATCCCCAACGAGGCCTCGGCCCTGGGGGACTGGGATCCTGTGGATCCCCGGGACGCCGGAGGCACGGACAATGCCGCCGCCGATCCACCGGGTCCGGAATCTGTCCTGACGGCCCGTACCCTGCCCATCCAGAAGGCGGTGACAGTGGCAGTGGACGGGGGAGCGGCAGGGCCCTCGCCCGGGGATGTCCTGGAGTACACACTGGAGTTCCAGGTCTCCGACGTGATGGCCTTCGACGGGCTCGTGGTGAACGACATCGTCCTGGACGGCCAGCGCCTCGACACGTCCTTCATCCCCACACTGGAGGTCCGGGAGCACGGTGCCACCACCGGTCCCGGGCCCTTCGATGCCACGAACTTCACGGTGATGGATCATTTCACCGGAGGTTCCCCCGAGGTGCCGCCTCTGGATGGCACCCAGGAGATCGAGTTCCGGGTCTCCGATCAGATGGTCCTCGAGGGTCTCGGCGCGGTCCTGCTGGGGGCCTGTGTTCCGCCCGGGGGCACCGGGGGGGGCGATCCCGACTGTTCGGTCTTCTCCTCGGGGCAGACCAGGGCGGTCCTGCATTTCCGGACCGTGATCCAGGAGGAATTCACCGATGACTTTCCCTCCGGAGATCCCTCGGTGGATCAGGGTGATGTCCTCGGCGATACGGTGACGGTGGCCGGCAGGCTCCTGGATCCGGTGGATCTCACACCGACCGGTTCGACCTGCACCGACGACTCCTCGGCCTCCGTGGAGATTGCTCGTGGCACCGTCAGCAAGGAGCTCTACGCCGTCAACGGCTCCACATCGCTGCCATCGCCGCTGGAGATCTCCCCTGGCGATACCGTGACCTACAGGATCTCCTACGCCCTTGCCACCTCGGACTTCGAGAACCTGGTGGTCACGGACTTCCTGCCGTTGCCGGTCTTCGAGGCCTCCGAGGTGACCACGCTGGATTCCACCGTGGACGGGACGGTCCCCCCTGCCGGGACGGTCAAGTACGGGCCGGGAGACACCTTCCATGCCTACTCGGGCCTGGATCCGGCCCTTGCCACCGATGCGCTGACCAACACGGTGATCCTGAATTTCGGGAACTTCGATTCGACGGGCGACACGGCCACGGTGATCGACCTGCTGTTCACGGTCACGGTCACCGACGAGCCCTTTGCCGATGGCCTCCAGCTGGTGAACCTGGTCCGGGTCCAGGAGGGCTCCACCAACAGCGGGGACGCCACCACCGACGACACCGTACCCTTCACCTTGCGGGAGCCGTACCTGGCGGTCCGCAAGGGGGTCTGCAACACGGACAACCCCGACGAGACCTTCGATCCGCCGCTGTCGGGAGGGGGCTGTCCCGGAACACTCACCTCGTCGGACCTCGATGCCGACCCGGACCTGGCCCGGTCCGACGTGTCCGGTGTGGACGTGGGCGATCTCCTGACCTTCACCATCACCATCGAGAACCAGGGCGGATCGGGTGCATTCGATGTCACGCTCCACGATGTGATGCCCCCGGGGATGAGGATGCCCGGGAGCAACCCGGCACAGATGAATCTGAGCATCGTGCGGGGCGACGGGTTCGTCCCCACCTGGACTCCACTGGGTCCCGGGGGGAACGATGGAGACCTCTTCGGCGACGGCCTGCTCCTGGACGACAGCGGTGGCCAGCCACTCTGCCAGCCCCATGACCCGGTGGCGGGCTCCAACGTCCTCACCATCACCTACCAGCTGGAGATTTTCGACCCGGCCCTGGTGCCGGAGACGCTCCTCGTGAACGGTGGTGGCGTGACGTCCTTTGCAGGAACGGAGGGCGGCCCGTCCCACGTGGACTCCGGCAATCCCGCCGACTTCACGGACAGTGCCGTCGCGACACTGGCCTCGCCGGTGCTGGAAAAGACCCTGGCGGGTACGGAGATCGTGGACGCGGCCAATGGCGCCGACGATGCGGTGATCGGGGAATACGTCATCTACCAGCTGGTGGTCAGGGTTCCCGAGGCCACCCTGCCCGCCGCGGCCATCGTGGACACCCTGGACGGGGGGCTGGCCTTCGTGGACGTGCTCGCCTTCACGGTGTCCCCCGACGTGACGGTGGCAACACCCATCGGGACCGGGACGAACCCCGCCAACGTGATCGTGGACGGTTCCGGGGGACTTGTCACCTTCGACCTCGGAGACGTGGTCAACACCAACCGGGACAACACCGTGGACGAGGTTGTCACCATCGTCTACCGTGCGGTGGTCCTCGACCAGGTGATCAACCAGGAGGGCGGTGCCCGGAACAACGAGGCACGGCTCAGCTGGACGGGCGGGACCACGGGAGCGGTCTCCGCCCCGGTGGTCCGGATCCTGGAACCGGCCATCATGATCGACAAGAGTGCGACCCCCACGGAGGCGGATGCCGGGGACGCCATCACCTACACGATCACCGTGTCCGGCCCGGCGGGTTCCGACAGGGCGGACGCCCACGACGTGCTCCTCGGCGACACCGTGCCCGCAGGCATGACCTACGTGCCGGGAAGCCTTGCCGCCGGCAGCTGCACCGTGGTCCCGGTGCTGGACGACACGGGGGCCCCCACGCTCACGGCCTCCTGGTCCACCTTTCCCGTGGGCGCAAGCTGCCAGATCACCTACCAGGCGGTGGTGGATCCGTCGGTGAACCCCGACCAGCAACTCCCCAACACCGCCTCCATGGTGTGGTCCAGTCTGCCGGGCTCACCGGGACAGCGGTCCGTCCACAACGCGGACTCCACGGAGCGTGACGGTTCCGGAGGGGTGGACGACTACGCTGCAGCGGACACGGCCACGGTGACGGTCCGTTCCCCTGACCTGACCAAGGTGGTGGCCAGCACCTCGGAGGCCTCCACGGGTACGGGAGAGCACGACACGTCGCTGACGGACCTGGTGGTCGGGGAGACGGTGACCTACCGCATCACGGCCACCCTGCCCGAGGGCACCATCCCCCAGGTCGTGATCACGGACAGCCTGCCCGCCAACGCCACCGGCGTGCTGCAGGTGGTATCGGCCACGCCCGTCAGCGTGGGGGGCAGCCTGGCGGTCACCAATGATCCGCCGGACATCACCACATCCGATCTCAACCTGGGGGACGGGATCGAGGACACCGTGGTCTTCGACTACGGTCCCACCGTCAACAACCCGGATGGCGTCGAGGACGACGGGGACCGGATCGTGGTGGAGATCGTGGCCAGGGTCGTGGACGTGCCCGCCAACGCGGACGGCCACGTGCTCACCAACACGGCGCTCCTCCAGTACGGCAGCGGTCTGCAGGCCTCCGCCACGGTGGACGTGGAGCTGGTGGAACCGGTGCTCGCGCTGCAGAAGTCGGCCAGCCCCGCCACGGGGGATGCCGGCGACATGATCACCTTCACGTTGGACCTCCGTCACGCCGGCGCCTCCACCGCCGAGGCCTTCGACCTGGGCCTCGACGACACCATCCCGGCCGGGATGAGCTACGTGGCCGGCTCCCTGGACTGCACCGGGGGAACGGTGGTTCCCGTCAGCTGCACGGAATCGGGCGGCGTGATCGCCGCGGCGTGGGACGAGTTCCTGCGCGGCGAGACCACGGTGATCACCTTCCAGGTGACCCTGGATTCCTCGGTCCAGCCCGAGGAGGTGATCACCAACACGGCGGGGGTCATCTGGGACACTCTCCCCGCCGACGGCGACCCCCACGAGCGCGACGGTGCGGCCTCCGACCAGGCCCAGGTGACCATCACGGCGCCCGGCGTGACCAAGGCCGTGACCGCCACCTCGGTGCCCGCCACGGGCACGGGCACCGACCCCGACCCGGACCTCACCATCGGCGAGCGGGTGACCTTCGAGATCACCGTCACCATGCCCGAGGGCACGACCACCGACGCCCGGATCGTGGATGATCTCCCCACCGCCCCGGGGCTGCTGGGTGTGGTGAGCTCACGGATCACGGCCATGGACCCGGACATGGGTTCGAGCACGGGCCTGGGCGTGGGCTCGACGGGCACGGCCACCGACCCCGACGGCGATGGATATTCGGAACGGGTCACCTTCGACTTCGGAACACTCACCAACGGCGTCGGGGGGAGCAACACCATCACCGTGGAGGTGGTGGCGGTGGTGCCCGACGTCCCGGTGAACCAGGGCGGGGTGGACGACCTGGTGAACACGGCCACCACCCTGTACACGGGAGGCAACCCCGTGCTGGGCACGGCCGTCGTGGACCTGGCGGCACCGCGGCTGCGGGTCACCAAGGAGGTGGTGGATCCCGCCACGCCCTTCGGTGATGCCGGTGACCTGATCACCTACCGCATCACCGTGGAGCACACGGCGGCCTCCTCCGCAGTGGCCTGTGATGTGACCGTGGCGGACCTCCTCCCCCCCGAGGAGATCTACCAGGTGGGCTCACTGACCGTGGTGGGCGGTCCTTCACCCGTGGAGGACACCTCGGGCCTGCCCTCGGTGGTGACCTACACCTGGAGCACGCTGGACCTGGCCGACAGCCCGGTGATCTTCGAGTACACCGTCCAGCTGGACGGCTCCGTGGAGCCCTCCGTGAGCTACGGCAACACGGCCCTTCTGAGCTGGGACACCCTGCCCACCGGGGTCCCGGGTGATGGCGGTCCCGACGACCGGACGGTCACGGACACGGACACCGCGGACATCACCATCAACGCGCCGGCCCTGGTGAAGATCACGGGCGTGACCAGCCTGGGCGACACGGGCACGGGCGAGCACGATCCGGCCTGGGAGGACCTTGCCATCGGCGAACAGGTCACCTACGAGCTCACCGTGGCGATTCCCGAGGGGACCACCTCGGGTGCGGTGGTGACCGACGCCGTGCAGGCCGACGGCTCTGGCGTGCTGGAGGCCATCGGGGCCACGGTGGTCTCCATCGGGGCCAACCTGACCACCTCCCTGCCGGGCACGCCCGTCTTTGCGGACAACGCCCTGGGTGATGGCCTGGCCGACACCGTGACCTTCGACTTCGGGACCATCACCAACGCGGCGGACGGTGTGGCGGACGAGGCTGACCGGATCCGCCTGGAGGTCACCGCCCGTGTCGTGGACCTGCCCGCCAATGCCGACGGTGTGGCTCTGGTGAACTTCGGCACGCTCGCCTATGCCACGGGTGGGCCGGTGGACGACGATGCCAGCGTGGACGTGGTGGAACCGGCCATGGCCGTGACCAAATCCATGGCGGGCCCCGTGGACGGCGTGGTCACGCTCACCGTGGCGCTGGCCAACACGGGCACCGCGCCGGCCTACGACCTGGTGGTGAGTGACGCCATGCCGGCCGCCATGTGGGACACGGGCAGCATCTCGCCGGTCTCCGTGCCGGTGGGATTCACCTTCTCGGTCGTGGGGGCGCCTGGCGACGCCACGGTGACCATGGCCTCGGATCCGAACGCCTCGCCGCCGGATTCCTCGGTGGAACCCGGAGAGACGGTGGTCCTCGTCTTCACCGCGGCGGTGCCCGGCGGGGCCAACCCTCCCGCCACGACGCTCACCAACACCGCGGACAACACCGTGGCCACCACCCTTCCGGGGATCGATCCTGACGAGCGGGAGGAGCCCGACGTGCAGGGCACAGCCCAGCTCCTCCTGCCTTCCATCGAGCTTGACAAGAGCTGGTCCATCGCGCCCGGGGGAGACCTGGACGGCTCGGGCTCGCCCTCGCCAGGTGATGTGCTCCGGTACAGCATCTCGGTGCGCAACGCAGGTCCGGGGACAGCCACGGGCCTTGCCGTGACCGATCCCATCACCGATCCGAACCTGACCCTGGTGACCGGTTCGGTCACGGCGGGGGGCGGTGGCGTGGTGGTCACGGGCAACACGGCCGGAGACACCTCGATCAGGGTGGTCTACGCCACCTTCGCGGGCGGTGGCAACACCGCGGTCATCACCTGCGACGTGCAGGTGGCCGACCCCGTGGCGGCGGGCGTGAACACGCTGGTGAACTGGGCCTCTGCCGACTGCGACCAGTTGCCGGCGGAACCCTCCGACGACCCGGGAACCCCGGCCGACGACGACCCGACGGTGGTTCCCCTGGATGCCGTCCCGGACATCGCCGTGGCCAAGGACGATGGGCTGACCGAGGTGCGGCCGGGCGACACGGTCACCTGGACGCTCACGGTCTCCAACGTGGGGAACCAGAATGCCACCGGCGTGGTTCTCACCGACACCGTGCCGCCGGGAACGTCCTTCGTCTCCGCCTCGGACGGTGCGACGGAGTCCGGTGGGATCGTCACCTGGCCGGCCTTCGGTCTTGCGGCGGGAACCTCGGTGCAGCGCACGCTCGCGGTCCTGGTGGACGACCCCGCCCCGCCGGGCCAGGCCACGGTGGTCAACACCGCACAGGCGGCGGACGACGGAAGCAACGGGCAGGATCCCGACCCGGGCAACAACGAGGCCACCGACAGCGACACCCTGGTCCACGCGGACCTTGCCGTCACCAAGTCGGATTCCCCCGACCCGGTCCGGGCGGGGGAGCAGGTCACCTACACGCTGGTCGTGACGAACAACGGACCGGCCACGGAACCCGCTGCCGTGGTCACCGACACGTTGCCTGCCGGGTTCACCTTCGTCTCGGCGGTGCCGGGCCAGGGCAGCTGCTCGGCCGCGGGTGGCGTGGTCACCTGCACGCTGGGGAGCCTGGCCATGGGAGATGCCGCCACGGTCACCGTGGTGTGCGACGTCCCCTCGGGGACCCCTGCCGGAAGCTACACCAACACGGCTGCCGTCTCGGGTTCCGAGTCGGATCCGGTTCCGGCCAACGACTCGGCCTCCGAGGACACCACCGTGGTGGAGGAGGCCGACCTGGCCGTGGTGAAGACGGACTCTCCGGATCCCGTCCGCGCGGGGGAACAGCTCACCTGGACCCTGGAGGTGAGCAACAACGGTCCCTCTGACGCCACGGGCGTGACGGTGACCGACGTCCTGCCCGCGGGGGTTTCCGTTGTCTCGGCGGACCCGGCCTGCACCGAGAGCTCGGGAACGGTGACCTGCACCACGGCCACCCTGGCCGACGGCGATTCCGTCACCTTCCACATCGTGGTCACCGTGGATCCCGGCACCACCGGGGCCCTCGGCAACACGGCCACGGTCACTGCCGACCAGACGGACCCCGTACCGGACAACGACAGCGACAGCGAGGACACCACGGTGACCACCCTGGCCGACCTGGCGGTGATCAAGACGGGCCCGGCAACGGTGGCCCGCGGGTCGGACCTGGACGAGACCATCATGGTCACCAATACCGGTCCGTCGGACGCGGTGAACGTGGTGCTGTCCGACCCCACGCCGGGCGGCCTGGTCTTCGTGGCGGCCGCGGCACCGTGTGTCGGTGGGTTTCCCTGCGCGCTGAGTGACCTCCCGGCGGGAGGGTCGGTGAGCCTCACTGTCACCTACCACGTGCCCGCGGACTACGCCGGGGCCGACCCCATCCTCAACACGGCCTCGGTGTCCTCGGACACACCGGACCCGCGGCCGGAGGACAACGCGGACGACGCTGCCACGGCGGTGGACCGTGTCCCGGAGTGCGACGTGGCCGTGCTGAAGGCCGGCCCGCCCTCCGCGGCGGTGGGTTCCACGGTCACCTACGGCCTCCACGTGGTCAACAACGGTCCGGATGGGGCGGAGAACGTGGTGCTGGACGACACCACCCCGCCGGGCCTGGTGTTCGTGGAGGCCTCGGCGCCATGCACCGCTGGGTTCCCCTGCACGCTGGGTGACCTGGATCCCGGCGACGTGATGGACCTGAGCCTGACCTTCCAGGTTCCGATGGGCCACGGAGGCTCCCAGATCGTCAACACGGCCACGGTGTCCACGGACACCGCCGACACCGACCCGGGGAACGACTCCAGCACCGTGACCACGCCCATCGGGGCCGAGACCACGGACCTCACCGTGGACAAGCAGGGGCCGGTGGCAGCCGCACCGGGGGACAACATTGTCTACACGGTGTCCGTCAGCAACCTGGGGCCGGGTGATGCCACGGGCGTCGCGGCCACCGACACCTTCCCCGGTGACGTCACCTGGCTCGCCGACACCTGTGGAGGGGACTTCCAGGACGGGGTCTGGAACATCGGTGCTCTTGCGGCGGGAAGCTCCGCCACCTGTGAGATCACGGCCCACGTGGATCTGGCCGCGGCGGGGCCGCAGGCCAACAGCGTGGTGGTGAGCGGCACCGAGCCCGAGTCGGACACCACCAACAACGACGATGCAGTGGTCACTGGCCTGGGTGCCCCGGCGGCCGATGTGGGCGTGGTGAAGGCCGGCCCGGCCCGGGCCTACCCCGGCGGCACCCTGACCTTCGCCCTCACCGTGGTCAACCATGGGCCGGGAAGCGCGCTCGACGTGGTGCTGGACGACACCACCCCGCCGGGCCTGGTGTTCGTGGAGGCCTCGGCACCCTGCACCGGCGGCTTCCCCTGCACCCTGGGAGACCTGGCCGCAGGTTCGGCCGTCACGGTCGGGGTCAGCTTCCAGGTTCCCACGGACTACGCGGGGGTGGACCCGATCGTGAACACTGCCTCGGTGTCCACCACGTCGCAGGACACGGATTCCACCAATGATACCGACGATGCCACGGTGGACTTCATCCCCGAGGCGGATCTCTCGGTGGTGAAGGACGACGGGCTCACCACCGCCGTGCCCGGAACGCCGCTCACCTACACCATCGTGGTGGCCAATGCCGGCCCGGGTGACGTGGTGGGGGGCACCGTCACGGACGTCTTCCCCGCCACGCTGCTGGCCCCCTCCTGGAGCTGCGTGGCCTCGGCCGGAGCCACGTGCGGCAGCGGGACGGGGAACATCACCGACGTGGTCTCCATCCCCCAGGGCGGCACCCTCACCTACACGGTGACGTCCACGGTGGCCCCCGACGCCACCGGGGACCTGGTCAACACGGCCACGGTGACAATGCCTCCGGGCATGGTCGACCCCGATCCGGACGACAACACCTCCACCGATGTGGACGTGCTGGTGTCCACCGCGGACCTGGGCGTGACCAAGACTGACCTCCCCGATCCCGTGGTGGCGGGCACGGGGCTTGCCTACACGCTTGCCGTGGTGAACAACGGTCCCTCCACCGCCACGGGCGTGACGGTGGTGGACACGTTGCCCTCGGGGGTGACGCTCCAGTCCGCCACACCCAGCCAGGGCTCGTGCAGCACCGCGGGCAACGTGGTCACCTGCACCCTGGGGGTTCTTGCGCCCTCGGGGACCGCGGGGATCACGCTGACGGCCGAGGTGGACCCGGCAGCCACGGGCACCCTGACCAACACCGTCACCGTCAGCGGCGACGGCACCGATCCCGTGCCCGACAACGACGCGGACACGGAGCCGACCGTGGTGCTGGCCGAGGTGGACCTCGCCCTCCTCAAGACCGATTCGCCGGACCCGGTGGAGGAGGGTCAGGAGCTCACCTGGATCCTCCACGTGGCCAACGCAGGGCCCTCGGATGCCACCGGCGTCGTCATCACCGACGTCCTGCCGCCGCAGGTCGTCTTCGTGTCCGCGTCGCCGGGCTGCACGGAGGCCGGCGGGACGGTGACCTGCACCGTGGGTACGGTGCCCGCGGGCAGCTCGCAGGATCTGGAGATCGTGGTGGGGGTGCCATGGGGCGAGCGGGGTCCCCTGGCCAACTCGGCCACGGTCTCGGGAGAGGTCGGGGACACCGATCCGTCCAACGATACCGACGACGAGACCACCACGGTGCTGTACAGCAACCTGGACCTGGTGAAGACGGCCTCCCCGCCGCCCAACGGCGAGGTCTTCCTGCCGGGCGAGGAGGTGACCTGGACCATCACCGCCACCAACAGCGGCACCCTGGCCGCCGACCCGGCAACGCTGGTGGACCGGATCCCGCGGGGCCTGGGCTACGTTGCCGGGAGCATGGTGCTGGATGGCGTGCCGCTCACCGATGACGCGGACGGAGATTCCGGCAGCTACGACGTGGTGTCCGGGACGCTCAACGTCTCCATGGCGCCCGTGCCCGCGGGCGGGAGCTCCACCCTGGTCTTCCGGACCCGCACCCATCCCGCGGAGGTCCCGGGCGAGGGGAGCGTGGCCAACCAGGCGACCCTGAGCCTCGGGGGCGATCGGGAGGTGGTCTCGGACGACCCGGCCACGGATCCCGACGACGACCCCACCGTGGTGATGATCCAGGGCGTGCCCATCCCCATGCTGGGTGGTTTCGGGACGGTGGTCCTGGTGCTGCTCCTGCTGGGATGTGGCCCGATGGTGCTCCGGAGATTCTGATGCCCGCACGGCCGGCCGGCGGAGTCCGGCCGGCCGTGCCCTCTCGGGGATGATGTCTTCCCGGCTGCGGAGCCCCGGAGGGGGCGACGTGGTATTCTTCGGAACCGTCCGGTAGGAGGCATTCGCTTGGATCTCCAGTCGCTGATTCTTTCGCTTTCAAGATACTGGGCTGACAAGGGTTGTGTCATCCAGCAGCCGTACGACGTGGAGGTGGGCGCGGGGACCATGCACCCCGAGACCTTCCTGCGCGTGCTGGGGCCGGAGCCCTACCGTGTGGCCTACGTGCAGCCCTCGCGCCGTCCGGCGGACGCTCGCTACGGTGAGAACCCCTTCCGCCTGGGGCGGCACCTCCAGATGCAGGTGATCCTCAAGCCCTCCCCGGAGGACGTGCAGGAGCTCTACCTGGAGTCGCTCCACGCGCTGGGCATCGACCCGGCCGTGCACGACATCCGCTTCGAGGAGGACAACTGGGAGTCCCCCACGCTCGGGGCCTGGGGCGTGGGCTGGCAGGTGCTGCTCGACGGCATGGAGATCACCCAGTTCACCTACTTCCAGCAGGCGGGCGGCGTGGAGCTGGCGCCCATCTCGGCGGAGCTCACCTACGGCCTGGAGCGGATCGCCATGTTCCTGCAGCGCAAGGACTCCATCTACGACATCGAGTGGGGCGGCGGTGTCCGCTACGGCGAGGTGCGGCTCCACGAGGAGTGGGAACACTCCACCTACGGCTTCGAGGTGGCGGACGTGGAGATGCTGCGGCGGCACTTCGAGGACTGGGAGCGGGAGGCGGTCCGCTGCCTGGAGCACGAGCCGCCCCTGGTGCTGCCCGCCCTGGAGGCCACGCTCAAGACCTCGCACATCTTCAACCTGCTGGACGCCCGGGGCGCCATCTCGGTGACGGAGCGGGTGGGGCTCATCGGCCGGGTGCGCCGCAACGCCGTGCGCGTGGCGAAGGCCTACGTGGCCCAGCGCGAGGAGCACGGCTGGCCGCTGGGGAACGCGCTCGGCAGCGAGGGGGAGGTGGCCTGATGGCGGAGCTCCTGCTCGAGATCCGGACCGAGGAGATTCCCGCCAACGCCCTGCCGGGCGCCCGGCGGCAGCTGGAGGATCGCCTGGGCGCGGCCCTCGCGGCCGCGGGCTTCGAGGGCTTCGACGTCACGGCCCTGTCCACGGCGCGGCGTCTCGTCGTCCTGGTGGGCAACCTTCCGGAGAGGCAGGCGGACCGGGAGGAGACGGTCCTGGGTCCGCCCGCGCGGGTGGCCTTCGACGGCGAGGGCAGGCCCACGAAGGCGGCCGAGGGCTTCGCCCGCAAGGTGGGGGTCCCCGTGGAGGAGCTCCGCCGCGAGGCCACGGAGAAGGGTGAGTACCTGGCGGCCACGGTCCACCACGAGGGGCGTCCCACCGGCGCGATCCTGGCGGAGCTGATCCCCGGGGTGGTGACGGGGCTCCACTTCCCCAAGACCATGCGCTGGGGCCTGGGCCGCCACGCCTTCGTGCGGCCCGTCCACGGCGTGGCGGCGCTGCTGGACGGGGAGGTGCCGGACCTCGAGCTCTTCGGGATCCGGGCCGGCCGCAGCACGGTGGGCCACCGGGTGCACGCCCCGGAACCCTTCGAGATCCCGTCACCCGGGGAGTACGCCGCGGAGCTCGGGCGGCGCCTCGTGATCGTGGATCCCGCCGAGCGGCGCCGCCGGCTGGAGGCACGGGCGGCGGAGCTGGCCGCCGAGGTGGGCTGCACGGTGCACCCCGACGAGGCGCTGGTGGCCGAGCATGTGGAGCTTGTGGAGTACCCCGAGCTGGTACGCGGCAGGATCGCCGGGCGCTTCCTGGAGCTGCCACCCGAGGTGGTGGTGACCACGCTCCGCCACCACCAGAAGTGCCTGATCCTGGAGGACGCGGAGGGCGCCCTGGCACCGCACTTCCTGGCGGTCATCGACAGGGCCGACGACCCCGAGGGCCTGATCCGGCAGGGCAACGAGTGGGTGATCGGTGCGCGGCTGGCCGACGCGGGCTTCTTCTTCGCCGAGGACCTCAAGCGGCCGCTGGCGGAGCTCGTGCCCGAGCTGGACCGCCTGGAGTTCCACCGCACGCTGGGGTCCCTGGGCGAGAAGGCGCGCCGGGCCGGGAAGCTCGCCGCGTGGCTTGCCGGTGAGGTGGGCGCCGCCGCGGATCCCGGCACGGTCGAGAGGGCTGCGGCCCTGGTGAAGGCCGACCTGGTGACCAACATGGTGGGCGAGTTCCCGGAGCTCCAGGGGATCATGGGCGGCCACTACCTGCGCCTGGCGGGCGAACCGGAGGAGATCTGGACGGCGGCCCGCGACCATTACCTTCCCACGGGCTTCGAGGGCCCGATCCCGGAGTCCGAGGTGGGCCGGCTCGTGGGAGCCGCCGACCGGCTGGACACCCTGGCGGGACTCTTCGCCGTGGGAGAGATCCCCACGGGCTCCCGCGATCCCTTCGGGCTCCGGCGGGCGGCCCAGGCCCTGGTGAGGATCGTCGCGGAATCCGGCTGGGAGGTGGACCTGGGCGAGGCGCTGGGCCGGGCCGTGGAGGCCACGGCACCGCTGGGCGGGGCCGATCCCGCTGTGGTCCGGGAGCAGCTCGAGGCCTTCCTGGCCGACCGGGTGCGGCGCTGGCTGGTGGAGCTGGTGGGTGTGGCCGGCGACACTGCCGACGCGGTGATGGGCGCCGGATGGACCCGGCTGCCCTCGCTGGCCGTGCGGGCCCGGGCGCTGGAGGCCGTGCGGGGCCGTCCGGAGTTCCTGGCGCTGGCCCTGGCCTTCAAGCGGGTCCGCAACATCACCGGGGGACAGCCCGACGCCGGCGTCGACCCGGCCCTGTTCCGGGAGGAGGCCGAACGGGAGCTCCACCGCGAGGCCGCGGCCTTCCACGGGATACTCGAGACCGAGCTCGCCGCGGGGCGGGTGGAGGAGGCCTTCGCCGCCATGGGACGGCTGGCGGAGGTGCTCGACAGGTTCTTCATCGACGTCCTCGTCATGGCCGAGGACGAGTCCATCCGGGCGAATCGGATCGCCCTTCTCAAGCAACTTGGTCGGGACTTCCTGACCCTGGCGGACCTTTCCAGGCTCCATGTCGAAGGAGGCGAGCAATGAGCAAGTACGTGTACTTTTTCGGTGGCGGATCGGCGGAGGGCAACTCCGGGATGAAGGACCTGCTGGGCGGCAAGGGTGCCAACCTCGCCGAGATGGCGGGCCTGGGCATTCCCGTGCCCGCCGGTTTCACCATCACCACCGAGGTGTGTACCTGGTTCTACGAGCACGGCCAGACCTATCCCGAGTCCCTGAAGGCCGAGGTGGAGTCCGCCCTGGCCCGGGTGGAGGAGGTCATGGGCTCCCGCTTCGGGGACCCGGAGAACCCTCTCCTGGTGTCGGTCCGCTCCGGCGCCCGGCAGTCCATGCCCGGCATGATGGAGACGGTGCTCAACGTGGGCCTCTGCTCGGCCACGATCCCCGGCCTCATCGCCAGGACGGGGAACCCCCGCTTCGTCTACGATGCCTACCGGCGCCTCATCATGATGTACGCCGATGTGGTCATGGAGAAGGCGGCGGGCATCGAGCCGGAGGAGGGGCAGGGGATCCGCCAGCAGCTGGACCGGATGCTTCACGAGGTCAAGGAGGCGAGGGGCTACGCCAGCGACGCCGACCTCACGGAGGAGGAGCTCCGGGAGCTGGTGGACCGCTTCAAGATCCGGGTCCGCGAGGTGCTGGGGAAGGAGTTCCCTGACGATCCCTTCGACCAGCTCTGGGGTGGCATCGGCGCGGTCTTCTCCTCGTGGAACGGCCGGCGTGCCGTGGCCTACCGCCGCATCGAGGGGATTCCCGACGAGTGGGGCACCGCGGTGAACGTGCAGGCCATGGTCTTCGGGAACATGGGCGAGAGCTCCGCCACGGGCGTGGCCTTCACCCGCAACCCCGCCACGGGCGAGAACAAGTTCTACGGCGAGTGGCTCCCCAACGCCCAGGGCGAGGACGTGGTGGCCGGGATCCGGACCCCCAACCCGCTCAACGAGGAGACCAAGAATGACCAGAACCGCCACCTGCCCTCGCTGGAGGTGGCCATGCCCGAGGTCTACCGGGAGCTGGTGGAGATCCGGAACACCCTGGAGCACCACTACCGGGACATGCAGGACATCGAGTTCACCATCCAGGAGGGCCGCCTCTGGATGCTCCAGACCCGGACGGGGAAACGGACGGGCACCGCGGCGCTCAACATGGCCATGGACATGCTGGCCGAGGGCCTGATCGACGAGCCCACCGCCGTGCTGCGGGTGCGGCCCGACCAGCTGGACGAGCTGCTCCACCCCATCGTGGACCCGCAGGCCGAGGCCGCGGTGAAGCCCATCGCCAAGGGCCTCCCCGCCGGTCCCGGTGGTGCCACCGGCCAGATCGTGTTCACGGCCGAGGACGCCGTGGCCTGGGCGAAGCAGGGGAAGCAGGTGATCCTGCTGCGGGAGGAGACCAACCCCGAGGACGTGGAGGGGATGCGGGCCGCCGTGGGCATCCTCACGGCGAGGGGCGGCATGACCTCCCACGCGGCGCTGGTGGCCCGGGGCTGGGGCAAGTGCTGCATCGTGGGCGCCGGCGCCCTGGACATCGACCTGGCCGCAAGGACCGTCAGCGTGGACGGCAAGGTCTTCCGCGAGGGCGACGTGTTCACCCTCAACGGCACGCGGGGCCTGGTGTACGAGGGCGAGCTGCCCATGATCGACGCCACGGAGAACCCCCGCTTCCAGCAGTTCATGACCATGGCCGACGGCTTCCGGGTGCTGGGTGTGCGCACCAACGCCGACACCCCCGAGGACGCCCGCACCGCACTCGAGTTCGGCGCCGAGGGCATCGGGCTGTTCCGGACGGAGCACATGTTCTACGGCGCGGGCTCCGAGGAGCCGCTCTTCCTGCTCCGCAAGATGATCATGTCCGACGGCGAGGAGACCCGGAGGGAGGCGCTGGCCGAGCTCTACCCCCACGTGAAGCGGGACATCAAGGCCACCCTCGAGGTGATGGCCCCACGCCCGGTGACCATCCGGCTGCTGGACCCGCCCCTCCACGAGTTCGTTCCCGTGAGCTCCGAGGAGCGGGCGAAGCTGGCCGCGGCCCTGGGCATCTCCGCGGAGGAGCTGGAGCGGCGGGCCGACGAGCTCCACGAGAACAACCCCATGATGGGGCACCGGGGCGTGCGCCTGGGCGTGACCTTCCCCGAGATCTCCGAGATGCAGTTCCGGGCGATCCTGGAGGCGGCCGCCGAGCTCCGGAAGGAGGGCCTGGAGGTCCACCCGGAGATCATGGTGCCGGTGGTGGCCCTGAAGGCCGAGCTCGAGCTCCAGCTCGAACTGCTCCGGAAGGTCCACGCCGAGGTGGCGGAGGCCCACGGGGTCGAGACGGTGGAGCACCTCTACGGGACGATGATCGAGATCCCGAGGGCGTGTCTCACGGCCGACGAGATCGCCTCGGTGGCCGAGTTCTTCTCCTTCGGTACCAACGACCTCACCCAGATGACCTTCGGCTTCTCCAGGGACGACATCGGCGGCTTCATGCCCGACTACCTGGACAGGAAGATCCTGACGGTGGACCCCTTCCAGGTACTGGACCGTGACAGCGTGGGCCGGCTGGTGGAGATGGGGATCACGAAGGGACGCAGCGTGCGGCCGGGCCTCAAGGTGGGCATCTGCGGCGAGCACGGTGGCGAGCCCTCCTCCGTGGAGTTCTGCCACCTGGTGGGCATGGACTACGTGAGCTGTTCGCCGTACCGGGTGCCCATCGCCCGGCTGGCGGCGGCCCACGCCCAGATCAACCACCCCAGGGGGGGCTGACCATGAGCCGATTCGCCGTCATCGGGCTGGGCCGCTTCGGCTCGACCCTGGCCCGTTCGCTCTACCAGAAGGGGCACGAGGTGATCGGCATCGACGTGGACCCCGAGCTGGTCCAGGCCATGCGCGACGGCGCCACGCAGGCCGTGGTGCTGGACGTGCGGGACAAGGAACGCCTCAAGGCGCTGGGCCTGAAGGACGTGGACGTGGCGGTGATCTCGGTGGGCGAGAACCTGGAGGCCTCCACGCTGGCGGCCTTCTACCTCAAGGAGATGGGGGTCACGGTGATCGCCAGGGCGGTATCCCCGGACCACGGCAGGATCCTCGAGGCCATCGGTATCGACGAGGTGATCAACCCGGAGCGGGACATGGCCCTGCGTCTTGCCGATCGCCTCACCCACCCGAACCTCCTGGACTACGTGGCCCTGGGGCCCGAGTACTCCGTCATGGAGGTCTCGGTTCCGGCGTCGTTCATCGGCAAGACGCTGCAGGACCTCCGCATCCGGAACCGGTACCGGGTCCAGGTGGTGGCCATCCGGGACGCCCTCACCGACACCCTGAACCTCATGCCCCAGGCGGGCGACGTGCTCAAGGACTCGGACGTCCTGGTGGTGCTGGGGGCCAGGGACGACCTCGAGAAGTTCCGCGAGGTGAGCTGAGTGGACGAGGGGATCCTCTTCATCGTGTCCTCGCCCTCGGGGGGCGGGAAGACCACCATCATCAAGGCCACCATGGAGCGGCTCGAGGCGTGGGGCCGGCCCTGCTACTTCTCGGTGTCCCACACCACCCGGTCGCCGCGTCCCACCGAGCAGGACGGCCGCGACTATCACTTCGTGGACCGCGAGACCTTCGAGGCCATGGTGGCCCGGGGGGAGTTCCTGGAGTGGGCCGAGTACGCGGGGAACCTCTACGGGACCTCGCGGGCGGAGGTGGCGGGGCGGCTGGAGCGGGGGGTCGACGTGTTCCTGGACATCGACGTGCAGGGTGCCCAGCAGGTGAAGACCTCCATCCCCGAGGCCGTGAAGGTGTTCATCTTCCCCCCATCGTACGAGGTGTTGAAGGACCGTCTGAGGAAGCGGCGGCAGGATCCCCCGGAGGCCATCCGGCGCCGCTTGCAGCTGGCGCTCAAGGAGTTCGGCTACGTGGGGGACTTCGACTATGCTATCATCAACGACCGGCTCGAGAGGGCGGTGGAGGACATGTTCGGCATCTGCACCGCCGAGCATCACCGGCTGGCCCGCATGAAGCCCCGCCTGGACACGATCCGGGAGGCCTTTGCCGCCTCCCTGGAGGAGGATCTCACCGAATGATCACGCTACCTGAAGGGTTCGATTCCATCTTCCGCTACATCATCGTGGTCTCCCAGAGAGCCGAGCAGCTCATCCAGGGGGCCCGCCCCCGCATGGAGAGCCGCCACTTCAAGCCCACGCTCATCGCCAAGGACGAGGTGGACGCCGGCCTGGTCACGTGGCGCGTGCTCACCCTGGAGGAGCTGGAGGCCCAGCGCCAGGCCATGGTGGAGCAGCTGCGGGCCGAGATGGGCGCGGAGCCCGAGGGCGCCCCCGAGCGGCCGCTGCCCGACGTGCTGCCCACGGGCCCGTCCGCCGAGCCGGCCCCGGTCCCCGTGGCGGCCGAGGGGGACGAGGGGGGCGAGGGCGACGAGGAGCTCGCCCGCCTGCGCCATCTCCTGGGCCTCGGCCTGACGGGATCTGGTGAGGCGTCCGATGGGGAGGAGACTCCGGACGCGGACGAAGGGGAGTCCGGGGAGGAGGCTGCGGGGGCCGAGCCGTCGGACGACGGTACGGAGTAGGACCCCGTGGGCGGCCACGTGGTCCTCGGCGTCAGCGGGGGCATCGCCGCCTACAAGTCGGTGGAGATCCTGAGGTCCCTCGTCCGGCGGGGCTCCGGGGTGCGGGTGATCATGACCCGCCACGCCACGGAGTTCGTCCACCCCCGGACCTTCGCGGTCCTGTCCGGACATCCCGTGGAGGTGGACCAGTGGTCCCGCCCCACCGAGCCCGGTGTCGACCACGTGGAGCTGTCCCGCTGGGCCGACCTGCTCCTGATCGCCCCCGCCACGGCCAACATCCTCGCCAAGCTGGCGGCGGGCGTGGCCGACGACGCCCTCACCACCTACGCCCTGGCCCACCGGGGGGACCTGCTGCTGGCCCCGGCCATGAACACGGTCATGTGGACCAGTCCCGCGGTCCGGCAGGCCCTGTCCGTGTTGCGGGAGCGCGGTGCCCACGTGGTGGAACCGGGGTCCGGCGAGCTGGCCTGTGGTGACGAGGGCGAGGGGCGTCTGGCCGATCCGGAGCGCATCGTGGACGCCTCGCTCCGGCTGCTGCCCCGGCGCGGGCCCCTGGCGGGGCTCGGGATCCTGGTGACGGCGGGACCCACACGGGAGCCGGTGGACCTGGTGCGGGTGCTCACCAACCGGTCCTCCGGGCGCATGGGGGTGGCGCTGGCCCAGGCTGCCGCCGATCTGGGCGCGAGGGTGACCCTGCTCCACGGCCCCCTTGGCGTGCCCCGTCCCCTCGGCGTGGCGTGCCACCGCGTGGAGACGGCCGCCGAGATGGGTGCGGCCCTGGAGCGCATGGCACCCCGGCACGATGCGGCCTTCCTGGTGGCTGCGGTGGCCGACTTCTGCCCCGTCCGTCCCGTGGAGGGCAAGATGGACCGCCGGGAGGGTGGGGGAACGCTGGAGCTCGAACCCGTGCCGGACCTCGCCGCGGCGCTGGGCGCCCGGGAGGACCGGCCGTACCTGGTGGTCTTCGCGGCGGAGGCCGGTGAGGACCGGGACCGGGCCTCGGCCAAGATGCGCACCAAGGGGGCCGACGCCGTGGTGCTCAACGACATCACGGCGGAGGGCCTCGGCATGGAGGCCGCCGACAACGCGGTCACCGTGATCACGGCTTCCGGTGGAGAGCGGGCCGTTCCGCGAGCTCCCAAGGAGGCCGTCGCCCGGGAGATCCTGCTGGCCCTGGCGGGGGAGATCCTGGAGAGGACCGGCGGTCGGTGAAGCGGCGCGACCTGCTCCGGTACACGGCGGAACTCGGCTGGAGGGATCCACCGGATCCACCGGAATCCGCAGGGAGCGGTGTCCCGGGGAAGGGCTCCTCACCGGCGGAGGCCGGGTCCCTGGAGGAGCTGGCGGCCCTCCTCGAGGGCTGCACCCGGTGCGGCCTCGCCCGGGGACGCCGGAACGTCGTGTTCGGCGAGGGCGACCCGGAGGCCCGGCTCATGTTCGTGGGGGAGGGCCCCGGGGCGGAGGAGGACCGCACGGGCCGGCCCTTCGTGGGCCAGGCGGGCCAGCTGCTCGATGGCATGATCATCGCCCTGGGGCTCACCCGGTCGCAGGTCTACATCGCCAACGTGGTCAAGTGCCGTCCCCCCGGCAACCGGAACCCCCAGGAGACCGAGATGGCGGCCTGCGCCCCCTTCCTGGATCGCCAGATCGAGCTCATCCGTCCCGAGATCATCGTGGCCCTGGGCAAGGTGGCCGCCAACCGCCTCGCGGGCACCACCAAGCCCATGAAGGCGCTGCGGGGCCGCTGGGCCTCCTACCGGGGCATCCCCCTCCTGGCCACCTACCATCCCGCCTACCTGCTGCGGAACGCCCGGGACAAGGCCCTGGTGTGGGAGGACCTCAAGCTGGTGAGGCAGAGGCTGGGGTGATCCCGCCGGCCCCTGGGCCCCTGGCCTCTGCCGCCTTGTCCCGTTCCCCGGAGGAGGGGAAGATCCCCGGGTGGCGATGGGGCGGCGGGGAACACGGGTACAATGCCATGCGTAGGGTCCACGGGACGGGGGATCGAACGAGGCCCCGGCGACGGGGATGGGAGGTGACGTGATGCCGGACAACTTCGACTTCGATGACATCATCGTCGAGATGAAGAAACAGCGATCGAGAATACCGAAGCTGCCCTTCAAGGGCGGTGCCGGGGCGATCATCGGGATCGTGGTGGTGCTGATCTTCCTGCTGACCGGGTACTACCAGGTGGAGCCCAACGAGACGGGGGTCATCCTGCGGTTCGGGAAGTTCGTGGGGACCGCCGGGTCCGGGCCCCACCTGAAGGCCCCGTTCGGCATCGACAGGGTCTTCAAGGTCAAGACCGACTACCAGTTCAAGGAGGAGTTCGGTTTCCGGACGGCCAGGGCCGGCGTGAGGACCTCCTACGCCAAGGGCGATTTCACCGGGGAGTCGGACATGCTCACGGGCGACCTCAACATCGCCACCGTGACGTGGGTCGTGCAGTACCGGATCAAGGATCCGCGGGCCTACCTCTTCAACGTCCGCGGCGTGGTGGGAACCATCCGGGATGTCTCGGAGGCCTCCATGCGGGCGGTGGTCGGGGACATGTCCTTCAACGAGGTGATCAAGCTCCGCCGGCAGGAGATCGAGCTCCAGGTGAAGGACCAGATGCAGGAGCTGCTGGACAAGTACGGCTGTGGCATCGCCGTGCGGCTTGTCCAGCTCCAGGACGTGCACCCACCGGCGCCGGTGAAGGACTCGTTCGACGAGGTGAACCGCGCCAGGCAGGAGATGGACCAGGCCATCAACCAGGCCTACCAGGAGTACAACAAGGTGATCTACAGGGTGAAGGGCGAGGCGGAGCAGACCATCAAGGAGGCGGAGGGCCGGAAGGTGGAGCGCATCAACCAGGCGAAGGGCGACGCCGCCCTCTTCCTCAAGCAGCTGGCCGAGTACCGCAAGGCACCGCAGGTGACGCGGCAACGCCTGTTTCTCGAGACCATGCGGAAGATCCTGCCGAGGCTCCGCCAGGTCTACATCGTGGATGACAGCATGCAGGGGATGGTGCCGCTGCTGGACCTCAGGGGCAACGGGACGGGAGGTGCCAGGTGAACCGCGCCGTCGTCATCGTCGTGATCGTCGCGATGGTTCTCCTGGTTCTCGGCGGGGCCGTCTTCACGGTCCCGGAGTGGCAGCAGGCCATCGTGGTCCAGCTCGGAAATCCTGTGGGCGAACCCATCACCGAGGCCGGCCTCCACTTCAAGATCCCCCTCATCCAGAAGGTCCACCTGTTCGAGAAGCGGGTCCTGGAGTGGGACGGGGATCCCGAGGTGGTGCCCACCAACGACTCCAAGTTCATCTACGTGGACACCTTCGCCCGGTGGCGGGTCTCCAACGCGCTCACCATGTACAAGAAGGTGGTCAACGAGCGGGGTGCACAGGCCCGTCTCGATGACATCCTCGACGGGCTCGTCCGCGACACGCTGTCCGCCCACTCGCTTCCGGAGATCGTCCGGTCCTCCGACCGTGAGATGGAGCTCGGCGAGGAGGCGATCACCAGTGAGGAGTCCGCTGCGGCCGAGGGCCGTGCCGCGGGTACCGGCGGCGTCAAGGGGCTCCGTGACGAGCTGACCCTCGAGATCACCGCCGCCGCCCAGGCCAAGCTGGCCGACCTGGACCTGGGCATCGAGCTCGTGGACCTGGAGATCAAGAGGCTGGACTACACCGACAAGGTGCTGCGGAAGGTCTACGACCGGATGATCTCCCAGCAGCTCAGGATCGCCGAGAAGTACAGGGCCCTCGGACAGGGCAAGAAGGCCGAGATCGCCGGGCAGCTCACCGAGGAGTCCAAGACGATCCAGTCCGAGGCCTACCGCAAGGCCCAGGAGATCCTGGGCGAGGGCGAGGCCGAGGCCACCCGGATCTACGCACGGGCCTACCAGCGGGACCCCGAGTTCTACAGGCTGGTGGAGACGCTGAGGACCTACGAGGCCACCCTGGACGAGAAGGGCGTCCTGCTCCTGAGCACCGATTCGGAGCTCTACCGCTACCTCAAGCGGCTACGCTGACGGGACCGCCGGCACCGGGTGGACCGGTGGGCCTGGAGGGGGAATCCGGGACGATGAACCGTCCCGGGACGTGCCGGTGTGTCCGGTGGAGGCACTTCTCACCGGAATGGGACCCTGGTATCATGAGAGGCAGCGAATCAGACCGGGCCGAAGGGCGCCAGAGGCGCCAGAGAAGGAGGAAGTGAATGAAAATGACAGCTCGAACGCTCGTACTCCTTGCGGTGGCGGTCCTGGCCATCCAGGGCTGTGCCAGTACTGCGACAACCACCTTCACGAGTGAGGCCCTCCCTGCGGATCGCTACGTCGCCAAGGTGGACCAGTGGGTGATCGTCGCCGACGATTCCACCTCCATGGGCGACAGGGTGAACCGGGAGCGGAAGCTCGCCATCGAGGAGAACTTCCTCAAGGCGCTCAACACGGCCCTGCCCGAGGTCGGGTACCAGGGTTCGCTCGTGATCTTCGGGCGTGGCCCCGGCCTGCCCGAGGGCAAGGTGAACACCCTGTGGGGACCTGCCACCTACACGACGGATGCCTTCGCCAAGGCACTGGAGCCCGTGAAGTACGGTGGCGGCAACAGCCCGCTGGACCTGGGCCTCGCGGCCGCGGGCGATGCGCTCACCGATGGAAAGACGGCGGCCATCGTCATCGTCAGCGACGGTCTGAACATGGGCGCCCCCGACGTGGCGGCCGCCGCGGCCCTCAAGGGGAAGTTCGGCGACAAGCTGAACATCTACGCCGTGCAGGTGGGCAACGATGCCGGTGGCCGGGCCCTCCTGGAGCGCGTGGTCAAGGCCGGCGGCAACGGCTACGTGACCGATGCCAGCGCTCTCACGGACTGGACCGCCCTCTCGAGGTTCGTTGTCGATGTCTTCCTGTGGCCGGATGACGACGGTGACGGTGTGCCGGATCATCTGGACACGTGCCCCGGGACTCCCAAGGGCGTGGCGGTGGACGCCACCGGGTGCCCGCCGGATTCCGACGGTGACGGAGTGCCCGACTTCAAGGACACGTGCCCGAACACGCCTGCGGGCGTGAAGGTGGACGCCAGCGGGTGCTGCCTCGACGACGACGGTGACGGAGTGCCGAACTTCAAGGACACGTGCCCGAACACGCCTGCGGGCGTGAAGGTGGATGCCAGCGGGTGCTGCCTGGACTCTGACGGTGACGGAGTGCCCGACTTCAAGGACACGTGCCCCGGGACTCCGGGAGGTGTTCCCGTGGACGAGAACGGGTGCCCGCCGCCCAACATCGTGGTCCATGACGATGGAACCTGGGAGGTCAAGGTCAAGGTCTTCTTCGACGTGAACAAGGCCACGATCCGGGACGAGGCCAAGCCGCTCCTCGACGAGATCGCCAGGAGCTTCAACAGCCCGCGCTACCTCGACTGGAAGGCCGAGGTCCAGGGCCACTGCGACAGGAGCGGTCCCAAGGCCTTCAACGACAGGCTTTCCCAGAAGAGGGCCGAGGCCGTGCGCGACTACCTGGTCTCCAAGGGTGTGGCGGCCGAGCGGCTGATCGCCAAGGGATACGGCTGGAACGTGCCACGGTATCCCAACGATACCGCGGAGAACCGTGCCAGGAACCGGCGGGTGGAGTTCAAGCCCTTCAAGTAGATCCTGAACGATCCAGACCAGGGGGCCCGGCGCGAGCGCCGGGCCCCCTTTCGTGAACAGGATGAGGTTGGTATGAATGTTGCTATCGCCGATGGGGAGAGGAGGGTGCCATGAGAGGGCATCGAACCAGAATGGTGGCGTGCGCCACCTGTCTCGTCATCGCGGCGGTCGCCCTGGCGTGGGCGGGCCAGACGGCCATCTTCACCACCAAGACCGACGAGGGGTGGGTCTACGTCAACGTGGACCTGGCCCGCAAGAGGACCGGAGAGGCATTCATCCCGCTCCTGGTGGGCGTGATGAACAACTCGAAGCAGTCGGTGGTGCTCACCCGTGAGTCGTTCCGGATCGTCATGCCCGATGGAACCCGGCTCCCGGCGGCCTCGGTGCAGCAGATCCGGGAGGGGTACCCGAAGCTCGAGAACGACTTCCGATGGCTCGCGAGCGTGGAACCCGCCCGGATCCTCGGTGTACGGGGTGTGGGGACCGTGCCCTCGCACTTCTACCCGGGGCTCGTGGAGGGCACCCCTGTCGTGATCACCGAGGTGGAGCTTCCACCACGGTACTGGACGGCAGACCTGATCTACCTGCCCCGGCCCGAGGGGTTCACCGGGGGCGAGCTGGTGCTGGAGGTGGCCGGCGAGGGCTGGAAGGCCCCTGTCCTGGTGAACCTCTCCCTCTGAGGAGAGGAGGTGGGGACGGAGCCGGGTGGCGCGGGGCTCGCCCCGCGGTGAGTGGGGGTGTGCTGCTCTCCCCCGCAGGGAACCGCATCGGAATCCGTCCCGGTGAAGGGGGTCGGAGCGCCATGAGCCGGGGAGAGCTCGTGGAGCCGGTTGCCTCGCACGTCCGCGCCTTGCCTTCGGGCTGCTCTTCGTGGTGGAGGCCGTGGGGAAGCGGCCGGGCTGGCCGCCGCGGCGGTGTGGAGGCTGGTTGTGGCGGGATGACCCGCCTCTGCTAGGATCGGTGCATCGCGATCCCGGCGCCCCGGGTGCGGAGGGCCACCCTCCTGCCGGACGCCGGCCGAGGAGGATCCCATGCGCCGTCTGACCGTCCTGTTGCTCGGTACGCTGATCATGGTTTCGGTCCCGGGTACGGGTGCCGCCCGGGAGAAGAAGGGGGTGGAGGCGAAGAAGCCGGAGACCCTGCTCTCGGCCGGGAACCTGGCAGGCCTGAAGCTCCGGGGCATCGGTCCTGCCCTGACCTCGGGCCGGGTGGCCGACATCGCGGTCAACCCCGAACGCCCGGCGGAGTTCTGGGTCGCCGCCGCCTCCGGCGGCGTCTGGAAGACCACCAGCGGGGGCGTGACCTTCGAGCCGGTCTTCGACGGGGAGGGGTCCTACTCCATCGGCTGTATCACCGTGGACCCGAAGAACCCCTCCGTGGTCTGGGTGGGGACGGGGGAGAACAACTCCCAGCGGAGCGTCTCCTTCGGCGATGGCGTCTACCGCAGCACCGACGGTGGCGTCAGCTGGACGAGGATGGGACTGGAGAGGTCCGAGCACATCGCGAAGATCGTCATCGATCCCCGGGACTCCGACGTGGTGTGGGTGGCCTCCCAGGGCCCCCTGTGGAACGACGGGGGTGACCGGGGACTCTACAGGAGCACGGACGGCGGGGCCACCTGGGAGCTCGTGCTCGACATCAGCCCGAGGACGGGGGTCACCGACGTGATCCTGGATCCGCGGGACCCCGACGTGGTCTACGCCGCGGCCTACCAGCGGCGCCGGCACGTCTGGACGCTCATCAACGGCGGCCCCGAGTCCGCCATCTACAAGTCCACGGATGGTGGCACGACCTGGCGCAAGCTCACCAACGGCCTGCCGAAGGACGTGGACCTGGGCCGGATCGGCCTGGCCATGGCCCCCTCGGATCCCGACGTTCTCTACGCCATCGTGGAGGCGGCCCGTGACGAGGGCGGCGTGTTCCGGTCCACCGACCGTGGCGAGACCTGGGAGAAGCGGTCGGACCACATGAGCGCGAGCCCCCAGTACTACAACGAGCTGGTGGTGGACCCGAAGGACCCGGGACGGGTCTACTCCATGGACACCTTCATGCACGTCTCCGAGGACGGAGGGGCCACCTGGAGGAAGGTTCCCGAGAAGCTCAAGCACGTGGACAACCACGCCCTGTGGATCGATCCGGAGGACACGAGGCACCTGATCGCCGGGTGTGACGGCGGCGTGTACCAGAGCTGGGACCGCGGCGCGACCTGGCAGTTCGCGGCCAACCTGCCCATCACCCAGTTCTACCGGGTGGCCGTGGACACCTCGGAACCCTTCTACTTCGTCTACGGCGGCACCCAGGACAACGCCACCCTCGGTGGTCCCGCGAGGACCATCAACGAGACCGGCATCACCAACGGCGACTGGTTCGTCACGGTCTTCGGCGACGGCTTCCGGCCCGCCGTCGACCCGGAGGACCCCGACATCGTCTACAGCGAGTACCAGTACGGCGGCCTGGTGCGCTACGACCGGAGGACGGGCGAGATGGTGGACATCCAGCCCCAACCCGCCCCCGGCGAGCCGCCCCTCCGCTGGAACTGGGACTCGCCGCTCCTCATCAGCCCCCACAGCCACACGCGGCTCTACTTCGCGGCCCAGAGGGTGTTCCGTTCCGACGATCGGGGCGACACGTGGAAGGCCATCAGCCCCGATCTGACCCGGCAGCTCGACCGCAACGCCCTCCCCGTGATGGGGAAGGTCTGGAGCGTGGACGCCGTGGCCAGGAACGCCTCCACCTCCCAGTACGGCAACATCGTGTCCATGAGCGAGTCCCCCCTCGTGGAGGGGCTGATCTACGTGGGCACCGACGACGGCCTGCTCCAGGTGACCGAGGACGGCGGGGCCACCTGGCGCAGGGTGGACACCTTCCCCGGGGTGCCGCAGAAGGCCTACGTGAGCGCGGTGGAGGCCTCGCGCCACGACCCCGGCACGGTCTACGTGGCCTTCGACAACCACAAGATGGGGGACTCCACCCCCTACCTGATGGTGAGCCGCGACCGCGGGCGGACCTTCACCTCCATCGCTGCGAACCTGGAGGCGCCCCACTACGTCCACGACGTGGCCGAGGACCACGTGGACCCGAAGCTCCTGTTCGTGGGCACCGAGCTCGGGCTCTGGTTCTCCACGGACGGCGGGGGCAGCTGGGTCCAGCTCAAGGGTGGGCTCCCCACCGTGGCGGTCATGGACATCGCCATCCAGGAGCGCGAGAACGACCTGGTGCTGGCCACCTTCGGGCGGGGGTTCTACATCCTGGACGACTACTCGCCGCTCCGGGGGCTCTCCGAGGCCGTCCTGAAGCAGCCCCGGCATCTCTTCCCGGTGAAGGATGCGCTGCTCTACGTGCCGCGGCGCCCCCTGGGCATCCGCGGCCGCGGCTTCCAGGGCGATGCCTTCTACGCCGCGCCCAACCCCCCCTTCGGGGCCGTGTTCACCTGGTGGATGAAGGAGGGGCTCGAGACGCGGGCCGAGCGCCGGCGCACGGCGGAGAAGAAGGCCGAGGAGGCGGGCGAGCCGCCGGCCTGGCCGTCCTGGGAGGAGCTCCGCGCCGAGGACCGGGAGCAGGAGCCTGCCGTGGTGCTCACGGTGCGGGACGCCGACGGCAACGTGGTGCGCCGGGTGACCGGGCCCCGGGGCAAGGGCTTCCACAGGGTGGCCTGGGACCTCCGCTACCCGCCGTCCACACCCGTGAGCCTGGACGGGGGTGGCGAGCATGCCCCGTGGTCCGAGGGCGACAAGGGACCGCTGGTGCTGCCCGGGACCTATTCCGTGACCCTGGGGACGCTGGTGGACGGGAAGCTCACGGAGTCCGGCGAGCCGGTGTCCTTCCATGTCCGGCCCCTGCATCCAACGGCTGGTGTGGACGTGGCGGCCACGGCGGCCTTCCGGAAGAAGGTGGCCCGGCTGCGGGGCGCCGTGCACGGACTTCTGGAGGCGGCCAACGAGACCGCTGACCGCCTGGCCAGGATCCGCAGGACGCTCCTGGTGACGCCCGCGGCGGACCCGGCGCTGCTGGAGACGGTGACGGGGCTGCAGGACCGGCTGGATGGGATCCTCACCGCGCTCCGGGGCGACCGCACGCGCGCGAGGCGCTGGGAGCTCACGCCGCCCTCCATCCTGGGGCGGGTGGAGCGCATCGTGGACAGCCAGTGGAACACCGCGGCACCGCCCACGGCCACCCAGGAGCAGGGCTACGCCTGGGCGGAGCAGGGCTTCGTGGAGCAGCTGGAGGCCTTCCGGACCCTGGTGGAGACCGACCTGGCGGCCATCGAGCGCCAGCTGGAGGCCGCCGGTGCCCCCTGGACCCCGTGCCGCATTCCGGAGTGGGGGAAGTGAGGCCGTGACCCTGGAAACGTGAAATGAACGAGGCACTTCCGGGTGTAGGCACGTCCTTCAGGGCGCGCCCCCAGCTCCATCTGGTTGCCGAAGCGCGCCCGGCCGCGTCGGGATGACGTCCCCCCCCCTCCCCTGCACCCCTGCACCCCTGCCCCCTCCGGGGAGGGCGGGGGACGTCTTCACGTCTTCACCGGGCGGGTGGGCGGGGGAAGGGCGCGGGGCGCCCGGTGTGGGAGCCCTGGGCGTAGTCGATGCCCATCTCGCGGAGCAGCTCCAGGGTGGCGGCCGATTCCACGGACTCGCCGATGGTGGTGAGGTTCATGGCCCGCCCGATCCGGTGGATGGCCAGCACCATCTCACGCCGGACGGCATCGTGGACGATGTCGCGCACCAGGTCACCGTCGATCTTGAGGTACTGGACGGGCAGGGTCCGGAGGTAGGTGAAGCTCGACAGTCCCCGCCCGAAGTCGTCCAGGATGAAGCGGCACCCGATCTCCCGGAGACGCTCCATGAACGACCGTGCACTGGAGAGATCGGAGATGGCCGCGGTCTCGGTGATCTCGAAGCAGATCCGGTGGGCGGGGAGACCCGTCCCCTGAAGCTCCCGCTCGATGCTCTCCATGAAGGAGGGGTCGCTCAGGGACTGGCCGGAGAGGTTGATGGTGAACAGGATGGCATTCTCGTTCTGGGGGGAGCTGTTGCGGGTGAGGCTCTGGAAGGTGGTGCGGATCACCCAGCGGTCGATGGAGGCCATGAGCTGGGCCCGTTCGGCCGCGGGAATGAACTCGGTGGGGGGGATGGCCTTCGATCCGGGCTCCTGCAGCCGGAGGAGGATCTCCACCATGGGAGGATGGGTCTCGCTGCTCAGCGGAACGATGGGCTGGGCCATGAGACGAAACGAGCCGCTGGCGAGGGCTGCCTTGAGTCGCTGGATCCAGGTGGCCTGGACGGTGCGATCCCTGACCTCGGTGTCGTCGGGCCGGTAGACGTGGATCCGGTTCCGTCCCCTGTTCTTGGCCACGTAGCAGGCGTTGTCCGCAGCCCGGAGCAGGTCATGGGGTTCGGCGCAGTCCCTGTCGATCAGGACGATGCCGATGCTGGCCCCCATCTCGAAGGCCTGGCCCTCCCACGAGAACCCGTAGCTCCGGATGGCCTCCAGGAGGTTCTCGGCGCGCCGCTGCGCCTCCGTCTCCGGGCAGTCGGTGAAGAGTGCACCGAACTCGTCCCCGCCCAGACGGCCCACCGAGTCCTCGGGTGGCAGCGATGAGGCCAGTGCCGAGGCGAGACCCCGGAGGAGCTGATCCCCCGCCCCGTGACCGCAGATATCGTTGACCACCTTGAAGTCGTCCAGGTCCACGTAGCAGAGAGCATGGGGGATGCCACCCCTGCGGGCCCTGGAGACGGCACCCTCCAGCCTGCGCTCGAACTCCCGGCGGTTGAGAAGGCCGGTGAGCGGATCGTGGGTGGAGTAGTAGTTGCGCTCGCTCTCGGCACGCTTGCGGTCCGTGACGTCGGCGGAGACGCCGGCCACCCGGGTCAGGCGGCCGTCGGGTCCCAGGAAGGCCTGGCCGCGGACGGTGATCCATCGGAGATCCCGGGGCCCGAGAAGCAACCGGTGCTCCACGGCGAAGGGGCGTCCTGTACGGGCGCTCTCCCGGATGGCTCCCTGGATGATCGAGATATCCTCCGCAGGGATGTTCCGGAGCAGCTCGGCGCCCGTCCGCGGGACCTGGTCCGGATCGGTGCCGTAGACATCCGCGGGCGAACCGGCGATGATCAGCCTGTCGTTGTCCCGGTGCCACTCCCAGGCAAGACTGCGCCCGGCGCGCTGGGCCATCTCGAGCCACTCCCGGTACTCCCGCAGCGCGCGTTCGGCCTCGGCGCGGCGCGTGGTGTCCACCGCCGTCCCCACGGCGACGTTCAGTCCATCGACCTCCATGGTGGTCACCGAGTAGGTCACCCACCGGACGGTACCGTCGGAACGGACGATGCGGAACTCGATCCATCCCGGGTTTCCCGAGTGACGGAGCTCGCGCTCGAGCTCGACCACCATGGGCCAGTCGTCGGGATGCACGATCTCGCTGAGACCCATGCGGAGCAGCTCTGCCACCGGGTAGCCGCTGAGGCTCGCGGTGGCGGGGTTGGCGTAGACGAACCGTCCCTTGTGATGGACGAACAGGGCGATGGCAAAGCGTTCGGCCAGTGCCCTGAACCATGCGTCCTGCGGGGTCCGGAAGCCCTGATCGTGGAATGGCGTCGCCATGATCCTCCAGCCGATGACCACCGCCTTGCGAGTGGGCGGCGTCCCGAGTTCCTTCCTGGGGCTGCTGGCCCGAGTATACAGGACTCCATCCCGGGATGGGACGGAGGCGTCAGAGAACCCCGTTCGCCGGTTTTCCGTAGTGTCCTGTGACAGGGTGGCAACCCCGGCTGGAGGCAAGCATGAGTCGCGGGAAGAGATGGTGGGTGCTGGTGGCAGTCCTGGTGATGGTTGCGGCTGCGGTGGCCCTGGCGGGCCGTGAGCGGGTCAGGAACCCGGAGCCGGAGCAGGGCCCTGGGATTCCCTGCCTCGAGGCACGGACCGGGAGCATCCAGGTGGTGGTCCGCGAGGTGGGCACCGTGGAACCCGAGGTGAAGGTGGACATCAAGTCCACGCTCTCCGGGCGGGTGGTGGGGCTGCCGGTCCGGGCGGGCGACCGGGTGGCGAAGGGGCAGCTCATCGCCAGGATCGAGCCCGACGTGAACCAGGCCCAGGACCTCCTGGCCGTACGGAACCGCGTCCGGTCCGCGAGGATCGCTCTGGAGGACGCCCGCCAGGAGTACGAGGCCAGGCGGCAGCTCTTCGAGCACGGCCTGATCTCGGTGGAGGTGCACCGCCAGGCGGAGACCCGCTTCCGCCAGGCCGAGCAGGTGCTCCGGGACGCCACGGAGAAGATGGAGCTGGTGGTGGCCTCTGGCATTCCCGTGGGGGACAACCCCCGCCAGGTGGTGAACATCGGCTCGCCCATGGACGGCGTGATCATCGACCGGCCCGTGGAGCTGGGAGAGACGGTCACGGGGAGCGGATCCTTCAACGCGGGGACCGTGATCGCCACCGTGGCAGACCTGGGTACCATGCAGGTGAAGGCGGGCGTCAACGAGGTGGACATCGGCAAGATCCGCGAGGGCCAGCCGGTCCGGGTGACCCTGGACGCCTTTCCGAGGGAGGTCTTCCCCGGGACCATCAGTAGGATCGCCCCCGCGGCCCGACTGGACGACCAGGTGAAGGTCTTCGACGTGGAGATCGCGCTCGAACGTCTCGGTCACGAGCTGCGAACCGGGATGACCGCCAACATCGAGGTCCGGGGCGAGAAGCGCGAGGAGGCCCTGACGGTGCCCGTGGAGTGTGTGTTCCTGAGGGGAGACGAGGAGATCGTCTACGTGAAGCGGGCCGAGCCCCTTCCCGCGGAGGGACAGGACGGCGAGGTGCCATGGGACGACGACCCCCGCCAGGAGTGGCGCCGGTGGTTCGAGGAGCGCACGGTGGTGACGGGGATCTCCTCCACCACCGACGTGGAGATCGTGGAGGGCCTCCAGCCCGGCGAGCGCGTGGCCCTGGCCGATCCCAGCAAGCCCGAGGAGGAGGAATCGTGAGCGAGCCCCTGATCCGCCTCCAGGGTGTGTGCAAGGTCTACGGGGCCGGGGAGGTGGCGGTCCACGCCCTCAGGGAGGTGGACCTGGTCCTCCAGCGGGGCGAGCACGTGGCCGTCATGGGACCCTCGGGATCCGGGAAATCCACGCTCATGCACATCCTGGGTCTGCTCGACACACCCACGGCGGGCTCCTACCTCCTGGACGGCACCGAGGTCTCCTCGCTGGGGGCGCGGCACCTGGCGCACCTCCGGAACCGGGAGATCGGATTCATCTTCCAGAGCTTCAACCTGCTGCCCAGGGCCTCGCTGCTCCGCAACGTGGAGCTGCCGCTCCTGTACGCCGGCGTGGGGCGCCAGGAGCGCCGCCGGCGGGCCATGGAGGCCCTGGAGATGGTGGGGCTGGTCCACCGCGCCCGGCACCGGCCGGGCGAGCTGTCTGGAGGCCAGCGGCAGCGTGCCGCCATCGCCCGGGCGCTGGTGACGGAGCCCTCGGTGATCATGGCCGACGAGCCCACCGGCAACCTGGACCAGCAGACGGGCTCGGAGATCCTGGAGCTCTTCGAGGCCATGCACGCCAGGGGCCAGACCATCATCGTGGTGACCCACGATCCCGGCATCGCCCGGAGGGCGGGCCGGACCATCACCCTGGTGGACGGCCGGATCGTGGACGGGAGGGGGGAGGCCGCGGCGTGAACCTCCTCCAGTTCGCCCGCGAGGGATTCGTGGAGATCCGGGAGCACGCCGGCCGGACCCTCCTCCAGACCCTGGGGGTGATCCTGGGCGTGGCCTCGGTGGTGGCCACGCTGGGGCTGACCTCGGGCCAGGACGCCGCCCGGCAGGAGTACTACCGCGAGAGCGGCGGCACCCGGCTCATGGGCGTGTACAACCGGACGCCCTCGGAGCTCACGCTCTCCGCCCGCCAGCGTTCGCGCATGGGGCTGAAGCTCGCCGACGCCGAGGCCATCCGCGAGACGCTCCCCGGCTTCGACCTGGTGGTGGCGGAGATCTCGCGGTCCCACAGGGTCCGTGCGGGCCGCACCGAGATGCGGTGCCGGATCTCGGCCATCGAACCGGAGTTCCAGCGGATGCGGAAGCTCGAGATGGCCAGCGGGCGCTACCTGAGCGCCCGGGACATGGAGACGGCGGCGGCCGTGGTGGTGCTGGGATCCACCCGGGCCCGGCAGCTCTTCGGCACCGCCGACCCCGTGGGGAAGCCCCTCACCATCGGGGGAGTGACCTACACGGTGATCGGGGTGACGAAGGAGAAGGTCTTCCACTTCAACACGCGATCGAAGTACAACGCCCACGGATGGATGAACCGGTTGATCACCGTGCCGGTGACCACCTACAAGAAGCGGCACCTGCCGGCCGGCGAGGAGAGGATCGACGAGCTGAACCTCCGCCTGGCCAGCCTCGACGCCCACACCGAGGCCCGTCAGGGGCTGGAGCGGCTGCTGCTGGCCCGTCACGGTGTGCAGGACTTCGGGATCTGGGACCGCAGGGAGAGCATCGAGCAGGGCAACAGGGAGGGGCAGATCTACAACATCACCTTCCTGGCCTGTGGGATCATCTCCCTGCTCGTGGGGGGGATCGTGATCACCAACATCATGCTGGCCTCCTTCACCACGCGGATGCGCGACGTGGGGGTCCGCAAGGCCCTGGGCGCCACGGGCTGGCAGGTCTTCGTCCAGTTCCTGGTGGAGGCCCTGGTGGTCACGGTCTTCGGGGGCGCCATCGGACTCGGGGTGGGCATCGGCTTCACCTGGACCATCTCGAAGCTCCTCTACGTGAAGATCCTGCTGACGCCAGCCATGATCGCGGCGGCCGTGGGCGCCGCCACCGTCGTGGGGCTGGTCTTCGGCCTGTACCCCGCCGTTCGCGCCTCGCGGCTCGATCCCGTGGTGGCGCTGCGGTACGAGTGAGGACGCCATGGCACTGGGAGAGGCGCTGCGCACCACCTTCGAGGAGGTCTGGAGCCACAAGCTCCGCTCGCTGCTGACCCTGGTGGGGGTGGTGCTGGGCACCATGGCGGTGGTCACCATGGTCAGCCTCATCGAGGCCGTGAAGGTGGAGGTGTGGAACGGGATCGCCTCCCTCGGCCTGGACGGCGTGATGTTCATCAGCAACGCCGAGCCCAGGGAGCCCCTGGAGGCGCGCCGGAGCCACCTGTCGGAGGGGCTCACCATTTCCGATGCGCGGCGGCTCGTGGCGTCGAGCTCCCTGGTCGCCGCCGCGGCCCCCTACGCCAGGACCCACCGGCTGGTGGCATGGGGCGAGACCGGGGTCTCGGTCCCCGTGGTGGGGACCACGCCGGACTTCCGCGAGGTCCTCCGGAGGAGGATGGCGCAGGGGCGGTTCATCTCGGCGGTGGATGTGGAGCGGCACCGGAGAGTGGCAGTGGTGGGTCACCTGCTGGCCACCGAGCTCTTCGGATCCGGCAAGGTTGTGGGCCGCTGGATCAGGATCGGGGACCACCGCTTCCAGGTGGTGGGCGTGGGGGCGAAGATCGGCAACTCCTTCGTCAACGGCGGCTTCGCCCGACGGGAGATGCGGAGCGCGATCATCCCGCTCAGCACCTGGGCTGACGTCCACGGGGGTGGCGAGCGGGTGCCGCTCATGGTCATCCGCGTGGCCGGGACCGAGGGGCTGGGCGGGACGCTGGCCGCCCTCAAGAACCACCTGTGGCGCCACCACAACCGGGTGGAGGACTTCGAGGTGGAGAACACGGCGGCCGAGATCCTGCGGGAGGAGGCCCAGATCGGGGACCTGCTCCGGGGCTGGACCGTGGTGCTCTTCGCCATCTCCGCCATCTCCCTGGTGGTGGGCGGCGTGGGGATCTTCTCGGTGCTCCAGATCTCGCTGGCCGAGCGGCTCTACGAGATCGGCCTCCGCAAGTCCATGGGAGCGCGGGACGTGGACATGCTGGTGCAGTTCCTGGTGGAGGCCGTGTTCCTCTCGGTGCTGGGGGCGCTCGTGGGGACGGGGCTCGGGGCGGGACTCTGCATTGTGCTGGGGCCCCATTTCGAGGCCGGCCTCCCCATCTCGGGCTTCGCCGTGACCCTGGCGGCCCTCTTCGCCGTGGGCATCGGCCTGGCGGCCGGGGCCTACCCCTCGCTCCGGGCCGCGCGCCTGACGCCGGTGGAGGCTCTGCGAGGGTGAGCGGGGAGGGCGCCCGCCCGGCCATCCGTGAAACGTGAAACGTGAAACGTGAAACGAATGAGGCGCTTCCAGCTGATGTGGGATGCTTCTCCGTCTTCACGTCTTCACGTCTTCACGTCCTGACTCCCTCACGTCTTTACGGTTGTCTTGACCGCGGCGCCCGCCGGTCCGCCGGTCCGTGCGACACCCGCCCATCCTGCCGTGCGAGGTGCGACCCCCACCCGCCCACCCGTGTCCCAGACCCTGGCCCTGTCCTTGATTCCGTCCGTGTCCCCGACCCCGTCCCTGGTCGTGTCGGTGACTGTGTCCCTGACGGTGATCGGCTCTCCTGCACCCCTGCACCCCTGCACCCCTGCTCCCCGGGGTGGGTGGGGAAGGTCTTCACCTCCCCACCGGGCGGGCGGGGGTAGACTGGGCCCAGCGGACGCTCGGGACGGTGGAGGCGGCATGGAGATCCTCGGAAAGACGGCGTTCGACGCCATCGTGGTGGGGACGGGGCCCGGCGGGGGAAGCGTGGCCCGGGAGCTGGCCCGGCAGGGCTGGCGGGTCCTGATCCTGGAGCGGGGGTCGGGGGAGCCGTTGCGGGGCTCGGCCGTCCAGTTCCTCCGGAAGGCCATGGTCCCCGGGAGGAGCCTGCACTTCACGCCCGACCTCCTGGCGCTGGCCCACGGGATCACCGTGGGGGGCAGCTCGGCCTTCTACTACGCCACCGCCTTCGAGCCGCCCTACGGCATGTTCGACGCCCACGGCATCGACCTGCGCCCCGAGGTGGCGGCGCTCCGGCGGGAGCTGCCCATCGCACCGTTGGACGACGGGCTGCTGGGACCCGCGGCACGGCGGCTCATGGAGAGCGCCCGGGAGCTGGGCCACGCCTGGGAGAAGCTCCCCAAGATGGTCCACCAGGACCGGTGCCGCACGGGATGCGACCTGTGCGTGGTGGGGTGTCCCCACGGGGCGAAGTGGACCTCGCGGGAGTTCGTGGACGAGGCCTGCGAACACGGGGCGGTGCTGATGACGGGTGCGCAGGTGCGGCGTGTGCTGCACGACGGCTGGGTGGCCACCGGGGTCGAGTACACCTGCGGCGGGTCGATCCACAGGGCGACGGCCGGGAGGGTCGTCCTCTCGGCGGGTGGCCTGGGCACGCCCGCCATCCTGCGCGCCAGCGGCTTCGACGGGGTCGGGACCGACTTCTTCTTCGATCCGCTGCTGTTCACCATCGGAGAGGTGCCCGGCCTCGAGGGTGGCGCCGAGTTCCCCATGGCGGCGGGGGTCCACCTCGTGGAGGAGGGGTACATGATGACGGACCTGGTGCTGCCCCGCTGGCTCCACTGGTTCTTCACCGCTCAGGTGGGCCGTGTGGATCGCCTTGCGGGACACGCTCGCATGCTCCCCGTGATGGTGAAGATCCGGGACGAGCTCGGTGGCCGTCTCACCGGGAGGGGTGGGATCCGCAAGCGTCTCGGTGAGGTCGAGCGCGAGCGACTCCTCTCCGGCCACCGCCGGGCCAGGGAGATCCTGGAGCGCGCCGGGGCCCGGAGGATCTACAGGAGCTGGTACCTGGCGGTCCACCCGGGAGCTACGGTCAAGCTCGGCGAGGTCGTGGACGCCTCCCTCCGGACGGAGGTGGCAAACCTCCACGTCTGCGACTGCTCGGTGATCCCGGAGGCCTGGGGCCTGCCGCCCTCCCTGACGCTCCTCGCGCTGGGACGGTACCTGGGACGGATGCTGGCCGGTGATGTGGAACCGGCCGCGGCACGCGGGTCCGGGCGTGGTGAGCCGGACGATGGTCCTGCCGGGAATCGCGATATTCCGCTTGGACCAGCGTGAAGGTCCTCCGGATGACCACCCCGTCGGGCTCCAGGCGCCTGGTGGCCTGCGGACGGAAACGGGACAGGGCCAGAGCCCAGTCGGAAGGTGGAATTCCGAGGCGCTCCACGACGGTGGTCGACCCGTTCTCCAGAACATCCGGCAGGAGCCAGACGGTGCCCGCTGCCCGTGCGCGGCCCAGCCAGTAGTCCAGGGCGAGCCGTGCCTCGCGACCCTGCCGGCGGGCGCTGGCAACGGCCAGTGTGAGATCCACCACGTGGCGTCCCGACAGGTACTGCAACCCGAGGCGGAGGGTGGGATCGGAACCGACGCCGAGGAGCAGCCCGTCCTCCGGGACGGCCCGGCGGATGAACTCGGAGATCACCCAGATCCTCCCGTTCTCCGGGCGGGACTGGGGGATGGCCGAGCCGAGACCGTTCCCGACCGCCATGAGAATGGCGGTGAGGCCCAGGAGAACCGATCCCGGCAACCGTCTGGGGAGGGATCCGGCCCCGGTGACCCCGAGCACCGCCAGCAACGGCATGGAGGCCACCGTATGCTCCACGTTGCCCCGGCTCAGGAACCCATCCACCGACAATGCGTAGACGATGCTGTCCCCGGCCAGGTCCCTCGTCCTGGTCAGGAGGTACACGAGAAGGAAGAGAAGGCAGCTGACGGTTCCCGCCTGGGAGGGAGTGATGGACCGCCGTTCGGGACCGGTCCCGGTGCCCTCCCGGTGGCCTTCACTCCCGGAGTGCGGCAACCCTGGCTCCTCCGCCATTACCGCAACCCCGTGACCCTTCCGTCCACCAGGTCCATGCGCTCGGCCTGGGGCGAGGTGGGGAGGCCGGGCATCCTGAGGATGTCGCCCAGCATGGCGCCCACCGCCTTGAGGTCGGCTGCAGTGACGGGTTCCCGGTCGAAGGTCAGCGCCACGATGATCCGTGAGAGGCGGGCCCGGAGGTCCTCCACGTCCTCGGCCAGGCACAGGGCCGCCATGATCTCCGAGGCGGGGGTGATGTCGAAGCCGGTCTCCCGGGGTACGCCCTGGAGCGCCCCGCCCAGGCCGATGACCACGTGCCGGAGGGCCCTGTCGTTGAGGTCGATGACCCGCCGCCAGAGCACCCTCCGGGGGTCGATGCGGAGGGGATCGCCGTGTTGCAGGTGGTTGTCCAGCATGGCGGCGAGAAGGTCGTGGGCCGAGGTCACCGCGTGGAAGTCCCCGGTGAAGTGGAGGTTGATCTCCTCGGCGGGCTCCACGGTGGCCATGCCGCCACCGGTGGCGCCGCCCTTGACACCGAAGGTGGGCCCCAGGGAGGGCTCCCGCAGGGCCAGGCAGACGCTCTCCCCGATGCGGGCGAAGCCCTGGGCCAGCCCGATGGAGGTGGTGGTCTTTCCCTCGCCCGCCGGTGTGGGCGTGATGGCCGAGACCAGGATCAGCCGGCCGGGGGCGCGGCCGTTCTCCCGGGCCTCCGGGCGGACCTTGGCCTTGTCGGTGCCATAGGGGACCAGGTGCTCGGGCCGGATGCCGAGACCGGCCGCGACCTCGGTGATGGGTCGGAGCGATGGTGCGTTCATGGGGACCCCCTCGGTTCTCCACCATAGCGCAGCGGACGGGGGATGCGCGTCCGGGAGGGGGGCCGCTCTTTCTTGACAGGGGGCGGTCCGGCGGCCGAGGATGGTTCCACCATCGAAGAGGGGGAGGTGCCATTGACGGCCAGCACGCGAGGTGGAGGCTCCGGCGGCGTGGAGGTGGAGCTTTCGGCCGTGATCGTGGCGGTCACGGACGATCAGCCCAGGGTGCTGACAGTTTCGGACGGCCGGACATCTCCGGGTCTCCCCACCGGTCCCCTCGACCCCGCCGGTGACCGGACCCTGGACCTTGCCCTCCGCCGGTGGGTGACTCGCCAGGCGGGCATGGAGCTCGGCTACGTGGAGCAGCTCTACACCTTCGGGGACCGCTTCCGTGATCCCCGTGAACGGGAGGGAGGTCCGCGGGTCCTCACCGTGGGTTACCTGGCCCTTGTACGGGAAGGGAAGGTTCCCGGGGAGCTGACCGCCCGCTGGCGCGACGTCTACTCGTTCTTCCCCTGGGAGGACTGGCGGAGGGGGCGGCCCACCGTGCTCGACTCGGTGGTCGTGCCCGCCGTGGAGGACTGGGTCCGCCGGGCGTCCGGGAGGGCGGAGCGGGCCCTCCGGAGGGAGCGTGCCGCGGTGGCCTTCGGACTGGGAGGCGCACCCTGGGATGGAGACCGGGTCCTGGAGCGGTACGAGCTCCTGTACGAGCTCGGCCTGGTGGGAGAGTCCGGCCGGGACGTCGGTGCCCTGGGACGGACCATGCGTCTGGACCACCGGCGTATCCTGGCCACGGCGCTGGGCCGTCTCAGGGGCAAGATCACCTACCGGCCCGTGGTGTTCGAGCTGCTCCCCGAACGGTTCACCCTCCTCAGGCTCCAGCGTGCGGTGGAGGCGCTTGCCGGTGTTCGCCTCCACAAGCAGAACTTCCGCCGCCTTGTGGAACGCGGGGGGCTGGTGGAGGGTACGGGTTCGCGTGAGCATGGCACGGGGGGGCGTCCCGCCGAGCTCTTCCGCTTCCGCCGCGAGGTGCTGCTGGAGCGCCCCGCCCCGGGGGTGGGGCTGCCCTCGGCGGGCCCGGGGAGGGGGTGAGGAGGCGGGGACGTCAGGGCGTGAGGGGGTGGAGTCCCCCGCCCAGCCGGGGAGCGTGGGAGCTGATCACCGTCAGGGTCACGGACACGGCCAGGGATGGGATCGGGGACATGAATGGCTCCAGATGGGGTGAGCAGGCCGGCCCACGCATCCCATCCGGTACCGATTTCACGATTTCGCGAGGTTGCCTGGAGTTGGACGAGCCGGGGGATCGGCAAGGCCCGGCGGATCGGGGTGCCGCCTTGACAACCGTCGGCGTCCCCGCTACCCTTTATTGGTAGTGTGTCTCAGAAAGAGTTTCTGACCGTACCTGGAAACCCCCGGGCAGGTGAACTTGAAAGATGAGGAGGTTGCGATGCGTGATACGTTGATTCTTTTCGCCGCGGTGGCCTGTACTGCCGTTCTGTTCTCGGCGCCAGTGGCCGTTGCTCAGGAGGCGAGCACGGACGGCGGGCCGCCCCCGCCGGTGGCGGTGGCCGGGGACGATCCCGCACTCGCCCCGCAGGGCGAGGCGCCGGCATGGGGTACGTCGGACTTCACCATGGTCCACCTGGGGCCCCCGGCGTTCGTTCCCAGGAACTCCTCCGTGACGTGGCAGCAGATGGGCGCCGGGTACCTGTGGCACAGCGGGGGCTCGGGGAGCTATCTGCACGACGTCTGGACCCCCGTGGTGCTGCCTGCGGGCGCCCTTCTCGGCGGCTTCCGCGTGTTCTACTACGACAACTCGACGTCGGACATCAGTGTCTGGCTCACGAGGTACCACGGCGACACGAACCCCGACTACCAGGACATCGTGAACTGGTCGAGCTCGGGGACCCCGGGGTACACCTCGACCTACATCACGGTGAGCAAGACCATCACCTACAGGGACACGTCGGGGGACGAGCAGAACTTCAACATCATCGTCAGGCTCCCGGACGCATCGGCGGACATGGCAATCCGGAGCATCCGGCTGCTCTACTACCTCCAGGTGAGCCCTGCGCCGGCCACCGCCACCTTCAACGACGTGCCCACCACCCACTGGGCCTTCAAGTTCGTGGAGGCGCTGGCGGCCTCGGGCATCACGGGGGGATGCGGCGGCGGCAACTACTGCCCGGATGACCCGCTCACCCGCGCCCAGATGGCGGTGTTCCTCTCCGACGCGCTCGGCCTGTACTGGTCGGGGAACGAGGGTTCGTCCTTCTGAGCCCGTTCCGCGGCGTGAAAAGCCCCTGGCGCCCTGCTCCGGCGGGGCGCCGTTTTCTTCCGTTCACGGTCCGACCCGGAGACAGCCCGCAGAACGGATGAGAGTCTGCCGGCCACCCACCGCGACCTGGAGGCCGAGGTGGCCGCGGGGCGATTCCGGGAGGACCTCTTCTTCCGGCTCGGCGCCTTCCCCGTCCGGCTGCCGCCGCTCCGGGAACGCCCGGTTGACGTGCTCCTGCTGGCCCAGCACCTCCTGGACGGGCTCCGGCGGCGGCTCGGCATGCCGGAGCTGGCCCTGCCGGAGGAGGCCGCCCGGATCCTGGAGGGCCACCACTGGCCGGGCAACGTCAGGGAGCCGGGCAACGTCCTGGAGCGGGCGGCGATCCTGGCCGGCGGCGGCACCATCGGGGCCTGGCACGTGGAGCTCGGCGGAGCACCCGGACTGGCTCCAGGTTGACCGGGAGGGGCAAGCCCTGCAGTTTTCCGGCGTGGAGGGGGTCTTCTGGCTGGAGCCCGACGACCTCGACGCCTGGCTCGCGCCCGAGTCGTCGTGCCGGGAGTTCTACCTGGACCGGATCCGCGAGCTGGCGGGTTCCGGTGTGGACGGCCTGTGGATCGACGTGGCGTGCTACCTCAACGCCATCGGGCAGTTCGAGGACCTCTGGCCCTCCACGGACCCCGCCACGGCGGCGGTCCCCCCGGAGCACGCGATGCCCTGAGGCACTGAGACCCCGTTCGGGACCACCGGGGCACGCCCGGCCTCGGGAACAGCCAGCGCTGCACCGCGAGGCAGGCGGCGATCACGAGGAACATGCTCAGGCTGTCGTTCATCGGCGGGCACTCCGGGGCCGGGGGGGCATACGGGAGGTGGGGGGGCCGCGCCAGCGGCGCGGCCCGCTCTCCCGTGACGGTGGGGTGGTCAGATGATCTGCTCCACGTTCCAGACGATGATCTTCATGTCCCGCAGGCAGTGATCGCAGTAGCACCGGATGTCCTCGATGACCCTGTCCACCTTCTCCCTGGGGACCACGGTGAAGACGATGGAGGAGGTCTTGGGGAAGGCCCGCGAGCCGAGCCTGGGCCCGGTCTCGCCCACCCCGTGGACCTGGGGGATCTCCGTGTAGCCCACCACGTCGTTCTTGTTGAGCAGGACCTCGAGCTCCTCCTTGCAGGAGCTCTCCACGATGATCATGAGCAGCTTCATGGAACCTCCCTCAGCACCTGTCGGCGTCCTTCAGGCCCATCTTGCGGAAGATGGCCATGGCAGGGCACCACTTCGTGAAGGCCGACTGGAGCAGGTTGAGCCCCACGAAGGCCGTGAAGAGGTACCAGTTCTCGTTGACCCAGTGGCCCAGGGCCAGGGTGATCAGGATGACGATGCCGGCCATGGCACGGAGTGCCTCGTTCACTGTCATGTCTCGACCTCCTTGTGGATCACCGGGGTCCGGTCCACCGGGGCGGACGGGGCCCCCGGCCCGCACTGCGGGCCGGGGTGCGCCGCCGGGGTGGTCCGGACCGCGGCTGTCATGCGGTGTCGTCCTCTCCCAGCGAGACCACCTTCTCGGGTCCCACGGTGGCGAGGTACATGTAGTAGAGCAGGGGGATCACCACCAGCGTGAGCATGGTGGAGACCACCACCCCGGCGATGAGCGCCACCGCCAGGCCCTGGAAGATGGGGTCCAGGTAGATCACCATGCCGCCCACCACCAGGGCCGCCGCGGTCAGCACGATGGGGCGGAACCTGACGGCTCCGGCCTTGAGCACGGCGTTCTCCAGGGTCTCACCGGCCTGCAGCTCCAGGTTGATGAAGTCCACCAGCAGGATGGAGTTCCGGACGATGATGCCGGCCAGGGCGATGAAGCCGATCATGGAGGTGGCCGTGAAGAACACGCCGAGCAGGCCGTGGGCCGGCAGGATGCCGATGAGCGTCAGCGGGATGGGCGCCATGATGATGAGCGGGGTGACGAAGGAGCGGAACCAGCCCACCACCAGCACGTAGATGAACACCATCACCACGCCGAAGGCGATCCCCATGTCCCGGAACACCTCGTAGGTGATCTGCCACTCGCCGTCCCACTTCATGATGTAGCGGGTCCGGTCGTCGGGCAGGTGGGTGGAGATGATGGGCAGCTTCTCGCCCAGCGGCGTCACGATCTCGGCCAGGCGGTCCTCCATGTTCAGGATGGCGTAGACGGGGGCCTCGGCGGTGCCGCCCACCTCGCCCAGCACGTAGGTCACGGGCTGGAGGTTCTTGTGGTAGCGGAAGCGCTCCCGCGTGGTCTCGTGGAGCGTGGCCAGCTCGGCCAGGGGCACCATGCGGCCGTCGGCCGCGTGCACCGTGAGCTGGAGGAGCTCCTGGACGTGGGAGCGCTGCGCGCGGTCCAGGCGGAGCACGATGGGCACCGGCTCCCGGGAGCTCGGGACGTGGGCCAGGCCCGCGTCGGCCCCGGCCAGGGCCACCCGGAGGGTCCGGACGATCTGCTCGGGGGTGATGCCTGACCGGATCGCCTTCTCGCGGTCGATGTGGATCTCCCAGCGGGGGCCGGGGTTCTCCACGTACCAGTCCACGTCCACCACGCCGTCGGTGGACTCGAAGATCTCCTTCACCTGCTCGGCCACCTGGAGGCGCCCCTCCAGGGTGGGGCCGTAGACCTCTGCCACCAGGGTGGAGAGCACGGGCGGGCCGGGCGGGACCTCGGTGACCTTCACGTTGACCCCCAGCCGCTTCCCGATGGGGACCACCTTCTTCCGGATGTCCTTGGCCAGCTGGTGGGACTTGATGTCCCGGGAGTGCTTGTCCACCAGGTTCACCTGGATGTCGGCCACGTTGGCGCCCGAGCGCAGGAAGTAGTGCCGGACGAGGCCGTTGAAGTTGAAGGGCGCCGAGGTGCCCACGTACACCTGGTAGTCGGTCACCTCGGGGATCTCCCGGAACACCGCGGCGATCTCGCGGGCGGCGGCGTTGGTCTCCTCCAGGCTGAAGCCCTCGGGGGCGTCGATCACCACCTGGAGCTCCGACTTGTTGTCGAAGGGCAGCATCTTCACCATCACGAAGCGGACGGCCACGGTGGCCATGGACAGGAGGAGGAGGGCGCCGACCCCCAGGAGCGACAGGTACCGCAGCATCCTGGAGCGGATGAGCGGGGTCATGATCCTGGAGTAGATCCGCTGCAGCCGGGTCTCCTCCTCGGTCTCCTGGTCCGGCGAGCCGCCCGCGTGCTCGAGCTCCGCCTCGGCCTTCCGGTGGAAGAGCTTGAAGGTGAGCCACGGGGAGATCACGAAGGCCACGAAGAGGGAGAAGAGCATGGCCGCCGAGGCGTTGATGGGGATGGGCCGCATGTAGGGACCCATGAGCCCCGACACGAAGGCCAGCGGCATGAGGGCCGCGATCACCGTGAAGGTGGCCAGGATGGTGGGGTTGCCCACCTCGTCCACGGCGTAGACCGTGGCCAGCCGCGGGTGCGCCCACTTGAGCTCGTAGTGGCGGTGGATGTTCTCCACCACCACGATGGCGTCGTCCACCAGGATGCCGATGGCGAAGATGAGGGCGAAGAGGGTGACCCGGTTGAGGGTGTAGCCGAAGAAGTAGGAGGCCGCCAGCGTGAGCGCCAGGGTCACCGGCACGGCCACGGCCACCACGATGCCCTCGCGCCGGCCCAGGGCCAGGGCCATGAAGATCACCACCGCGAAGGTGGCGATGAGCATGTGGTCGATGAGCTCGGTGGACTTCTCGTTGGCCGTGAAGCCGTAGTCCCGGGTCTTGGTGACGTGGATGTCCGAGGGGATGAGGCGCCCCTTCAGGTTCCCGATGAGCGCGTCCAGGTCGTGGACGAGCTTCACGGCGTTGGTGCCCGGCTTCTTGGCGATGGCCAGCGTCACGGCCGGGGCGTCGAGTCCGGCGTGCTCCAGGCCCTTCTCGGGCGCCGCGGGCCCCGAGCCCATCCAGACATAGGTGCCGGGCTCCTCGGGTCCGTCGGTGATGGTGGCCACGTCCTTCAGGTAGACGGGCCGGCCGTTGTAGACCCCCACCACCACGTCGGCGATGTCCCGGGCGTCCTCGAGGAAGGTGCCCACGTCCACCTGGTACTCGGTGTCCAGGGTCACGGCGTTGCCGGCGGGCAGCCGCCAGTTGAAGCCCCGGAGCGCCTGGTAGGCCTGGAGGATGGAGACGTTGAAGGTCCCCAGGCGGTCACGGTCGAAGTCCACGCGGACCACGCGCCGCTGGCCACCCAGGACCCAGACCTGGGCCACCCGCGGGTGCCGGGTGAGCTCCACCTTGAGCTCGTCGGCGACCTTCCGGATCTCCATGGGCGAGGCGGTCTCGCTCCACAGGGTGTAGGCCGCGGCCGGGACGTCGTCGATGGTCCTGGGCTTCACCACGGGGGGCATCATCCCGTCGGGCATCTCGTCCAGGGCCGACTGGATCTTGGTGTGCACCCTGACGGCGGCCTGGTCGGGGTCGGTGCCCACCAGGAACTGCACGATGATCATGCCGCCGGAGGGCTGGGACGTGGAGTAGATGTAGTCCACGTTGTCGATCTCGTAGAGGAGCTTCTCCAGCGGCGTGATGACGCGGTTCTCCACCTCCTCGGCGGTGGCGCCGGGGTAGCCCACCATCACGTCGATCATGGGCACCTTGATCTGGGGCTCCTCCTCGCGGGGCGTGATCAGCACCGCGAAGGCGCCGAGCAGCAGGGAGAAGACCACGATGAGGGGCGTGAGCTTGGACTCCAGGAAGGCCTTGGCGATCTGGCCCGACATCCCCAGGGGACGGCGGGTCATCTTCAGCCGGAGGGCCTCCCTGCGGGCGCGCTCCATCTCCTCGCGGCGGTCCTCCCCCGGCGGCACCTCGCAGGCCGGGCTGGTGTCCGGACTGAGGTCGTCGCGGTCGCTCATGACACCACCTCCACGGGCGTGCCGTCGGCCACGGGGCCGGGAAGGTCGACGACCACCTGCTCGTCACCGGCGAGGCCGGAGAGGATCTCCACGCGGCCGTCGGGCAGGGTGGCGCCGGTGGTCACGGCGCGGGTCCTTGCGGTCCCGTCCCCGGCGCGCACCACCACGAGCTCCAGCCCGCCGCGGTGGTGGACCGCGGAGGCGGGCACCACGAGACGCTCGATCACGTCGCCGGGCAGGGCGGCGCGACCGGAGATCCCGGAGGGCACGTCGATGCCCGCCAGGGACACCTTCACCGTGAAGGTGTGGGTGGCGGGGTCGGCAGCCGGGACGATCTCGTCCACGATGCCCTCCACCCAGCCCAGGTCGGCCCGGGTGTCGAAGCGCACCTTCAGCGACTGCCCCTCGGAGAGGCGGGAGATGTCCGCCTCACGGACGGTGAGCCAGATCTTGCGCCCGGAGAGCGACTCCAGCCGGACCAGGGGGCGCCCCGGGGCGGCCAGGTCACCCACCTCCACCAGCTTCTCCACCACGCGGGCCGCGAAGGGCGCCCGCACGATGGCGTCGTCGGCCACGGTGCTGGCGGTCTTGACGGCGCCCTTCGCCTGCTGCACGGCGCCCCTGGCCCGCTCGTACTGCATGCGGGCCATGTCCAGCTCGAGGTCCGAGGCCGCGTTCTGCTCGTGAAGGTTCTTGAAGCGCTGGAAGTTCTTCTCGGCCAGGGCCAGGGCGGCCTCGGCCTGGGCCAGGGCGCCCTTCGCCTGGGAGACCTGGCCCTCCATCATCTGGGGCTGGATGATCACCAGGGGCTGGCCCTTGCGTACCACGTCCCCCGCCACCACCTTCACGGCCACCACGGGGCCCACGACCCGCGTGGAGACGAAGGACTGCCGCGAGGGCTGGACGATCCCGTACACCTCGATGGGCTTGCCCTCGCGGACGCGGTCCACGGCCGTCACGCGCCCCTGGACCGGCTCGAGCCTGGCCTCGGCGCGTTCGCCCTCCTTCGAGCCGCAGGCGGCGGAGAGCAGGAGGATGGACGAGAGGGTTGCGACGGTCAGAATCTTGGACGGGCTCATTGGATCTCCTCCGAAGGCAGGATGGTGTCGATCAGCGATGTGCCGGAGCTGAAGTAGAGGCGGTAGGTGGCCAGGGCGATGTCGTGGCGGGCCACCAGCTCGCGGACCTGCGCCTCCCGGAGCTGGGTCTCGGCGTCCAGCAGGTCGATCATCTTGTCCAGGCCCTGCTTGAAGCGCTCCTCACGCACCCGGAGGGACTCCCGGGCGGACTCCAGGGCGGCCGTGGCCGTGGTGTGGCGGGCGCGAGAGGTCATCAGGTCCTGCCAGGCCTGCTGGACCTGGAGGCGGACGCCCTCCTCGAAGCGGTGGATGTCGGACTCGAAGGAGGCCGTCTGGTACCGGGCGGCGGCCCGGGCCGCCTTGTCGGAGCCGCCGCGGAGCAGGTTGATCTTCGCAACGGCCATGACGCTTCCGGAACGGTTGTTGTTGCCGAAGGCGACCCTGTCGTACCACTCGTAGCGGGCCATGACGCCCACCTCGGGGAGGTAGCCCGAGGTGGCCACCTTCTCCTCCAGGCGCCCCGCCTCGAGCTGCCGCCGGGCGGACTCCAGGTCCCGCCGCCGGACCAGCGCGTCGGCGATCCACAGGTCCAGGTCACCGTTCACCGCGGGCGGGGGCGGGATCCGCTCCAGCTCGCGGTGGGTGGTCTGGTCGGCGCCCATCTGGAAGTTCAGGGCGGCCTCGGCGAGCCTGGCGCCGTTCTCGGCCTGCTCCACCAGCTCGTCCATGTGGGCCAGGTACACCTTCGCCTTGAGGACCTCGGCGTCCACGATGAAGCCCTCGGCGGCGTACTTCTCGGCGAGCTCCACGTGCCGGGCCGTGGTCTCCCGGGCCTTCCGGAGCAGGTCCAGGTACTCGCGGGCCTTGGCCAGGTTGGTGTAGGCGGTGACGGTGTCGAAGGTCACCTGCTCGCGCACGTGGGCGGCGGAGAGCTCCTCGGCGCCGAGCATGGCCTTCGACTGGCCGATCCGGGCGGAGAGCTTGCCGCCCGTGTAGATGGGCTGCAGGAGCTCGATCCGGGTGATCCAGGTGGTGAGGGGGTCGGGCCTGTTGGGGTCGGTCGAGACGAACTCCCCGAAGTCGAACCGGCCCTGGTTGAGCTTGAGGGCGAAGGTCTCCGCGGGGTTGTTGGTGTAGTTGTAGACCTCCATGAGGTCGATCTTCGGGAACCGGAACCCCCCGGCCTGCCTCGTCCTCTCCCCGGCGGCCTGGGCCCGCGCCGTGGCGGCGTGGACGGCCGGGTTGTTCTCGAGCGCCTGGCGAACGGCGTCCTCGAGGCCCAGCGGGAGGTCGGCGGCACCGGCCGCCGTGGAGAGGCCTCCCAGCATGAGGACCAGAACGGTATGTCGTAGTGCTCGCATTCCTGCCTCCCGTCGCACTCAATATAACCAATTAGGAATATACAAAAATTCTTGTTCTTGTCAAGCCCCGCGGGTCGGGCCGGTTCCCCGGCCGGCCCCGTTCACGACGGATCCGTTCCGGTCGCTCTGTTTTCTGCCGTCCCTTCCCCGGATGGTACGGGCAGGACGAGGTGGGCGGTGGTGCCCCTGCCGAGCCCCTCGCTCTCCAGGCCGAGCGACCCGCCCATCATCTCGGCCAGCCGGCGGGAGATGGTGAGCCCCAGGCCGGTGCCCCCCTGGCCGCGCGTGGTGGAGCCGTCCACCTCGTAGAAGGACAGGAACACCTTCTCCACCTCGGCGGGGGCGATGCCGATACCCGTGTCCTCCACGGTGAAACGGACCTCCGCCCCATCCCCGGACACCGTCAGCCGGACGGCGCCCGGCGCCGGGGTGAACTTGAGGGAGTTGGAGAGCAGGTTGGTGAGGATCTGCCGGGTGCGGTCCGGGTCCGCCAGCACCTCGAGGGGGGCCGGCGGGTGGACCACGGTGAACTCGAGCCCCGCCCCCTCCATCTGGTGGCGGAAGACGGACTCCAGCTCCCCCAGGAGCGGTGCCACCGTGAAGGGCCGGGGGTGGACCTCCAGGCGCCCGGCCTCGATCTTGGCCAGGTCGAGCACGTCGTTGATGATGTGCAGGAGCCGGACCCCCGAGTCGTGGGCGATCCTGAGGAACTGGAGCTGCCTGTCGGGGTCCGGGACGTTCCCTCCGATGATGAGCTTGAGGAACCCCAGGATCGAGGTGAGCGGGGTCCTGAGCTCGTGGGAGGTGTTGGCGAGGAACTCGGACTTGAGCCGGGAGGCCTCCAGCGCCAGGTCCCGCTGCTCGTCCAGCTCCCGCACCAGCTTGGCCAGGTGGACGGCGCTTCCCAGGAGGGTGCTCAGCTGGATGAGGATGTCCAGGTCCTCCGTGGAGAGCCTGGAGTCCCGGGTGCGGGACGCCACCACGACTCCCACCACGTGGCCCGCCGCCAGGAGCGGCAGGTGGACCAGCTCGTGGACTGCGGGGGCCCCATCGGCGGGCCTTCCGAAGACGTCCGGCGGGCTGAAGCGCGGGAAGCCGTCCTCGAAGGCCGACCAGGCGGGGTGGTCCCCGGCGGCCACCCGGCCCACCATCGCGATGCTCGTGGCCTCCCCGGTCCACACCTCCGGGACCAGGAAGGACCCATCGGGGGAGGGGCGGAGCAGCACCGCCGCGTCGATGGAGAGCATGGGCCCGGCCAGCTCCAGGAGCCGTTCCAGGATCCGCTCCTCCACGGTCTCCCCCCCCACGGTCTGGGCGAGGTTGGTCAGCAGGGCCAGCCGGCTCTGCCGCTCCTCCGCCGTCCGCCGGGCCGCCAGCAGGTCCGTGATGTCGGCGCCCGCCACGAGGACGCGCTCCTCCCCCGCCACGGGATCGTGGATGGCCTCGGCCTCGATGGTCAGCCAGTGTGTCGTTCCGCCGGGCCGTTCCACGCGGATCTCATCGCTGGACCGCTGGAGCTTGCCGTGGGCCACGTCGGAGACCACGCGCCGGAGCCGGTCTGCATCATCGGGATGGACGTTCTCCAGCCATGTGGGGCCTGCCAGGTTCAGGCTCCGTCCCGCCGGGACCCCCAGCATCTCGTGGGCCCGCCGGTTGGCGTAGGTCAGGGCGCCCCTGGGGTTCACGGTGAGCACCACCACGGGAAGGCTGTCCAGGAGCGCCTCGACCCGCTGGCCCAGCTGCTGGAGGCGGGCGACGAGCCCCGCGTGGGAGGCCACGAGCTGGACGTTCTCCACCACCGCCGCGGCCAGCGGGACCGCCAGACCCAGGATCAGGAGCACGTGGCCCCACATGAAGGGCGGGTCCAGGTTCGCGTGAGTCCACGCGATGTCCATGTGGGCGGCCGTGATGATCAGGAAGGCGGAGGCGAGCCAGATGTCCCTCTGGCGGCGCTCGGCCAGGGCGTTGACCAGCGTGAGGACGGTGGCCAGGAGAAAGAGCGTCGCCAGTGCCGCACCGAGAGGATCGGGCACGCCCGTCCAGCCCCGTCCCTGCAGGATCCTGACCAGGAAGTAGATCCCGGCACTGCCCGCGATTCCCCCACCCGCCAGGATCCCGATGGTGCCCGGCTGGCCGCCCAGCTGGCGGGACATGAAGATCAGGAGGACGAGCGCCGAGGCGGTCTGCGTCGCGAACCAGGAGACCAGCGAGATGGCCTGGCCCGTGGCGGGGTCCACCCCGGCGAGCCCCATGGCCAGCTGGAGTGAGAAGTGGACCGCCATCAGGAAGAAGATCAGCCCGATCCAGATATCTGACTCTCTCTCCACGTACCGGCTCCTGAGGCGGAAGAATGCGGTGGACAGGACCGTGAGAAGGGCCGCCGCCCCGTCGAGGATGAGAAGCTCGTTCCGTGTTCCGTGCCAGGGATACGCGAACTGGAGAGCCGTGATCCCTGCGGTGAGGGCGAGAACCAGCGCGGCGCCAAGGGCCGCGGCGCCGGGGCTCCCCGGCCGGGGCGTGACGAGATTCCGCGTCGAAGCCGCCACGGCGGCAGCATATCAGAGGCGCGGGCCCGGACCGGGTTCTCCGCGCCCGGATGCAGGTGGGACTCAGGGGACGGTACACTGTCCGGGAAGGGAGCCGGTGACATCATGGTGTCGCGCGACAGGACGCTGTTCGCCCTCCTCGAGGCGGCCACGGGCCGCGGCTCGAGCGAGCGGTGCTGCGCCACGTTCGTCCACGGGCTGCTGGAGCTCCGCCACGTCTCGGAGGCCTCGGTGTGGGTCCGCCGGGAGCTCCTCGCCCTGGACGGCGTCCCGGGACGGGACCGGGACACCACCGTGCTGGCCCAGCTGTGCGTGGCGCCGGTGGGGAGCACGACACCCGAGGCCGTCCGCCTGGACCACCCCCTCTTCGTCCGGGCGACCCACGAGGGCCTGTCCAGGCTGACCCTGCCCGACCCCACCGCCATTCCGCTGGTGGGGGACGCGGCGGGCCAGAAGGGCCGGCTGGTGGCCATGCCCCTCGGGGACATGGGCTATCTCCTGCTCCGGTCGGACACGCTGCAGCACCCGCTGGCCTCCATCCGGCTGGACGACATGAACTCGGTGGTGGCCATCTTCTGCGGCAGCCTGAGGGCCTACCTCACGACGCTGGAGCTCCGGAGGGAGCGGACCATCCGGAGCCGCCTCGCCGACCAGATCGAGCGCCAGGAGGACCGCTTCCGGGCGCTCGTGGACCGCATGGTGGACGTGGTGTTCATCGTGGACCTCGACACGAAGATCCGCTTCGCCAACGCGGCCACCCAGAGGGTCCTGGGCCACCAGCCGTCCGAGCTCTCCGGCACGAGCGTGCTCGAGTTCGTTCCCGAGAGCGACGTGGCCCAGGTCCTGGCCGCCATCAGGCGCTGCATCTCCGGGGCGGAGGTGGAGGAGACCCTCCAGGTCCGGTTCCTGCGCCGGGACGGGACCCCCCGGGTGCTGGACTGCCTCCTGCACCGGGCGCTGGAGACCATCGGCGTGGCGGGCGTGGTCCTGAGCTGCCACGACGTGACGGAGGTGGAGGAGGCCCGGAAGGCCGCCGAGTCGGCCAGTGCCGCCCGGGAGCGGTTCCTGGCCACCATGAGCCACGAGGTCCGCACCCCCATGAACGGCATCCTCGGCGTGGCCAGCCTCCTGGAGACCACCCCCCTGGGGGAGGACCAGCGCGAGCTCGTGCAGACCATCCGGACGAGCGCCGAGTCGCTCCTCACCGTCATCAACGAGATCCTCGATTTCTCGAGGATCGAGTCCGGGGCCGTGGAGATCGAGGAGCGTCCCTTCGACGCCGTCCGGCTGGTGGAGGATGCCGTGGCCGTGGTGGTGCCCCAGGCCATGGACAAGGGGCTCGACCTCCGGATCCTGGTGGACCGCGAGGTCCCGGCCCGCTTCCACGGGGATCCCCTGAGGATCCGGCAGGTGCTGCTCAACCTCGTGTCCAACGCCGTGAAGTTCACCGAGGAGGGCAGCGTGACGGTGGAGCTGGGGACCTCCGCCAACCCGGCGGGTTGCCCGGTGCTCGAGATCAGCGTCGCCGACACGGGGGAGGGGATCGCGCCGCAGCGCTTCGAGACCCTCTTCGACCCCTTCGTGCAGGCCCACGCCTCGGTGGCGCGCCGCCACGGGGGCACCGGGCTCGGCCTGTCCATCAGCCGCCGCCTCTGCGAGCTCATGGGCGGCGGGATCTCCGTGGAGAGCACACCGGGCGAGGGGAGCACGTTCCGGTTCTGGGTGCCCGGCCCGAAGACCGGCGCGGGTCCCTGGTGGGAGGAGGATCCCTTCAGGGGCTTCGAGGGCAGCGTGGTGGCGCTGCTGACGCCGGACGAGGTTCTGGCCCGGAACGTGGGCTCCTTCCTCGAGTGGTGGGGCTGCGAGGTCATCGTCTCCGGGGAGGGTGGCCGGAAGGGGGTGACCCGTGTCCTCCGGAAGGCTCCCGAGACCCGGGTGGCGCTGGTGGACGATGCGCTCGACGGGTTGTCAACGGCGATCCGTGCCCTGGAGAACGCGGAGATCCCGCACATCGTGTTCCTCTCCGGCTTCGATTCGAAGAAGGACCTGGACGCGGAGGCCCCGGGGAAGCGGCTGCCCCTGACGAAACCCGTGGGGCCGCTGCGCCTGGCGGCCAAGCTCCGGAGGTTGCTCGAGGGCGGGGGAGACCGGGAGTCTGCGGAGACAGCGGTGGAGCCCGAGAGCCTGGGGCTCCGCGTCCTCGTGGCGGACGACAACCCCGTGAACCGGCACGTGGCCGTCCTCATGCTCCACCGGCTGGGATGCGAGGTGGAGGTGGCCGAGGACGGAACGCGGGTCCTCGAGCTGCTCGGCTCCCGCACCTTCGACGTGGTGCTCATGGACGTCCACATGCCGGAGCTGGACGGGATCGGGGCCACCCGCAGGATCCGGTCGGGTCCGGAGTACGGCACGCCCCGGATCATCGGCATGACGGCCCTGGCCTTCCGGGGCGACAGGGACCGGTGCATCGAGGCCGGCATGGACGGCTACATCGCCAAGCCGCTCCGGCTGGAGGACCTGCGCACCGTCCTCCAGGCCACGGAGGCCACCCCGGAGGAGCACCACGAGCCTCCGGAGAGCCCTGGGACCGTGCTGGACGAGAACCGCCTGGAGACACTCGTGGGGGTCGGGGGCAGCGAGCTCCTCAGGAGCATGGTGGAGCTCTTCGAGGACTACTCGGCGCGGCAGGTGGGGATCATGGAGGAGGCGCTGGAGACGGGGGATGCCCGGAAGATGCGGGAGGCGGCCCACGGGCTCAAGGGCGGCAGCCTGAACCTCGGCCTGGTGGCCGTGGCCGACCTCGCCCTGTCCATGGAGAGGGCGGCGGGCACGGGGGAGCTGGAGGAGGCCGGACGGCTCCTTCCCCGGGTCAGGGAAGCCCTCGCGGAGGGGCTGGAGGCCCTGGCCGTGCGGGTTGGTGCCACCGGCGGGGAGGATGCGGACGACGGTGACGGTGGCGACTGAGGCCGGTCAGGGACGGTCCGTGGCGGGCGCTGCCCCGTCGGCCCCCATGAGCTCCCGGAGGTCCCGGAGCACCTCGGCGGCGTGCCGGGCGGAGCTCTGGGTGGAGAACGCCGGCCTGGAGCCGGAGAACCCGCCGCCCTGGCGTTGACCGTTCGCGGGTGCCGGTGTACGTTGAATCGACAACGTGATGAAGGAGGTCACATGGCTGGAAAAGGTGAAATGGTGGACAGGATCACGGAGCTGACCGGGTACCCGAGGACCCACGTGGCGCAGGTGTTCGAGAAGGTCTTCGAGCTCATGGCCGAGAACCTCGCTGCCGGGGACAAGGTGACGGTGCCCGGATTCGGGACCTTCCAGGTCTCCGAGCGGCCCGCGCGCCAGGGCCGGAACCCCGCCACGGGTGAGACGATCCAGATCGCCGCCTCGAAGACGGTGCGGTTCAAGCCGTCCAAGAACCTCAAGGAGATCCTCTGATCTTCGGGAGGTCCAGCGGGGACGTGGGGGTCCGGGGTGCCGGCTCCCGGGGATGACTCGGGAGGCGGCCCGGACGTCCGCGGACTCAACGAAGCCCGAGACGCCTCTCCAGCTGGCGGGAGATCTGCTCGTCAAGGGGTGGTGGCTCGGGCCTCTTCTCATCCTTCTCCCAGGGCCAGCGGATGACCAGGGCCTCCTGCTCGTGCAGCTGGACGCCGGCGACGTTCACCGAGCTCACCAGGTGCAGTGGGAGCCCCTCCTGGACCTTCACGCGGAAGGCGATGCCCGGGGTCGCCCCGCCCACGAGCCCCGTGAACCCGGCGCCGGCCTGTGCCCTGGACATCTCGTACTGCACCCGGCCCATGGGGGAGCTCCACTGTGCGAGCCGCGTCTGCGTCCTGATGTCGCGCGGCGTCAGCGGCATGGCCTCGAGGCCAAGTGTGAAGGTGCGGTCCTGCGCGGCGGCGGTCGCCGCGAGGGCCAGCACGAGCACCACCAGGATTCGCCGCACGGCCCACCTCCATGGACACTGTAGAGTGGAAGACGTCCCGGCGCCAGTGGCTCCGCGACACGGTCCTTCCATGGAAAGAGAACCATTCGGGAGAGGATCCGTATTCCGCCCTGGGAGGAAGATGAGACACGCCTGCCTGTTGTTCGTCGTTCTCACGATTGCAAGCATGGGGTGGTCCGCCACGCCGGTGGACGCCGTGGCCTACGACATCCAGGTCCGCCTGGACCCGGCCACCCACCGGCTCACCGGCACCGAGGTGATCCGGTGGACCAACACCGCCTCGGTTCCCACGGGGGAGATCTGGTGGCACCTCTACCTCAACGCCTTCGCGGGCAGCGAGACCACCTTCATGAAGGAGGTGGGGGGAGGGCAGCGGAACCTCCGGGGCGGGACGGTGGACGACCCGCACTGGGGCTGGACCCGGATCACGTCGCTCACCCTGGACGACGGGACGGACCTCCTGCCGGAGCTGAGCTTCGAGCGCCCCGACGACGGGAACCCCGACGACTACACGGTGGCGCGAACGCCGCTGCCGGCGCCCGTGCCGGCCGGGGGTGCGGTGATCCTCCACCTGGAGTTCGAGGCCCAGCTTCCCCGGGTGGTGGCCCGGACGGGGTGGGCGGGTGATTTCCACCTGGTGGGCCAGTGGTTCCCCAAGCCGGGGGTCTTCGAGGATGCCGGGGTCCGGGGGCGGGAGACCGCCGGCTGGAACTGCCACCAGTTCCACGCATCCTCCGAGTTCTACGCGGACTTCGCCACCTGGGACGTGACCATCGAGGTGCCGGAGGGCTGGGTCCTCGGGGCCACGGGCCTGGAGATGTCACGGGAGGCGATCGCCGAGGGGACCTCCCGGTACCAGCGGGTCACCTTCCACGCGGAGCACGTGCACGACTTCGCCTGGACCACCGCTCCGGACACCCTCATGATGGTGGTGGACGCCGAGTTCGAGCCCGGCAGGGACGTGCCGGACACCTGGCTGGCCGAGACGGCGGAGGAGCTCGGCGTGGCCGCGGCGGAGCTCGAGCTTCCCCCGGTGCACCTCCGCCTGATCATCCCCCGGTCCCAGGACGTCCTCGTGGAGCGGACCCTCCGCGCGGCGCGGCTGGGCCTGGCCTGGTACGGACTCAAGTACGGTCCCTGGCCCTACCCGCAGCTCACCATCGTGGACCCCCCCATCACGGCCCGCGAGGCCGGCGGGATGGAATACCCCATGTTCATCACCACGGGTGGCAGCCGCTGGATGCGGTGGCCCCCCATGAAGTGGATCCCCCTGGTGGAGATGGTGACCATCCACGAGTTCGGCCACCAGTACTTCTACGGCCTGGTGGCCACGAACGAGTTCGAGGAGGCCTGGATGGACGAGGGCTTCAACAGCTTCTCCGACGCCTCCTGCTCGGCGGCCATCATGCGGGACCACCTGGTCCCCGAGCTGAAGGCCTACGACCCCTGGACCGGCAACCGGCTCCAGGCCCTGGGCCGGCGGCTCCCGGTGAAGACCGACCGCTTCGCCTGGGAGTACCGGACCCGGAGCACCTACTCCTTCGCCAGCTACACCAAGACGGCCCTGATCCTCAAGACGCTCCAGGGCCTGGCGGGCTCCGGCCCCTTCTTCCGGGCCATGCGGGCCTACGTGGACCGCTGGCGCTTCGCCCATCCCGGCAAGCAGGACTTCTTCACCACCTTCAACGAGGTCACGGGCCGGGACTGGAGCTGGTTCTTCGACCAGGCCTTCGAGGGGGATGCCGTGCCGGACTTCGGGGTCGCCAGGGTCCGGCAGCGCGAGGTCGAGGAGCCCGAGGGCTTCCGCTGGGACGGGAGCCAGTGGGTGGAGATCGCCTCGGCCGGGGAGGAGGATGCGGACGGGGACACGGGCGAGACTGGAGAGGAGAAGGATGACGAGGGCCCGTGGACGGTGGAGGTCCACCTGGTCCGCAGGGGGAGCTTCCGGGGGCCGGTGGAGGTGGAGCTCGCCTGGGACGATGGCACCGTCGGGCGCCGCATCTGGGACGGCGAGGACCGTTGGACCATCTGGTCCGAGGTCTCGGAGAGGAAGCTCGACCGCGTGGTGGTGGACCCCGATGGCGACTGGGCCCTGGAGGTCCGGCGTGAGGACAACTACTGGAGCGCCGGACCGCAGGAGGGCGCCCTCCGCCGCAGGTTGTGGTGGATGGCGGAGCTCTTCCAGATGATGGGCCTGAACCTCGTTCCCTGGAGCTGACCATGACACCCGACACCACAACGATCAGGACAAAGGTCTCGCCCGCGTGGGGCTTCGCCCAGGCCCGGAAGCTCTGGCGGCTCGTGCTCGCCGCCTGGCTCGTCCCGGCCCTCCTGCTGCTCGTGCCCTTCCTGGCGATCGTCCGGGCCCTGGCCCCCTGGTTGGAGAACATGCCCGTGGACGGCGGCACGGCGCCGGGCGACGTGGCCCTGGTGGGCTTCTGGGCCCTGGGGCGGCTGGGTGGGGTGGTGGGCGTGCTCGCCATGAGCGCGCTGGCCCTGGCGTGGTTCTGGTCCGTCCTCTGGCATGCCGGGGTCACCGGCTGGTACGGCCTCGGTGGCGGGCGCACCTTCCGCCTCGGGGAGATGGTGGGGCTCGGCGTGCTCCGGTGGTTCCGCTACCTCAGGCTGGCCCTGGCGGGACTCGTGGGCACGGGCGTCCTGGCGGCCGTCCTGGCCTCGCCGTTCTTCGTCCTGGCGAAGAAGGCCGGCAAGGCCATGGAGGAGACCCGCATGGTCAACCTCCAGCTGGCGGGGATGATCGTGGCGGCCCTCGTGGTCTGGCTCTGCTGGATCGGCATCCTCCGGGGCGCCTGGGAGCTGGCCGCCCCGGGCAGGCGCTCCGCTGTGATGGCCTGGCTGCGGGGCCTGCGCGGGGCCGTCACCGACCTCCCGCGGTCGCTGGGAACGGTCATCCTGTGGGGCGTCTTCCTCAAGGGCTTCACGTTGCTGCCCCTGCTCGCCGGGATCCGCACCTCCGGCTTCGGGGGGACGCCCGGCTGGTTCGCGCTGGCGGTGGTGTCCCACCTCGCCGCCGCCTTCTGCCTCGTGGGCCTCTTCCTCTCCTTCGCGCCGGTCTCCGGGCTGATCGTGGAGCGGGGGGAGAAGCCGCCGGTCGCCGTACCCGGGGGCGGGACCGCCGTGAAGGCGGAGCCCTCGCCCACCGCGGCCGCCCTGGATGTCCCCCTGGGCGCCCCGGTCCCCGGGACGGAGGTGGACGACCGGCAGGACGGCTTCGAGGATCTCTTCGAGCTGGACCGGAGGTGAGGCGGAGGCGCAGGGGAGCGGGGGCGCAGGGGGAGAAGGCCGTCGCCGGGACCCGGCCGCCTGGATCGTGAAACGTGAAACGAATGAGGATTCGAGATCGTGTGACGCCACGGTGCTCCGGCGGCGTGCGCTCTCCATCACCGTCGCGCCCCTGCGCCCCCGCGCCCCCCGGCCGCTCGGATATGATGGTGGGCGAAGAGACCTGACGATGCCATTGCGACTCCTGATCCGTCTCGACGACCGGACGCTGCGCCTGCCGCTGGGCCGTGGAGAGCTGGTGCTCGGCTCGGCGCCCGGGTGCGACCTCACCGTGCCGCACTTCATGGTGTCGCGCCGCCACGCGGTGCTGCGGACCGACGGCGTCACGGTGGAGGTGGAGGACCTGGGCTCCACCAACGGGACCACGCTGGCCGGCCGCCCCCTCGAGGCCCCCGCGCCCGTTGCGCCCGGGCAGGTCCTGGCCTTCGGCGGCGTGGAGGCGGTGCTCGAGACGGTGGACGAGGACGACCTGGAGGCGGCCGTGGTCCTCGCGGAGGACCCGGGCGGGGAGGAGCCCCTGGCGGAGGGCGACACGCCCGCCACCTCCTCGCTGGGTGCCGTCAAGCGGTTCACCATGGGCCACCTGCCGGCCCTCCTGGAGGCGCTGGCCGGCGGGGCGGACGCCGCAGGCATGGCCCAGCGCGTGGGCGCCTCGCTGCTGGCCACGGTGCCGTGCTCGGGGGTCGAGGTGATGCGCCGGAACCCGGACGGCGAGGGGCTGCTCTTCACGGGGGGTTCCATGGACCGCGACCGGCAGCCCGTGGAGGTGGAGCTCATGGGCGGGGAGTGGGTGATCCGGGTGGGCTTCGCCAGCGCCTCCCAGGAGCGCGGCTACGCGCCCATGGTGCAGGCCTGCGCCCGGCTCGTGGAGCTGGCACGGCCCCCCGGCCGGGAGGGCAGGCGGCCTCCGGAGTCCGCACCACCCCCCCTGCCCGAGCCGCCCACCGTGTCGCCCGCCGTGCTGAGGATCTACGCCGACGCCGCCCACGTGGCACGGGGCGACATCAGCGTCCTGATCCGCGGGGAGTCGGGCACGGGCAAGGAGGTCCTGGCCCGGTACGTCCACGCGGCGTCGCCCCGCTCCGGCGGGGTCTTCGTGACGCTCAACTGCGCGGCCCTGCCGCGGGACCTCCTGGAGGCGGAGCTGTTCGGCGTGGAGAAGGGGGCCGCCACCGGCGTGGAGGCCCGCCCGGGCCGCTTCGAGCTGGCCGACGGCGGGACGCTCTTCCTCGACGAGGTGGGCGACATGGCCCCGGAGACCCAGGCGAGGATCCTCCGCGTCCTCCAGGAGGGCGAGGTCTACCGCCTGGGCGCCAGCCAGGCGCGCTCCGCCGACGTCCGCGTGATCTCGGCGACCAACCGCGACCTGGACGCCATGCTGGCCTCCGGCGCCTTCCGGTCCGACCTCTTCCACCGCATCGCCGACTGGGACGTCACCCTGCCCCCCCTGCGCGCCCGGCGGGCGGACATCCCCAACCTGGCGGCCCACTTCCTGGAGCGCGAGGCGGCCCGTCACGGCATCCGGGCCGCGGGGATCTCCCGCGCCGCCATGGAGGCGCTGACCGCCTACCCCTGGCCGGGGAACATCCGGCAGCTCGAGCGGGAGATGGCCCGGGTGGTGCTGTTCCTGGAGGACGGCCAGCTCCTGGAGCGGGCGCACCTCCACCGCGCCATCCGCGAGGGTGCGGTGGCGCCCGCCGGCGCCGGCCTGCAGGCCATCCTCGACGACGCCGAGCGCCGGGCCATCGGCGAGGCCCTCGAGGCCGCCGGGGGCGACGTGCCCGCCGCCGCCGAGGCCCTCGGGCTGGCCCGCTCCACCCTCTACCGCAGGATCAAGGCCCTGGGGATCTGAGGCGCGGGGCGCGCCGGGGTGCGGTGCGGTCGTGGGGTAGGTCCCTCCGCTCGCTCGCTCTGCTAGCTCGGTCGGGATGACGGGGGTTTGAGGAGCGGGCCGGCCGGGTTGGCCGGCCCGCTCCGGGCCTGGTCTCGGGAGCGGCGGTTCCCGGTCACTGCACCGAGATGCAGACGATGCGAGCGTAGCCTGTGCCGCTGGCGCCGAGGGGATTATTTATGTGACAGCGCCACCCTGCGGAAACGGCGACGTTGTCCCACGACAACGCTAAGGACTCTATCACCTCAAAGCCTTTTGTTACTAAGGCGAAGGAAAGCATCCCGACACAGACAACTGGCAATCTCAAGACTGCCGGGGCGTTCTTGCACCGATGACTGGCCATCGGAGCCTTGGTGGCTCAGTCTGGTGCGTTTCGTTCCCCTTAGTATTTCTGCATGACACGAGCCGGCCAGTGGCAGGTCGTTGAGGTCGTCGCAATAGACGTTGATTTGACCGATCCCTATGCCAGACATTGTGACCGACGCCTCCCTTTCATAGAGTTGGGCTCTCGACACGTAGAACCCCGTGGACTGCTGGACGTCCTTGGGGGTGATGGTGCTGTCGGCGATCTTGCCGGAGGTGACGGCGTCATCGCGGAGCATGTCGGTGTTGACGCCGCCGGTGGCGACGGAGAGCGTGACATCTCCAGTGTCGCCGCCGCCGGCGAGGCCGTCGCCCGCGGCGACACCGGTGATGTCGCCGCTGCCCTCGCCGGAGGGAGGGTCCTTCCAGACCACCTCGCCGTCCTGGTTCATCAGGACCTGGCCGGAGCTGGAGCCCGCGGTGCTGATCTTGGCGTTGGTGACGCCGTGGTCGGCGATGCCCAGGGGGCTGGAGGGAGTGCCGTCGCCGGTCAGGGTGGCGTCGTGCTCCACGCTCTCGATGCCGGTCCCGGTGCCCTGGACGAGCTCGTACTCCATCT
>JAMOWA010000006.1 GCA_027061805.1 Thermoanaerobaculia bacterium | reverse complement strand
CCGAACGGCCCGGAGGTGACCATGGCCGTGCGCTCCTGACCCCGACCCTGACCCCGACCCCGACCCCGACCCTGACCCCGACCCCGACCCTGACCCTGACCCTGACAGTGCCCGTGTCCCTGACCATGTCCCCGTCCCTGCCCCCGTCCCCGTCTCCACCCATCCCCGGTGACCCCGCCGCTTGACGCGAGCGCCGTCCTGCGTGACCATCCAGGCATGGACGAGAAGGCGAGGACGGCGGACAGGTGGCGGGCGGAGAGGGCGGTGTTCCTCGTCCTCCTGCTGGTGGCGTTCCTCCTGGTCCTCAGGATCCTCCTGCCGTTCGCGGCGGTGATCCTGGTGGCCCTGGCCACGGTGGGCCTGGTGCACCCGGCTTTCCGGAACCTGCAGAGGGTGATGGGCGGCTACCGCCGGGTTGCGGCCATCGTCATCTGCCTGTTGCTCATGGCGGCCGTCCTGGTCCCCATCCTGCTCACGGTGCAGGCTGTCTCGCAGGAGGCCCTGGGGTTCTACAAGCTCACCACGGTGCAGCTCTCGGAGGAGTCCTTCCTCCAGGTGCTCGAGCGTCACCAGGACACCATCGACAGGGTCAACAGGGCCCTCTCGCCGCTGGGAATCCGGCTGACGGCCGAGAGGATCTACAACGACCTGGCCACGGTGAGCGTCAAGCTGGGGGGGTTCTTCTACCGGCAGGGGGTCTCCCTCGCCAAGGGGCTGGCCCGGCTGGTGTTTGCCTTCGCCTTCTGGCTGCTGATCCTGTTCTACATGCTGGTGGACGGCAAGAAGCTCTGGGCGTGGCTCCAGGCGGTCCTGCCGGTGCCCATCGAGCACCAGCGGCTCGTGGCGCGGCGTTTCACCGACATGGCGGGTTCCATCCTGGTGGGCAACGGCCTTGCGGGTCTGATCCAGGGGGTCACGGGGGCCCTCGTCTTCGCCGCGGTGGGCATCCCGGGGCCGGTGCTCTGGGGCGTGGTCATGGCGGTGCTGGCCTTCATCCCCATCGTGGGGATCTCGCTGGTCTACATCCCCGTCTCGATCATCCTGCTGGTGGGCAGCGGGACGGCGGCCGCCCTGAAGGTCTTCGTCCCCCTGTTCATCGTCGCGACGGTGGTGGAGTACTGGCTCAAGCCCATGCTGGTGGGCCGGCGGATGCAGATGCACACCATGCTCGTGTTCCTCTCCATCCTGGGCGGCCTGGATGCCTTCGGTCCGGCGGGCCTGGTCCTTGGCCCCCTCCTCATGACGGGTTTCCTGACCCTCGTGGAGCTCTACTGTGAGTCGTACCACCCGTTCGGTCAGCAGGAGGAGGCGGAGGCAGGCGGGGATCCCGTGCCGGAGGAGGATCCCGGGCGGGACGACTGAGCGCGACACACCCGTACGCGATCTCTGCGGTGGTCCGGGCTGGTCGGCGTGAGATGCCGTTCCGCAGGGGGGACGGACGCCTCAGCTCTTCCCGTTCTTCTGGCCCGGGCGGCGCGCCGATGACGTGGCGGGCTGATTCTTCTCGTCCCTGCCTCCGTCCCCGTTCTTCGGCCGGGCCTTCCCCCCGGCGGGCCGGTCCGGCTTGGCCATGCGGACCTCACCCTCGAAGGTGGCACCCTCCTGGATCTGGATGGCAGGGGCGACGATGTTGCCGGTGAGGGTGGCCGAGGACTGGAGCTCGATCCGCTCGTCGGCGGTGACGTCGCCCTCCACCGTCCCGGAGACCACCACGGTGCGGGCATGGAGGCGCGCCTTCGCCCGGCCGGACTCGGCGATGAGGAGACGGCCGGAGACGTCGACAGTCCCGGTGATCTTTCCCTCGATCCGGATGTCGCCGGACCCCTTGATGGTGCCCTCGATGGTTGTGGACCCGGCGATGAGCGTGGTCTCCCCGGAGGCCGGCGCGGGCGTGGCGGCCGGGCGGGTGACCGGCGAGGGGTCCTCGGGCTTCGTGATGGCCTGCGATCGGTCGTCCCGTCCGAACAGTCCCATGTGGCGCTCCCGGTGGGTGGTGTGACCTCAGTAGGTGGAGCGGGCAACGGGAATCGAACCCGCGACTTTCAGCTTGGGAAGCTGACACTCTACCAGCTGAGTTATGCCCGCCCAGGCAAGACGAAACGGTACCACATCTGCCGGGAGGTGACAACGGTTTCCCGCCGGCCGGTGCGCGCCGTCACACCGCCGGCCGGAGCCCCCCCGGCACCTTCATCCGACGTGGCGGTTGTGGAACTCCACCCACCGGGGCATCACCTCGCGGATCAGGTCGAAGGGGGGGAGGAAGGCGATCCGGAGGTGGTGGGTGCCGGGAGCCTGGCCGAAGCCGGCGCCGTTCACCGTCACCAGTCCGGTTTCCTCCAGGAGCGCCATGCAGTACTCGAAGTCGCCGGTCCCCTCCGGGAGCCTCTCCAGGCGCGGGAAGAGGTACATGGCGCCCGTCTCGCCGAAGCACCGGAGCCCCTCCATCTGCCCGAAGTACCCCTTGATCATGTCGGCCTTGGCCTCGAGGTCGCCCAGCACGGCGCGGCGCTCGGTCTCGAAGAGCGCAAAGGAGGGTGTCCCGGCCGGCGGCCCGCTCACCATGAGGTACACCAGGAACTGGCCCACCGTGTTGGGGCACAGGTTCACCGAGGCCTGCTTGAGGAGGATGTCGGCCAGGGAGAGCCCGGTGCCCTCCACGGCGGGCGGGTTCCGGATCTCCATGTACCCTCCACGGTGGCCGCACTCCCCATAGAAGCCCTTGGACACGCTGTGGAGGGAGAAGAGGGGGACGTCCTCCCTGCCCAGGATCTTCGCGAAGGAGGACCACGGGCGCCCGTAGGTGTTCTCCTGGTACACCTCGTCGGCCACGATGCAGAGCTCCCACTCCCGTGCCACGGCGATGATCTCGCGGATGGACTCGTCGTCCAGGATGGCGCCGGTGGGGTTGCCCGGGTTGATGGCCACCACGGCCTTGACCGTGATCCCCCGGGACCTGGCGTCCTCCAGCGGCTCCACCAGGTGCTCCCGGCGGAGGTTCCAGCCGGCGTCCTCGTCGGGGTAGAACGGGACCAGCGTGCCGCCACACCGGGCGATGGTGGCGGAGTAGAGGGGGTACTGGGGGATGGGGACGAGAACGCCGTCGTCCGGGCCCGTGATGAGCGCGTCCAGCAGGTAGTTGACGCCTCCCGAGGCCCCGTCGGTGAGGAGGATGAGGTCGGGGTCCGAGGGCACGCCGCTCCCCCCCTCCACCCCGTCCCTGCGGTCGATGAAGCGCGCCACCGCCTCGCGGACGAAGCGGAACCCGGCGCTCTCCGTGTAGGCGCCCGTGCCCGTGCGGCTGGCCTCCAGCATGAACCGGGCGGTTTCCGCCACCTCGGCCGGGACACCACCGCGTCCGGCGCCGGCGGGGTCCTCCAGCAGGCCCAGCACCTGCCGGTAGAAGGTGATGGGACGCTGGCCCAGCGCCTGGGGGTTGCCGATGTTGCAGGGGATGGTGCGCCGTCCCTCCCGCTCCATCTCCGCAGCGCGCTGCGGGATGGGGCCCCGCACGGCGTACTCCATCTCCAGGACCCTGGGGTTGACCGTGACCGCCTGCGCCATGTTCCACCTCCGGCGCAGAGTGTAGCGCGGATCGGCGGGAGGGGGAGCGGGGACAGGGACACGGTCGCGGACAGGGACAGGGACACGGACAGGGACAGGGACACGGACAGGGACACGGTCAGGGCCGGGGTCTGGGAGCAGGGGTGCAGGGGAGCAGGGGGGCAGGGGAGCAGGGGTGCGTGGGGGGGGCGCCACCCGGCCACCCGCCCGTTCGTGAAACGTGAAAGGTGAAACGTGAAACGAATGAGGGATCCGGGGTGGCGGTGCGACACCCGCCCGGTCCCCCGTGCGACACCCACCCTCCCACCAGTGCGAGGTGCGACGGTCTCCCGCCCACCCGGGAGAATGAATCACGGATTCCGAGGATCGAATGGATTCGGAGTGAAAGGGATTGGAAGTCCCAGGTGTAGGCGCGTACTTCAGTGCGCGCCCCCGGGGTCACCCGACCGTACATCCTCGCCCTGGCCCGGGTTGTGGGGGGAGGGGTTGTGGTGCAGTGTTGGGGGATGGACGGTGAGGCACCGGATCGTGAGGCGGAGCGTCTGGCCGGG
>JAMOWA010000005.1 GCA_027061805.1 Thermoanaerobaculia bacterium | reverse complement strand
CACAGCCTCCCGGCCCGCACCTGGTCACCTCGATCTGGTAGTTGTCCCCCGCGTTGCGACCCGTCACCTTCAGGTACACGGTCACCGTCCTGCCGCCCAGAGGGGTGACGTCCAGCTCCTTCGACCATGGCCCCGCAGGATCCAACGCAAGCCCCACCTCCGCGGTGGCCAGATCCTCCGCATTGTCGTTGCCCTCGTACGGCAGCTTCTTGGGCCGCCCCTTGTCCCACCCGCCCTCCGGCGCATAGGCCGCCGTGTCCGGAGGATCGATCACCCGGAGCCGAAACTCGAGACCCGGCCATGCCGTGATCTCGAACCTGATGATCCGGTCCTCCTCCTGCCAGCCGGAGGTGTACGGCAGCAGCGTGTCCCCCCTGGAGATGATCACCCGCTGGGGCGTCCGCGGCGTCACGGGGTAGGGCTGCCCGGTGTCGTCCTCCGCCGCCAGCAGAAGGTATCCCGACGACAAACCGTACACGATGGACCCGTGGTACGCCGGTGGCTCCGGATCGGAACCGGGATACAGGTCGATCTCGTTCAGGTTGAACGCCTCCGCCGCCGGCGCCTTCGAATACAGAAAGTGCACCGTGCTCACCGTGCTGATCTCTCGGTCCACGGCAAGCATGCGAATGTCCACCCCGATCGGCTTCCCCTGGGAGCTGTGCGTCGCATCCACCAGCTCCCACTGCCAGCCGCCACCGTTGTTGTCCGCCACGAACACCGAGCCTCCCACGTTGACATCCATCCCGACCGGCACCGGGAAGTCGAAGTTGCTCTTGCCGCCCCAGTGATCCACGATCGGAGGATCACCATCGCCGGCCCCCTCCGGGATCCGCACCACGCAGTTTGCCCCGGCATCCGCCACGTAGGCCACCTTCCCGTCCGGGCTCAGGGCGATGCCCACCGGCGTGATGGACCGCGTGAAGTCCGTGTCGGTGGTCATGGCGAAGTGTGACGCGCTCCCTCCGCTGGCGTCCATCACCAGGATCTCCCCCACACCCGCCACACCGTCCACCATCACCACCTTCCCCGTGTCGCTGACCTGCGAGATCAGCGGCTTCGCCAGGCTCGAGACCCGCACCGTACTGGTGGGTGATGTCCTGAAGAGATCCACCTCGGCCACCACGTTGTCGGCCGCCACGAAAACGTGCCCGTTCCCGGCCTCCCGGCCCCATACCACCCCTCGAATGTTGCTCAGCTGCGGCACATCCGATGGTGGCGGAGAGAGAAAGATGGCATTCCCTTCCGGGCTGATCCTCCCGTGGGCACCGACAACGGCCGGCATGCTGCTCCGCGCGTCGGCGGGGATGGTGAACGTCGCCGCGCTGGCGTAGGCCGATCCCTCCGGTACCGTCACCGACCCCGCCCTCACGGCGGCGCGGTGCAGGAAGGTCAGGTTCGCCGGCGGAATCGGATCCAGGTTGGCAGCCGTGACCTCCACGTCGGCGCCCCACCACAACGCCACCGGTGGAAGAACCGGCGCTCCGGGCGCCGGCTCGGGATCGTAACCCATCCCCTGCACCGAGGGACTCACCACCGCTCCCGCCGTGACACTGAAGAACAACCCACCCACCACCGCATCCTTCGCGATCTCCCTCTGAAAGCTCGGACCGGCAAGCTCCTTGCCGATGGTCGTCACGCCCTGCTCGAACCCCGGACTCGTGGACTGCACCGCCGTGTACGGCGCTGCCCCACCCGTCCAGTTCACGGTCACATTCCAGGCCACAATATCGCCGCCGGAGTCGTTCACCGGCTGCTTGTCCACCGAGGTGATCACCGTCGGATCGCTCATCCACGGTGCCAGCGCCCTTGGAGTGCCAACTCCTCCCGGCGGCGCCGGCACGAAACGCCGGGGATCGTGCGCGGGTGCCTTCACGGGAGACCCGGCCGTTCCCGGTCGCGGACCCCGTGCCCGTCGAACAGCCGCCTCGCCACCGACACCCCATGGCGGCACCAGCCGGAGCCCCTGAACGACCCTGAGTGGGCTAACTCCCCCCCCCCCTCCTCACTTGCAGCGTCGCCAACCGGAACCAGCGCCAGGACCAGGGAGGCCACCACGAACACCTGCACGGCGGCCCCCCTGCGTGCCCCGTACTCACGGTACTGCGTATCGTTTCCACACAACGCCATGCGCACCCCCAGGATTCTTCTCGAACGGGTGTCCACCTCCTGACCACATCACCCACACCACTCCCTGTCAAGCCCGGAGAACACCGGTTGTGATCCCCATCACAATCCGCGCATCCCGCCACCCTCCCGGCCACCGGAACCGGGAGAAGGGTCCCCGGCCGTGTCGGAGTCCGGGTCCGGGGTACGCCCTCGCCCTGTCCCGGGTCGTGGAGGGAGGGGTTGTGGTGCAGCGTCGGGGGATGCACGGTGAGGCACCGGATCGTGAGGCGGAGCGGGCGCTGCGGGGCGTGGTGGTGGGACGGAAGAACCATCACGGATCGAGACGTTGGATGTGATGATGGAGGTTTCTCCTTTCGTACTGGTTGGGGGACTGGTAGCAGAGGGCGGAGTGGAGGCGGGAGGGGTTGTACCAGCCCTCGATGAATTCGAAGACGGCGAGGGTGTACATTCGTGTCTGTGTCCATGACCCCGACCCTGCCCCTGGCTGTGACCGTGATCGTGTCTCCGATCTCGACCCGCCCCGAACGTGAACCCACCCCTGCGCCCCCGCTCCTCCCGGGTGGGCGGACGACCTCCTCACCCGCTCCAGAGCTCGGGTCTGCGGGCGAGTCCACGGGCCAGCGCGAGCAGGAGGAGGCAGGGTTCCCAGTCCACCGGGGTCCCGGTGGCCCGGGTCTCCAGGAGCTCCCCGGTGGCGGGGTCCAGCGTGGCGGTGAGGCCGGGACCCGTGTGGCGGGCCGGGTCGCCCCACTCCAGGCGGTGCTCCCCGCCCCGCCACTTCAGGCGGAGGGCGCCCTCCTCCAGCAGCACCGCGTTGTGGGGGAACGCCGCGAAGACCTCCCGCTCCAGCAGGAGCCGCGGCTTGTCCTCGTGGGGCTGCCCCGCCGTGGGGCAGAACTCGGTGCAGTTGCCGCAGGCGTTGCACAGGTCGTTGAGCACCACCGTCTGGAAGGGCTGGGTCACGGCGAGCTTCACGGGCTCCTTCCCCGGCAGGCCCCAGCGCACCGCGAAGGGGTCCAGCTCGAGCGTCAGGAAGGCCCGGTTGGGGCAGACGGTGACGCAGGTGGAGCAGAGCAGGTCGCACTCCAGGCAGCGCGCGGCCTCCCGCCAGGCCGCCTCTTCGTCCAGGGGCAACGCCACCTCGGCGAAGCCCCGCCGCCGCTCCGGGGGCAGCTCGGGCAGCTCCACCCGGGGCAACCGCCGGGCCCGGCGGGCCAGGAGCTCCCGGTACCGTCCCCGGCCGTCCGGCGGCGTGGCCGCCCCAGGCTGGGCGAGGCCCAGCTCCCGGAGGATATCGGCGGCGATCCGCCGGCCATCACCCGCGGCCGCCACCAGCGAGGAGGGCCCCCGCACCACGTCACCGCCGGCCCAGAGCCCCGGCACGCCGGTGCGCCCGGTCTCCGGGTCGGCCGCCACCCAGCCCGAGGGCGTCCGCTCGAGGCCCGGGATGGCCAGCACCGCCGGGTCCGGCTCCTGGCCGATGGCCACCACCATGAGATCCACCGGGAGCTCCACGGTCTCCCCCGTGGGCTCCGGCCGGGGCCGGCCGTCGGGGCCGGGCGCGCCGGGCCGCAGGCGCTCGCAGCGCACCCTCTCCAGGCGCCCGTCCCTCCCCGTGGCCGCCACCGGCACCAGCAGCTCGCGGATGGGGATCCCCTCCTCCTCCAGGGCCCGGATCTCCTCGGCCTGGGCCGGCATGTCCTGCACCCGGCGACGGTAGAGGATCTCCACGCGGCCCGCTTCCAGCAGGCGGCGGAGTGTGCGGGCGCAGTCCACGGCCACGTCGCCGCCGCCCACCACCACGGCCCGGGAGGCCGGTGGGAGCTCCAGGCCGCGGCGGGCCCGCCGGAGCAGCTCCAGGCCGTCCAGCACACCCTCCAGCTCCTCCCCGGGGATGCCCATCCGCCGGCCCCTCTGGGCGCCCGCGGCCAGCACCACGGGCCCGAAGCCCTCGGCTCGAAGCCCGTCCAGGTCCGTGTCCCTGCCGAAGCGCACACCCCGGCGGATCTCAACGCCCTCGGCGGCCAGGGCCGCGAGGTCCCGGGCCACGGCGGGGTCCGGGGCGCGATAGGCGGGGATGGTGTCCGTGAGCATGCCCGCGGCCTCGGGCCGGGCCTCCAGCACGGTGACGGGCACTCCGGACCGCCTGAGGTCGAGAGCGGCCGCCAGCCCGCAGGGTCCGGCACCCACCACGGCCACGGGGTTCACCGGCAGGAGCGGCGCGGGGCCGGGGGGCTCGGGGGCCGCCTCCATGGCGAAGCGCTTGATCTCCCGGATGGCCAGGGGCGCCTCGTAGGCCTCCCGGGTGCACCGGGTCTCGCAGGGGTGGTGGCAGGCGCGGCCCAGGGAGACCGGCAGGGCGTTGTCGCGGCGGATCACCGCCGCGGCGCCCTCCCTGTCGCCCGCCGCCACCCGGCGCATGTACTCCGGCACCTCCTGGCCGATGCCGCAGTCCTCCACGCAGGGGGCGTGGATGCAGTCCAGGATGCCCAGGGGCCGGTGCCCCTTCAGGCCGGGCGGCGGCGGTCCGGCGCCGCGACGGTAGCGAGGGTCCCCGAGCACACCGGCCGCGTAGCGCTCCAGGTTGTGGCGGGCCGCCAGGGTGGGGTCGTCGCCGCGAAAGCCCCGCTCCCGGGCACGGGCCAGGGCGAAGGAACCCGGGTCCGCCGCGCCGGCGGTCTCCATGGCCCGCTGGAGCTCCATGGCGTACTGGCCCAGCCGGGCCACGCCCCCGGGCCGGAGCAGGTCCGAGCAGACGGTGACAGGATCGAGCCCGGCCGCCACGAGCTCCGCCACGTTGAAGGCGTCGGCCCCGCCGCAGAAGGAGACGTCCAGGGGGGCTCCCACCGCCTCCACGAGCTTCAGCGCCGTCTGCACGGTGAGCGCGTGAAGCGGGCGGCCCGAGAGGTACATGGTCCGCTCCGACTCCGGAAAGACCGAGCCGTCGTGCACCAGGGGCAGGGTGTTGGAGAGCTTCACGCCGAAGCGTGTCCCGCAACGCGCGGCCACGGCCCCCATCCCGCCCACCAGCTCCACAGCCTGCCCGAGCCCCAGGTCGTGGGCGAAGGCCGCCTCGTCCGGAACCAGCTCACGCCACCCCAGGGAGCCGTGCAGCAGCTCCCGGATAGTGTCGGCCCCCAGGAGCGTGGGGTTGAGCTTCACCCGGACGGCGAGGCCGTGCTCCTCCATGAGGTGCCGCGCCATTGCCCCGATCTCCTCCGGAGGGCAGCCGTGGAGGGTGGAGATGGTGGCGCTCGCCGCCAGGCGGGAGGGCACCGCGAGCCCCGCCAGCGAGGGCTCCAGGCGGGCCAGCGCGTCGAGGCGCTCCTCCAGCAGCTCCCCGGCGTCGGCCACCAGGGCCAGGTAACCCTGCATCTCCGGCGAGAGCAGGCCCTCCATGTCGTAACCCACGCTGATGTCGAAGAGGGTCTCCGGACCCCCGCCGGGCCAGCCCAGCAGCCGGTGGAGCCCGTGGATCAGCACCCAGGCGTCGAGGTACTGCGCGAAGGAGGCCCGGGGGTCCAGCTCCTGGGACCACTCCACGTTGAGTCCCTCGTCGCGGATGCGGATGCAGGGCCGCACCACCTCCACCGCACGGCGCTGCACCGTCTTGAGCTCCAGGACCCGGGCGCCCGCGAGCCAGGAGGCCACGATCCCCGCCGCCAGCTGGGTGTGCGGCCCCGCAGCCACCCCGAAGGGCGTGGCCAGCGGTGTTCCCGTCCAGCCCCGGGCCACCCGGTAGGGCTCGTCCCCCCGGGGCTCGAACCAGAGCTCCCGCGGGAGTTCCAGCACCTCCCCGCGTTCCAGCCCCCCCAGGATCCAACGGGCCAGAACCACGAAGGACGTCGGCCGCAGCCGGTCAGGCATGGGGGGCTCGCTCCGCGACGCCGGTCGTTCCGGAGAATTGCATCCGCTCGATGGTAGCGGAGGGCGGCGGCGGCGGCAACGGAGGGGCCGCGGTGGACGCACGACCGTGTGGATCGGCGGAGCGCTCCCGGCCGCCGCCGTTGCCGCCTCCGGCCGCCGTCATTCCCGTCACCCGGTCTTCAGACCTCCCCCGTGTTCCCGGTCCCGATCCGTGCGAGCCTCCGCTGCATGGCGTCCTTCGCGTCCTCCAGCAGGGAGTACATGATGGGCACGTAGACCATGGTCAGGAAGGTGGCCACCAGGAGGCCGCCCACGGCCACCACGGCCAGGGGCGAGAGGCGCTCCAGGCCCACGGACCACTCCATGGCGATGGGGATCATGCCCACGATGGTGGAGGTGGCGGTCATGAGGATGGGCCGCATGCGGACCCCCACGGCATCCACCAGGGCGTCCTCCAGGCCGACCCCCCTCTCCCGGGCCGAGCGGGCGAAGTCGAGCAGCAGGATGGAGTTGTTCACCACGATGCCGCCCAGCAGGATGAGCCCCATCATGGCGGGCATGCAGGCGTGCCGGCCCGAGATCAGGAGCATCCACGAGGCGCCGATCACGCCCAGGGGGATCACCGACATGATGGTGACGGGGTGCAGCCAGGAGCGGAAGGTGGGCACCAGGGAGAAGAAGAGCAGGAGCAGGCTCAGCGAGAGCGCGCCGCCCAGGCGGGCGAAGGACTCGTTCATCTGGAAGATCTCGCCCTGGTGGGAGATGGTGTAGCCGGGGGGCAGATCCAGGCCCTCCAGGGCGGCGAGCACGTCCTCCTGGAGGTGCGAGATGGCCCGGGTCTTCCGGAAGGCCATCACGTCCAGGGTCCGCTCCAGGCCCTCGTGGGTGATCATCTGGGCCGTGGGTTGGGTATGGATGACACCCAGCTGGGCCAGGGGCACGGTACCGCGGGGTGTCCGGATGGGGAAGGTCTCCAGGGTGTGCAGGTGGGCGCGCTGTCCGGCGGGGAGCTGGACCCAGATGGTCTGGCCGTCCTGGTTGGGAACCCGGAGCACGGAGGCGGGCAGGCCGCCCACGGCCCCGCCCAGCTGGGCGGTCACCGCCCGCGGGGAGATCCCGTATCGGGCGAGCTGGCCCGGATCGAGCTCGAGCGCGGCCTCCTCGGCGTCCAGGCGCCAGGAGAGGCCGATGGAGGTGGCCCCGCGGAGCCTTGCCTCCAGGCGGGTCCGGATGTCCCGGCCGATGGCGGCCAGCGTCTCGAGATCGGGGCCGGAGACCATCACGTCCACCGGGGCCTTGATGGTGGACAGCGGCGTGGCGCCGTAGTCGTAGACGTCCACGTGGTGGAGCCCCGGCAGCTTCTGGAAGGCCGAACGGAGCTCGTCCTCGATCTGCCAGATGGTCTCCTTCCGGTGGAAGCGGTCCACGAAGTTGACGGTGATGGAACCCTGGCTGGAGGTCCTGCCGGAGCCGAAGAAGATCACGTCGGCCTCGGAACCGATCATGGCCAGGGAGGACTCCACGCCGGGCGCCTTCGCGATGATGTCCTCCATCCGCCGGAGCAGCCCCTCGGTGGCCGCCAGCGAGCTGCCGGCGTCGGCCTCGAAGGCCACCTTCACGATGCCGGTGTCCATGGGCGGCATGAGGTCCCGGCCGGCCACGGGCATCTGGCGTGCCGCGATCACGAACATCACGGTGCCCGCCACCAGGAACAGGGCCCGCTGACGCAGTGCCAGCCGGGTGGTGCCCTGGTAGAAGCCGCGGAGCCACCCCAGCACGGTGTCCGCCAGGCGGGCGGTGAGACGCTCGGGAAGGGTGCCGCGTCCCTCGCCCTCCCGCTTCAGGATCCAGGGCGCCACCAGGGGGATGATGGTCACCGAGACGAAGAAGGAGGCCAGCAGCGCGATGATGAGGGTGAGGGCCAGGGGCCGCATGACCCGCTGCACGTAGCCCCCCACGAAGACGATGGGTGTCAGGGCCAGCACGGTGGTGGCGGTGCCGGAGAAGTCGGCCAGCAGGATCTCCCTGGTGCCGCCGACCACGGCCTCTCTCACGGGCCGCCCCAGCTCGTCCAGGTGCCGCTGGATGTTCTCCACCACCACGATGGAGTCGTCCACCAGCATCCCCACGGCCAGCGTGATGGCGGTGAGGGTGACGATGTTGAGCTCCATGCCACCGAGCCACATGACGCCGAAGGTGAGCATGAAGGTCATGGGCAGCGACAGGCCCACCAGGGCGAGACTGCGCCCCGAGGCCAGGAAGAGGAAGAGCACGGTGACCGTCATCAGGATGGAGCTCTTGAGCGCGTCCCGCATGTTGGAGACCGAGAGGGTGAGCAGTTCCTCCTGGGAATCGGGGATGGAAAAGTCCACGGAGGGGAAGGCGGCCTCGAGTTCGGGGAGGATCTCCTTCACCGCCCCGATGGTCTCGAGCACGTTGCCGTCCCGCTGCCGCTGGACGTTCAGTGCGATGGCGGGTTTCCCGTCCCCGTGGAAGGCGCTCCGGGGCTCCGCGGTGCCGCGGCGGACCCGGGCCACGTCCCCCACCCGCACGATGCCCGGCCCGCGGTCGGTGATGACCACGCGGGCCACGTCGGCCGGGCTTGCCAGCGCCCCCAGGCGCTTGAGCACGATCTGGGTACCCTGCCCGATGACGAGGCCGGCCGGCTGGTTGGCGTTGGCCGCGGCCAGGGCCGCCGCCAGCTCCGCCACCCCGAGGTGGTAGCGCTCCAGGGCGTCCCGGTCCGGGGTCACGAGGATCACCGGCTGGTGCCCCCCGAAGACCTCCACGTTGGCCACCTCCGGCAGCTGGAGGATCCGGTCCCGGATCTGGTTCTCGGCCATCTGCCGCACCATGGAGAGGTCCAGGTGGGAGCCCTCCTTCGGGCGGAGGGCCAGGGTCATCACGGGGGCGGTGGCCGAGGAGACCTGGAAGAGGATGGGGGGGCGTGTCCCCGGCGGGAACCGGGACTTCACCTTCTCCAGGGCGTTGGCCACGTCGGTGGTGGCGCTCGCCAGGTCCCGGGTGTAGCGGAACTCCACGGTCACGGCGGAGACCTCGTCCCGGCTGGTGGAGCGCACGGCCCGGACCTGGTCCAGTGCGGAGAGCTCCCGCTCGATGGGCCGGGTGAGGTCGCTCTCCACGTCGGTGGCCGAGGCGCCGGGGAGCATGGTCACCACGGCCACCTGGGGCCGTTCCGTGTCGGGGAAGAGCTTGAAGGGGAGCCGGTTGTAGCCGATGACCCCGAGCCCTGCCGAGAGCATCAGCAGGGCCGAGACCAGGTGGGGCCGCTTCAGGTAGGCGTCGACGAAGCTCATGCGCCGCCCTCCCCGGGGGATGGCGCCGCGATCTCCACCGTGGTCCCGGGAGCGAGGGTCATGAGCCGGGAGGGGAGGGCCACCACCACGAGGTCGCCCTCCTCGAGCTCGCCCTCCACCACCACGGAGTCGAGGGATCGTGCCGTGGGATGGACCTCCACGGGCCGGATGGTGGCGGTTCGCCCGCCTGTCTCTCCCGTTTCGGCGGCATTTCCGGCCACGAAGACCCAGGTGCCGTTTTCACCCTCCAGGAGCGCGCCGGCCGGAACCACCAGACCCTCGGCGTCGCCGAGCTCCACGTCCACGCCCACGGTGGCGCCGGGTACGAAGGTCTCGGGCACCTGGACCAGATCCGCCTCGAAGGAGGCCAGCCCCGAGGCGCCCGTGGCCGGCACGATCCGCGAGACGGTGGTCTCCACCACCTTCCCATCGGCGCTGACGGTCACCGGGTGGCCAGGGGCCAGGCGGGCGAGGTCCCCGACGGGCAGGCCGGCACGGACCCGGATGCCCTCCTGCCGGGCCACGACCAGCACCGGCTTGCCCGGCACGGCCAGGTCGCCGGGATCGGCCATGCGGGCGGTGACGACGCCGTCGAAGGGGGCCTTCAGGAACGCGTAGTTGCGCCGGGTGCGGGCCTGGTCGTGGCGCTTTTCGGCCACCCGGAGCTCGGCGCGGGCGGCCTCCAGGCGCGCCTGGGAGGTCTTCTCCGCGGCCTGGGAGTGCTCCCACTGCTCGTCGGAAATGGCGCCGGCGTCATGGAGCAGCCGGTCGCGCTCCGTGGCGTTCCGCTGGGCCTGCCAGGCCGCCTCGGCGGCGGCCACGCCCTCCCGGGCCGCGGCCAGCCCGGCCCCCGCCTGGGCCATGGCATCCTCCAGCTCCCGGGAGTCCAGGACCGCCAGGAGCTGCCCCTCACGGACCTGCTGTCCCTCGCGGACGCGGATCTCCAGGATCCGGGCCATGATCTGCGGGGCGACCCGGGCCTCCTCACCGGCCACCACGGTGCCGGTCACGTGGCGCACGCTGCCCACCCTGCCCCTGGTGACGGAGGCCACTTCCACCACGGGCCTCACCTGCTGCACCAGGGGCGCGGCGTTCTTGTCGTGGACCCGCTTCATCCGAACGGCCAGCAAGCCTGCGGCCACCAGCACCGCCACAACGATCCACGTGAGCCTCTTCATCGAACGGCCTCCTTTTCCACGATGCTGTTGATCCGCTCCGCAGCGGTGATGACGGCGCCGAGGGCCCTGGCCAGGGAGGCCCGTGCCGCCTGCTCCCGGGACCTGGCGCGGAGGAGGTCCTCCACGGTGCCCGCTCCCGTGTCGTAACGGATCTGCTCGATCCGGGCGGCCTCGGAACCCGCGGCGACCCGGGCACGGGCGGCGTCGAGTTCGGCACGGGCGGCCTCCAGCCGGGCCAGGGCCTCCTCCAGGCGGGCGCCGGCATCCATCTCGGCCTGGACGAGTGCCTCCTGCGCCGCGCTCCGCTGGTCCCTGGCGGCGGCCAGCTCCTCGAAGCGCGAGGCGCCGTGGAAGATCGGCACCACGACCCCCACGGAGACCTGCCAGGTGTCCAGCGGGTCGTCGAGGGAGGGCGCGGCGTTCTGGGTCACGTTGCCGCTGGCGACCACCTTCGGGATGAAGCTCGAGGTGGCCATGCGGACGCCGCGCTCACCCTGCTCGGCGGCGAAGCGGGCCCGCCGGACCCGGGAGGTCGCCCCCAGGCTGGCGCGGAGCTCCGCCGGTGTCATGGCGAGCTCCGGCAGGCGGTCCGGAAGGGGATCGGTGACGACCTCTCCGGAGGGATCGCTCCCCATGAGCGCGAGCAGCAGGGACGAGACCCTGACGCGGTCGGCGTGGAGCCCGGCCCGCTGCGCCCGGGCGTCCTGGAGCTCCTCCACCACCTTCAACCGGTCCAGCTCCGGCCGCTTGCCGGTCTCCACCATGAGGTCGAGGCGCCGGCTCGTGAGCTCCAGGGAACGGATGAGCTCGTCCATGGAGGCCTCCAGGGCATCCAGGGTCTGAAGCCCGGTGTAGAGCGACACGGCGTTGAAACGGACCTGCCAGCGGGTTCCCTCCAGGAGGGAGGCCGCCTTCTCGGCCTCCAGCTGCCGGATCCTGATGCCGCTGGAAAGCTCCCCACCCATGTAGAGGGGGATCTGGAAGTTGAGGCCGTAGTGGCGCTGGTTCCGGTCCCAGGGGAGTCCGGCGAATCCTCCGGCCTCCTCGAACATCTGCCGGGACATGGGCCGGACCATCCAGTCGTCGTTGTAGCGGGTGGAGCTGAAGAAGGCGTCCAGCTGGCCCCAGCGGGTCCGGCCGGCGGCCCGGGCCGAGCGTTCGGCCGCGGAGCTCCGGTGTGCCATGGCCTTCAGGCCCGGGTTGGCCTCGAGGGCCCGGGCCACGGCCTCGTCCAGCGTGAGGTGGATCGGGGAGGGAGGGGGTGCCGGTGCGGCTGCCCCGGGAGCGATGGGGGCCGGTGCCGGTGGAGCCGGCTCCTGGGCGCCGAGGGGGGACATCCAGAGCATTCCCGCCACGGCCAGAGCCGGGATGTTGTACCGAATGGGCTTCATGACACGTCTCCTTCTCCTGGGGTCTGCCGCACGGAGTCCACGATGAAGGGAATGAGCACCCTGCAGAACCTCTCTTCCGAGGGTGGATCGGGAAGAAGCCGGTGGCGGATGGCCAGGGATGCCGGTGCTCCGAGGAACAGCATGGCGAGGCAGTCGGGCTCGGGCCCGTGGACGATCTCCCCCCGTGCCTGGCCCTCGGCGATGAGGTCCTCCACCGTCTCCAGGGAGCCCCGGAAGATGGAGCGCATGCGGTCCAGCAGGACCCGGTCCTCGGAGACCGAGGCCTCGGCGAGGAGGAGGATGGGCAGGCTCTGGTGCTCCCGGATGATGGTGGTGTGGTGGAGGACGATCCTCTGCAGCCGTTCGGCGACGGGAAGGTCCTCCTCGGCTGCGATGGAGCGGATCCGTCCCAGCAGCATGGCCTCGAGACGGTCCATCATGCCCAGGATCAGGGCCTGCTTGGAGGGGAAGTGCCGGTAGAGGGCAGCCTCGGTGAACCCCACGCTCCCGGCCAGCCTCTTGGTGGTCAGGGCCCCGAGGCCGCCCTGCCGCACCAGGGCCATGGCATGGTCGAGAATCTCGTCCTGCCGGGGTGTGGGGTGTGTCGTGGTGCTCGATGTCACGGGGAACCTCCGGGGGGTTAGTGAGTGCTCACTAACTTTTCGAGAATACCGCCACCACAGGAGGAATGTCAAGGAACGGTGTTGGGGGCGGCGTCGGCACCCTTCCCCGGGTTCCCATCTGGATCACCCTCCATGATATCCCGGTCGGCAACCGTGCCACACCGGAAGCGGGTTGACCGCTCGTGGGCGTCCTCCCGGCGGTGGGCGGTCCCGCTCAGTCGTGGAAGTGCGTGCCGCAGACCTTCTCCGGGCCCAGGCGGCGCAGTCGTTCGGCCTTCTCGGTGTCCTCCGCCACCGTGGGGTCACCCTCCACCTGGCGCCACACGGCGTCGAGGAGCTCCTCCATGGGGGAGCCGGTGGGGAGGAACAGGAAGACCCAGCGCCCCTCCTTCCGTTCGTGGAGGAGGTCCGCACGGCGCAGTTCCGTGAGGTGCGCCGAGACCGTGGAGGGGGCGAGACCGAGCACGGCGGTCAGCTGGCAGACGCAGAGTTCCCCGCCACGGAGCATGGCCAGGATCCGGAGACGGGCCGGATGGGCGAGGGCCTTGAAGAGCCGGGTCGTGGCCTTGAGGGGTGGTGTCATGGGGTTACGGTACGGGTGGGGGAGCCCCGTTGTCAACGCGGCTCCCCGTGCCGTGGGCCGTGGAGGGCGTGCCGGCCGCTGGGGTATGGTGGTTCCATGGCCGCGAGGATTCTGCTGGAAAACCTGGTGATCCCGGGATGCGGTGACGAGCGAAGGCCCGCCAGCATCCTCCTCGAGGGGGAACGGATCGCCGCGGTGGCGGGGCCGGAGGAGGAGGTGGCGGCGGACCGCCGCGTGGACCTCGGTGGGGCCCTGGTGCTCCCCGCGGCCATCGATCTCCATGTCCACTTCGACGATCCCGGTTTCACCCACCGGGAGGATTTCGCCACAGGCACCCGGGCCGCGGCGGCGGGCGGCGTGGGCTGTATCGCCGACATGCCCTGCACCTCGGTCCCGCCGGTGACCTCGGTGGAGAACCTGCGGACCAAGCTTGCGGTCATCGCCCCGAAGGCCCGTGTGGACTTCATGTTGTGGGGGGGCGTGTGTGCGCAGGTGATGGGGGAGTCCGGCTGGGAGGAGCGCCTCGGGGAGCTCGTGGAGGAGGGTGTCGGCGCCGTGAAGGTGTACCTGCTCTCGGGCATGGACTCCTTCGGGGACCTGACGGCGGGGCAGCTCCGGACGGTCCTCGCGGTGGCCGGCCGGCTGGGGGTCCCCGTGGGGGTCCACGCCGAGGACCGGGAGCTCGTGCTGGAGCTGACCCGGGACATCCGGGAGGCCGGCGGCGACGGGCCGCTGGACTACGCGGCCAGCCGGCCCGCGGAGGCCGAGATCCTGGCCGCCCGGACCGTGGTGGAGGCGGTGCGGGCCACGGGCTCCCGGGCCCACGTGGTCCACGTGGCGTCGGCCGGAGCCATGGAGGTGCTCTCCCGGGCCCGGAAGGAGGGGCTCCCGGTGTCGGCCGAGACCTGCCCACACTTCCTGGCCCACACGGTGGAGGACCTGGAGCGGCTGGGCTCCCTGCTGAAGACCGCTCCCGTGGTGAAGACCGCCGCCGACCGGGAGGAACTGTGGCGTGGACTGGCCGCCGGGGAGATCGCACTGGTGGCCTCGGATCACGCAGCCGGGGTCTGGCCGGACGAGAAGACCACCGGTTCCATCTGGACCGATTACGGTGGGGTTCCAGGGGTTGAGCTGCTCCTGCCATTCCTCTATTCCGAGGGTTTCCGACGGGGACGCCTGAGCCTGGAGCGGCTGGTGGAGGTCACGGCGACGGCCCCGGCGAAGCTCCTGGGGGTCGGAGGGTTCAAGGGCCGGATCGCTCCGGGCTTCCATGCGGACCTGGCGGTGATCGACGAGAAGGTCCGGTGGACCGTCCGCGCCGCCGACCTCCACAACAAGAACCGGTACACGCCGCTGGAGGGGTGGGAGCTCACGGGCCGGATCCGGGAGACCTGGGTCCGGGGACGGAGGGTGTTCTGGCGCGAGGGTGACCACGGTCGATTCGCGGAGCCCCACGGCAGATGGATCCGGAGGGGGGAGGGTACGTGACGGAGCGGACGATGGTCGGACCGGGCGTGGTGGTGACCGGCTTCGGGCCGGACGCCGCCGTGATCACCGATGGCGCGGTGGTATGGGAGGGGGAACGCATCGTGGCCGTGGGGCCGTACGGCGCCCTGGCCGGGCGGTACCCCGGGGCAGAGCACCTGGAGGTCGATGGCAACCTGATCCTTCCGGGCCTCGTCAACCTCCACCACCACGCCTACTCGGCCCTGGCCAGGGGGCTGGATCCGGGCATTCCCATGCATGACTTCGGGCGGGTGCTCCGGGGCCTGTGGTGGCGGCTGGACAGGGCCCTGGACGAGGAGACGGTGCGGCTCTCCGCGGAGTTGACCCTGGCGGCCTGCATCCGCTGGGGGTGCACCACCCTCTTCGACCACCATGCCTCGCCCTCGTTCCTCCGGGGGAGCCTCGACCTCATCGGCCTCGCCGCGGAGCGGTCGGGGATCCGCGCGGTGCTCTGCTACGAGGTGAGCGACAGGAACGGGCACCACGAGGCCCTGGCCGGGCTGGAGGAGAACCTGGACTTCGCGGTCCGGCACCGGGACCACCCGTCCCTGAGGGGGATGCTGGGTCTCCACGCCTCCTTCACGCTGTCGGACGAGACCCTCTCCCGTGTGGGGCGTGACCGCCCGGGGGGCGTGGGGATCCACGTCCACGTGGCGGAGGACCCGCTGGACGTGGAGCTCTCCTGGCAACGGTACGGAGCGGGTCCCGTGGAACGCCTGGAGCGCGCCGGGCTCCTGGATCGCCTCGCCCTGCTGGTCCACGGTGTCCACCTGGAGGAGGTGGACCTGGAGACCGTCGCCGCCAGCGGCGCGGTGCTGGTCCACAACCCGGAGTCCAACGCCAACAACGCCGTGGGGACCCTCGACCTGGCGCGTGCTCTGGGGGCCGGATGCCGGGTGGGGCTCGGGACCGACGGGATGTCCTCGCGGATGCTGGGCTCCCTCCGGTCGGCCCTGCTGGCCCAGCGGAGCCTCCGGGGCGATCCCGGGTGCTGCTTCACCGAGGTGGCCGGTCTGCTCGAGGTCAACGCCCGGCGTGCGGCCGAGGCCCTCGGCGAGCCCCTCCTGGGCCGTCTGGAGCCCGGCGCCCCGGCGGACCTGGTGGTGCTGGAGGACGTCCCCCCCACGCCTCCCGGCCCGGAGAACATCCTGGGTCATCTCGTGTACGGAGCCTCCGAATCGCCGGTGCGTCACACCATCGCCAGGGGCCGCATCCTCCTCCGGGACGGACGGCACACGACGCTCGACCCGGCCACGCTCGCCGCCGAGGCCCGTGCCACGGCGCCGTACCTCTGGGAGCGCTTCGCGAGCCTGGGAGGGGACGGGGACTGAGCGGCCGGTCGGCACGCAGGCGTTTTCCCGGCTCGGGGTGTAGAATCGGCGGTTCCGGAGGTGGTCCATGGAGAGGGACGAGATCCGAGCGCGGGCGGTGGAGCGGTGCCGGGAGCGGGGGATCCCCATCCCCACCCTGGAGGAGCAACGGCATCCGGAACGCATTCCGGGATCCATCCGGGAGGCCGTCCGGGGTGTGGATCCGCAGGCCGTGGACCCCCTGAACCTCTACCGGATCACCTGGCACAACGACCCGGAGACCGGGGGCTTCGGACCGGTGAACGCCCTGGAGCTCCCGCCGGAGCTGACGGGGGTGGAGGCGCGGATCGTGGGCCTGGTGGGCCGCCACTTCCCCACGGGCTCCCACAAGGTGGGGGCGGCCTTCGGGTGCCTGGTTCCGCGGCTGGTGCACGGGGACTTCGATCCCACCACCCAGGTGGCCGTGTGGCCCTCCACCGGCAACTACTGCCGGGGCGGCGCCTTCGACAGCGTGCTCCTGGGGTGCCGTGCCGTGGCCATCCTGCCCGAGGAGATGAGCCGGGAGCGCTTCCGGTGGCTCGAGGAGATCGGGGCGGAGGTCATCGCCACGCCGGGCTGCGAGTCCAACGTCAAGGAGATCTTCGACAAGTGCTGGGAGCTCCGCGAGACCCGGCCCGAGGTGGTGATCTTCAACCAGTTCGACGAGTTCGGGAACTACCTCTGGCACTGGGCGGTGACGGGGCCCGCCGTGGAGGAGTGGCTCGCGGCCAACGCCGGTCCCTCCGGCCGTTTCACCGGCTGGGTGGGCGCCACCGGCTCCGGGGGGACCCTGGCCGCGGGGGACCACCTCAAGGCCCGCTTCCCGGGCTCCATCATCGCGGCGGCCGAGGCGCTCCAGTGCCCCACCCTGCTGCTCAACGGTTTCGGCGGCCACCGCATCGAGGGCATCGGAGACAAGCACGTGCCATGGATCCACAACGTCCGCAACACGGACCTTGTGGTGGCCATCGACGACGAGGCCACCATGAGCCTGCTCCGGCTCTTCAACGAGCCCGTGGGCCGGGAGGTGCTCGTGGAGCGCGGTGTGCCGGAGGCCACCGTGGCCCGGCTGGGCGATCTGGGCATCTCCTCCATCTGCAACGTGCTGGCGGCCATCAAGACCGCTCGCTACTTCGGGCTGGGACCCGACGACATCCTGGTCACCAGCTTCACCGACTCCGTGGAGATGTACCGGACCCGCCTGGCGGAGATGGAGGCCGAGCGCGGTCCCTACGACGAGCTCCGGGCCCACATCGACTTCGAGCGCTGGGTGCTGGGCACCACCACCGACCACCTCCGGGAGCTGACCTTCAGCGAGCGGCGGCGGCTGCACAACCTGAAGTACTTCACCTGGGTGGAGCAGCAGGGGCGGAGCGTGGAGGAGCTGGAGGCGCTCTGGAGCCCGTCCTTCTGGAAGGACCTCACCGACACCGTGCCCGAGTGGGACGAGGCCATCCGGCGCTTCAACGCGGACACGGGCGTGGTGGAGAAGCTCGTCCGCGGCGGAGGTGCAGCGTGAGGAGCCCACGCGGTGAGGCGGCCCTGGCGGCGGCCCGGGGGTGCGAGGAGCGGATCGTCCGCTTCCTCCGGGACATGATCGCCATCCCGGCGGAGAGCTGCCGGGAGCGGGAGCGCTGCGAGCGGGTGCACCGGGAGTACACGGAGCTGGGCTTCGACGAGGTCTTCTACGATTCCCTGGGAACCGTGGTGGCCCGGATCGGATCGGGCCCCTTCTCGATCCTGGTGGACGGGCACATCGACACGGTGGGGGTGGGGGATCCCTCCGCCTGGGATGTCGACCCCTTCGAGGGGAAGCTCGAGGACGGCCTCGTCTGGGGCCGTGGCGCCGTGGACCAGCTGCCCGGCATCGCCTGTGCCGCCTACGGGGCACGGATCCTCATGGACCGTGGCCTTCCGGAGGGGGTGACGGTCTGGCTCAGCGCCTCGGTGATGGAGGAGGACTGCGACGGGTACTGCATGCTCCACCTGATCGAGAGGGAGGGCATCCGCCCGGACGCGGTGGTGCTCACGGAGCCCACCGACCTCGCCGTCTTCCGCGGCCACAGGGGGCGGCTGGAGGCCACCATCACCACGGTGGGACGTTCCGCCCACGGGGCCCATGCCGAGCACGGGGTCAACGCGCTCTACGCCATGGCCCCCATCCTCCAGGACATCGAGGCCCTGAACGGACGCCTGGCGGAGGACGAGTTCCTGGGAAAGGGTTCCATCGTGGCCTCGTACCTGGACGTGTCCACGCCCTCGCTCAACGCCGTGCCGGATCGGGCGGTGCTCTACCTGGACCGGAGGCTCACGGCGGGCGAGACGGTGGAGACGGCTCTTGCGGAGCTCCGGGCCCTGCCCCACCTGGGCGAGGCCACGGTGGAGCTGCTCCGGTACGAGGCCACCAGCTGGAGGGGGACCGTGGCCCGGCAGGAGAAGTACTTCCCCACATGGGTGCTCGAGGAGGATCATCCCCTGGTCCGGGGGACCGCCGCGGCCGCGGCAGAGGTCCTGGGTCGGGAGCCCCTGATCTCGCGGTGGCACTTCTCCACCAACGGTGTGGCCACCATGGGGCGGCTGGGCATCCCCACCGTGGGCTTCGCCCCCGGCCGGGAGGAGCTGGCCCACACCACGCAGGAGCGCGTGGCGGTGGAGGACCTGGTGGCGGCCGCCGCGATCCACAGCCTGATCCCGGAGATCCTCGCCCACGAGATGGCGTGAACCGCGAAGAGAGGAAGGACATCATGGGAGGCCTCGGATGACGCACGATCTGAAGGGCAGACACTTCATCACCACCCAGGACTGGAGCGTGGAGGAGCTCGGGCGGATCTTCGACCTGGCGCTGGAGCTCAAGAGGGCCAAGGCGGAGGGGCGACCCACGCCGTGGCTGGCGGCGAAGACGCTCTACATGATCTTCTTCGACTCCTCCACCAGGACCCGCAACTCCTTCGAGACGGGGATCACCCAGCTGGGGGGGCACGGGATCTTCCTCTCGCCGGACACGATGCAGATCAGCCACGGGGAGAACGCCCGGGACACGGCGAAGGTGCTCTCGCGCTACGGTGACGCCATCGCCATCCGGCACTGCGCCTTCGGCGAGGGCAACGCCTACCTGCGTGAGGTGGCCGGGCACGCGGAGATCCCCGTGATCTCCATGCAGTGCGACGTCTACCACCCCTGCCAGATCCTGGCGGACTACCTGACCATCCTGGAGAAGTTCGAGGGGAGGACCCGCGGGCTCAAGCTGGGGGTGGCGTGGACCTCGGCGCCCAACTACGTGCGGCCGCTGTCCGTGCCCCAGAGCCTGATCCTGATGATGCCCCGCTTCGGGCTGGACGTGACCCTGGCCTGCCCGCCCGAGTTCCGGCTCATGCCCGAGATCGAGGAGCAGGCGCGGGCCAACACCGAGGCCGCGGGGGCCAGCTTCACGATCACGGACCGATTCGAGGAGGCCTTCGAGGACGCCGACATCGTGGTGCCCAAGTCGTGGGGGCCGCTCATGACCACCACCGACGTGCAGGAGGGCCTGCGCCTCATCGAGAAGTACCCCGACTGGCGCTGCGACGCCGAGCGGATGGCCCTGGGCAGGGAGCACCTGATCTACATGCACCCCCTGCCCGCCGACCGGGGGCGCGAGGTCACCGACGAGGTGATCGACGGGCCGCAGTCGGTGGTCTACGACGAGGCCGAGAACCGGCTCCACGTGCAGAAGGCGCTCATGACCCTCGTCATGGGCGGGTGACGGCGACGGCGGCTGGGAGCGGGTGCAGCTGACGGCGTCGGCGACGGCACACGGTGGCGGATGACGGGGACGGTTCTCGATCCGTGACCTTGTCCTCGATGATCCTGGTCCGTTCCCGTGGCCCCGGCCATGACCCACGGCCACGATGGTGACCGTGGAGACTCTCCCCCTGCGCCCCTGCCCCCCTGCGCCCCTGCTCCTCAGATCCGCAGCTCCACCGCCTCCACCAGCTCGATGCCCTCGGGCCGCACCTCGGCCCTCCAGGAGAGGAGCTCCACCCCGGCGTCCCGGGCGCGCCGGAGCGCCGCCGCGTAGGCGGGGTCGATGTCCGCTGCGGGGACGAGGTGGCTGCCGTCACTGCGCTGGATCACGAAGAGCATGGCCGCCCGGTCCCCCTCGGCGACCCTCGCCGTGAGCTCGGCCAGGTGACGGCGGCCCCGCTCGGTGGGGGCGTCGGGGAAGGCGTAGCGGCCCGCGGCGTCCACCAGGGTGACGTTCTTGACCTCCACCCAGCAGCGGTGTTCCCCGTCCTCGAGCAGCAGGTCCACCCGGCTGCGCTCGCCGTGGCGGACCTCCCGGCGGAGGGAGGGGTAGCCGGCCAGCTCCGGGATGCGCCCGGCGGCGATGGCCTCGGCGGCCAGGGCGTTGGCCCGGTGGGTGTTGATGCCGATCCAGCAGCGGCCGTTGTGGATCATCTCCCAGGTGAAGCGGAGCTTGCGTTTCGGGTTGTGGCTGTCGGAGAGCAGCACGGGCCAGCCGGGGCCGGTGCAGGAGAGCAGGGATCCGGAGTTGGGGCAGTGGGCGGTGAGCGTGGCGCCGTCCGCGAGCTCCACGTCCACCAGGAAGCGCTTGTAGCGCCGGAGGAAGGTGGCGGGGAGCAGTGGTTCGGGAAAGATCATGGGATGTATACTAGCGGGGTGAACTCCGCTGTGCTGCCGCCGCTGCTCCGCTGGGACCCCACCCACCTGGTGGTGGACCTGGACCGCGTGGAGGCGGTGCTGGCCCGCCGCCTCGAGCGGATCGAGCAGGTGGAGTCGGTCCGTCTGGCCGCGGCGGGGGACGCGGTCGCCGTCTTCGCCACGGTGCTGTGGAAGGGGATGCGGCTTCGCGCCTCGGCCCAGATCGCCGAGATCCGGCTGCGGCAGCGACACCTGGGCTTCAGGTTGCGGCGGATCCGCGGGCTCGGCGTCCGCCTGCCGCGGGCCGCGGTGGTGGCCATCCTGGACGCCCTGGAGGACGAGCTGCTCACGGTCTTCCGCCGGGCCGGCATCGTGGTGGTGGACCTGGGCCGGTGGCTGCCGCCCGAGGTGGACGTCACCATCGCCACGGTGCAGGCCTTCGGGCGGGAGCTCCACGTCTGGCTCGGCCGGGGCCACGTGGAGCAGGTTCCCCTCCCCGCGGCGCGGGCGCTGCCGCCCGGAGAGGTGTAGGGGTCGTGGCGGGTGCCACGTGTTGACACCCGCCCCCGCCGTTGCTAGGATGCCCACCCCTCCTGATGGAGGGCAGATCTTTGCAACGAGACCAATGAAGGACGAGGGCGGGTTCGGAAGCATTCCCCCGGGAATCACCTGCCGGTAGCCTGAAGGCGCGTAGCTCAGCTGGTTAGAGTGCTACCTTGACACGGTAGAGGTCAGCGGTTCGAGTCCGCTCGCGCCTACCATAGTTGGCGTATCCAGGCGCGTAGCTCAGTTGGTTAGAGCGCATCCCTCACACGGATGAGGTCCGCGGTTCGAGTCCGCGCGCGCCTACCATGCACCCCCTCCCCGGCCTTCTGCGGCCGGGGTTCTTGTTTGGGAACGGGAAGAAAGGGCTGGTCGGAACCATGGCGAGGACGATTCACGTCACACTGCCGGACGGGACCACACGGGAGTACGAGGCGGGCACCACGGTGCTCCAGGTGGCCGAGTCCATCGGCCGCCGCCTGGCAGGTGACGCCGTGGCGGGGGTGGTGGACGGGCGCCTGGTGGACCTGCGCACGCCGCTCGACGAGGACGTGGAGCTCCGGATCGTCACGGTGAAGGACCCCGAGGGCGGCGAGGTGATCCGCCACTCGGCGGAGCACGTGATGGCCGACGCGGTGAAGCGGCTGTGGCCCGGGACCCCCATCGACGCCGGCCGCCAGGACCACTCGGAGAAGTTCCAGTACGACTTCCGCTTCCCGCGGCCCTTCCGGCCCGAGGACTTCGAGCGGATCGAGGCCGAGATGATGCGCATCATCAAGGAGGACCTGCCCTTCGAGCGCATCGAGGTGAGCCGCGAGGAGGCCCGCCGGATCATGGAGGAGCGGGGCGAGGACATCAAGCTCGTCCGGCTGGAGGACATCCCCGAGGGCGAGACCATCACCCTCTACCGGCACGGGGACTTCCTGGACCTCTGCCGGGGGCCCCACGTGCAGCGCACCTCCCAGATCGGCGCGGTGAAGCTGCTGGAGGCCTCGGGGGCCTACTTCAAGGGCGACGAGCGCAACGAGATGCTCCAGCGGCTCTACGGCACGGCCTTCCCCTCCAAGAAGGAGCTGGACGCCTACTTCGCGCGCCTGGAGGAGATCCGGCGGCGCGACCACCGGCGGCTGGGACGGGAGCTGGACCTCTTCTCCTTCCATCCCGAGGCGCCGGCGAGCCCCTTCTTCCACCCGCGGGGCGCCCTGGTCTACAACGCGCTGGTGGACCTCATGCGGGAGAAGTACCGCGAGTACGGCTACGAGGAGGTCATCACTCCGCAGATCTTCGACGTGGCCCTCTGGAAGCGGTCCGGGCACTACGACAACTACCGCGAGAACATGTTCTTCGCCGACGCCTTCGACGAGGTGGAGGACCGCAAGTTCTCGGTCAAGCCCATGAACTGCCCCTCCCACTGCCTGATCTTCGGCACGAGGGCGCACTCCTACCGCGACCTGCCCCGCAGGATCGCGGACTTCGGGAGGCTCCACCGCTACGAGCGGTCGGGGGTGGTGACGGGACTGACCCGGGTCCGTTCCTTCGCCCAGGACGATGCCCACATCTTCTGCACGCCGGAGCAGATCGAGCCGGAGATCACGGCGCTCTTCGACTTCATCTTCGAGATCTACGGCATCTTCGGCTTCGCCGACATCGAGATCTTCCTCTCCACGCGGCCGGAGAAGGCCATGGGCGACCCGGCCATCTGGGAGCACGCCGAGACCGTGCTGGCCCGCTGCCTGGACGTCCGGGGGACCTCCTACACCGTGAACGAGGGCGACGGCGCCTTCTACGGTCCGAAGATCGACTTCGTGGTCCACGACGCCATCGGGCGGGAGTGGCAGCTGGCCACCATCCAGCTGGACTTCCTGCTGCCCGAGCGCTTCGAGCTGAGCTACGTGGACACCGATGGGACCGAGAAGCGCCCCGTGATGATCCACAGGGCCATCCTGGGTTCCATCGAGCGCTTCTTCGGGGTGATGCTGGAGCACTTCGGGGGCGACCTGCCGCCGTGGCTCGCACCCGAGCAGGCCCGCGTGCTGCCCATCACCGACGCCGTGAACGACTACGCCGAATCGGTCTGCCGGAGGCTCCGCGAGGCGGGGATCCGTGCCGGGGTGGACCGCCGCTCGGAGAAGCTGGGCTACAAGATCCGCGAGGGCGAGGCCATGAAGGTCCCCTACCTGCTGGTGGTGGGCGGCCGGGAGGCCGAGCAGGGGACCGTCGCCCTCCGCCTGCGCCACCGCCGCGACGAGGGGGTGCACCCCCTCGACACCGTGGTGGAACGAATCGTCAATGCCGCAAGGACACGGTCCCTCGAGCTCTGAGGGGCCAGGAACACCAGGGAGGCACCATGCCGAAGCTGAAGACACACCGGGGAGCGGCCAAGAGGGTGAAGCGCACCGCCAGCGGCGGGTTCAAGCGCCACCACGCCTACCATTCCCACATCCTGTCCAAGAAGACCCGCAAGCGGAAGCGGAAGCTGCGCTCCTCCGCCATGGTCAAGGACTGTGACGCCAAGGTGCTGGAGCGCATGCTCCCGTACGGTTCGTAAGGAGGGACACCATGAGAGTCAAGCGTTCCAGCCACCGGAAGGACCGGCGCAAGAAGATCCTCAAGCTCGCCGAGGGCTACTGGGGCGGCAAGTCGCGCCTGCACCGCATCGCCAAGCTCCAGGTGGAGAAGTCCCTCCAGTACGCCTACCGGGACCGCAAGCAGCGCAAGCGGCACTTCCGGTCCCTGTGGATCACCCGCATCAACGCCGCGGCCCGGGAGAACGGGCTGACCTACAGCAGCTTCATCTCCGGGCTCAAGGCCGCGGGCTGCGGCCTCGACCGGAAGGTCCTCGCCGACCTGGCCGTCCACGACCCGGCGGCCTTCACGCAGCTCGCCGAGCTGGCCAGGCAGTCCCGGAAGTGAGGCGCTGATGGGTCTCGAACGTCTGGCCGAGGTCCGGGAGGCCTTCCTGGCGGATCTCGAGGCCGCCGGCAACGACCCGGAGGCCCTGGAGGCCGTCCGGATCCGCTACGCCGGCCGCCGCTCCGGCCTGCTCCAGGAGCTGACCGCCGCGCTGCGGGAGCTGCCCCCGGAGCAGAAGCGCGATTACGGCCGGGCGCTCAACGAGCTCAAGAAGCTCGTGGAGGGCCGGTTGAAGGAGGCCGCCGCCGCGGCGGGCTCCCGGAAGGCCGCGGCGAAGGTCTCCACCGTGGACGTGACCCTGCCGGGACGGCGGCCGCCCCGCGGCGCGCAGCACCCCGTGCACCTGGTGCGCCGCCGCATCGAGAACATCTTCCTCCGCATGGGCTACTCCGTGGAGGACGGGCCCGAGGTGGAGGACGACTGGCACAACTTCGAGGCCCTGAACATTCCGCCGGATCACCCGGCCCGGGACGATCAGGACACCTTCTACATGCCCAGCGGCCACGTGCTGCGGACCCACACCTCGCCGGTCCAGGCGCGGGTGATGGAGCGGCAGTCGCCGCCCATCCGCATCGTGGTGCCCGGCCGGGTCTACCGGAGGGACTCGGACCTGAGGCACTCGCCCATGTTCCACCAGATCGAGGGGCTGGTGGTGGACGAGGGGATCACCTTCGGCCATCTCAAGGCCACCCTGGAGACCTTCCTCCACGAGCTCTTCTCGGACGTGGCCGTGCGCTTCCGGCCCAGCTACTTCCCCTTCACGGAGCCCTCGGCGGAGGTGGACATCACGTGCATCTTCTGCGGCGGCTCGGGCTGTGGGGTCTGCTCGGGCTCCGGCTGGATCGAGATCCTGGGCTCGGGCATGGTGGATCCGCGGGTCTTCGAGAAGGTGGGCGTGGACGCGGAGCGTTACACGGGCTTCGCCTTCGGGCTGGGGCTCGACCGGGTGGCCATGCTGGTCCACGGCATCCCGGACCTGAGGCTCCTGTTCTCCGGTGACCAGAGACTGACGAGGCAGTTCGCATGAGGTTCGACCAGGAGTGGATCCGCGAGCAGCTGGAGGACGCCCCCTCCGGGGACGAGCTGGCCGAGCGCCTGACGGCCTGCGGTCTCAACGTGGAGGTGCGCGAGCCCTCCGGTGACTCCGAGATCTGGGACGTGGATGTGACCACGAACCGTCCGGACGCCATGAACCACCGGGGCCTGGCCCGCGAGGGGGCGGTGGCCACCGGTGCGGCCCTGAGGCCCCTGACCGTGGAGCTCGAGGAGTCTGGGGAGGCCGCGGCGGAGCTGGTCTCCGTGGAGATCGAGGACCCGGGGGCCTGCTCACGTTACGTGGCCCGGGTGATCCGCGGCGTTCGGCTCGGCGAGTCCCCGGACTGGATGAAGGCCCGGCTCGAGCGCTGCGGTGTGCGGCCCATCAACAACGTCGTGGACGCCACCAACTACGTGCTCCTGGAGCTGGGGCAGCCGCTGCACGCCTTCGACCTGGACCTGGTGGCCCGGCGGCGCATCGTGGTGCGGCGTGCCCGGGAGGGCGAGGAGCTCCGGACCCTGGACGGCGAGCTCCGGAAGCTCGACCCCTCCATGCTGGTGATCGCCGACGCGGAGCGCGCCACGGCCCTGGCCGGCATCATGGGCGGGGCGGAGAGCGAGATCAACGAGGGCACCCGGGACATCCTCCTGGAGAGCGCCTGGTTCGATCCCCTGGTGATCCGCCGTGCTGCCCGGAAGCTCGGGATGCACACCGAGGCCTCCCACCGTTTCGAGCGGGGCGCCGACCCGGAGATGGTGCCCGTGGCGGCGGACGCCGCGGCGGCGCTGATCGCGCGGCTCACGGGCGGAAGCGTCTGCCCGGGCCGGGTGGACACCCACCCGCGTCCCTGGTCGCCGCGGGAGCTCGAGCTCGAGGTGGCGGCGCTGTCGCGTTTTGCGGGCCTCGAGATCCCGGCCGATGACGTGCTCCGCATCCTGGAGGGGCTGGGCTTCGCCCCCTCCCGGGAGGACGGCACCGTCCGGGTCACCGTGCCCTCCTGGCGGGTGGACATCGAGCTGGTGCAGGACCTCCACGAGGAGGTGATCCGCCACGTGGGCTACGACGCGGTGCCCTCCGTGCTGCCCACGCTCTCCACCGCGCCCGGGGAGCGGCGGGGCGCCTGGCCCCTGGTGGACCGCGCCCGGGACGCCGCCGTGGGGGTGGGCCTGGCCGAGGTGATCACCTGGGCCTTCATCGCACCGGCAGAGGACACGCTCGCGGCCTCGCTCCCCCTGGCACAGGACGATCCCCTGCCCCTGGACAATCCGCTGGCCGGCACCCAGGGGACCATGCGCCGGAGCCTCCTGCCGGGGCTGCTGTCGGCGGCCCGGACCAACCTCAACCAGGGCGAGAACGACCTGGCCCTCTTCGAGGAGGGGCGGGTCTTCGGTCTCGGGGAGGGCGGGCCGGTGGAGCGGGAACACCTGGGCATCGTGCTGTCGGGCTCCGTGGGGAACTGGGCCCACAGGGAGAAGGTCTCCTTCCTCCACCTCAAGGGCGTGGTGGAGGAGGTGGCGGAGCGCATCGGGTTCCCGGCACTGGTGTGGCGGCGTGGAGGGGCCCCCTGGCTGGACGAGGCCGAGGGGGCGGTCCTGGTGACGGAGGACGGCCGGACCGTGGGCCTCGCCGGCCGTCTGGGCGGTGCCATGGCCGGGCGATGGGAGATCCGCCAGCCACTGTACGTGGCGGAGCTGGATCTCTCCGCGGCACCGGAGGAGCTCCCCCTGCCCCGCTTCCGGGAGCTGCCCCGCTTCCCCGCCGTCCTGGCCGACATGACGGTGGAGCACCGGGAGACCCTGGGCTACGCCGAGCTGGAGGCCGCCGTGCGGGGGCTGGCCTCCGGCCTGGTGGAGCGCATCGAGCTCGTGGCGCGCTACACGGGCAAGGGCCTGCCGGAGGGTGCCGTGAGGACCACGCTGCGCCTGGTCTACCGCCACGGTGAACGCTCGCTGACCCAGGACGAGGTCAACGCGGCCCAGGAGGCGCTTCGCGCAGCGCTGGCGGAAAAGCTCGGCGTCACCTTCGCCTGACCACCGCGGGTGTCGCCCCGGAGAGCAGTTCGCGGTATCCTGTGGGCACACCGGTGCTGGTGGAGTGGAGAGGGGAGGCGGCATGGCCAAGAGTCCCGTACTGAAAAAGCTGGAGGCGAGGGTCGACGAGTTGCTGGAGCGGTTCGCCGCGGCCACCTCGCGGATCGCCGAGCTGGAGAAGGAGCTCGAGGCCGCCACCGGGCGTGCCGCCACCGCAGAGGAGAGGGCGAGGGCGAGCGAGGAGCGCGTGGGGGGGCTCGAGGACGAGCTTGCCGGACTCAGGAAGCAGCTCGAGGCAGCGGAGGCCCGTGCGGCGGAGGCCGAAAAGAAGACCGCCGGAGGCGCCGAGACCGCCCGCACGGTGAAGGCCCTGGAGCGGGAGCGCCAGGAGCTGGCAGCCCGCATCGAAGGCATCCTCAAGCGTATCGACGAGGCCCTGGGCGAGGGCTGAGCGGGTCAGGAACCACCGGGCCGGGGGCCGAGAGGTACCGGACGGACAGCTCTCAGGCGGAACCCCGCCTTCCGCCAGGCCCCCGCCGCCTCGGCGAGGTCCGGCACGTGGCGGTTCACCACCAGGAAGCCGTGGTGGCCATGGACGATCACGGCACCGGCCACCCCGCCGAGAGCGGCCGGACGCATGCTCTCGAACCGTGTGTCCTCGTGGTGGACGGCCCACTCGAAGAGGGCCGCCGCATCGATCAGGCCGGAAGGGTCGGGATGGCGGGGAAAGTAGATCTTCGGGAGTCCACGGGGGTCGAGCGCAATGGTGGTGAGGGGGTCGTCGTCCTCACCCCGTACCACGAGGAAGGGAGCGTGGAGGGGAATCTCGGGGGCGATGCAGCGGGCCTCGGCCACGAGCATTCCGTGTGCCGAGGAAACCCGGGCGTAGTCCACGAGGTCGGCCCTGACGGTGAACCATCCCGCCATGAGGACGAGGATGGCCAGCGCAAGGGCCGCTCCGGTAGTTCCTCGTCGCCGGAGGGGATGCGCGGCGGGATCCCTCCGGGCGTGGGCCACCCACGAGGCCACGAGCAGGAGGAACCCCGCGTAGGGGATCGAGGTGTACCGGGTGGGCAGGAAGGGCACCATGAGGGTCGGGAGCATGGGTGCCAGGAGGAGGGTGGAGCCGACCATGGCCGCCGGCTGCCTTCGGCGCCAGCCCCAGATGACGAGGCCGGTCACCAGTGTGATGGCCAGCACGTCCTTCCAGCCGAAGGGGAAGGCCAGAGGGACGAGCTGCTCGAGGTGGAGGAATGCCGCCAGCTGGTGGGGCAACTTGGACACGGCCGCGAAGCCGGGGTCGAAGTAGCCCTTGTCCCCCGGGAACACGATGAAGTAGATGGCCGTGTACACGGCGGCCGCCAGGACGAAGGGTGCGGAACGGCGCAGGCAGGCCGGGAACCGTACCTGTTCGATGGCCGCCCCGAGCGCGAAGGCCAGGGCCGGCGTGACCACCCAGGTCTCCTTGCTGGCGGCAGCCAGCAGTGTGAGCGCAACGATCACCGCCATCCTCGGTCGTGACCAGCCGCCGGCCCGTGGCCAGGCCAGGATCAGCCCCAGCCAGGCGATGAACAGCAGATCCTGGAAACGGATGGCCACCGAAACCGCCGGCTCCTCCGAAAATGGAGAGAGGGCCCAGAGCACACCGACGAGGACCATTTCCGGAATGGGCAGGCGGAGACGCCGGCCGGCCAGCACGAGGAGGACTCCCGCCATGCCGTGCAGCAGGAGGTTCGTCAGGTGGAACCCCGCCGGGGAATCTCCGGATCCGAGCCTGTCCGCCACCAGGGTCCATGTGTTTGCGGGGCGATAGAAGCCGTCCAGGTCCGCCAGCAGGAGAGCGGGCCGGTGCATGGCGGCATGGGCGTGCTGCCACCACTGGTAGTCGTCGCCCATGAGCTCGAAGCGGAGAGCCGGACCGTACAGCACCAGGACGAGCACCAGGGGGAGCAGTGAGAACAACCACGACTGAACGCGTCTCTGCTTCCTTTCGACGGTGCTCATGGGGCTGGCCTCGGGGTGGAGGAAGGGGGTTCCGAGGGGGCGGGGAGCGGCCCGTTCACCGGTACGGCCGGCGAGCTTTCCCGAAAGGACGCGGATTCCGGAGGCGCCGGATGGTGGTGCCGGATCCTGACGTGATGGGCTGACACCTCCGGAGGATAGCACGGGGTGGAGGTGGGGATTCGCCCGTGTGACGGATCGTATATACTCGATCGTGGAAAGGAGGGACGATGACCACCGTCCGGGCCACAGTCGAGATCTTCGGCCAGCGGCTCGGGTTGCGTGCCGACGGTGACGAGGAGCGCCTGCAGGAGCTGGCGCGCTTCGTGGACCAGAGGATGCGCGAGGTGGCCGACCGTGCCTCCAGCGTCGACACGGTCAGGATCGCGATCCTGACCGCTCTCAACATCGCGGACGAGCTCTTTACAGAGCGCGAGACGGATCAGGACGCCCGGCAAAGGGAGCTTGAAAGGCACGCGGAACGTCTGGTGAAGAAACTCGAAGGGGTTCTGGAATCCGGGAACGCCCCGGAGGAGAACTAGGACAAGGAGGTCCCTGCGCGGTTGGTGATGAGCAGAACTATTGCTGAACCAACACCTATTTGAGGGGTCGCCGGGTTTTGTCGCTTCGAGGAGTGGCGGACAGGCACCCACCTGTGGTCACGCAGGTTCAAATGGGCTTGCTCACACGGCCGTAGCGGGGGCCTCCACTTTCACGGCCACTCCGAGACACCAACGTCCCTCCACTCGCCGGTCGCACTGATCGCTCCTTGACAGGGGGGATATGGTGAACACCACGTTGATCGTAGCCATCGGCGCAGTGGTGCTGCTGGCGGCCCTTGGCGGGGTCTGGGTCCTGTGGCTGAAGGTTCGCCGGGAGGGGCAGCGCCTGATCGGCGAGGCCCGGAAGGAAGCCCGGCGGATCGTGGCGGAGGCCGAGGTCGAGGCCCAGCGCACGCTCCGGGACGCGGATGTCAACGCCAGGGAACGTCTTCTCTCGGCACGCACCGAATTCGAACGGGAAACACGGGAACACCGGCTGGAGCTGGCCAGCATCGAGAAACGCCTGGACCAGCGTGAGGTCCAGCTCGAGGAGAGGGCGCTCGTCCTGGGCGAGCGGGAGCGGCGGGTGGAGGAGCTGGAGCTCGAGCTCAAGGCCCGGGACAGGGTCCTCCTGGAGAAGGAGGAGGAGCTCGAGTCCGCCGTGGCCGAGCAGAGGATGCGGCTCGAGCAGATCGCCGGCCTCACCACCGAGCAGGCCAAGGCCGAGCTCATGCGAACCATGGAGAACGAGGCCCGCATGGAGGCCGCCAACCTGGTCAAGCGCATCGAGGACGAGGCCACGGAGAAGGCCAAGGACAAGGCCCGCCGTGTCATCTCCATGGCCATCCAACGCATCGCCTCGGAGCATGTGGTGGAGAGCACGGTCTCCGTGGTGGACCTCCCCTCCGATGACATGAAGGGCCGGATCATCGGCCGGGAGGGCCGGAACATCCGGGCCTTCGAGCAGGCCACGGGTGTGGACCTCATCGTGGACGACACGCCCGAGGCCGTGATCCTCTCCTGCTTCGAGCCCGTCCGCCGGGAGATCGCGCGACTGTCGCTGGAGCGCCTGGTCCAGGACGGCCGGATCCACCCCGCCCGCATCGAGGAGGTGGTGGCCAAGATCCAGGCGGAGATGGACGAGAAGCTCTTCGCCGACGGCGAGGCTGCCGCACTGGAGGCCGGCATCCCCGACCTCCACCCGGAGCTGATCAAGCTCCTGGGGCGGCTCCAGTTCCGCTCCTCCTACGGACAGAACGCCCTCCAGCACTCCATGGAGGTGGCCTGGCTGGCCCACCACATGGCCGCCGAGCTGGGCGCAGATGCCCAGGTGGCCAAGCGTGCGGGCCTGCTCCACGACATCGGAAAGGCCGTGGACCGCGAGATGGAGGGCACCCACCTGGAGCTCGGGCGCGAGATGCTCAAGCGCCACGGCGAGTCGGAGGCCGTCATCCACGCCATGGAGTGCCACCACGGCGACTACGACCCCCACTCGGTGGAGGCCGTGCTGGTCACGGCCGCCGACGCGCTGTCCGCCGCCCGGCCGGGGGCCCGGCGGGAGATCCTGGAGAACTACATCAAGCGCCTGGAACGCCTGGAGGCCCTCGCCGCCGACTTCAAGGGCGTGGAGAAGGCCTACGCCATCCAGGCAGGCCGTGAGCTCCGGATCATCGTCCAGTCCGGCAAGATCTCCGACGAGGAGGCCCTCTGGATGGCGCGGGACGTGGCCAGGAAGATCGAGGCCGAGCTCACCTACCCGGGCCAGATCAAGGTGACCGTCATCCGCGAGACCCGGGCCGTGGAGTACGCCAAGTGATCCGCATCCTGTTCGTGGGCGACGTGATGGCGAAGGTGGGCCGGCGGCTGCTCGCGGCCCACCTGGAGCCGCTCGTCGACCGCGAGCGGGTGGACTTCGTGGTGGCCAACCTGGAGAACGCCGCGGGGGGCTTCGGTGTCACCCCACAGGTCATGGAGGAGCTGGACGCGCTCCCCGTGGACGTCTGGACCAGCGGCAACCACATCTGGGACAAGAAGGAGGGGATCCCGCTCCTGGACGCCTACCCCACGCTCATCCGGCCGGCCAACTATCCCCGGGGGAACCCCGGCCGTGGGTGGGTCGTGGAGGAGACGGCAGCGGGGGTGCCCGTGGCCGTGGTGAACCTCCAGGGCCAGGCCCTGATGCCCCCCATCGACAACCCCTTCAGGGTCGCCGACGAGGTGCTCGCGGAGATCGCCTCGGCCCATCCGGGGGTGCGCGTGATCGTCGTGGACATGCACGCCGAGGCCACCTCGGAGAAGCAGGCCATGGGGTGGCACCTGGACGGCCGCGTGACGGCCGTGCTGGGAACCCACACCCACGTGCCCACGGCCGACGAGCGGATCCTGCCGGGGGGGACCGCGCTGCAGACCGACGTGGGCATGACGGGCCCCTACGAGTCCATCATCGGCATGCGGCCCCAGAAGGTCCTGGAGCGCTTCCTCCTCAACACGCCCCGCCCCTTCGAGCCTGCGCGCCGCGGGGGAGAGCTCCGGGGCGCGGTGGTGGAGGCCGATCCGGAGACCGGCCGGGCGCTGTCGATCCGGCGGATCCGGGTGGCCCCGGACTGATGCTCCCGGACCGTCTCCTCGTCGATCTGCCCAACTGGGTGGGCGACGTGGTGATGTCCCTCCCTGCGGTGGCGCGGCTCGTCGCGGCCAACGCGGACGGGGAGACCGTGCTCCACGCACGGCCCCCCGTGGAACGTCTGCTGGCAGAGCTGTTCCCCGCCGTGCGGGTGGTGGTCACCCGGAAGGGCGAGTCCCCATTTGCCGTGGCCCGGAAGCTGCGCTCGGATACCGGCCGCTTCGGTGTTGGGGTCACCCTCCGCCATGCGGGGCGGGCCAAGCTGCTGCTCCGCCTGACGGCCCGGAGGAGCCTGGGCAGCATGGGGGAGGGCGGCCGGCTGCTGCTCAGCGACCCGGTGGCGGTGGACAGGGAGCGTCACCAGGTGCACGACGCCGATCCGATCCTGGAGCGCCTGGGCCTCCCGCCGGCCGATCCCGGCTGGCGGCCGGAGCTGTCCGGGGCGCTGCGGGAGGAGGGGAGGGTGGCGCTCGCGGCGGTGGGTGCCGGCGGCCCTGTGGTCGGGCTGGCCCCCTCCGCGGCCTGGGGCGAGTCCAAGCGCTGGCCCGTGGAGCGTTTCGGGGAACTGGCCGCGAGGCTGGCCGGCCGGGGCTTCGTTCCCGTCGTCCTGATCGGGCCCGGCGAGGAGGGCGTGGCGGCGGAGGTCCGGGCGGCCTCCGGCGGGGAGCTCCCGGCGCTGGGTTCCTCCCTGGACGTGGCGGGGCTCGCGGGCCTCATGTCCCACCTGGCCGCGGTGGTTGCCAACGACTCGGGGCCCATGCACCTGGCGGCCCTGGCGGGCTGCCCGGTGGTGGGGCTCTTCGGGCCCACCGATCCCCGGCGGACCGCGCCGCTCGGACCGCGGAGCGCCGTGGTCTCACGTGGCCTGGACTGCGCACCCTGCTTCGAGCCCGTGTGTCCGCTGGGGACGCAGGCCTGCCTCCGGGAGATCGGGGTGGACGAGGTGCTGGGAAGGGTGCTCGGGCTGCTGGAGGCCTGAAGCTCAGGCCACGCGGACACCATCCCGGACCACAACGGTGCCGCCCTTCACCACGTGGCGCACGGGGTTGACCCCGTGGTGGTAGACCAGGTGGTGGTGGGTGGGCTCGCGGAGCACCGCCAGGTCGGCCCGATCCGTGGCGAGACGCTCCGGTTGCCGGGAGAGAAACGGTGATCGTGTTACTGCTCTCCCGATTCGGGGACGATCCTCCAACCGGGACCACATGGAACCAACGAAACAGGCAGGCGGCGCTCGATCTCCGAGGTGTGGTAGTACGGCTCCCACCGGTCCGCAAGAACGACGGGGTTGCCCTGCTCGATCTGATCGAGGATGAGAGCCGACAATGCTGCCGCCGGATCGGAACCGCCCAGCGTTTCGTCCACGACGGTGGGCAATATGACGAGATCCGGGCGAAGGCTCTCGGTACGTTGGACCAGAGCGAGGACCGCTCCGGGGTTGAAATCGGAGATGATGGTCGCATTGTCCGGGGCCTGCTCCAGCAGAGAATGGGCGTATCTTTCGGGACCATGGTCGAAGTTCTTGATCGGGCACAGGAAGTACCAGGCGTTGTTTCGCTCGGGGAGTTGGCGGAGTCCGAGATCGCCTCGGCCCACCAGCCCCAGGAGCAGTGGCAGACAGAGGTAGGCTGTTGCCTGGACAATGACATGACCGATTCGTGCGGGGAGCCCGAGCTGCGGACCGGTGAGGAGAACAAGTGCGCTGATGCCGAATCCCACCATCAGGTGGAGCCGGAATGGACTGTAGAGGCAGAGAACGAGGAGGTACCCGGCCAGAACAGTCCATGCCGTTCGGGGACAGGGATGACCGGATGAGTGGCGGAGGCTCCGGACGACGGCCCACGAGCCGACAGGTCCGAGGTTGAAGGCGAGAAGCGCCAGGACCATGAGGCCACCCATGAGGATGTGGTGGGGATCGAGGAATTGCTGGATGTGCCATCTCCATGTTCCTGCACCACCGGCAGAGTGACCCGTGAGCGGATCGGCAGGGGTGCCCATCAGGCCCAACCAGATCGGGGAGGAGCCCAGGAGCACCCCTCCCCAGATGGAAGGGCGCTTCCAGTGGACGGCGAGGAGCGGACCCGAGAGCACGAGGCTGAAGGGGTGGACGGCGGTACCGAGACCGGTGGCGATTCCGGTGGCGAGGCCACGCAGGGTTCCGGGAGCCCCGGCTGCCAGGAGGGCGGTCAGCGCCAGCGTGAGAGCGGGGGCATAGCTCTCCGTCAGGGAGGAGGTCCACCACAGGGAATGTGCAACCAGGAGGATGGTTGCGGCTGCGTGTCCCCGGGCCATGTCATCCGTCCATCGTGTCACCAGTGTGAAGACCAGTGCGATTCCGAGAGCGCCGCTTACGGCCGAGAGCAGATGAAGCGCCTGGATCGCTCCCAGGAACCGGATCAGCACCAGCCACCCACGGGCGAGGAGTGTCCATCCCGGGTGGTCTCCGGGATTGAGAGAGGGAAGGTACCCGGAGATGGCGTAGAGGGTGAGCTTGGAGCTGTCCGCCCACATGGGAGCTCTTGCCGCCGACCAGCCGTAGAGGAGGAGAGCCCCCCCGAACCACCCCAGGGCATGGCGGGCGGCGCCGTGCGGACGCCGATCGGACGGGGCCCGGGTTGTATCGGGTCCGGAGAGCTCCATGCCGGCAGTCTACCTCAGGGGCTCCGGGGAGAAGCGATCATGCCGGGCTGGTTCCGCTCCGTCCTCTCGCGCCGAGATTGTCGAGTGTGCCGTCCCGGACCACAACGGTGCCGCCCTTCACCACGTGGCGCACGGGGTTGACCCCGTAGTGGTAGACCAGGTGGTGGTGGGTGGGCTCGCGGAGCACCGCCAGGTCGGCGCGCTTGCCTTCCTCCAGGGTGCCGAGCTCCCCCGCCCGGCCGATGGCCGCCGCGGCGTTGAGGGTGGCCGCGGTGAGCGCCTCCTCCACGGTGAGCCCCATGACCAGTGTGGCCAGCTGGAGGATGGCGGGCATGGACTCGGTGGGCGAGGAGCCGGGGTTGAAGTCGGTGGCCAGGGCCACGGCGCAGCCGGCCTCCACCATGCGCCGGGCGGGCGCGTAGGACGACCGGAGGAAGAAGGAGGTCCCCGGCAGCAGCACGGCCAGGGTGTCGGAGTCCGCGAGCGCGGCGATGCCCTCCTCCGTCACGTGCACCAGGTGGTCGGCGGTCAGCGCCCCCAGCTCCACGGCCAGCTCCGCACCGCCCAGGGGGGTCAGCTCGTCGGCGTGCAGGTGGATCCGCCAGCCGTAGAGGGGCGCGTCGGCCAGGAGGTGCCGGGTCTGCTCCAGGTCGAAGACCCCCTCCTCGCAGAAGACGTCCACCGCCTCGGCCAGGCCCCGGCGGGCGATCTCCGGGTGGATGCGCCGGACCAGCTCCTCCACCCAGGCCCCGGGGTCGTCGCGGTGCTCGGGGGGCACCTCGTGGGCGGCCAGGCAGGTGGGCACCAGGTCCAGGGGATGCCGCCTGCCGGCCTCCGCGATGACCTCGAGCATCCGCAGCTCGGTGTCCAGGTCCAGGCCGTAGCCCGACTTGGCCTCCAGGGTGGTGGTGCCGTGGAGGAGGAAGGTGTCGAGCCGGGCCAGGGTTCCCTCGAGAAGCTCCTCGAAGGAGGCGCCGCGGGTGGCCCGCACCGTGGAGTTGATGCCTCCCCCGGCCCGGGCGATGTCCATGTAGGTCTCGCCACGCAGGCGCCGGTTGAACTCGTCCTCCCGGGAGCCCGCCCAGACCGGGTGGGTGTGGGGGTCCACGAAGCCCGGGATCACGCAGCCGCCCCCCGCGTCCAGGCGTTCCTCCGGGGGCGGGAAGAGGCGGTCGTGCTCCTCAGGTGGCCCCACGAAGGCGATGCGGCCCTCCTCGCAGCGCACCACGGCGCCGTCGAGGATCCGGAGCTCGCCCAGGTCGTTCCTGCGGGCCGGCGCCGTCCCGGTGGGGGTGACCACCCGGGAGGCGTTGTGCACGAGCAGGGCCATCTCAGGCCTCGCCGGAGGCGTCCCGGCGCCGCTTGAGCACGGCGAGCTGCGGTGTGGGGCGCTCCTCGCGCTCCAGCTGCTGGTCGTCGCGGATCAGCCCCTGGAGCAGCTCCACCAGGCGCATGAGCTCCCCACGCACCTCGCGGCGGCGTGCCCTGAGCTCGGCGATGACGGTCTCGATGTTGGCGGCCCTCTGGTTGGCCTCCTCCATGAGCCGTTCCCCGAGAAGCTGGGCCTCCTCGATGATCCGCTGGCCCTCGGCACGGGAGCTCTCCAGCGTCTCCTCGGCAGAGCGCTGGGCGGCCACCAGGGCGTCCTGGAGGGCGTTCTCCCGCTCGCGGAAGGAGGCCAGCTCCTTCTCGAGCCTGTGGACGCGCTGCTTGAGCTCGCCCCGGTCCCTGACGAGGCCCTCCACGGTGGACGCCACCTGGGAAAGGAACTCGTGGACCTGGTGGGGGTCGTAGCCGTGGAGGCGCTTCGCGAACGAGACGCCCAGGATGTCGAGGGGTGTGAGCTCGGCCATCTCCCGTACCTCCTTCAACTTCCCATTATGACACATCGGGACGCGGGATGGCAGCCCGGAGGGGCCGGACATGGCACGACCCGGGCCGCGGTGCGACCCGGGTCACAGGAAGATCGGCTGTCCGGGGTGCCTACTCACCACCCTCCAGGAACTCGGGGAAGTGCTCCACGTGCACGTCCAGGTGCCCGGCCAGGTCCTTGAGCTCCCGGGTCAGCGCCCGGCCGATGACCACCCGCTGGATCTGGTTGGTGCCCTCGTAGATCTGGGTGATCTTGGCGTCGCGCATGTACTTCTCGATGGGGTAGTCCTTGCAGAAGCCGTAGCCGCCGAAGAGCTGCACCGCGTCCGTGGTCACCTTCATGGCCGTGTCGGTTGCGAAGACCTTGGCCATGGCGGCCATGCGCGAGATGCCCTTCGCGCCGGAGTCGATGGCCCGGGCCGACGCGTAGACCAGCTGGCGGGCCGCCTCGATCTGGGTCGCCATGTCCGCCAGCATGAACTGGATGGCCTGGAAGGAGAGCACCGTCTGGCCGAACTGGCGCCGCTCGCTGGTGTAGCGGAGGGCCCACTCGAAGGCCCCCTGCGCGAGGCCGAGCGCCTGGGCCGCCACGCCCGGGCGGGCGCGGTCCAGGGTCATCATGGCGTTCTTGAAGCCCACGCCCTCCTTGAGACCGAGCAGGTTGGCGGCCGGGACCCGGCAGTCCTCGAAGTGGAGCTCGTTCACGGGCACGGTCCGGATGCCCATGGTGTCCTCACGCTTGCCCACACGGAAGCCGGGGGTGTCCTTCTCCACGATGAAGGCCGAGATGCCCCGCATGCCCCGGTCGGGGTCGGTGAGGGCGTACACGGTGTAGGTGGAGGCCACGGCACCGTTGGTGTTCCACTTCTTCTCGCCGTTGATGACGTAGTGGTCCCCGTCCCTGACGGCCGTGGTGCGGAGGGAGCCCGCATCGGAGCCGGAGGGCTTCTCCGAGAGGCCGAAGGCGATGAGCTGCTCGCCCGCGGCGATGGGCGGGAGGTACGTCTGCTTCTGCTCCTCGGTGCCGCCCAGGATGATGGGGAAGGAGCCGAGCGCGTTCACCGCGTAGGCCACACCCACGCCGCCGCAGGCGCGGGACAGCTCCTCCACCACGAGGCAGAGGTCCAGCACGCCGGCACCCTGGCCGCCGTACTCCTTCGGGATCCAGATGCCGGTGAGCCCGTAGCTCTTCAGCGCCTCGAGGATCTCCCAGCCGTACTCCCCGGTCCGGTCCAGCTCCGCGGCCGCGGGGCGCACGTACTTCTCGGCCACCTCGTGGGCCCGGTCCTTGTGATCGAGATTCTGCGAACTCAGCAACTCGCGCATGTCATCCCCCTTCGCGTTTCGATACCGGCGCATGATAGCACCATGGAGCAGGTGAGGGAGTGAAGAGTGGAGAGGTGAAGGGTGAAGAGTGAAGCTCGGTCGGTCGGGCGCAGGGGGGCAGGGGTGCAGGGGCGCGGGGGTGAGCGACGGTGACAGAAAGCGCACGCCGCCGGAGCACCGCGGCGTCACACGATCTCGAATCCTCATTCGTTTCACGTTTTCCGTTTCACGTTTCACGGGAGGCCGGGCGACAACGGGGGGGGGCGGGTCCGTTCATCTGCCCGGGCTGTGTTCAGGCGTCCGGGGATTCCTCCTGCTCCGCCTCCGCGGGAGCCAGGACGTAGCGCTCCCACTCGGGCTCGAACATGAGGGAGCGCATGGCGGTCATGCGGTCCAGGTAGACGATGCCGTCCAGGTGGTCGTACTCGTGCTGGATGACCCGCGCATGGAAGCCGTCGGCGGTGAGGGAAACGGGCGATCCGTCCACGGCGCGCCCCTTGACCTTGATGCGGACGTACCGGGGTACGAGGCCCCTGAGGCCCGGGATGGAGAGGCACCCCTCCCACCCCTCCTCCGTCTCCTCGCCCACGGGACGGATCTCGGGGTTGACGATGACCCGGGGCTCCACCTCGGGCTCGTCCTCGGAGCCCGGGAGCCAGTAGGCGAAGAGGCGGAGCGGCTCGGCCACCTGGGGGGCCGCCAGCCCCACACCCTCCTCGACCATCATGGTGTGGAGCAGGTCGGTGGCCAGGTTGTTGAGCCGGCCCGTGTCGAACCACTCCTCCGGGACGGGCTCGGCCACCTTCCGGAGCACCGGATGCCCGAGCCGGACCACCCGGAGCTTCTGGGCCGTGGAGGCCGGGAGGCCCGCCTCAGCCACAGCTGCAGCCCCCACCGCACCCCGCGCCGTCCATGCCTGCGGCGTTGGGGTTGTCCACGGTGAACCCGGCACCACGCTCGTCCTCCACGAAGTCCACCGTGGAGCCCGCGAGGTAGGGCGCGCTCTGGGGGTCCACCAGGATGGCGAGCTCGCCGGCGTCGACGACCGTGTCGCCGTCCCTCTTCTCATCGAAGGTGAACCCGTACGCGAAGCCCGAGCACCCCATCCCCTGGATGAAGATCCTCAGGTGCTTGCCCTCCGCCTCGGGCATGGAGGCGGCGAACTCCTTGACCTTGGTGATGGCGGTGTCGGTGATGGTGATCATGGTTCCTCCAGCTCGTGCTGTTGCTTCAACCGTGCCACGGCACGGCTTCATTCCCGGATCGCCGGGACGGTCGGGAGAGACCCCCGGATCACCCCTCGCCGTGCTCGGCCAGCCAGCGCTCGGCCTCGATGGCGGCCATGCAGCCGGTTCCCGCCGCCGTGATGGCCTGGCGGTAGGTGCTGTCCTGGACGTCGCCGCAGGCCCACACGCCCTCCACCGAGGTGGCCGTGGTGTCGGGCTTCGTGACGATGTAGCCCACCTCGTCCATCTCCAGCTTTCCCCTGAAGATCTCGGTGTTGGGCCTGTGGCCGATGGCCACGAACACCCCGTCGGTGGCCATCTCGCGGGTCTCTCCCGTGACCGTGTCCTTCAGGCGGACGCCGGTCACGCCGGTCTCCTCGTCGCCGAGGATCTCGTCGATGACGGCGTTCCACACGAACTCGATCTTGGGGTTGGCCATGGCCCGTTCCTGCATGATCTTCGATGCGCGGAGCTCGTCCCGCCGGTGGACCACGGTGACCTTGCTGGCGAACCGCGTGAGGAAGATGGCCTCCTCAATGGCGGTGTCCCCGCCCCCCACGATGACCACCTGCCGGTCCTTGAAGAAGAACCCGTCGCAGGTGGCGCAGGCGGAGACCCCGCGGCCCATGAACCGCTTTTCGGACTCGAGACCGAGCAGCCGGGCCGAGGCGCCCGAGGCGATGATGAGGGCATCGCAGGTGAGCTCGCCGTGGCTGGCGGTGTGCACCACGAACGGCCGGACATCGAGGTCCACGTCCTTGACCTCGTCGAAGATGAACCCGGTGCCGAACCGCTCCGCCTGCTCCTTGACCCTCTGCATGAGCTCGGGTCCCAGGATTCCCTCGGGGAAGCCGGGGAAGTTCTCCACCTCGGTGGTGATGGTGAGCTGGCCGCCGGGCTGCATGCCCTCCACGACCACGGGGTCGAGCTCGGCCCGTGCCGCGTAGATGGCGGCGGTCAGGCCGGCGGGGCCGGATCCGATGATGAGGACCTTGGTGTGCTTCTTCTGGGTCATGGTGCATCTCCGGGTTACTGTGTGATGGCGTCACCGGGTTCGCCGGGGAGGATCCCGTGACGCGGCCCACATTATCCTCCAAACCCCACCGGCGGCAAGTTCATTTCCGTGACGGCGCGCGGGAGGAGTGCTACAACTCGCACGTGCCGATTGGAAGACGTTCCTGGCTCGTCGCTGCCGTGGTTCTGGTGGCGGGGGTTGCGTCCGCCGGGGACGGGCTGTCGGTGCTGGTGCGCGAGGGGCGCTGGGACGAGGTCCTCCGTCTGGCCCGGCTCCAGGACCGGCAGGTGCCGCTGGCCGGGGGAACCGCCCTCGTGGCTGCGGAGGCGGCCGGGCACTCGGGCGACGGGGAGGCCCGCAGGAGGTTCCTCGAGGCGGCCCTTGCCGATCCCGTGGTGGGAGCGGTGGCCCGTGTGGAGCTCGCCGGGGAGCTCGTCGGGGAGGAGCCGGAGAGGGCGGTGGAGCTGGTCCTGCCGGTACTGGCGGGCAGGGCCACGTGGAGCCTCCGGGAACGCGCCGTGGAGGTGGCGGCCGAGGCCCTCGAGGCCGGTATCGCACGGGATCTCATGCAGCGCCTGCGCCGGACGGAACGCCGGTTGCCCCTGAAGCTCCGCAGGCGCCTCCAGCTGGCGAGGTACCGGGCGGAGGGACCCGACGGGAGGGCGGGGCTGCGCAGGCTCCTGGAGCGCCGGTCCCGGGACCTGGCGGCCCTGGAGGCGGCCCGGTCACTCCTGGCCCTCGGGCCCGAGGGCGCCCGCGACCGGTGGCTCGCAGCGCGGGCGCTGTACCGGCATGCCCACTACGGTGAGGCGGCCCGGCTGCTGGAAGGGCTTGCCCGGCGGGACCACCGTGGTGTCCCCCGGTGGGAGGTGATGTACCTGAGGGGACGCTGCGCGTTCCGGCAGGACCGCTGGGACGAGGCCGTCTCGTGGTACCTGAGGGCACTGGCCAGGGCACCCTCGTCCGCGAGGAGGGCCGAGCTCCTGGTGCACGCGGCGCGGGCGATGGAGCTGGGAGGGGACCGCGAGAGGGCCCTCCGGTTCGCCTCGAGAGCCCTCAGGACCCGGCCCTCGGACGACCGGCGCCTCTTCGTGGCCCGCCTGGAGCTCTCCCTGGGCCGGGTGGAGGCCGCCGACCGTACCCTCCGGGCCATCCGGAGCGGCCGGGCGAGGGACAGGGGCTGGATCCTCGAGGCGTTGTTCGCCCATGCCAGCGGCGGGGATGACCGTGCCGTGGAGCTCCTCGCGAGGGTCCGCAGCCGGCGCTGGAAGGGGCCCGCCCGGGTGACGGCGGCGGGGTGTGCCGCGAGAGCGGGCCGCGTGGAGGACGCCGCTGCCCACCTCGAGGCAGCTGCCGCGTCGGGCGTGTCGGGGTTCTGGTTCGTTGAGGCCCGGAGGCTGGCCGCCACCATGCCGGAGGCGATCCTCCGGGACTGGCGCCGCCGCTGCCGGGAGGATCTCGGGGCGGAGGGGCGTGAGTTGCGGCGGGCACTGCTCCGGTGGGCACCGCTCACCGTGGACCGGGAGGGTGTGCTCGAGCTTCGGGAGGCGCGGGAGCGGCTCGTTCCCCTCACGGGCAGCGACGGGTCACTCCGCTGGGGGGGGCGGTTGGCCCGGGGCCTCTGGGAGCTCGGGCTCGAGGAGGCTGCGGCGCGCTGGGATCCCTCGGGCTTCCCCCGGGCCTCGGCCGTGGAATCGGCATGGACCGCGCGCCAGCTGGCGCGGACCGGGCGGACCCGCCTGGCCCTGAGGGCGGCGGGCTCGGTTCGGGACAGGGTCGCCCCCGACGCTCCCCCCCTGGTGTTTCCCGAGAGCCTCCAGACCCTGCTCTACCCGCTTGTGTTCCGTGGGCCGCTGCTCGCCGCCGCCGGGGAGGGTGGCGTCCCCTGGACGCTTCTTGCCGCCGTGTCGCGGGAGGAGTCGCGGTGGAATCCACGGGCGCTCTCGGCGGTGGGGGCACGGGGCCTCGTGCAGCTCATGCCGGCCACGGCGGCCCGGGTCGCCGCCTCCCGGGGGTGGGACCCGCCCCGTCCGGAGGACCTCTTCCGCCCGGAGGTGGCGTTGCGCCTCGGCGCCGTGGAGATCGGCCGCCTGCTCCGGCGCTTCGGAGGAAACTGGGCCGCCACCGTGGCGGCCTACAACGCCGGGGAGGCGCAGGCCGCCTCCTGGCTCGCCCTGGAGGGCGGATCCGGCGAGGAGTCGTGGTTCCTCCTGGCGGTGGCCTTCGACGTCACCCGGGGTTATGTCTCCGACGTGCTGGAGGCCTCCTGCGTGTACAGTGCCCTCTACTCCGGGGAGCTCGGAAGGGGTGCCACCGCCGTCACGCCCGTGGAGGGCGGGGTTCGGCTCCGCTGCGACGACCGGGGCGGGGACGTGGGGGAGCTCAGGGCACCAGGATCGTGACCTCCTGCCGTCTCCCGGCCTCCTGGATCCAACGGGCGATCTCGTGGTTGAGCTTGCGCTCCACCAGGATCCTGTGGAGCTGGTCCCTCACCTCGTCCAGGGGTGGTGGTGTACCGCCCCGGGAGGAGATCTCCAGGGCCAGCGTTTCCTCGTAGGCCTTGTGGAGCTCGTCGGGCTGCACGCGGACCCGTGGGCGGAGCCGTTGGCGGACGTAGGCGTTGACCGCGGCGATCCGGTAGGCGAGCTCGCTCACGTCCTCCATGGTGAGGCCGTGGCTCCGGAGGGCGGCCTCCAGCTCCTGACGCCCCCCGGCACGGCGTTCCAGGTCCTCCACCACGGCGTCCCGGTCGATCTCGAGCCGGTACAGCACGCCGGAGGCCTCCAGGTCGCGGTACTGGACCTCCAGCCGGACGCGCGCCTGAAGGATCCGCGAACGTTCCTCCTCGGGGGTGCCCTCCTGCTCGGGGGTCAGGTGGACCAGACGCGCCAGGGTCAGATCGCTCTCGAGGATGGGGTAGACGCCCACGGCGGCCACCACCTCGTCCACCAGGGTCCCGTCCCGCCCACCCGCCAGCAGGGGAGCGACCAACATGCTGAAAACACAGACCATGAGGAGAAGGTTGCGGTGGCCCACGGCTGGTATCATACCAGTGGCGGGTGCACCGGGCGAGGAGGCTGGAATGGCAGGCGTGTCGAGGGAACGGGATCGCGGGGACGGTCCGGAGTGGGGCACCCTCTGGCTCCTGGCCACGCCCATCGGGACCCTGGACGATCTCTCGGCCCGGGCCGGCACCGTGCTGGAGGGGGCGGACCTGATCCTCGCCGAGGACACGCGGCGGGCGGCCACCGTGATCCGCCACCTCGGCGCGGCACCGGCGGGCCGCGTGGTCAGCTTCAACGAGCACAACGAGGAACGGCGCCGTGGGCAGGCCCTGGAGGTCCTGGAGCGGGGCGGGCACGTGGTCCTGATGAGCGACGCCGGGACCCCGGTCCTCTCGGATCCGGGCTTCACCCTGGTGCGGGAGGCCCGGAAGCTCGGCGTCCGGGTCCTGAGTGTGCCCGGCCCCTCGGCGTTCACGGCGGCGCTGGCGGCGTCCGGCCAGCCGCCCCTCCCCGCGGTGCTGGTGGGCTTCCTGCCACCCCGGAAGGGGCCCCGCAGACGGCGCCTGGAAGATCTCCGGAGCCTTCCCTGGACGCTGGTGGTCCTGCTGTCGCCCCACCGGCTGGGGGAGGAGCTGGCCGACCTGGCGAGGGTGCTGGGGCCGGACCGCCCCGCCACCTTGCTGGCCGAGCTGAGCAAGCTCCACGAGCGTGCCGAGGTGGGATCGCTGGGGGATCTGGCGGTGGGGAGCGAGGCGGGATCGCCCCGCGGCGAGTACGTCCTGGTGGTGGGCCCCCCCGGGGAGGTGGAGACCTCGCCTGGGGTGGATTCCGAGGTGGTCGATGCCGTGTACCGCGAGGCCGTGCGCCGTGGCCTGGAGCGGGCGGAGGCCCTCCGCTGGACCGCCGCGAAGCTCGGAGTCGGCCGGCGGCAGATCTTCGCGGTCCTGGCGGGTGGCGGGAGGGAACCGCTGCCGGAGGAGGAACCGTGATGAGGGGGTGTTCCCCGGGGGCCTTCCCGTCCCGTCCTGTGCTACCCTTGAGCCGGTGTGTGCTCCTTGGGGGAGGTGTGACCATGGCCAGAGGTCAGTTCGGAAGAGCGGTGGCCGGCCTTGCAGTGATGCTGGGCCTTTCCGCGTGCGGAGGCGCCCCGGTTGTCGGCATTCTCCTGCCCTCGTCGGGAGATGCCAGCACGTACGGCGAGTCCATCGAGAGCGGGATCCGGGTGGCGCTCACGGAGGCCCGTGAGCGCAACGACCTGCCGGAGGGGTTCGAGGTGGTGTGGGCCGACACCCGCTCGGACCCGGAGGTGGCGAAGGCGGAGCTGCGGCGGGTGGTGAAGGAGCGCGGCGCGAAGATGGTGATCGCCGGCGCCACCAGCGACGAGGCCAGGGCGATCATCCCCGTGCTGGACGACCTCGACATCGTGTGCCTGTCACCCTCCGCCTCGGCGCCCGACCTGGCCAAGAAGAGCAAGCACTTCTTCAGGATCTACCCCTCCGACGAGCTGGAGGGCTCCCGGGCGGGGCAGTTCCTCTACGACAAGCTCCGGGCGAAGACCACCCTCGTGTTCGTTGGCGACACGGAGTACACCCGGGGTATCGAGCCGGAGTTCCAGCAGAAGTACGTGGAGAACCTGGGGGGCAAGATCGTCGGCCGCATCTCCATCCTGGATTCCGACTGGCAGGACAGGGCCCGGGCGGCGCTGAAGAAGGAATCCCCGCAGGCCGTGTACATCATCGGGTACGCCGGGGACATCGCCACCGTCATCCGGTTCCTGAGAGAGGTGGGGTACGAGGGTCGGATGGTGACCACCTCGGCGTTCTACAGCGGCAGAGTGATCCAGGACCTGGGCGAGATGGCCACCGGCGTGTTCTTCCCCCTGCCGCCCTTCGACAGGATGTCGGAGGACGAGCTGGTGCAGGCCTTCGTGAAGCGCTACATGGACACCTACCAGCGGGCCCCCGACGTCTTCGCGGCGCACGGCTACGACGCCATGCGGATCGTGATCGCCGTCATGAAGATCGCGAGGCCGCCGGAAACCGTGGAGATCGAGAAGGCGCTCCATTTCGGGATCAGCGAGTTCAAGGGCGTCACCGGACCGATCCTCTTCGACGACTACGGCGAGGTGAAGCACTACCCGAAGATGTTCATCGTGAGTGACGGCAACGTGGTCAGCTACGACCGCTACATCAAGCTGGAGCGCAGCCGGATCCGGCGCCAGGTGCTCGAGCTCCTGGGCAGCAAGAAGTAGGGAAGGGCCGGTCCCAGGGCGATGGAGGTCCTGAGCCTCCTGTGGCGTCACCGGGCCCTCGTGGGGGTCCTTGTTCGCCGTGAGCTGGCGGCCCGCTACAGGGCATCCCTGCTGGGGTACCTCTGGTCGATGCTCAATCCACTCCTCCTCCTGGCCGTCTACGCCGTGGTCTTCACCACGGTGTTCCAGCCCCGGATGCCAGGCGCCCAGCCCTACGCGCTGTTCCTCTTTGCCGGTCTCCTGCCGTGGCTGTTCTTCTCGGGCGCCCTCCTGGACGCGGCGGTGACGCTGGTGGACAACGGCCCGCTGCTGGCCAAGGTGACCTGCCCCGCGGAGATCTTTCCGGCGGTGACGGTGGCCAGCCACCTGATCCACCACCTGCTGGCGCTGCCGGTGCTGCTGGCCGCCCTTGGCGTGGGAGCGTGGCTCGGACTCCACCCCTTCCCCTGGACGGTGGTCCTGATTCCCGTGGCCCTGGTTCCCTGGGTGCTGACGGCGGGGGGCGGGGCGCTGGCGGTTTCCGCGCTGGCCGTGCACTTCCGGGATGTCCGTGACCTCATGGGCAACCTGCTCAACCTCCTGTTCTTCGCCTCGCCCATCATCTACTCCCTGGACGGGATCCCCGGGAGGCTCCTGCACCGCCTCCTCCGGGCGAACCCCATGTCGTTCCTGGTGGAGGTCTACCGGAGCGTGGCCTTCGACGGCCGCCCCGCTCCCCTGTGGGAATGGGGCGCCGCGTTCCTGGTGGGCGTGGTGACATGGCTGGTGGGAGCCTGGATCTTCGGGCGGCTCCGCGACACGCTGGTGGAGGCGGTGTGAGCGGGCGCATCCGGCTGGCCGGCGTCACGAAGACCTTCCCCCGGAGGGGCCGGAGGGGCCGCCTCCACAGCCTCAAGGGAGCCCTCCTCCACGGTGATCTCCTCCGGGGTGGGCTCGCGGAGGGGTTCACGGCGGTGGAGGACCTGGACCTGGAGGTGGGCCCCGGGGAGGCCGTGGCGCTCATCGGTCCCAACGGGTCGGGGAAATCCACCGTGCTGAAGCTGATCACGGGCATCCTCAAGCCATCCCGTGGCAGCGTGGAGGTGGAGGGTCGGGTCACCGCCCTCATCGAGCTGGGCGCCGGGTTCCACCCGGAGATCACGGGCCGGGAGAACGTGATCATCAACGGGATGCTGCTGGGGCTGGGCCGGCGGGAGGTGGAGGACCGCCTGGAGGAGATCGTCCGCTTCGCCGAGATCGGCGAGTTCATCGACCAGCCGGTCAAGACCTACTCTTCCGGGATGTTCGTCCGTCTGGGGTTCGCGGTGGCGGTGGCCGTGGACCCCGATGTCCTCCTGGTGGACGAGGTCCTGGCCGTGGGGGACGAGGCCTTCACCCGGAGGTGCCTGGACCGGATCGCCCACCTGCGGCGGGGCGGAGTGAGCCTGGTGATCGTGTCCCACGACCTGGACCTGGTGGGCTCGCTGGCCGACCGCGCCCTCTACCTGCGGGACGGTCGCATGGTGGCCGAGGGGGCCGCCGATGCCGTGGTGGCCCGGTACCGGAGTGACGTTGCCGAGGACGAGCAGGTCCCCTCGGCGGAACAGGAGAGGGTCCGCGTCGTGGAGGAGGGGAGGCGGTGGGGCACGGGGGACGTGGAGATCCGTGAGGTCGTGGTGAGCAGCGGAGGCGTGCCCCTGAAGGTGATCCCATCGGGGGTGGACGCCACGGTCCACATCCGGTACGCCGTGAGACGGCCCGTCACGGACTTCGTCTTCGGGATCGCCTGGCACCGGGCCGACGGCGGCCATGTGGGTGGGCACAACACGGTCCTGGACGGGATCCGGCCGGTGGAGCTCAGCCGGGACGGGGAGGTGCGGTGCCACTACCCCGTGCTCGATCTGGCCCCCGGGGACTACCTCCTGGACGTGGCCATCCACGCCCGGGACGGCCTGGCCTACGACTACTGGTGTCAGGCGGCCAGGGTACGGATCACGGCATCCCGGGACCTTCCCGGCGTGTGGGCACCTCCCCACCGGTGGGAGGCCGACGGCCCCGACTGGGAAGAACCAGAAGGAGGAGGGTGAGGGCAAGGCCGGGGATGGCCAGCAGCACGCCCCGTGCGAACGGTCCCCTGGACCACCACGCCTCGATGCGGTGCTCCCCTGCGGGAACGCGGATCCCCAGCTGCCAGAGGTTCACCAGGACGGGCTCCACGTCGTGGCCGTCCACGGTGACCCGCCACAGGTCGGAATAGGCCTGGTCGAGGACCAGCAGGCCCTCGCCCGCCACGCGTGTGACGAGCCGCCACCGGTCCGGGCGCCTGAGCTCCACGGTCACCGTGCCGCCGCCCCGGTTCCGGAGCCCCGGCACCCTCCCGGGGGTGACGGCGTCCCGGCCGGGTTCCACGGAGGGGTCCAGGAGGAGCTGCCACCCGGCGTCCCGCGAGGCCGCGGTGATCTCCCGGGCCGCGAGCCAGGCGGCCGGGACGGGCCTGGCGAGACGGTGGAGCACCACGGGTTCGCCCAGGACCTCGAGGCTCTCGGTGGCCGTCACGTCGGGGGAGCCGGGGAGCTCCTCGTGGTGGAGGATCCAGGCCGCGCCCAGGTGGCGGGCGGCGTGGGCCACGGCGGCGGGGGGCGAGGCCCTCAGGCGCCGGGCGGCGTCGGCCACCCACCAGGGCTCCATGCCGTCGGGTCCCACGGCCCCGCGGTACCGGAGCCCGTGCAGGCCACCGTAGTAGCGCCAGAGCTGGGCGGCTCCGAGGCGCGCCCGGCGGACCGGTGCGGCGAGCTCCGGATCGCCCGAGGTGTGGAGCGTGTCGAACCGGAAGCCCACGGCTTCGAGGACCCGGGTGTCGTCGCCGAGGCGGGAGGCCAGGGGAGGCGGTTCGAGGTACGGCCCGGGCGTGTCCCAGATGAGCATGGAGGCCCCCCCGGCGGCCAGCTGGAGGGCCAGCGCCGGCAGGAGGAGGAGCCGGGGCGCCACGGCGGCCGCCGCCAGGGGGAGGAGGCCCGTGGCCAGGTCCCGCCGGACGGAGGCGGCCACCGACCGGGCCACGCCGGGCGCCTCCAGGTTGGCCCTGGAGGCGGGCGCAAGGCGGGAGAGGAGGCGGCGGGCGCCTCCCGGGGTGCTCAGTGGAACGGCCAGCACCAGGAGAACCGCCGCAGCGCCTGCGGAAACCCGCCGGAACCGTTTCCGGTGGCGCAGGGCCTCGACCGCCCCCCTGGCCACCAGCGGCGCCAGGGCCAGGTGGGCCAGCAGCAGGAACTTGATGACGTACCGGAGCTCTCCCGCTGCGGGAACCACCTGTGCAAGTCTTTCGAGGAGTCCGGCGCTGGCGGCGAGGAATGCAGCACCGGCTGTCGTGACGGTCCAGATCCTGCTTTTCCTGCCACGCATTCCCATGAAGACCAGGACGAGGGCGAGGGTGCCCAGGTGGAGGTTGACCTCGTAGCGGAGCCACCCGAAGGTCGGGCGGGCCCAGAACCCGTCGGGTGCGAACGGTCCGGGGGCGCCGTGGAGGTGGGGCAGGAGCAGCTCGGGCCACCGCAGGGGCCGGAAGGCGTCGGCGCCGGCGGAGCCCTCCGGCAGCCCGATGACGTGGCGCCGGCTCTCGGCCCGGATCGCGGCAGCCGGCAGCAGGACCGGCGCGGCGAGGAGGAGGGCGAGGAGGGGGGCCGCCAGCAGACCGGCGCGGCGCCCCGGGTGCTCCCGGTTCCCGCCCACTCCGCCCGAGAGCAGTACCACGGCCCAGAGCATCCAGGAGAGGAGGGTGATGACGGGTTCTCCGGCCAGGAGGGACAGCGCTCCGAACAGCCCCCCCAGAGCGACCCGCCGGCGGAGGTCCCCGGCCGGGACGGACCGGCCGGCGGCGGTCCAGGCGATCCACGGAGCCCAGGCCAGAGCGGCCGCTGCGTTGGTGAAGGCCAGCTGGGAGAAGGCCAGGCCCCCGCCGGCGAGAAAGGTGGCACCCACGAGTGCGGGGAGCGGCCCCCGGCCGAGCCGCCGCAGCAGCAGGAACCCCCCGAGGCCCAGGAGGAGCTGGTGGAGGAGGTAGTGCAGCGTCAGGGCCAGAGCGGGTGGCAGAACGAAGAAGAGGGCCGTCGTGGGGTAGAGCACCATGGTGTTGGGATCGGCCAGGAGGGGTGCTCCCCCGCCCATCACGGGGTCCACCAGGGGGAGCTCTCCGGCCGCCATCCGCCCGGCAGCGGCGAGGCGCCACCCCAGGTGATGGGAGAGGTTGTCCCGGAAGCAGAGGATCCGGCCCGTGAGCAGACCGGGGATGTAGAGGAGCACCAACAGCGCCACCAGCGCGAGTGCCTGGAGCGCCCGATCGTGGAACCGTCTTCCGGAAGAGTCGCTCATCTCCGGGTCGAGAATAGCACCGGATGGTGTCGTTGACCTGGTATGGAGATTGCGTGGGCTCGTACGTCATGAAGGGACGATCCAGCGGCTTCACGCTCGTCGAGGTCCTCATCGTGGTGGCCATCCTGGGACTCCTGGCCGCCATCGCGGCGGTGGCCCTGCCGGGCGCCCTGGACCGCGCCCGGCAGCGGCGAACCATGATGGACCTCCACACCATCGGCGTGGCGCTGGAGAGCTACTCCAACGACCTTTCCTTCTATCCCCGGCTGGACGACGGTTCGGTGGAGGCCATCGCGCCCCACCTGGCGCCCACCTACGTGAGGCCCCTCCCGGTCCGCGACGGGTGGTCGCGCGCGATCGTCTACCGGAGCGATGGGGTGGGGTACACCCTCGTCTCCTGGGGTGCCGATGGCGTGGAGACCTCCCCGTGGGTCTCGGGACCGACCCACCACGTCAACGCCGACATCGTGCTGTCGAGGGGTCAGTTCGTCCAGTGGCCCGAGGGAATCCAGGTGAACCGGTGACACGTGGCGCCACTGTTCGGGGGATGGAGTGACGTGGAGCGTCATTTCTCGTGTCCGAACCCCGATGACACATGGCACGATTCTTGCTAATATCAAGGTCCCGAACAGGGAAAGGAGGACCCCAGAATGAAGAGACAACGTGGTTTCACCCTCATCGAGCTGCTGATCGTGGTGGCCATCATCGGCATCATCGCCGCCATCGCGATCCCGAACCTGCTGAACGCCATCAACCGTGGCCGGCAGAAGAGGTCCATGGCGGACATCCGCACCATCGCCACCGGCATGGAGCAGTACCAGGTGGATTTCAACTTCTACCCGACTGCTACATCCATTTCGGCCCTGGCGGAATATGTTTCGCCCACCTATGTCAGGGTGCTGCCCCAGCAGGATGGCTGGAACAATCGGTTTGCTGTGGTGTCGGGTCCGCTGGCGTACAGCATTTCATCCTACGGTAAGGATCGTTCCTACGACGGTCTAGTAGGAGACATACCGCAGAGGACCACCAACTTCGACGACGACATCATCTTCATCAACGGGATGTTTGCCCAGTGGCCCGAGGGCCTGCAGACCGACTGATCGGTCACCGGACCGTGAATCGTCGGGAGGCGCTTCGGCGCCTCCTTTTTCTTGTGAAGAGGTGAAGAGGAAAAGGGGTGAAGAGGAGGTGGCCGTGACATGGATCTGCACCCCGGGTGCCGGTGATGCTCACGACCGTTGCCTCTCCTCGTGTTCCGCCACCGGATGCAGGGCGAGTGCAGGGCCGGTGCCACGGCGCCGAATGACCACCAGGACTCTCTGCTACGCTGAATGTATGTGGCGATGGGTGGTTCCGGTGGGTGCCGGGGTGCTGGTGGCGTGGAGACCCTTCGAGGTCGATCCGCTGTCCGGGGTGGTGGTGGCGGGGTTGCTGACCCTCGCCGTGGTCGTCGGCAACGGTGTGGTGCCACGCCTCGCGGAAGGCTCGCCGGCCGGCCCGATTCTCTCCGCCCTCTGGATCGCCGTGGGAATCGCGGTGGGCTGGAACAGGGCCCAGGGGGTCGCGACACTGGCCCTCGCGGCCACCGTCCTGCTGGTGATCCTGGTGGTCGCCCGGACCGGGCCCCCGGAGAGGGGAACCGTCGTCCTGGCCCTGGGGATCTCCCTGCTCACCCTGTGGGCGGTGTGGCAGGTGGCCCTGGGGTTCCGGTTGGATCTTCAGGAGCTCGGCCGGACGGCGCTTCCCACGCCCTGGGCCGTGCGTCACCGGCTCGAGATTGGCAGGGCCTTCGCCTCGCAGCTCCACCCGGGGCATCTGGCCGTCCTCCTGGCCATGATGGTGCCCCTCGGGATCGGGGCCATCCGCGACGGGCACCGCCGCCTCGGGGCAATGGTGCTCCTCCTCGCAGGGACCGGAGTCCTCCTGACCCGGAGCCCGCTGGGCGTGGTGCTGGCGCTGGGGGCGTCCCTGGTGGCACTTCCGAAGCTGTCCGGGAGGTGGTGCCTCGCGGTCACGGTCGTCTTCGCGGTGCTCCTCGGAGCGGTGGTCGTGGGCCGTACGGACCTGTCCCGCTGGGAGCCGTTCGTCCACCGGTGGCAGAACTGGGCGAACGCGGTCTGGGTCTGGACGCAGTCCCCGGTGACCGGCGCCGGCCTGGGCGGTTTTGGAACGGCGGCGCTGGCCGTGCCGTTCCCGGTGGGCAACCATCCCCAGCACGCCCACAGCCTTCCCCTGGAGTGGCTCGCGGAGATGGGTGTGCCGGGACTCCTGTTCGCGGGGTACCTCTTCTGGTGGATCGTGTCACTGGCCCGCCGGGTCCGGGCCACGTTCCCCGGCCTCGCGGGGGCCATCCTGGTGGTGCCCCTGCACAACCTCGTGGACTTCTCGTTCTTCGCCTCCGGCGTGGTGGTCCCATGGGCGGTGCTGGTGGGCTGGTCCCTGGCCCTGACCCGTGGCGAAGACGAGAGGCCTTTCAGCACCGGGCTCCGAAGGGTTCCCATAGTCGTGGCTCTGACCGTGACCGTATTCTTCTTCTGGGCTGGCAGCGGCACATCAGCTGCGCTGGAAGCATGGGTTCCCAGAGCCGGGGAGGGACCGGAGCACGTAGTGGACCGCATGGTGGTCGCCCGTCGTCTGGCTCCCTGGAGGCTGGCTCCCACGGTGGTCATACTGGATCTTGCAGCAGAGCAGCCGGGACTCCGGGCAACGGGCCTTGCGGAATACCGGCGGGCCCGCTGGTGGTGGCCGCGTTCACCCGGGCTGGCGATACGGGGAGCCCAGCTGCTGGCCCTGCAGGGGAGAGGGCCAGAGTCCTGGCGAGAGTCCTGGTGGGCCCACGTCGCCGGGCCGGGCGGGGAGGACCGGGGGCAGCCCGCCGGGCCACACGTAGTTGAAGGTCCGCGGTGAGAGAGTCTCTTTCCCTCCATGTCCTCCTCGCTGCGGGTTTCGTGGCCGCAGTGGGCGTTGCGGGGGGTGCCTTCTATCCAAAAGAGCAGGTGATGGCAGGGCTGGGTCTGGCACTCCTCGGAGCGATTCTCATGTGGCGCTACCGAAGGCCGGACAGGATCGAACTCGCCTGCTGGGCGCTGGTGGCCTGGGCGGGATTGGATGTGCTTCTCGTTGGTACCTGGCCCCTGGGAGGCAAGGAGGCTGTCGGTGGATGGCTGGGGGCAGTGGTGGTCCTCATGCTGCTCCGAAATGGCGGAAATAGTGGGGAGCCGGGAGTGCCGTGGCCCATGACAGCAGCGGGCGGGATTGTGGCGGTCGGTATCCTACTCGGAGCGTTGGGCGAGCGGACCCTGCGAACCGGGGGATTCTTCGAGAACCCCAACGTGGCTGCAGCTCTGCTTGTACCTGTCGTGTTTCCGCTGGTCCGGCGTCGGGAGTGGCTCGCGTGGTCCATGGCAGGCCTCATGATCCTGGGGATCGGCCTGACAGGTTCCAGAGCGGGCGTCCTTGCTGTGGTGATTGGGACATTGCTGCTGGTACCGAAGGGGAGGGTTCGGTGGATTGCCGGCGGTGTCTTGGGCCTAGCCGGGGGAGGGCTGCTCTGGTTGCGCTTTCACCTCCAGCCCGATGCTCTGGCCTGGTATCGGCCGAGGATTTGGGGGGCGGTCCTTCGGCGGCTGATGGACTCACCGTGGCTGGGAGTGGGTCCCGGGGGATTTGCGGATGCCATGGGCGTGGTCCGCTTGACGACTCCCACACACTGTGCCCTCCACGCTCGCCGGGCTGTGGTGGCGGAGTCCACGTTTCTGGGTTTCGTGGCAGCGGTTGGCCTCGTGGGCGTGCTTGTCGTACTCGTGGGAGCTTGGTTCGCACGCCAGGAGCTCCGGGAGGTCCGGGTCACCGGCGACCGTGGGACTTGGGCCCTGCTCGCTGCGATGAGTGTCATGGCGGCTCTGCACGACTTCGTGGAGGTGCCGGTGGTGCTGTGGTGGTGGGCTGCACTCCTGGCTGCCACCTTGCCTCGACTCCAGAAGGGGCGCCATCCCAGGAGAACATCTCCCGGTCCGGGTATACGTCTCGTGGGCGCGATATCCATGGGCTCCCTGCTGGTGTGGTCCTTCGCAGTACCGGCTCTGTCTCGGATCCAGAGGTCTGTCGGCCGAGATGCCAGGGAGGTCCTGGCGATGCTGCGGCTGGAACCCCTGGACGACCTGGCGGCCCGCCGGCGGATCGGGTTCCTGCTGGCGAAGGCGGCGTGGAGCCGGGAGGAGGCCGGTGAGGCCCTCTTCTGGTCGGAGCACGTGGTCCGGGTCCACGCCGGTGCGGCTTCCAGCTGGGCCCTCGCAGGCCGGGTCAACGGCAAGATCCTCCGGGACCTCGGGATGTGGCCGGCCACGCTGGAACGGGCCCGTGAGGCATTCCGCCGGGCCTGTGAGCTCGAGCCCCGTCTCCCGTGGTACTGGCTGGACCGGGCGCGGCTGGAGAGGGCGGCGGGGGATGCCGGCAGGGCCCGGGAGTTCGCCCTGCGCGCCGTGGAGGTCGAGCCCAACTGCGTGGGGGGCTGGCTCCTGCTGGCGCGCCTGGACCTGGACCAGGGGAGGGAGGAGAGGGCGCGGACCGATTTCGACCGGGCCCGCGAGGCCCGGCGGTGCCTCCGGGGCCGGGTGCTGGAGAGCTACGAGCGCGCCCTCCTGTATGCACCGGCGTGGCAATGGCGGGAGCTCCAGGAGGCTCTCCCGTGAGGTTGCGCCTCTGGTGGATTCCACTGCTACTGGCGCTGGCTCCGGTGGTGGGCCGGGTTCCCCTGCCGCGGGACGTTCCCGGGTACTTCCTCCCCATGCGGGAGGCCACGGCCCGGTGCGTGTCCCGGGGCGAGATGCCATGGCTGAACCCGTTCAACGGGTGCACGGAGGCCTGGTTCGCCAACCCCCAGACCGGCCTCCTCTACCCTCCCCGCTGGACCCACCTCGTGCTTCCATCGGAGACCGCCCTCACCATGGAGGTGGGGCTGCACCTGGCGCTGCTGGCGCTGGGAATCGGTGTGCTGGCGCGGCGCCTGGGCGCCGGGGGGGTGGGAGTCGGCCTCGCCGAGGCCGCTGCGTGGTCCGCCGGTGCGGTTCTGGGGCTGGTGGGCATGCTGAACAACCTGGAAGCGCTGGCGTGGGTGCCCTGGATGCTCCTCGCCTCCAGGATGGAGGGACGCCGGCAGGTCCCCGCGCTGGCGGCGGCCTGCGCCATGGGATGGCTGGCCGGAGAGCCGGTGGTGTGGGTCTTCGGCTGCGGCCTGGCCCTGCTCCTGGGCCTGCGGCGGCCCCGGGTGGTGGCGGGGCTGGCCCTCGGTCTCGTGGTGGTGGTGGTCCAGCTGGTACCGTTCGCGGCCTGGGTGGCGGAGGGGGACCGTGGAACGGGGGCCGTGGCGGAGGTCGTGGCCGGTGCGGTGGCGCCTCCGGGCCTGGCGCGCCTCCTGGTCCCCGGGGTGCCCGAACCGGGCACCGGCTTTCCCTGGATCGGGAGCCTCTTCCTGGGGGCCCCCCTGCTGCTGGCCGCGGTCCTGGGCCTGCGGCGCCGTCCCGTCCTGCTGGCGATCCCGGCGGCGCTCCTGTTCCTGGCGGTGCTGCCCGCTGTGGGAGGGGAGGATCTCTACATGACGATCACCGGCGGCATGGTGCGCTACCCGTCCCGCTTCGCCGTGCTCGCGGTGTTCTGCCTCCTGCCCTTCATCGGCACCGGGGCCGAGACGTGGCTGGGAGGAGGGGGCAGGGTGCCGGCGCTGATCCTCGCCGGCCTGTCCCTGGCGCTGGTTCCCCTGGCGGGGGGGGCGCTGGGGGTCCTCCTCGTGGTGCTCCCCGCCGGAGTGCTGGCCCTGGCTGCGTTGCGCGCCGGAAGAACGCTCCGCTGGGTCGCGCTCGTGGTGGGGATCGGCGCGGCGGTGGTGGCGGGATGGCCCCTCCTGGGGCTTGCACCCCCGGGGGAGGGGCCATGGCCATGGCCGGAGATGGAGAGCGCCGGACGGGTCTACACGCCGCCCACGGGCCCCCACCTCAGGGCCTGGCTGGGGGCGGAGCCCTCACGGTGGCGCGTGTGGCCGGTGGGCTACACCAACATCAAGGCGGGGGTCTCCCTGGTGCGGACCGAGGCACCGCTGGCCCACGGGGCCCTCATGGAGCACCTGGCGGCAGCGGACGCGGGACCCGCCGGCCGCTGGTGGCTGGACACCCTGGCGGCGCGGAGGCTCCTGGTGCTGGGCCGGCCCCGACCCGGTGGTGAGCTGGTTCCCCTGGCGTCCCGGGGTGGGGTGTGGCTCCTGGACAATCGGAGAGCCCTCCCGGAGGCCGTGCTCTGGTCCGGACCGCCCCGCCCCGGCGCTCCCCTGGCCCCCGGCGTGGTGGCGCTCAGCCGGCCCTCGCCGTCCGTCGTGGAGGTGGCGGTGGTCACCGGGGGAGCCACACGGCTGAGCCTGGCCCTTCCGCCCCTCCGCGGCTGGCGGTGGACCGTGGATGGGCGCCCCGCCGCACCCGGGCGGGGCCCGGGTATCCTCCAGGTCGTGGCGCTCGGGCCCGGAACGCACCGGATCGTGGGCCGGTACTGGCCGCCGGGGTATCCTGTGACCGCGGTCGTGTCGGGGCCGGGCCTCGCGGTCCTGGCGCTCCTGGCCGTGGCCGGGTTCCGCAGGGAGGGCCCCCTGGAAGGGGAACCGCGACCCGCCGCGGAATGAATCGCAAACTGGAGGTCTTCATGCCGGTGCTCGTGGCCCTGCTCTTCTTCGTGTCGGGTGTGACCGCCCTGGTGGGCGAGGTGGTCTGGATGCGCATGCTGGGCCTGGTTCTGGGCAACACGGTGTGGGCGGCCTCCGCGGTGGTGGCGGTCTGGATGGGCGGGATGGCGGGAGGGGCGTGGCTCGGCGGGAAGCTGGCCTCCAGGACCTCCCGCCACCTGCGGTGGTACGGACTGGCCGAGGCTGCCATCGGGGGGTTCTTCGGGCTCTCGCCCGTGATCCTCGGGTTGCTGCTCGCCGCCGGGACCCGGCTGGGGCCGGACCTCGGGCAGCACCTGGCGGCCGGGATCGCCGCACGGCTGGGCCTTGCGGTCCTGGTGCTGGCGGTGCCCACGGTCCTCATGGGGCTGACCCTGCCCCTCCTGGTGGAACGGCTCCGGGGATCGCGTCTCGCCGGAAAGGTGGGCGTTCTGTACGGGATCAACACGCTGGGGGCCTTCGCCGGGGTCATGACCGCGGCCTACGTGCTCCTGCCGCGCCTCGGCGAGGGCGGGTCCCTCTCCGTGGCGGCCCTGGCCTGCGCCCTGGTGGCGGTGTGCGCCGTGGGGCTCGAGGGACACGTGCCGCCTCCCTCACCCGCCGGGGAGGTCGTCCTCCAGGGTGGGGACCAGAATGCCGTTCCCCGGCGCTACCTCGCCCTCGTGGGCGCCATGGGCTTCGTGGCCCTGGCGGCGGAGCTGGTCTGGGTGCGCATCCTGGTGCTCCACCTGGGGTCCCGTGTCTACGCCTTCGCGGTGCTCCTGGCGGTCTACCTCCTCGGGATCGCCCTGGGGAGCCTCGTGGTCCGCGGCCTGTCGGGGAGGATCTCCCGGCCGGCGAGGGCCCTGGCCTCCCTCCAGCTCGGGCTGGGGCTCGTGCTGGTCCTCCAGCTGGTGGGACTGGGTTTCGCGGACCGGGTGCTCTCGGCGGTTCCGGGCCTTCTGCGGGTGCCGCTCACCTTCACCGGGCTCCAGGCGGTGGTCTTCACCGGGGTGCTGGTGCTCTTCGTGCCCGTGACCCTGCTGTTCGGTGCCTCCTTCCCCCTGGCGGTGGACGCGGATCCCGGCCGGAGGCCGGACGGAGAGCACGTGGCCCGGGTGGCCGCGGCGAACACGGTGGGAGGGATCCTCGGCGCGCTCGCCGCGCCCTTCCTTCTGGTGCCCCTGCTGGGCAGCCAGTGGACCCAGCTCCTGCTCGCGGCGATCAGTCTCGGCATCGCCGGCCTGCTGTGGCCCCGGCTCCGGCGGCACGTGCTCCTGTGGGCGACGCTGGCCGTGATCGTGGCCGTGGGCGTGGCCCTGCCCCGGGACTGGGTGCTCCGGCGGGCCGCCATGGGCCAGGGTGTGGAGCTCCTGGAGGTGGACGAGAGCGTCACCGCCACGGTGCTGGTGAAGCGCTACGAGGACGCACGGGGCTCGTGGCTCTCGCTGGAGCTCAACGGCGTCAACGTGGCGGGTGACTCGCCGGAGCTCCTGGTGGTGCAACAGATGCAGGGACAGATCCCGCTGCTCCAGGTGGTAGCGCCGCGGACGGTGCTCCACGTTGGATTCGGCTCCGGGGGGACCTGCTGGGCGGTGGCCCGGCATCCCGTGGAGCGTATCGACGTGGTGGAGATCTCGCCCGAGGTCCTCCGGGCCTCCGACAGGCTCTTCGCCCACATCAACCACCACGTGCTGGCCGACCCCAGGGTCCGTACGATCATCAACGACGGCAGGAACTACCTGCTGGCCACCGACGCCACCTACGACGTCATCCTCTCCGACTCCATCCACCCGGTGTACGCGGGCAACAGCACCCTCTACACCCTGGAGTACTTCCGGCTGTGCCGCGAGCATCTCAATCCGGGGGGCATCGTCTCCATGTGGCTGCCGCTCTACTCGCTCGACCAGGACAGCTTCCTGAGGATCCTCCGGGCCTTCGTGGAGGTCTTTCCCCGGACCGTCGTGTGGCACGACACGGGCACGGTCAACGAGTTCACCGTGGTCACCGGACAGGTGGAGCCCGGGCCGGTCCGGATCCGCTGGAACCTTCTGGAGGACCCCCGCCTGGCGGAGTCCCTGCGGATCGCGGGTCTGGACTCGCCCCTGGCGCTGGGGGCCGACCTCCTCCAGGGTCCCCGGGAGGTGGCCTTCCTCACGCGGAACGTCCCGCCCCACGTGGACGATCTCCCCGTCGTCGAGTACCTCTCCGGCCGGGTCCTGGACCGCGACCGGACCTGGTACGACAACCTGGCATTGCTGGCGGCCTTCCGGGCCCGGAGCAACCCGTTCGCCGGGCTTCCGGTACCGTGGCGCGACGTGCTGGCGCGGAGGGACCCGGCGATCCTCGCTCAGGAGCGCGCGCTGCGCGACCGGCTGACCGCCTCGCGGTAGACCTCCACGAGGGCGTCCGCGGTCCTCTCCCAGGTCCTCTCACGGGCCCGCCGGAGGCCCCGTTCCACCAGCCGGGCGCGGAGCTCCCGGTCTTCCACGAGCCGGCGGACGGCGGCGAGCCATTCCAGGGGCCCGGCCCCGGCGGGAAGGTAGAGCGCCGCGTCCCGGCCGGCCTCGGGCAGCGAGGCCCGGGCCGTGAGGACGGGGACGGCGCCCCGGGCCATGCCCTCGGCCGCGGGCAGGCCGTAGCCCTCCCACAGGGAGGGCAGGAGCACGGCCAGCGCGCCCCCGTACAGCGCCTCGAGCTCCCCGTCGTCCACGATGCCGGCCGCACGGATCCGGTCCGGATGGCGGCGGGCCGCCTCCACCACCCCGGGGTCCCGGGCAGCCCCGCCGGCCACCACGAGCGGCGGGAGACCGGCGGCCTCCGCCAGGGACCACGCACGGACGAGCAGGTCCACGCGCTTGTGGGGGTCGGCGCCACCCACGAACAAGACGTGGCGGCGCTCACCGCAAGCCTCCCGTGCTTCGCGAAGAGCAACGCCGTTGTGGACGACCCGGATCCGGTCGGGTGGGAGGCCGAGGACGTGGACGGCGTCCCGGGCCGTGGCGCGGGAGACTGCGTGGACCAGCGTGGCGCGGTGGTGGGTCCCGAGCCGCTGGACCGCGCGCCGGCGCACCCGGCGCGAGCGGATCGACTCCGGGACGCGCAGCGGCGTCACGTCGTGGAGGGTGGCCACCACGGGGAGCGGGACCCCAGGCGGCACACCCCATGCGGGCAGGTGGAGGACATCCACGGGATGGTGCCGCAGTACCCACCGCCAGGCGGGCCCGTCCCAGAGGAACGCCCCACGGCGTGGCTGGGGCAGGTGGACGATCCGGGCGGCGTCCCGGTACCATCGTCCGGAAATATCATGAGAGCTTCGCGGCACGAAGATCGTCGTCACCACGTCCTCCCGGCCGAGGAGGGCCTCCGCAAGGCTCGCCGCGACCCGCCCAAGACCCCGGTGGGGGTCGAGCACGGCTGCCCGGGCGTCGAAGCCGATGGAGATGGCCATGCCCCAGGATAGCCTGCCGTGGACTGTGAGGGTTGCGGTGAGGGGGGGCGCAAAACGCTCTGAGGGGAAAGGACGGAAGAGTTTCGTGATGCCGGATCCAGGACCGACTGGAAAACCGCAAACCCTTCTCGGAGCGCAGACTCCTTGCATGTGCCAGATGTTTTCTGCGACGTTTCCGTGGTTTACCCGTTAGAGGCCATGCCATGAAATTCACGATTCCGAAGGCACCGGCAAGGGAATCGAACAGTGTCTCGATCGTCATCCCCACACGAAATCGAGTGAAGGTACTTCCCTCGGCCGTCCGCTCGGCAACGGGGCAGACCCACAAATACCTGGAAGTTCTCGTGGTGGACGATGGTTCCGATGACGACACCCCTGCAGTTCTTCGGGTCCTCTCGTCTGAAGATGGAAGAGTCAGAAGCCTCCGGCAGTCCCCGCAGGGGCATGGAGCTGCTCGCAACAGAGGAATGGCCGAGGCCACGGGTGAATGGATTCTGTTCCTGGACGATGACGATATTCTGTCTTCCTCATGTATCAGCGTGCTTCTCCAGGCAGCCCTCGATTCCAATGCCGTTGCGGTTGCCTGTCGGGCCACCGCATTTCGGGCACCGCTCGTCCCTCTCGGGGAACAGGAGCTTCGCGAGAATCGTGAACGATTCCCCTCCTGGCCGCTCCGTGGAGAAAGCCTGCCTGATGTGGTGAACATTGCAGAGTTGGCACTCCGTCCATTGTTTGCCACGGCGGCAATCCTTGTGAAAAGAAAGGTGATCCTCGATGCTGGGGGGTTCGATGAGTCTCTTTCAGGAGCCGAGGACTACGATTGCTGGTTCAGGCTGCTTGAGGTCGGTGGTCCTTTTCCGTTGCTTCAGAAGAGTCTTGTTTGGTGTAGGTTCCATGCAAGCCAGACAAGTACTGATCTCGGCATGATGGCGGCCTCGACCTACGAGGTGCTCTGCCGGGTAGTGAATCGGCATCCCGGATTGGCGAGGGATCCCCGATTCCGCCGACGTATGGGAGTTCTCTGTCGTGAGGCTGCCTACGCCGTTCTGTCCACTGGGGATCCCCGCGCAGCCCGGCAGTGGACAGCGGCAGGTATGAACTGGACCAGAAAGGACTGGAAACTCTGGACATACAGGCTGTTCTCCAGGTTTCCAGGATTGTATGCTCGCTGTGCCCTCTGGAAACGAAAGTTCATTGTCCCAATATCTTCCAGGTGAAAATCCAGGTGAAAAGGACTGATTGGCTGGAACCCGCCGGCATCTTTCCCCTGTGGAGGACGTTGCTATCTATGCTCCTGTTACCGAGTAGATCCACTCCGTGGTCCGCTCGGTTGCGTGACCGACATTGAAGAAACGCTCCTCGAGGAGACGACGCCTCGCTCCCGAGCGGGTATGAGGTGATCGGATTTCTTCCCTGAGTTTTTGCAGGACCTCTTCGTTCTTCTCGGCCAGTGCTATGGAAGGGAGAATTTCATGGAGGTATGCTTCTCCACCGATTTCTCTCAGCACATCTTTTCTAAGGTGGAGCACGATTGGTTTATCGAGAAAAAGGAACTCGAAGACCACCGAACTGATGTCCGACAGTAGGACATCGGCATGTGGCATGAATTCGTAGACGGGAGAGCTCCGGTCCGTGATTGCAACGAAGTTGTCCCTCTGCATGGCACGAAAGACACTTACCCAATCCCTGCCGCCACATCGTTCTGGTATCAGTAGATTGGGATGGGGTTTGAGGATGACGTTGAATTCATCCTGCTCCATGAGGCTCTGGAGCAGCATGTGGTTCATTATGACATGATGATCATCGATGGACCATGAGGGTGCATAGAGCACAACAGGAAGCTCGGGCTTCAATCCCAGCTTTCTTTGAAGCTGTCGTCGCTGGTCCTCTGATACTGGCTCGCCTGTCAAACGGTCCCCGATCATTAAGCCGAGCTCTACCACCTGCGCCCCGTGGTTAATGAACGATCTCTGAAGCCGTGCCTGAGAGCGCGTTAGGGCGAACACGGTGTCGTATTTCCCAAGTTCGGCTGAGCCCGTGTAATGGGCCTTCATTCCATCCCCGTGAGGTAGAAAGGCCCACGTTCCCTTAGAAGGTATGGACACGAGCTGGGAAAAATCCAGAGAGATCGTGACGTCGAAACTGAGAAATTTCACTTTCATGGGAGAGACAAGTCTCAAGCCAGGTCTTCTGATTCTGAGGATATCCGCCTCCCCGAGAGTGGGATTCTTCAGGAGGTACACAGTGACCCGCCCTTCTTCGATGAGACGGTCGACGAGAGGTCCCACGTGCAGGAAATGAAAAAACTCAATGCAGTCGATGAGGATACGGGGCTTTTCTTCAGAGACTCTTTTCCCCAAGGCCCTCCTGACCATGCCTGCGAAAGTCAAGGCAGGTCGTTGCAGTAACCGTCGTATCATCAACACCTAAAGACCCTCATGCGCTCGTCTGGCGGGATCTTCTCACGTCAATCACCATTCCCGAAATTGGGGCAATGGCGGTCTTAAGTGCGGCCAATGCAACTTCTTCGGGTTTCAGAAGAGTTTCCGGCGGCTCTTCTCCGAAGTTCTCAAATCTCATGGGAGTTGCCGATCGTTCCGGGTTGATGGCGTTGATCGTGATACCCTCGGTTTCGAGTTCCTCCGTGAGTCCCTGGACGAGATTCACGATGGCTGCCTTTGCCGAGGAGTAGGTTACATAGAAAGGACGTCCACGGGTATAGGAACTTGACGTGAACAGAGTGATGGATCCCCTGGTCTGCCGGAGATAGGGAAGGGCGGCCACGATGAGGTTGAGAGCACCAAGGTAGTTGATTTCGACTTCCTCCCTGAGTTCCTCCGGGGATCGTTGGTCAAGGCGCCCCTTGCGCAGAACAGCCGCACAGTTGAAGACATGGTGGATGAGTTCTTCTTGTTCCTGGAGACGTTTCAGAAATTTACTTATGGATTCATGGTTAGCGACATCGACACCCGTCGCCCTACTGCAGGGGAATACTCGTGCGCCATGGGCTCGTCCAAGTTTTACGATGGCCTTGCCGATGCCACGGGTACCTCCAATCACGGCCAGGACAGATCCTTCAAGCCTGTGGAGATCAACATCTTCGTGCAAGGTGTCTCCGCGGAGCTGGAAAATGCGGTCGGCAAGGTAAAGGTCTTCAGGGTATGTGATCTTGATGTTAGTCCGCTCACCTGGGACGACGAATACCTTGCACAGCCCGTACCTCAGGACCAAGCCACAGTCGTCGGTCACACGAACCTGGCCTTCCCGCACTGCGAGCGTGTGAGCCTCTCTGATGACGTCAAGCCGGAATCCTTGTGGGGTCTGCCCTCTCCTCAGGACTGCACGGTCCGGAATTTCTTCGATCAGGTCGTGCTCATCGACTCGGATGATGGTGTCCGTTGGCTCGATGGCGACGTCGACTGCACTGTAGGCCTCGAGAGCGTTCAGGATAGCATCAATGATTCTGGAGCTCATGAAGGGCCGGACGGCATCGTGAATCAGGACGTTCCCTTGAGATTCTGGTATGGAGCGGACTCCGATTCTGGAGCTGTCCAGCCGCGATTCTCCGCCATCAACGATCTTCATGAGTTTGCGATATCGTGTGGACGGAAGCAGAGTCTGGACCTCCTTTCTAATGGCGGGATTGACCACGAGTACGATGCCATCGATTCTTGGATGAGCTTCCAACACATCCATTACGAAGTGCATGACGGGCTTGCCGCCGATCTTGAGAAGCTGTTTTGCGGTATCGTAACCGGTTCTTGTTCCGAGGCCACCCGCAAGGACTACAGCAAAGTTTTTCATAATGGGAGAACTCCTTTCTTCTCTCCTGTGTGCGCCCTGAGAGACAATTGTGCTTTCACATTCATTCTTCAGAATCTCCAGATCGTTCTGGATCTATCGTGTTCAATCATGAACATCGTACTGTCCGATCAGGGGAAAGAGCGGATTTGATAGTCCGCCGATCCCTTGGGCGAAGAATATATCTCCACGCGATGGGAAGAAATAGTATCGTTTGTCCAATCCAGATCGGGAACATCGATATAAATGTTGGCCCGAGAAGGCGTTGAATGGCCATGTAGTACACCATGATTGGAAGGAATGATTTGAGCGTCGTAAAGAAGAGGATTCTATAGTACCTCCGAAGATCCAACTTGATCGAACGACAGGTGTAGATGGGCTGAATTCCGAGTTTGAAGATTATCATGGGGATGGCCGTGCCGAGAGCGACCCCATAAATCCCATACTGTCTGACGAGTAAGAGGCTCAATGACAGATTTGTAAATCCTTCGAGGATATTGGCAATAGTATAGTAGTGATGTTTCGAAATGCCGTAAAGTAAGCTAATGCTTGGATTCGACATCAATGAAAAGATCGCCGGCACACCCAACATCAACAATACATCATAGCTCGAGGTATATGCTTCGCCCATCCAGCGTGTGATGAAGGGTTTCCCATAGAAGAGGAGGCTACTTCCCACGAATGTTGCCGCAATGGTGGACACTCTAGTGATATCCAAGAAACGGTTTTTCAATGCTTTGGATTCACCTAGGCCTTCATACCTGCTGAAGACGGGTGCCACGAATCCAACCGCACTTAGCATGAAGTTTGTGAAGTATTCCAAGAGCTTGACTGGGATTGTGTAGAGCGTGATGGGGGTGAGCCCCAGAAATGAGCCGATGACGATATTGTCGAGGTGAAAACGGAGAAAATCTCCAATTCGATTGAGAAAACCGACCAGCCCATACCCAAGGAGTTCTTGAATGCGATGCCGTCGGCAAAGGTGGAGAGATATGCTGAGCCACGGATGAGATTTTCTGCCCAGAGCAATAAGTATGACATAACGAACAACAATGGATATGGAGGTGGCGAGGGCGAGGCCTTTCAACCCCCAACCGAGTCTCAAGACCATTATGATGATGAGTGTGCGACAAATGAGAACGATGATCCAGACAGTTGAAAGAACGTCTTGTCGTAGTTGAGCCGAGAACAGTCCCTCAAAAACCCGCCCGGGGAACGTAAAGCCGAGTCCCAACCCGACGATGAGGATGATCTGTCCCAAGAGGATACCGTCGTGGGTATCATGTATCAGAAATGGGATCGAGACACTTGTCAGAATGACCAGAGTGATCAAGGCTAATCCTAGTCCTGTGAAGAGAAATGTCGCCGAGCTGATGATGGTATTGGCAGCTGGGATGTCTTCTTGGCCCAGAGCCCGTGAGACAAAGCGTTCGACGGCTGATGAGATGCCAAGATCGAAAAGAGAAAAATAGTTCAAGATGGAGCCCACGAGTGCCCACATGCCATAGGAGCGGTTCCCGAGAGAGTGCACTATGAATGGCATCAATAGAAGACCCACGAGGGCTGTGAGCGCGAATGTCATGGTGCGAAAGATGGTGCCTCGCACGACGAACTGTGACACGGAGCGTTCTTGAGGTCGTGTGCCCTGCTGCTCGGAATCACGCATGACGGTCGTCTTTTCGATTGAAGCCATGGAGCACCTGATCCAACAGGGTTCCAGCAAGTTGACACTGCCTGAGGCTGGTCAGGGGCTCGGAGAGACAGGGGGATCTGGATGACAGGCCACCGATCTCCCCGCGTGGACGAAACGGTTGAGCTTCGAGAGAGATTGTCTCCACAGAAGCAATATAGAGGATTCCGGTGAAAAGGATGTGGGGAGGAGACCGTTGGAGGTACCAAGGCGAAGGAAAGCATCCCGACACGGACGACTGGCAATCTCAAGATTGCCGGGGCGTTCTTGCACCGATGACTGGCCATCGGAGCCTTGGCGACTCGGTCTGGTGGGTTTCGTCTGCCTTA
>JAMOWA010000004.1 GCA_027061805.1 Thermoanaerobaculia bacterium | reverse complement strand
AGGGGAGCGGGGGCGCAGGGGAGCAGGGGAGCTGAGGTGCAGAGGGGGAGGGCGCACCCGGCAACATCACCGCACCGGGGTAAGGCGGCTTCGAAGCCGGAGGCGGGTACCCCGGCCGCCTCAGGGGGTGGCGGTGCCGTACCGGGCGGCGATGCGGGGGAAGAGGTACTCCGTGAAGGCCGAGCGCAGGTCGTACCCCGGCGCGAGGCCCCAGTCCTCCCGGGCGGCGGTGTCGTCCACGTCCTCGGGCCAGGAGTCCACGATGGCCTGCCGCTTGAGGTCGGGCTCGAAGGTGATCTCGGCACCGGGGAAGCCCTCGAGCACGAGCTCGCGGATCTCCTCGGCGGACGGGTTGAAGGCCGTGATGTTGTACACGTTGTAGCGGAGGCCCGTGCGCTCGGCCCGCGCCAGCCTGAGCAGGGCGTCCACGGCGTCGGGCATGGCCATGAAGGGGATCCTCGTGTCGGGCCGGACGAAGCAGGCGTAGGACTCGCCGCGGGCCGCGGCGTGGATCATCTCGGGAGCGAAGTCCGAGGTGCCGCCGGAGGGCACCGTGTCCGCGCTGATCAGCCCGGGGAACCGGATGGCCCTGAAGTCCACCTTGCCGGACAGGGTCTCGGCGGCCAGCTGCTTGTAGAAGTGGTTGTAGTAGCGCCCCAGGTGCTCGCAGTAGAGCTTGTTGCAGCCGTACATGGTGGTGGGCACGTTCCACTCGTGCTCCTTCACCCGGCCCACCCGCGCCTTGGTCTCGAGGTCGGGGAGGCCGTAGGCGGCGATGGAGCTGGGGTAGAGAAAGACCACGCGCCGGCCGTGGGACTCGCCCTGCTTCTGCGCGAAGTCCAGGAGGTTCAGCGTGCCCTCCACGTTCACCTGGTGGGCGGTCACCGGCGTGAACTCGCCCCGCGTGGAGAGGATGGCCGCCAGGTGGAAGACCATGTCCACCTCGTACTCGGCCAGGATGCGCTCCAGCAGGTTGGTGTCCAGGATGGAGCCCACGAGCTCGCGGGCCACCTTGGGTCCCAGCGAGGCGTCCAGCGGGTTGAGGTCGATGGTGATGATGGCGGGCCGGCCCTCCTCCCAGAGCCGCTCGATGAGGCCGTGACCGATCTCGCCTCCCGCTCCGGTGATGAGGACGACGGGCTTCCGCATGGGCACCTCCGGGGTCCGGCAGGACCGTGGCCAGAGTGGCGAAACGGGGCGCGGGTGTCAAGGAGGTGAGGACGTGAAGAGCCGAACCTGTCCTGGTTCAGTGGACGGGTTCTCCCCGTGTGCTGCGCCGGCCGGTGGGGGGCACGGCACCGCCGGCCTACCGGGCCGTGAAGGTGAAGCTCAGGCGCCTGACCATGCCCAGGCGCTGGCCGATGGCCTCGCACCCGTAGGGGGGCTCTGTCACGCTGCCGCAGGCCTCGTGCCAGATCTCGGTGCCGTTCCTGGTCAGGGAGACCCTGTAGGAGGCCGTCCACTTCCTGTTGAAGACGAGGGCCGTGAGGGTGTGCGGACCCCGGTCCAGGAAGGGGGTGATGCTCATGGGGCCGATCGTTTCCCGGTACCTGGCGCTGGCAAGCCGCCGGCCGTCGATGAGCACGTCCACCTGATCGTCGATGTCGGTGACGGTCAGCACGTAGTCGGCGGAAGGCCTCTCCCCGGCCGGAACCTCCTGGACGATGGCGGGAGGCAGGGTCGCGGGTTCGCCCCGGACCTGGAGGTCACGGAAGGCACAGGTGCCCCCGGCGGGTTCGTGTATCTCGTCCCCCGGTGTGCCGACCCGGAGGAGCAGGCGGCCGGACATGACATCCCAGGGATCCATGGAGAGATGCACCGTCCTCTGATCGTCACACGAGATCTCCAGCCGGGAGTCCGTGAGAACCAGCCGCAACCGGACGGGGCGGGCGCAGTCGACGAGCGGGCCCATGGGGAAGGCCGTGACGGTGCCGACGGGGAAACGCTGCACGAGGATCTGGTGTTCCCTGGGCGAGATGGAGACGAAGGTCCAGTGCAGGTCGTCGCTGAAGATCTCGACGCCTCCGGACCAGCGAGCCCCGCTGCTGACGAGCGTCACCGCGACCTCCGTGCCGGGGCCGGCGCGGTGCCCCGTGTCGAAGCGGACGACGGTGGCGCTCTGGGTGGAGAGCGTGGGTCCCGAGAACGACCAGACGCCGGAGAGGGCGAAACCCTTCTCGTACCACGGCGGCTCGTGCCGTCCGAGAGCAGCCACGGTGAGCAGGGCGCCACCGAGGAGGCCGAGAAGGGCGAGGACGAGAAGGGGAGAGGCTCTGCGGTGGGGTGACCCGGAGCCCTGGCCCGTCGGCTTCCTCGCGGCCGGATCCGTGCTGCCGGGGTTCGATTCCAGGGTCTCCACCGGAAGCACCACGTGGCGGCCCGAGCGGCTGAGCCGCATCTCCGGGGGTTGGGCGGTCTGCTCCGGGAGGCCCAGGAGCCACCTGTCGAGCTCCCCGGTGTAGGCGAAGACGGACCTGGTCCCCGGGAGGTGGTGGACCGGCAGTCCCCTGGACTCCGCGAGCCGCTGGCACTGGCGCACCGACCGGTTGAGGTAGGCAGCGATCGCCTTCCAGCCATCGAGCCGTTCTCCGTTCAACGCCCTGTTCCCCCTGCCCCCCCCTGCCCCCCCCTGTTCCCCGATGCTACCAGAGCTCGCCTCCCCGGGTGGAGCGGTCCTGTCGGTCGCCGCCGGGAACGGAGCGGTGGCGAGGCATGCGGCGGTTCCGTGACGCCGCGACGGGCCATGCCTCCGGGTGACACGGGGTGCCGTGGGGATCCCCTCCGGATGTGCTGGTTGGACGGGGGTGCGGTTCCGGGCCCCGCAGGGGGAGGCCAGGTGATGTGATCCGGACCACATGGAGGACAACGGGGCGTCCCCGGCCCGCGAAGACCGGGGACGCCCGGTGGCTCGTGGAGCTCTCCTACCGAGCCTGCTGTTGCCGGGCCTCGCCGGCCCGCTCGGGGAACAGGTGCGGGTCGGTCTCGGCCTGCGGCAGCCGCCGCATCCGCTCGTGCTCGTACCCCCGGCGCCGGGCGACGACGCGGAAGGAGAACTCCACGTCGGCTCCGCCGTCGAGGGCCCGCACCTCGAACTCCGCGGGTGTGCGGCGCACGACGTAGAGGTGGGCGGGACCGTAGGGCTCCACGAAGACGTGGTACGGCTCGTCCGGGTTGGCCACCTCCGCGAAGGCGGGGTCGATGGCCACCACAGCCACGCCATCCTCGAGCCGCCCGAACCCGTAGTCGGCGAACCACACCCCCGTGGCCTCCTCGCTGTACATGAGGCGCGCCTCCTCGCCCACCCGTACCACGGCGTTCTTGGTGCCGCCGGCCACGGCGAGCCCGGTCTTGCCCAGGGGGGTGGAGATGTACACGCCGTGGCCGTTGATTGCCTGGAAGTACCCGGTGTAGGTGGCGTCGGACTCGGCGCGCGCGTAGAGGGCCCGCGAGGTCGCGCCCGTGGTCGCCTTGTTCCAGGCGATGACGCCGTAGCCGGCCTCGGTGTCGGTGATGCCCATGACGCCGTTGGGGCCCTTGAACGCACCGGCGGGCTTCCAGAAGAAGCCGACGTCCGAGAACGAGAAATCCCCCAGCGACCCCACGACGGCGATGCCATCCGAGCTGAACGTCTTCGCGTAGAGGCCGACGTTGTTGCCGGACGTGCTCCCGCCGATGGCGTACACCCCGTAGCCCGAGGGGGAGTTGCTGCGACCGAGCACCCCCGTCGCGGGCCCCGTGTTGGCCGAAGCGATCCCCCTCACCGCGTACGCGTCCGCGCCGTTCGTGTCCACCCACAGCCCGTGTCCCGCGCCGGTGTTCTTGATCCAGATCAGCGGGTTGGCCGCGGTGTTGGCGTTTCCGCTCCACGGGAGGGTCAGCGAGTCGTTGGCCCACGCCAGCGCCCCTCCCAAGAGCTTGAGCACCTGGCCGTCGGTGCCGCCCGCGGCGGCGATCTTGGCCCTGGTCACGGTGCCGTCCGCAATCTTCGAGGAGGTGACGGCGCTGCTGGCGAGGTCCTGGGAGCCGACCGTACCGTTCGCGATCTTGGCCGAGGTCACGGCACCGGTGGCGAGCATGTCGGTCTCGATGCCGCCGGTGGCCACGGAGAGGGTCACGTCCCCCGACTCGCCGCCGCCGGTGAGGCCGGCCCCGGCGTGCACCGCGGTGATGTCGCCCTCGCCCCCGGTGCCGGAGGACTGCTGCTGGAGGGTCATCTCGAAGGTGGACGGGTCCT
>JAMOWA010000003.1 GCA_027061805.1 Thermoanaerobaculia bacterium | reverse complement strand
TCACACGGGCGGGTGGGCGGGCGTTGCACTCCCCCATACCCTCCACGATCGAACACCCTCTTTCGTTTCACGTTTCACGTTTCACGTTTCACGTTTCGCGTTTCACGGCCCGGGCGGGCGGGGGCAGCGCTACCATGGCCCCATGCCGGAGTTCTCCGACGACGCCATCGTGCTCGACGCCATCCCCTACCGGGACCGGCACCAGATCCTCTCGGTGCTGACGCGGGAGCACGGCCTGGTGCGGGGGGTTCTCCGGGGGGCGCGCTCGGGGAAGACGCCCGCGGCGGCGGCCACACAGGTGCTGTCCACGATCCGGACCACCGTGTGGCAGAAACCCTCGGCGGAGCTCGCCACGTTCCGGGCGGTGGAGCCCGTCCGGCCCTCGTACCCCCTGGCCCGGGACTTCGACCGGAGCGCCGCGGCCGCGGCGGTGGCCGAGCTCCTGCTCACCTTCTGCCCCGCCGGCGAGCCGGCTCCCCGCCATTACCGCCTGGCCGACGCGGTGACCTCGGAGCTGCTCGGCGGCGGCGGCCCCCCCTCGCTCCTCGCCTACACGGAGCTCTGGATCCTGCAGCTGGGCGGGGTGCTCCCGGCCCTGGACACCTGCAACGCCTGCGGCACGGAGCTCGTGGAGGGGTTCCGCACCCACCCCGCCGAGGGCCTTCCCCTCTGCCCGGACTGCGCCCCTCCGGGTGCCGGGCGGGTGGACAGGGCCCCGGCGGAGTTCCTCCGGCGCGCCCTCCGGATCCCCCCGGACGAACTGCCCCCGGCGCCCCCCGGGGGCGCCGTGCGCTGGCTGGACCGCCGCGTCCGCGACGAGGCCCACCGGCCGCTGAAGGCCCTCGACTTCTTTCGCCGTCACGCCGGCGGGCGCTGACGGGGCTCCCGGGGGCTCACCTCTTCCCGGGTCCCGGCAGGTCCTTCACGGGTCCTGGCTTCCCGGCCGCCTTCTCCTCCGGCCCGGGGATCGGGATCCCCAGGCGGTCCAGCTCGCTCCGGACGATCTCGTCGAAGACGGGCAGGGGCCGGGCGCCCCGGACCATGATGCCGTTGATGAAGAAGACCGGCGTGCCCGAGAGGCCCAGGATCCGGGCCATGTTCAGCGAGGCGTCGATCTGGCCCAGCGTCTCATCGGATTCCAGGCACTTTTCGAAGGCCTCCATGTCGAGGCCGATGTTCTTCGCCGCTCCCGCGATGGACTCGTCGTCCAGCTTTTGCTGGTTGGAGAACAGCCAGTCGTGCAGCTCCCAGAACTTCCCCTGCCTCGCCGCGCACAGGGCGGCCTCCGCGGCCGGCCGGGCCCTGTCGTGGCTGGACCCGGGCATGTTCTTGAACACGATGCGGATCAGCCCGGGGTACTTGAGCCGCAGCAGGTGGAGCGTCTGCTGCGAGCGGGCACAGAAGGAGCACTGGAAGTCCGAGAACTCCACGATGGTGATGGGAGCGTCCGCCGGCCCCCTCACAGGATCGGAGGGGTCGATGGTGATGGGCGCCCGGGGCGGCTCCAGCATGATCTTCAGGTCGGCGCTGGCCAGCAGCTGCTTCTGGAGCGCCTGCTCCAGCCGCTTCCTCTGCCGGTCCTTGAGGGCCTGGACCACCAGGGCCCGCGCCTCGGCGTCGTCCTCGGGGAGCTGGCTCCGGTAGGTCTTCATGACCGCGTCGACCTCCCCGGACGGGGGTTCCTTCACGAGGTTCTCGACCCGCTCCGCGTAGAGCTGGTCCCGGGTCTTGCCCTCGCGCAGCGCCGCGGCCCGCAACAGGCGCTCCGAGACCAGCTGCCGGATGGCACGCTCCTCGAGCTCGTACTCCTGCTGGCGGACCTGGTACAGGCGGACCCCGCCGGCCCGCTCCATCTCCCCCTCCCGGATCTCTCCGAGGGAATACGTGGCCACCACGTCTCCCAGGGAGCTCTCATCGACCTCGGAGGGTGCCTGGCCCGCATTCCCGGCACCCGCCTCCTGTGCCCGGACGGCACCGGCCCCGACCACGAGGGCCCCGACCACCACGAAGGGAACGAACCACCGCCCCCCGAATCCACGATCGCTCATCACGGCCTCCTCTGGCGTCCCACCGGGGACGTCGTGCCAGTATACCCTCCGCCCCCCCCCGGCGGATCATCAGGCGACGGTCCCCGGCCACAGGGGGTCCCCACCCGTACCGTCACCGTGTCACCGCCATCTGACAGACAACTCCCCGTGTCTTGTGACTGATGGCGAGGCGATAATGAGAAATATTACTGTCATGATATACTCCGGGAGCGTCATGATCGTGACATCGATCTGTTGCTGTCATTCCCGGATGATGAGCGTCCGGAGGTCTCACCGTGCCGCATCGAGATCCCTCGAAACAGTCTGCGAGTCCGCGTTTCATTCAGTTGCACATTGCCACATCTCCTCAAGGGTTGCCGGTGGTGCCCGCCGCCAGGACCCGCGTTTCCCGACCGTGATGGACCGTTCATTCCCGTGATATTTCATCGAAAAGGAGGTTGCTGATGGATGCCCTGTTGCTCGCACGATTGCAGTTTGCGATCGTCACTGTCTACCACTTCTTCTTCGTGCCGCTGACGCTTGGCCTCTCGGTGCTCATCGCCCTGATGGAGTCCAGGTACGTCACGAGCGGCGACCCCCGCTACAAGACCATGACGAAGTTCTGGGGAAAGCTCTTCCTGATCAACTTCGCCATGGGGGTGGCCACGGGGATCGTGCAGGAGTTCCAGTTCGGCATGAACTGGTCGGAGTACTCACGGTTCATGGGCGACATCTTCGGTGCGCCCCTGGCCATCGAGGCCCTGCTGGCGTTCTACATGGAGTCGGTCTTCCTGGGCGTGTGGATCTTCGGCTGGAACAAGCTGTCGCCGAAGCTCCACGCCACGGTGATGTGGCTCGTGGCCATCGGTTCCAACCTCTCGGCGGTCTGGATCCTCGCTGCCAACTCCTTCATGCAGCAGCCGGTCGGGTACGCCCTCCGGAACGGCCGGGCGGAGATGACCGACTTCTTCGCCCTGCTCACCAACGAACACCTCTGGATCCAGTGGCCCCACGTCTTCGCCTCTGCAGTGGCCACCGCGGGCTTCTTCGTGGCGGGCATCTCGGCCTGGCACCTGCTCCGGAAGTCCGACAATCTCGAGATCTTCCGGCGCTCGTTCCGCTGGGGCGTGGTCTACGGCCTCGTGGGCACCGTCCTGGTGATCCTGGTGGGCCACACCCAGGCCCAGTACATGATCAGGGTCCAGCCCATGAAGATGGCCGCGGCCGAGGCACTCTGGAACACCGAGGACCCGGCGGCCATGTCGCTGTTCACCATCGGGAACGAGAAGGAGCGCCGGGACGTGTTCGCCATCCGGATTCCGGGCGCCCTGAGCTTCCTGGTCTACAACCGCTTCAGCGGTGAGGTCAGGGGCATCAACCAGCTCCAGGACGAGTACGAGCAGACCTACGGACCCGGTGACTACGTGCCGCCGGTGGCCGTCTCGTACTGGACCTTCCGCATCATGGTGGGCGCCGGCTTCCTGATGCTGCTGCTGTTGCTGTTCTCCCTGAGGGCCATCATGAAGGACGACGTGGTGGACTCACCCCGCCTGCTGCGGCTCATGCTCTGGGCCATCGGCCTGCCCATCCTGGCCAACTCCACCGGCTGGATCTTCACCGAGATGGCCCGCCAGCCCTGGATCGTGTTCGGGCTGCAGAGAACGTCCGATGCCGTGTCCAACACGGTGGGCGCCGGGGAGGTGGCCTTCTCCCTGGTGGTGTTCACACTGCTGTACGCCGTGCTGATGATCGTGGACGTGAAGCTGCTGACGCGGTACGCAAGGGTCGGGGTCGTGGAGCCCGCACCCGGGGCCGAAGCGCCCCAGGCCGTGTGAGGGAGGTGGAGCATGGATCTCAACACAGTCTGGTTCATCCTGATCACCGTTCTGTTCACCGGGTTCTTCTTCCTCGAGGGGTTCGACTACGGCGTGGGCATCCTGCTGCCCTTCCTCGGCAGGAACGACCGTGAACGCCGGGTGGTCATCAACACCATCGGTCCCGTGTGGGACGGCAACGAGGTCTGGATGCTCACCGCGGGCGGTGCGCTGTTCGCGGCGTTCCCGCACTTCTACGCCACCTTCTTCAGCGGCGCCTACCTGGCGCTGGTCCTCATGCTCGTGGCCCTGATCCTGAGGGCGGTATCCTTCGAGTTCCGGAGCAAGGATGAGAGCCCCACCTGGCGGAACCGGTGGGACTGGATCATCTTCTCCGGCAGCCTGGTGCCTGCCCTGCTGTGGGGGGTCGCCATGAGCGGCCTCCTGTACGGCCTTCCCGTGGATGCCAGGATGAACTTCACCGGCAACTTCTTCGACCTCCTGAGTCCCTTCACGCTGGCGGGCGGGCTCACCGCCGTGGCGGTCTTCACGCTCCACGGCGCGGCCTACCTGTCCCTGAAGACCGCCGGTGAGATCCGGGAGCGCGCCAGGGCGGCCGCCATGAAGGTCTGGCCCGCTGCCGTGATCCTCCTTGTCGTGTACGTGGTTCTGGCGGGGACCACCACGGACTTCTTCGACCACGTGGGGTTCAATCCTGGCGTGGTGCCCGTGGCGGCGATCCTCGCGCTGATCTCCGTGCGCTACTTCCTGGGCACGGGCAAGGACGGCTGGGCCTTCGTCATGACGGCGTTCTCCATCGTCTGCTCGGTGGTCGCCCTGTTCATCGGCCTGTTCCCCAGGCTCCTGGTCTCCAGCATGAACCCGGAGTGGAGCCTCACCATCTACAATGCCTCGTCCAGCCAGTACACGCTCAAGGTCATGACCATCGTGGCGCTGATCCTCGTTCCGTTCGTCCTGGTCTACCAGGGGTGGACGTACTGGGTGTTCCGGAAACGGCTCACGGTGGACTCCGAGCTGGAGTACTGACCCTGCCTTCTCGATCCACGAGCCGGGCCCGCGGGCCCGGCTCGTGATTTTCCCCGGGCTCTGGGATCATCTCCACAATGCACATGGACCGGCGTCTCCTCGCAGCGGCGGCCGGTGAGCGGCGGGCGCTCTCCGTGTCGGTGGGGCTCTCCGTCGCCGCCGCCGCCGCCAACGCCGCCGCCGCCCTGGCCCTGGCCCGCATCGTGGCGGGGGTCTTCCTGGAGGGTGCCACCCTCCGGCAGTCCCTGCCGCTCCTTGGGCTCCTGGTGGTCTCGGCGGCCCTCCGGGCGCTCCTCGGCTGGGCGGCCGGGTCCACGGCCTCCGCCGCGGCCCTCCGGGTGAAGGAGCGGCTGCGGCGCCGGCTCGCCCGCCACCTGGTGGCACTCGGCCCCCTGGCCATGGGGCGCGAGCGCTCCGGAGAGCTCACCACCACCCTGGTGGACGGCGTGGAGGCCGTCTCCGCCTGGGTGGGACAGTACCTGCCCCAGGTGGCCCTGGCCGCGGCCGTTCCCCTGCTCGTGGCGGGCGTCGTGCTCGTGAATGATCCCCTCTCCGCGGTGGTCCTGCTGGTGACCGCACCGGTGATCCCCGTCTTCATGGTGCTCATCGGCACCGCGGCCGAGGGCATGGGGCGCCGGCGCTTCAGGACGCTCGCCCGCATGGGAGCGCACTTCCTGGAGGTCCTCCAGGGGCTCACCACGCTCAGGATCCTGGGCCGCAGCCGCCAGGAGGTGGCCACCATCCGCCGCCTCTCGAACGCCTTCCGGAGGACCACCATGGAGGTGCTCCGGGTGGCCTTCCTCTCGGCGCTGGTGCTCGAGACGGTGGCCACCATCAGCACGGCGGTGGTGGCGGTGGAGGTGGGCCTGCGCCTCCTCTACGGGCGGCTGGCCTTCGAGCAGGCGTTCTTCGTCCTGCTGCTGGCCCCGGAGTTCTACCTGCCGCTCCGCCTGCTGGGAACGCGGTTCCACGCGGGCCTCGAGGGAGCCGCCGCCGCGGAGCGCCTCTTCGCCATTCTCGAGATGGAGCCGCCGGTCGGGCCCGGTGGCACGGCTTCGTCCCGTCCCGGCCCCCACCCGGAGGTCCGCCTCGAGAGCGTCACGTTCTCCCACCGCGCGCGGGGCCGGGAGGACGGTGATGGGAGCATGCCGGTCCCGGCGGTGCGGGAGGTCAGCTTCTCCATCGCCCCCGGGGAACGCGTCGCCCTGGTGGGGCCCAGCGGGGCGGGCAAGTCGACGCTGGCCTCGCTGCTGCTGCGCTTCGCGGACCCCGAGGGGGGGCGGATCACCGTGGACGGCATCCCGCTCACCTCCATCCGGCCCGGCGAGTGGCGGGCCCGGGTGGCGTGGGTGCCCCAGCGGCCCCACCTCTTCGCGGGCACCGTGGCGGAGAACGTCGGGATGGGGCGGCCCGGGGCCTCCACGGCCGACCTGCGCCGGGCCGCCGAGGCGGCCTGCGCCCTGGAGTTCATCGAGGATCTGCCGCGGGGATGGGAGACCCCCGTGGGCGAGGGTGGGATCCGGCTCTCCGGCGGGCAGGCCCAGCGCCTGGCGCTGGCCCGGGCGTTCCTGAAGGACGCCCCCCTCCTGGTCCTGGACGAGGCCACCTCCCAGCTGGATCCCGGGCTGGAGGCCGAGCTGGCCGCCGCCACGTCGCGGCTCCTCGCGGGACGCTCGGCGCTGGTGATCGCCCACCGGGCCGCCACGGTCCGGTCCTCCGACCGGGTCGTCCTGCTCGAGAGGGGACGGGTGGTGGCCACCGGGTCCCCCGGCGAGCTCGCCGCGCCCGGCGGCCCCCTCGCCGCCCTCATGTCCGGCGGTGGAGGCCCCCCGTGAGGGAGCTCCGCCGCCTCCTGCGCCTGGCCCGGCCCCACTGGCCCGAGGTCCTGCTGGCCGCGGTGCTGGGGTTCGCCACCGTGGGTGCGGGGGTGGGCCTCATGGCGGCGTCCGCCTTCATCATCGCCTCGGCAGCGCTCCACCCCTCCATCGCGGAGCTCCAGGTGGCCATCGTGGGGGTCCGGTTCTTCGGCATCAGCCGGGGCGTGTTCCGGTACCTGGAACGGCTGGTCTCCCACGACCTCACCTTCCGGATCCTGGCCTCGATCCGGACCTGGTTCTTCGTCGCCGTGGAACCGCTGGCCCCGGCCCGGCTCTCCATCCTCCGGAGCGGCGACCTCCTGGCCCGGACCCTCTCCGACGTGGCGGCCCTCGAGAACCTGTACGTCCGGGCCCTGGCACCGCCCCTGGTGGCGGTTGCCGTGACCGCGGCCACGACCCTGTTCCTGGGGTGGCACGGCGAGCTCCTGGCTCCGGCCTACCTGGCCGCCGCGCTGACGGCCGGGGTGGCCCTCCCCCTCCTGCTCCGGCGGGTCTCCAGGGGCCTCGGCGACGGCGAGCGCCGGACCGTCGCACGCCTCCACGTGACGGCCGTGGACCTGGTGCAGGGCCTCCCCGACCTCCTGGCCCTCGGCCGGGAGGAGGAGATCCTCCGGAGGCTGGAGACGCTCGGGGAGGAGCTCGTCTCGATCCAGGAGCGCTCGGGGCGGACCGGCGGGCTGGAGACCGCACTGTCCGGCCTCGCCGCGACCCTGGGCACGGCGGCGGTCCTCGCCCTGGCCATCCCCATGGTGCGGGAGGGGCGGTTCGGCGGCGTGACCCTGGCCGTGCTGGCCCTGGCCGCCCTCGCGAGCTTCGAGGCGTTCCAGCCGCTGCCCGCGGCCGCCCGGAGCCTGGAGGAGCAGGCCGCGGCGGCGCGGCGGCTCTTCGAGATCACGGACACGCCCCCCGCGGTGGAGGACCCGCCGGACCCGCTGCCCCTGCCCGACCCCCCGGTGCCCCGGGCACCCGACATCCCGATGCTCGCCGCCCGGAGGCTGCGATTCCGCTACCCCTCCGACGGCCCCACACCACCGGGGCCTCCGGCGCTCGACAGGCTGGACCTGGAGCTTTCCCCCGGGCGGCACGTGGCCCTGGTGGGCCCCTCGGGATCCGGGAAGTCCACGCTGCTCAACCTCGTGCTCAGGTTCTGGGAGGGATGGGAGGGCTCGCTCGAGCTCCTCGGAGAGGACATCCGGCGGTACCGGGCGGAGGATGTCCGCCGTGTGGTCACCGTGGTCCCCCAGCGGGTCCACCTGTTCACGGGGACCATCCGGGAGAACCTGCTCCTCGCGGACCCCGGTGCCACCCCGGAGCGGCTCGAGGCCGCCGCCCGCACGGCACGGATCCTGGACTTCATCGAGGGCCTCCCCGAGGGCTGGGACACCTGGATCGGCGAGCAGGGGCTGACCCTGTCCGGGGGCGAGCGCCAGCGGCTGGCCCTCGCCCGCTCGCTGGTGCGGCGGCCCTCGTGGCTGGTGCTGGACGAGCCCACGGCGAATCTGGACCGGGACACCGAGCGGGAGCTCCTGGACGCCCTCCACCGGCTCATGGAGTCCGGGACCCTCCTCGTGATCACCCACCGGCTCGTGCGGATGGAGCTCTTCGACGAGATCGTGGTGCTCGAGCGGGGCCGGGTGGCCGAGCGGGGCCGGCACGACGCCCTGGTGCGACGGGGCGGCCCCTACCGCCGCCTCTGGGACCTGCAGAACGGCGGTCCGGTCCTCGTGGAGGGAAGATGACAGCGGCCCATCCCGATTCCTGGCAGCACGGACCCAGAAGCGAATCTCCCACCAGGACTGCTCGGGGGGATGACAGACTGCTCCGCACGCTGTGGCAGAAGGCCTCCTCGGGTGTTTCCGCGGGCCGGTGCGAGGCCGAGATCCCGGTGGACGCCTTCCGCATCCGGCGGTACCACGAGCACTGGCTCCAGGAGGGCGCCCTCAGGCCCGTGGAGGGCCCGGACCACCGGCCCTCCGGAGGCTGAGCACCCTCAGGGCAGGGTCCCGAAGTACCCCCTCCGCGTGGTGGCCTCGTAGCCCTTCACCTTCACCTCGAGGGTCCGCCACTTCCTCGTGCCGATCCCCGAGGTGGTGAAGGTCAGGATGAAGCGGGACGAGAGCTCGTCCAGGAGGGCGGTCACCACATCGGGCATCTCGCTGGTGGCCGGGACCCGCTGGTACCGGCCCCCGGAGAGCTCGGCGATGAGCTCCAGGACCTCCTCGTAGGTGGCCCCGCCGGCCTCCACCGTGCGGGGCGGCGGCTCCACGCCGATCACGTAGATGGAGGTCTTGAGGCGCCGGGCGATCTGCGTGGCCTCGTCCGCCGAGATCCGGGAGGCGTTGTCCACGCCGTCCGTCAGGAGGATCACCGCCCGCCTCGGGTGGCTCGCCCCCACGGTCACCTGCGGGATCCGCTGGATCATGTCGTAGAGGGCCGTGGTGGACCAGGGCCGGATCCCCTCCAGGATCCTGGGCAGGAGGTACCAGCTCATGCCGAAGGGGAAGCGCTCCAGGACGCGGTCCCCCGCGAAGGTCCACAGCGCGTACTCGTCGCCCTCCCTCCGCTGCTCCAGGAAGGCCGAGATGAGGTCCCGGCACGCGGTGATCCGGTGGCCCGCCATGGACCCCGAGGTGTCCAGGATGAAGGCCAGGCTCAGCGGCAGGTCGCTCTCCGGGGCCAGGTCCTGAATACCGATTCTCATGCCGTCCACGTAGAGCTGGAACCGGTCCCGGTCCACCTTCTTCACCAGGCGGCCGCTCCAGGTCCGGACGGTGACGGGGACCACCACGGCGTCCACCTCAACCTGGCCCCGGTACTGGGCCGCTGCCGGCTCCGCCAGGGCCGCCGCCAGCAGGGCGAGCCAGAGCAGCCGCAGCCGGAGAGGGCCCGTCCGCCTCACCGGTCACGTCCCAGGAGCACGTCGCGCACGTCGCCACCGCCGTCCTCCGCGAAGCGATCGCCGTAGCTCCGCAGGGCTCCCGAGGACTCGTCCAGGGAGATCCTCTCGAGACGGTGGGTGGGGATGAACACCGTGGAGGGCCCCACCAGCGGCTCGTCCCCCCGCCGCTGCTGCCGGAGCCAGTCCTCCACGGAGTTGAGGTCGAGACCACGCAGCACGGCACCCACCGCATCCAGACGGAGCAGCACGCCCCACAGCTTCTCCCTGGGGGAGCTGCAGTGGATCACCACCAGCGCACCCTCCTCGATCAGCATGCTCCCGCTCATGGTCTGGACGGTGCGGGCTGCGAGAGCTCCAGGAGCACCCCGCCCGCCGACCGGGGATGGACGAAGCACACGAGCATCCCGTGGGCCCCCTCCTGCGGCTCCTCGGAGAGCAGCTCGAAACCTTCCTCCCGCAGGCGTGCCATGGTGGCCCGGATGTCCCCCACCCTCAGGCAGATGTGGTGGATACCAGGGCCCCTCCGGTCCAGGTGCCGCGCGATGGGGGAGTCCTCCCCCAGCGGCTCCAGCAGCTCGATCCGGGCGTCCCCGGCGGGCAGGAAGGCCACCCGGACCCCCTGGCCCGGCACCTCCTCCGTGCCCTCCGCCTCGAGCCCCAGCGCACGGTAGAGCGCCAGCCCCTCCCCGAGCGAGGCCACCGCGATCCCGATGTGGTCCAGCACCGGCTCCTTCATGGGCGAAGCCTACCACGCCCGGAAGACCTCCGAGGATGACCTGGAGCACCGGGAACACCGGCGGCGTACACACTGAAGGTCACAGAGGTCGGCCTCGCGTGAGATCGAACGGAGGTCCGGTGTTTTCCCCATCATTCTCTTCATCCAATTTGTCCGTGGAATCCGTGGTTCATTCTCCCGGGTGGGTGGGGGCCGACGCCGCAGGAATCCTCCTCGATCCAGGGCTCTCGCAACAGGCTCACCTTTCACGTCTCACGAACGGGTGGCCTGGCGGGCGTCGCACGGGGGGAGGGCGGGTGTCCCACCCTGCGGCGCCCCCACCGGGAATCCCGGGGTCACGGTGCGCTGTCTGCTACCATGCGGGCGTGCGGTCGTGGAGGCCGCCGCCACATCGGGGGGACACACCATGCTCGACGAGCTCATCCAGCACAGCGAGAACGCCATCGAACGGATCCGGCACCTGCGGGGGTATCTTTGACGAGGCCGCCGTCGAGAAGGAGCTCGCGGAAGTCGACGCCCTCGCGCAGGATCCCTCCATCTGGTCCGACCAGGACCGTGCCCGGGAGGTGATGCGCCGCCGGAGCGAGCTCCAGCGCGCCCAGGAGGTGGCCACCCGCCTGAAGGACGCCGGCGAGGAGCTGGAGATCCTCCTGGAGATGGCCCGCGAGGGCGAGGCCGGCGTGGAGGAGGAGCTGGCGAAGTTCCTCCGCAAGATCGGCCCCGAGCTCGACCGCATCGAGCTCACCACCAAGATGACCGGGGAGCACGACGCCTCCAACGCCTACCTGGAGATCCACCCCGGCGCCGGCGGCACCGAGTCCCAGGACTGGGCCCAGATGCTGGAGCGCCTCTACCTCAGGTGGTGCGAGCGCCGCGGCTTCGACTGCCAGCTCATCGACGAGCAGCCCGGCGAGGAGGCCGGCATCAAGAGCGCCACGCTCCTGGTCCGCGGTCCCTACGCCTACGGCTACCTCAAGTCGGAGAACGGGGTCCACCGGCTGGTGCGCATCTCCCCCTTCGACGCCCAGAACCGCCGGCACACCTCCTTCGCCAGCGTGCACGTCTACCCCGAGGTGGACGAGGAGGTGGACCTGGAGATCCCGGAGAAGGACATCCGTGTGGACCGCTACTGCTCCTCGGGTCCCGGAGGCCAGGGCGTCAACACCACCTACTCGGCCGTCCGGCTCGTGCACATCCCCACGGGGATCATCGTCACCTGCCAGAACGAGCGCTCCCAGATCAAGAACCTGGCCACCGCCATGAAGGTCCTCAAGGCCCGCCTCTACGAGCTGGAGCTCCAGAAGCGCGAGGAGGAGATGGAGAAGCTCAAGGGTCCCAAGAAGGAGATCTCCTGGGGCAACCAGATCCGCTCCTACGTGTTGCAGCCCTACCGGATGGTGAAGGACCTCCGCACCGGCTTCGAGGTGGGCGATGCGGACCGCGTCCTGGACGGCGACATCGACGGCTTCATCGAGGCCTATCTCCACTGGCAGGCCCAGCAGAACAGCGGCGGCGAGCCGTCGTGACCCTGGCCCGGAGGCCCGGAGCCGCGGCCCCCGCAGGGAGGGAAACCCCCATGCTCCGACACCGTGTCCGTACCGCACTCGTGACGCTCGCGATCCTGGCGCCGGCCGTCCCCGCCCACGCCCACATCCAGCGTACCGACCTGCTGTGGGTGGCCGAGGGGTGGACCAGCTACTACGGTCCCCTCCTCCTGGTCCGTGCTGGTATCGACACGCTCACCGAATGTGGCCACCTTCCCTCCCATGACCTTCTCGTTCCCCCAGGCATCTCCGGATCTCCTCCCGAAACTGGCGCTACCCATCAGGGGCTGCACGGGCCTCAGGCTCATGGACCGGACCAGGAGGAACCTGAGGGACCGGCCGGTGATCCCTGACAGTGCGAGGGGGGTCGGCCGGGACCCGGGTGATACCGACCCGGACTGGATGGTTCCAACCTCCACCAACGAAACGCGTTGTAGACCTGTTCCTCGGGAGTGGGCAGCGTGCCTCCCGATGAGGTGGTGACTCCCTTCCTCCACCCCCCTTGAACCCCTCAGGCCGAGCGTGTAGGGTGACCGGGCCCACCGGGGAACCGGCGAGAAACCACCCCACCGAGGAGGCGAGCATGAGCCAGTCCGCCCGTTTCATCGAGCTCGAGGAGCAGTACGGCGCCCACAACTATCACCCCCTGGACGTGGTGATCACGCGCGCCGAGGGAATCTGGGTCTGGGACGCCGACGGCAACCGCTACATGGACTGCCTGGCGGCCTACTCCGCCGTGAACCAGGGGCACTGCCACCCCCGCATCGTGAAGACCCTGGTGGAGCAGGCCTGCCGCGTGGCGCTCACCTCGCGGGCCTTCCGCAACGACCAGCTCGGGCCCTTCTGCCAGGAGCTCTGCGAGCTCACCGGCTTCGCCCGGGTCCTGCCCATGAACACCGGCGCCGAGGCGGTGGAGACCGCCATCAAGGCCGCCCGCAAGTGGGCCACCACGGTCAAGGGCGTCCCCGAGGGCCAGGCGGAGATCCTGGTCTTCGACGGCAACTTCCACGGGCGGACCACCACCATCGTGGGCTTCTCCTCGGAGGCGCAGTACCGGTTCGGCTTCGGCCCCTTCACCCCGGGGTTCCGGATGCTGCCCTATGGCGACGCGGACGCCGTGGAGGCCGCCATCACGCCCGACACCGCCGCGGTGCTGGTGGAGCCCATCCAGGGCGAGGGCGGCATCATCATCCCCCCCGAGGGCTACCTGAAGCGCCTGCGCGAGATCACCTCGCAGCACAACGTGCTGCTGATCACGGATGAGATCCAGTCGGGCCTCGGCCGCACCGGGAAACTCTTCGCCTACGAGCACGAGGGCATCCGGCCGGACGTGGTCATCATCGGCAAGGCGCTGTCCGGCGGCATGTACCCGGTCTCCGCCATCCTGGCCGACGACGAGGTGATGGGGGTGTTCCGGCCCGGTGACCACGGCTCCACCTACGGCGGCAACCCCCTGGGCGCGGCCGTGGCCCGGACGGCGCTGAAGGTCCTGGTGGAGGAGGGGCTCGTGGAGGCCTCCGCCGAGCTGGGTGGCCACTTCATGGAGCGCCTGCGCGCCATCGACTCGCCCCACATCGCGGAGATCCGCGGTCGCGGCCTGTGGATCGGCATCGAGCTCGAGGCCGAGGCCGGCGGCGCCCGCCGGTTCTGCGAGGCGCTCCAGGAGGAGGGCCTTCTGTGCAAGGAGACCCACGAGCATGTGATCCGGATCGCACCGCCGCTCACGATCACGCGCGAGGAGATCGACTGGGCCCTCGGCCGCATCGAGAAGGTCCTCACCACGCTCTGAGCACGAATCCACCCGCCGTGGATTCACCGCGGCGGGTGGACCTCCGACCGGACCGGTCCGACCGAAGGTGGGATGCCCCCCGGGGGACCGGCCTCATCCGTGGATCACGTCCCCGGCCCTCGCCTCCAGCCAGCTCTGGAAACGGTCCTGCCCCTCGCCGTCGAAGAGCAGGAAGCGCGCGCCGAATCCCTGGAGCCCCTCCCGGAGCGGATCGGCCTTCCGGGTGATCTCGGCGATGCCCTCCACCGGTTCGTCCTCATCGGGGAGCTCGATCCGGAATGCCACCCTGGCACCCGGTGCGCAGTGCGTGCACCCACGCACCAGCATCCCCGTCAGGGAGAGGTTCTCGGTCTGGCAGAGCACCGAGAGCGGGCGATCACCCATCCGGAGCGCGATCTTCGCGGGAAGCTTCGACACGATCCGCGGGGCCACGGCCAGGAGCGCCGTGAGCTCCCGGACCACCCTGTTCACCGGCTGGCTGCCATCCACCACCCGGTTCACCCCCCGCCCGATGAGCCGGCGGGCGTCCCCGACACTGTCGGGGTCCGAGATCACCACGAGGCCCGCGTTGCGCGAGGCCGAGGCCCGGGACCGGATGGCACTGAGGAGGATCCCGAAGGCCGCACCGGGGAGGGGATACCCCGTGACAACCCCACGGTAGGGAATCCTCTCCACGTGGTCCAGGATGGCATCCCCCCATGGGGAGACGTGGACGGTGTGCCCTCTCTTCTCGAGCTCCCTCACGAGGGACTCCTGGCAGGTTTCTCCGAGACCCGTCACCAGGACCTGTTGCATCACGGACTCCATCCCTGTTCTCCACTATAGGTCCAGAACGGGGTGAATGGCGTGTCCAGAGGTCTCAACCGTGTCAAGAATTTGTAAAACCGGCGCTCTCCCGCCGGGCTCCCCCCGGCGCCACCGGTCGGGACGACCGGTCAGCCGGCGAAGAGGTCCACGATCTCGAAACGCTCCACGTCCACGAGTCCCAGGTCCGTGAGCTTGAGCGACGGGATCACCTCGAGACCGAGGAAGCTCAGCATCATGAACGGGTCGCCCGTGCCGCCCAGCCCGTGGACGGCGGCCAGGAGCGTGTCGAGACCCCTGCGAACCTCCTCCAGGGAGCGGTCCGACATGAGCCCTCCCAGGGGCAGCGGGAGCACCGCCTCCACGCGGTCGCCGCACGCCACCGCCAGGCCGCCCCCGGCCTCCACCACCGCACGGAGGGCCGTGGACATCCCCTCCTCGTCGGGGCCCGCCACCACGAGGTTGTGGTGGTCGTGGGCCACCGTGGAGGCCACCGCGGCCCGCCCCAGCCCGAGACCCTGCACGAAGCCCAGGCCCACGCGGCCGCTGCCGGTGTGCCGCTCCACCACCGCGAGGCGGGCCACGTCGCGAGCCGGATCCGCCTGGACGAGGCCGTCCACCACCGGAAGCTCCATGGGGCGGGTCTCGGTGAGCAACTGGCCCGGCACCACGCCGATGACCCGGACCGCCCCTCCCCTTGCCGGAACCCGGAGCGTCACCGTGTCCACGTCGACCCGGACACTGGCACGGAGTCCCGCATCCCGGGCCGCCGGAGGAACCCACTCCCCCACCGGAACGCCCTCCCTCGCCACGACATCTCCCCCGCCGAGCACCACCTCGGCCCGGAACTCTTCGAGCGAGGGCGTGAGCACCAGGTCCGCCCGCCGCCCCGGCGCCACGGCTCCGTGCTCCGCGAGTCCGTACGCCTCCGCCGCCCCCAGGGTGGCCAGGCGCACGGCCATGACGGGGTCCAGCCCCGCGCCCGAGGCAGTCCGCACCAGGTCGTCCACGTGGCCCCGCTCCAGCAGGTCGTGGGGGTGGCGGTCGTCCGTGCACAGGGCGCACCTGGAGAGCGTCCACGGATCCACAGCCGGCACCAGGTCCGCGAGGTTCCGTGCGGCGGTGCCCTCCCGGAGGAAGACCCGCATGCCCCTCCGGAGCTTCTCCCGTGCCTCGTCCACGGCGAGGCACTCGTGGTCGGTGGCGGGGCCGGCCCCGGCGTAGGCATCCAGCCACGGCCCCACGAGCCCTGGAGCGTGGCCATCCACCGGCCGGCCCCGGAAGGCCTCGAGTTTGGCCCACACGCCAGCGTCCCCGAGCACCGTCCCCGGAACGTTCATCACCTCGGCCAGGCCCAGGACCCTGGGATGGTCCGCGAGCCCGAGCAGGTCGGCCGCCTCCAGGCGCGCCCCGGAGGTCGCCAGGTGGCTGGCGGGCACACACGAGGGCAGGTTGACCAGGACCCTCAGGGGAAGGCCCTCCGAGGCCTCCAGCATCCAGCGGATCCCGTCGAGCCCCGCCACGTTGGCGATCTCGTGGGGGTCGCACACCACGGCCGTGGTCCCCCGGGACACCACGGCCCGGGCGAACTCGAACGGCGAGACCAGGCTGCTCTCCAGGTGGACGTGGGCATCGATCAGCCCGGGAACCACGTACATCCCCCCGGCGTCCAGCACCCCCATGGCCTCCACGTCACGGCCGATGGCGGCCACGCGCCCCTCCGCCACGGCCACGGGATCCCGGCGGACCTCGCCGGTGAACACGTCCACCAGCCGCCCCCCCGTCACCAGGAGGTCTGCGGGTGCCTCGCCCCGGGCCACCGACAGGAAACGGTCACGATCCACGGCACCTCCCCGGCGGCGGTCCCGTCCCGGGCCGCCGCCCCGGGGACGGTACCACACGGCACGGGGCACCGACAGGGCGAGGCGGGGCTACCCCCCCGGCCGCTCCACCTGGCGGATCTTCAGGATCAGGAGCACGATGGCGAAGAAGATGAAGATGCTGGCCACCAGGAGCCCCCTGCGCCGCACCCCGATCTCGTGCCGGGCCTTCGCGGTGAGCTCCAGGACCCTCTCCACGGCCTCCATGGAGACCGAGGTGTGCTCCTCCACCGGCGGCACGGAGACGGTGTGGACCGCGAGCCGCGCCTTGACCGGCTCGTCGTGGGCCTCCTCCTCCGTTCTCGCAACATCAGATTCTTGCTCACTCATGGCAGCACTACCCGCCACCGGAGCCCCCCTCGCCGTACCCGTCCTGCGAACAGATGCTAGAATTCTCCAGGGAACCATGGACTTCGACGACCTCGTGATCCGGAACAGGAGCTACCGCCGTTTCTTCGAGAGCGAGCCGGTCTCCACCACGACCCTCCGCGAGCTCGTGAACCTGGCCCGCCTCTCGCCAAATTCCGGCAACCTCCAGCCTCTCAAGTACATGCTGTCCAACACACCGGAGAGGAACGCCCGGATCTTCCCCCACCTCCGGTGGGCCGGCCAGCTCAAGGACTGGCCCGGGCCTGCGGAGGGCGAGCGCCCCGCCGCCCACATCATCGTGCTGGGGGACACCCGGATCACGCAGCTCTTCGCGGTGGACCACGGCATCGCGGCCCAGAGCATCATGCTGGGTGCCACCGCCCGCGGGCTCGGCGGGTGCATCATCGCGAGCATCGACCGGGACGGCCTTCGCCAGGACCTGGAGATTCCCGGCCACCTCGAGATCCTCCTGGTCCTCGCCCTCGGCACGCCGCGGGAGACCGTCATCATCGAGCCCATCCGCTCCGACCGCGACACCGCCTACTGGCGCGACGCCGAGGGCCGCCACCACGTACCCAAGCGCCCGCTGGACTCCATCATCGTCGACTGAGGCCCCCGCCCACCCACCCGGTGAAGGGGTGAAGAGGTGAGGACGCCCCCCGCCCACCCCTGTCGTGA
>JAMOWA010000002.1 GCA_027061805.1 Thermoanaerobaculia bacterium | reverse complement strand
ATAACGGCGTCATCACATTCATCAACGATGATGATACACAAGGAACAACGTTGAACGCCGGAAACCAGGGTGATTACACATTCACATTCAGAATCGGCGAGGAAGTCCCCGAAAACACGAAAATATATTTGAGACTTGATTACGTCCCCAATTGGAACGGGGCGACCGGCTGGTACGACGATTCAACCCAAACCAACGACCTGAACATCACAAACCACAACGCCGACCCTGATGACACGAACCCCGACCAATTCAGAGGACACATGAACTTCCAATTTGACCTGAACGACGCAAGCGCCCCCGAGCTGTACTTGAAATCCACCGATACCCCTGATACCACCACCACCGTTGGCATAGAAGACTCAAATTTTGACCCGTTTACCATTGAGGATAGCTCTCAGAATACAATCAATCACGGCTTCAACGGCAATTACAGCCCGGACCCCGGATATTGGAATGGATCAATGCCCCCCGACTTTTCCCTGTTCAACGCCGGAGTCATTTTTGACAACCAAATCACCCTCAACACCAAAGCCATGTTCCAAGACGAAGACCCCGATTTATCCTCATTCAGAGACGACAAAGGAATCGTCATCGTTGACTGCAACATGGCCGACCCAACAAATTGTAGCTCCATAGACAACCCGGACCAGGGTGCCGACCGCATCGTCCTGCCCGGGGCCGCTGCACCATGCTTCCTCGTCGGACCGGAACCGATGGAGCGCGGGCTTCAGCCCGCATGGTCCCCACCCCAGCCGACGGGGACCAACGCCCCCTCCTACGGGCTCATCGCTCGTCCCGTCTCGTTTCGGCCGGGCTGCACACGATGCGGGCTGAAGCCCGCGCTCCATGGGGGCGCCATCCCTTTCGTGCCGTTCGCCACGGCGGCCCTGTGGTAGCATGGATCCATGGCACAGACGGCCACTGCGGATCTCGAACGGCGGGTCGCTCTCCTGGAGGGCTGGAAGGAGAGCCAGGAGCCGTTCGTCCTCTCGCTGAAGGACGACATCCGCGAGGTCCAGCAGCGGTTGACGGCGCTCCAGAGCCACATGGACCACCGCTTCTCCGACATGGAGAACGCCACCGCGGAGCTCGCCAGGCGAATGGACGCCCAGCGCGACGAGCTCAAGAACGACATCGCCGAGCTCTCCAGGCGAATGGACGCCCAGCGCGACGAGCTCAAGGGTGAGATGGCCCGGCTGGTCCAGCGTATGGACACCCAGACCCGCTGGATCGTGGGCGTGCAGTTCCTGACCCTCCTCACCCTGATCGCCGCACTCCTCCGCCTGGCCCACTGAGCGCAAGCAAGCGTTCGTCTCCATCACCCTGCAACGCGGGCATGCGGGCTGAAGCCCGCGCTCCATCGCGGCCACCCAAGAGATAAACAGTGTCCCCTACTCCGGCCGAAACGAAGCACTCCCAGCCGGTGCCCCACACTCCACGAACCCAGGGACGAGCGAAGCGATGTTCCGATTGGCGTCTCAGAGAACCAGGCCCGTCACGATCCCCCAAGTTCGACAGTTTCAGGCGCGATTTCCGGGATTTCCGGGTCGTCGGCCGAGTGCTTTCAGTGAGTTGGGGTTCGGATCTCAATGGCACCCCTGGCACCGGCATTGCGAGGACCTCCCTCCGGGAGGCCGCCATCCGGGCCATCACGGAACCCGGCACCGTGACCCTCCCGAATGATCTCTGACCTGCCAGGACCTGGATTTCAAGCACACAACCCCCGCCAGGCGTCAGGACGGGGTCGGGCGAGGATGTACGGATGTACGGTGACCGTGACCGTGGCCCTGTCCATGCCGCGTTCGCCCCTGCACCCCTGCACCCCCGCCCGTGTCGGGAGCCGTGTCCCCGTCCCCGGCCGTGAGGGTACCGGGACCGGTGGTCTCTGCGTCAGCGCCGGCGGGAGGTGGCCAGGGCCCGTGCGCTCTTCCGGAGCCCGGGGTCGGGCACCAGCTCCAGGAGGGTGGGGTTGACCCGGCCCGCCCGCTCCAGCCAGACCAGGGCCTCGGTGACCCGGCCCTGCGCCGCCAGGGCGAGGCCCAGGCCCAGAGCCGACTCGGCCCGGGGGGCCACCCGCAGGGCCTTCCGGTAGGCGTCCTCGGCTCCCCGCGCGTCACCTGCGGCGAGCAGGGCCCGGCCGAGCTCCGGAAGGAGCACGGGGGCCTCGGAGGGGCGGTCCTCGAGACGTCGGGAGATGGTCGCGGCGGCCAGGCTCAGGGCCCTGCCACGGACCGCGGGGGGGAGGCCGTCGGACCGGACCAGGACCCTGTGGAGGCTCCCCATCCAGAGCGAGGATCGGACGGTCCGGACCTGCCACGTCACGGCCGCGGCGGCCCCGGCGAGGCAGAGCACCGCCAGGGTCCGGGCGGCGGGGGTGGGGAGAGCGAGCCTCGGTGCGGGCTCTTCGTTCCCCGTCGCCGACATCAGGCCCGCCGCGAGCAGCGCCAGGGGAACGAGCCCCAGGGCCAGGTGTGCCGGGTAGTGGAGCAGCAGGAACGGCACGGCGGCGGCCGCACCGACCTGGAGCACGGGGTCGCCCCGGAGACGGGGCAGGGCCACGGCCAGCAGCGCCGCGAGCCAGGCGAGGCCCGGGAGGCCAAGCTCTGCCACGAGCTGCAGGGGGTCGCAGTGGGCCCAGGTGAAGTGGGTGGCCGCCTCGCCCCGGCCCCCGTGTCCGCCGGTCCGGTCCAGCCACGCCAGGCGGGCCTCGTAGAAGCTCCTGCCGAAATTGCCGGCGCCCACCCCGGCGAGGGGGTGCTGCCGCACCATCTCCACCGCGGCCGTCCACCCGTCGGCCCGGGCGGAGAGGGCGCCGTACCAGTCCCCCGCCCGGGCCCGGGCGGCCACCTCGCGGAGGCGGTCCCCCGTGCCGCCGAGGAGGGCGGCCGCGAGGCCGACCGCCAGGATCCCGGCCGCCACCGCCCGGAGGCGCCGCGAGCGGGCCCGCACCAGCCAGACGAGGAACATCAGCCCGGCCGCCAGGAGGCCGGTGAGCGTCCGGGTCGCGAGCCCCACCGCCACAAGGAAGAACCCCGCAACTGCCGGTCCGCGGCCCGTCGCCCCGGCGGCGAGGGGGGCGAGGAGGAAGGGGACCAGCATGAGGGTGCCCATGGCGAGGTCAGCCGGGTTGCCGGCGAGGCCGGTGAGGGCGAAGCGGCCGGTCCGCCCAACGTCCAGAACGGAGACGCCGGCCAGCTGGAGCACCATGACCAGCCCGGAGACGGTGGCCCCGGCCCCCGCCCAGAGGGCGAGCCGGGCCAGGGCCTTCCGTCCGGCCACGGCCCCCGCCATGGCGGCCGCGACCCAGATCACCGAGGCGGCCGCCGTGGCCAGGGCCGCACGGGGGTCGGCCGACCACGCCGCGGAGGCCGCCTGCAGGATGGGGAGGGCAAGGAGCAGGGCGGCCACCCGCCGGCCGGCCGGAAGGGCCGGCGTCCCGCCCCAGAGGTGGCGCGCGGCCGCGAGCGCCACCACGGCGGCGAGACCGCCGGTGGCGAGGGACATCTTGGGGGTCCGGAAGGGACTTGCAGCCGCGGGGAGCACGAGCACCTCGGCGAGGAACAGCACCAGGCCCGCAGCGGAGACGAGCCCGCGGGCACGGTCCTCCGCCGGTGCCGATCCCTTGCGGTGGTTTTTCGCGGTCCCTGTCCTTCCCATGAGTTGGATCTTAGCGCAGCCGGGTTCCGGCGTGGCAGGGGTCTTCGTGACGTGGGGCACCCCGGGGTCCTGGACACGCTACCATCGGTCCATGTGCGGTATCTGCGGCTGGGTGGACCCCGGGGGTGGCACCGCCGGGGAACCGGTCCGGGCCATGCTCGGACGGCTGGCCCACCGGGGGCCCGACGGGGAGGGCCTGTGGTGCGACCCCTCCGGGCGCGCGGTGCTGGGGCACCGGCGCCTGCGGGTGCTGGACCCCACGCCGCGGGCCGACCAGCCCATGGCCCACGCCTCCGGACCGGTGCTCGTCTACAACGGCGAGGCCTTCAACTTCGGGGAGCTCCGGCGGGAGCTGGAGGGGGAGGGGGCGGCCTTCGCGACCACGGGGGACACCGAGGTGGTCCTCGAGGCCCTGGTCCGGTGGGGGACCGGGGCGCTGGAGCGGCTGGAAGGCCAGGCGGCCCTGGCGCTGTGGGACCCGCGGCAAGGCCGGCTCCTGCTCGCCCGGGACCGCCTGGGGATCAAGCCGCTGTTCTGGGCCCGGGTGGGAGGAGGCGTGGCGTTCGCCTCCGAGCTCCCCGCGCTGCTGGCACACCCGGGGGTGGCCCGGGACCTGGACCGGGAGGCCCTCGGCCGCTGGCTCCAGCTGGGCTTCCTCTGCGGCCGGGAGACGCTGGTCCCGGGTGTGGAGCGCCTGGAGCCGGGCCACCTGCTGGAGCTGGGGCCCGGCGGGGTCTCGGTCCGCCGCTGGTACGACCCGCTCGACGCCGCCGCACGGCGCGAGACCCCGGGGGAGCGCGAGGCCATCCGGCGCCTCCTCTGGGAGGAGGTGGGGCGGGCCGCGGAGGCCAGGCTGGTGGCCGACGTGCCCCTGGGCTGCTTCCTCTCCGGGGGGGTGGACTCCGCGCTGGTCGCGGCCGCGGTGGCCGCCGCGGGCAGGGCGCCGGAGGCGCTCACCATTGCCTTCGAGCCGCCCTGCGACGAGACGGCGGAGGCCGCCGCCACCGCGGGCGCCCTGGGCCTCGAACACCACGTGGCGGCCTGCGGCTCGGGGGAGATGCTCGCGGTCCTGGACCGCTGGGAGGAGGTGGCCGGAGATCCTCTGGCGGACCCCTCGCTGGCCCCCACCTGGCTCGTGTCCCGGGAGGCCCGCCGCCGCTGGACGGTGGCCCTGTCGGGCGACGGCGGCGACGAGCTGCTCTCGGGCTACCCGCGGCTGCGCTTCATGCCGAGGCTCGAGGCCGGGTGGCGGGTCCCCGGTTTCCGGCGCGCCCTGGCCGGGCTCCCGCTGCCCGCGCGGCGCTGGTCGGCGAAGCTGGGGCCGGCCCTGGAGGCGCCGGACCCGTGGCATGCCTACCAGTGTCTCCAGGGCGTGTGGCCCGGGAGTGAGGTGGCCGCACTGGTTGGGGCTCCGGAGGTTCCGCTGCCGTGGCCGGAGGAGCTCCTGGGGCGGCTGGAGGACCTGGACCCGTGGACCCGGTACCGCGCCCTGGATCTGATGACCTTCCTGCCGGAGCGCGTCCTGGCCAAGGTGGACCGGGCCAGCATGGACCACGCTCTGGAGGTCCGGGTGCCGCTGCTGGACCACCGGGTGGTGGAGCTCCTCCTGTCCGTCCCGCCCCGGCTGGCCCGGGACAAGGCGTTGATCCGGGGGGTGCTGGCGGAGAGGACCCCGGTGCCGGTGCCACCCCGGCGGAAGCGGGGGTTCGAGGTGCCGCTGGCCGCCTGGCTCCGGGGACCGCTCCGGGAGACCGTGCGAAATCACGTGATGGGGGCCACGGTCCGCGAGCTCGGCCTGGACACCTCGATGCTCGAGAGGGCCTGGGAGGCCCACCAGTCGGGGAGCGCCGACCTCGGCGAGCGCCTCCTCGCGGTGGCCGCGCTGTCCCGGTGGGTGGATCGCTGGCTGCGGTGAGGACGAGGTGAAGGGTTGAGTTCACCCTACCGTCCGTGGTCCTCACGCTGGCTCTGACCCTGAATGGTCCCGGCACGGAGACGGTTGCAGGCCGGCCGTGGGACCGGCCCCAGGGTGTCCGGAAAGAGTGTCGGGCTAGGCCGGGAGCTCCGACCGGAGCTCGTGGAGCAGGCCCCGGACGGCGTCCACGGCGTCCCCGATGGGCGCGGAGCGGCGCTCGCCGTCGCGGCGGAGGGAGAGCTCGATCTCGCCGTTGTCCAGGCCACGCTTGCCCACCACCACGCGCACGGGGAAGCCGATGAGGTCCATGTCGTTGAACTTCACGCCGGGCCGCTCGGGCCGGTCGTCGAGGAGCACGTCGAGGCCGGCCTCCCGGAGGCGCTCGTACAGCGCCCCGGCCGCCTCCACCACCTCGGGCCTGTCGGCGTTGAGCATGACGAGGACCACCTCGTAGGGGGCCAGCGGGAGCGGCCAGACGATGCCCCTGTCGTCGTGGTTCTGCTCCACGGCGGCGGCCACCGTGCGCCCCACGCCGAGGCCGTAGCAGCCCATGATGCACGGCTGCTCGTTGCCCTCGGCGTCCAGGAAGGTGCAGCGCATGGGCACGGAGTACTTGGTGCCGAGCTTGAAGATGTGCCCCACCTCGATGCCCCGGCGCTCCACCATGGGCTTGCCGCAGCGGGGGCAGGGGTCGCCGGCGGCGGCCAGGTTCACGTCGGCCACCAGGTCCGGCTCGAAGTCCCGGCCGGGCACCACGCCCACCAGGTGGGTGTCGGCGGCGTTGGCGCCGGTGGCCGCCACGGCGAGGGCCATGACGGTGGGGTCGGCCACGATCTTCAGGTCCGCAAGGCCCACGGGGCCGGAGAAGCCGTGGGGCCCGCCGGTGACCTTCTCGATCTTCTCCGGGGAGGCCAGCTGGAGGTGGGTGCAGTCCAGGGCGTTCTTGAGCTTGACCTCGTTGATCTCCCGGTCGCCCCGGATGAGCACGGCCACGAACTCCTCGTCGGTCTCGAAGATCATGGTCTTGATGAAGTGGGCGGGATCGAGCTTCAGGAAGGCCGCCACGTCCTCCACGGCCTTCTGGTCGGGGGTGGCCACGGGCTCGGGGGCCCCGGGGATCTCCCCCGGCCAGGGCGGCGCCGCTTCGATCTCGCCGGTGGCGGCCTTCTCCACGTTGGCCCCATAGCCGCAGGCGCAGGACATGATGGCGTCCTCGCCCGTGTCGGCCAGCACCATGAACTCGTGGGACTCGGAGCCGCCGATGTTGCCCGTGTCGGCCTCCACGGTGGTGTAGTCCAGGCCGCAGCGCTCGAAGATGCGCCGGTAGGCGGCCTCCATGGCGCGGTAGGCCACGTCCAGGTCGGCGGCGTCGGCGTGGAAGGAGTAGGCGTCCTTCATGATGAACTCGCGGCCCCGCATGAGGCCGAAACGGGGGCGGATCTCGTCCCGGAACTTGGTCTGGATCTGGAAGAGGTTCACGGGAAGCTGGCGGTAGGAGCGGATCTCCCGCCGCACGATGTCGGTGATGACCTCCTCGTGGGTGGGACCGAAGCAGAAGTCCCGGTCGTGCCGGTCCTTGATGCGGAGGAGCTCGGGGCCGTACTGGGACCAGCGGCCCGACTCCTGCCACAGCTCCGCGGGCTGGATGGCCGGCATGAGCAGCTCCGCGGACCCGGCCTTCTCCAGCTCCTCGCGGATGATGCGCTCCAGCCTGGCGATGCTCCGCAGCCCCAGGGGCAGGTAGTTGTAGATCCCCGCGGCCACCTTGGAGATCATTCCGGCCCGCACCATGAGGCGGTGGGAGACCACCTCGGCGTCGGCGGGGTCCTGACGCAGCGTATGGATGAACGTACGGCTCCAGCGCATCTTCAGCCTCCACGTGAACGGTTGGACATGGTAGCAGAGCGTCGCGTGAGCCCTCCCAGCAGGCTGCCCAGCCGGTGGACGTGCCCGAGAAGCTCGCTGTCAAGGTCCCTGCCCGGCTGGGCGGTGGCGGCCTCGAGCGCCTCCTCGGCGCCCTCGGCGTCCCCCAGCGCGATCCTCGCCAGTGCCAGCTGGCGCAACAGCGCGGGGCGGGGAGCGGACTCGATGGCCTGCTCCAGGTACTGGACGGCCTCCCGGAACCGGCCCCGCTTCAGGGCGATCTCGCCCAGGGCGGCCAGGGGGTAGTGGCGAAGCTCCCTGGGGGTGATCTCCAGGGCCTCCACCGCCAGGTCCCGGGCCTCCTCCAGGTCGGTCCCGATCTCCGATTCCACCAGGGCCAGCTCGTAGGCCGCCATGGCGCGGGAGAGCCGGTCGGGGCCCGTCCGGTGGATCCGGCGGGCGAGCCTGCGGGCGGTGAGCCGCCGGTCCGCGTTCCTCAGGGACTCCAGCAGCGCCACCACGGCGGCCGCCACGTAGGGGGAATCCGCCGGCGGGTCGTCGAGGACCCTGTGGGCGTGGGCCACGGCCTCCCGGGTCCGCCCCAGGGAGGAGGCCAGGAGCGCGGCGGTGGCATGCAGCGAGAGGTGGTCGGGCGCCAGCTCGGTGGCCCTGGCGAAGAGGTCCAGCGCGGCGGCCGGGCGCCCGCGCTCCAGGGCAGCCTCGGCGTTCTGGACGAGCCGTCCGGCCTCCTCGGGGAGGTCCTGCGGCGCCTCGAGGGCCAGGAGGCGGACGGTCTCCAGGTACTGGAGCCGCCGGGGATCCAGGTCCGCGAGCTGCTGGAAGGTTTCCAGGGCCAGGCGGGTCCATCCCCGGCGCAGGTACGCGATGCCCAGCTGGTAGACGGCCTCCTCGAAGTTGGGGGCGAGCTCCACGGCCCGGCGGAGGGCGGCGATGGCCTTGCCGGGCCGTCCGAGGGCCAGGTGGCAGACCCCCGTGAGATACCAGGCCTGGGGGACCTCGTCCACGCGGAGGGCGTCCGCGAGGTGCTCCAGGGCCACCCGGTGATCCCCCCGGACCACGTCGAGGGCGCCGAGGGTGAAGCTGGGAAGGAACGAGGCCGGCTCCTGCTCGAGCGCCTCGCGGAGGTACATCTCCGCCTCGTCGAAGCGTCCGAGGTCGGAGAGGACGGTGCCGAGGTAGATGAGCGTCTCGTGGTGCTGCCCGCGGAGGTCCAGGACCCTGCGGAAGGCCACGGCCGCCACCTCGAGGTCGCCGGTCTCGAAGGCCGTCTCGCCCAGGAAGCTCCACAGCTCGTCGTTGGAGGGGGCGCGGGTCACCAGCTCGGTGAGCTGATCCTGGACCGTGTCCAGCTGCCGGCCCGCCAGGGCGAGCTCGAGCACGCGGAGCTGCCTCCGGAAGTGGTAGTCGGCCTGGCCGGAGTGCGTCGCGTGGGACAGGATCCGCGGGAGGCGCTCACGGAAGCGGCGGGCCAGGTCCCGGGAGACCAGCTCCCGGTCCACGGTGCGCTCCCACCCCTCGGCGAACTCCGTGCTGGGAAGCACGCCGTGGGACTCCAGCAGCTGGCCGAGGACCTCCACGCCCGTGTGGGTCACCGTGAGGTTGTGCTCCACCTGGGCCGCCTTCTCCGCGGTGTGGGCCACGGCATGGGCGATCTGGCGGAGACCCTCCTCCAGGGCGGTGATACGCTCGAGGATGTGCTCCTCCAGCTCCTGCTGCTCCTGGAAGAAGAGCTCCTCGGTGAGCTCGGGGGGCTCCTCGATCTCCCCGGAGACCACGAGCAACTTCACGCCGCAACGTTCGCAGTGCTCCCGTCCCTCCGGGTTCGGGGTCCCGCACATCTGGCAGAAGAGGGTCATCAGGCTCCGGAGTAGTCGTAGAAGCCCGCGCCGGACTTGCGGCCGAGCTTGCCGGCGTCCACCATCTTCACCAGGAGGGGGCAGGGCCGGTACTTGGGGTCACCGAGCCCCTCGTGGAGCACCCGCATGATGTAGAGGCAGGTGTCCAGGCCGATGAAGTCGGCCAGGGTCAGCGGGCCCATGGGATGGTTCATGCCCAGCTTCATGATCTGGTCCACGGCCTCGGGTGTGGCCACGCCCTCGTACACGGCGTAGATGGCCTCGTTGATCATGGGCATGAGCACCCTGTTGGAGACGAAGCCGGGGTAGTCGTTGCAGGCCACGGGGGTCTTGCCCATGGACTCGGCCACGCCCCTGACGGTCTCGAAGACCTCGTCGGAGGTGTCGAGACCGCGGATCATCTCCACCAGGGCCATGACCGGCACCGGGTTCATGAAGTGCATGCCGATGAACCGGTCCGGCCGGGAGGTGCCGGCGGCCAACTTCGTGATGGAGATGGAGGAGGTGTTGGAGGCGAAGATCGTTTCCGGGGGACAGACCGCGTCCAGCTGCCGGAAGATCTCCTCCTTGATCTCGTACTTCTCCACGGCCGCCTCCACCACGAGGTCGGTCCCCGAATGGCCGGACAGGTGGGTGGTGGTGGTGATCCGCCCGAGGGCCTCTGCCCTGCCCTTCTCGTCGAGCTTCCCCTTCTTCACCTGGCGGTCCATGTTCCGGGAGATGGTGGCGATGGCCCGCTCGAGAATGGACGTCTCGATATCACTGAGGATGACCCGATACCCGGACAGGGCGGCCACATGGGCGATCCCGTTGCCCATCTGCCCCGCTCCGACGATGCCGATGGTCCTGATCTCGAAAGTCATGTCTCCTCCGCGACCCCGGGTGGGGAAGGCGAGCCTAGCCCGGGGAAGCGTCGAGGTCAAGGAGGCGGAGTCTGGCGGGTCCCGGTCCCGGGGCAGGGAGAATGCGCCCCGCAGAGAGCGGGGCGCACCGTGGTTTCCTGGAGGCGGGAGGGTGCACCTCCCGCCGTGCAGTCGCCGGTCTACTCTTCGTGCGGCTTCTCGCCGGAGACGGCTTCTGCGGCCTCCTCGGCTGCGTTCCCGACCGCCTCTGCGGCCTCGCCGGCAGCAGCCTCAACAGCCTCTGCGGCCTCGCCGGCAGTAGCCTCAACAGCCTCTGCGGCCTCGCCGGCGGCCTCTGCGGCGGCTTCCTGGGCGCCTTCCGCGGCCTCGGTGGCCTGTTCTGCGGCCTGGCCGACCGCCTCGGTGGCCTGGTCCATGGTTTCCTGGGTGGTCTGCTCGGCCTTCTTGCACGCCATGGTCACGGTGAGACCGGCAGCCAGAAGAGCCACGAGCGTCAGAAACATCCACTTCTTCATGAGTACCTCCCTCTCTCCTTCTTGCTTGTACTTCGGGGCCATGCCCGACGGCCATTGTGGGCGTTGGCCGGGTCGATGTCAATGGGCGTGGGGGTGGAAGTTTCGAATCGGGGCTCGATGTTGCGACATATTCCCGTGAAAACATCATGGTTCCGGTGACGGGGCACACCCGATGCGGCGTGGCCAGGAGCCTGAGATCCGGGTGGCGCAGGGTGACCGCTGTCACCACAGGGAGCCGGAGGTTTGACAGCGGACGGCTCACAGTGGCACAATCGGCGCGCCCGGTTCGCGTGGGGCCGGTCGAGTGTGTTCGTGGTCAGGAAGAGGGAGGAGGGTTCGGGGAGCATGGCGCGCCGACTCAACACCATCATCATCGTTCCCCATCGGCAGGCGAGGTTTCTCAAGTTCTCCTTCTCGACCCGGACCGCGCTCCTGGCCGGGATCGCCCTCGGCCTTGGCCTCATTCTCTCCATCGTTGCCATCGTCTATTCCGGCAGCGCCGTGAGCCGGAAGGCGGAGGTCCGGCGTCTTCGCCAGGAGAACCGGGAGCTTCAGAAGGTCAACGAGGAACTGGAGACCACGGTTGCCGAGGTCCAGACCAGGCTCGAGGAGTTCGAGCAGAGGACCTCCCGGCTGGCCATCGCCGCGGGAATGGGAGATGACGCCGCCGGGTTGTCCACTGAGGACGGGAACGGGGATCATGCGGGGCGCGGCGGTCCCTACGATCGCGTGCTCGAGAGCCCGTCCGAATTGAGATTGCAGGAGCAATGGATCGGCGAGACCCTGGACAACCTGGAACGGCGGCTCGCCGCCCGCGACGACCGCCTCTCGGCCACGCCGACGGTGGCGCCGGTCGTGGGCGTTCTCACGGACGGGTTCGGGCGGCGCAAGGACCCGTTCACCGGCCGATGGGCCCATCACCGGGGGCTGGACATCTCCGCCAGGCGGGGAACGCCGGTCATGGCGCCTGCGGACGGCGTGGTGGCCTTCGCCGGACGGCAGAGGGGCCTTGGCAAGGTCGTGAAGATCTCGCATGGCTTTGGGTACGTGACCGTCTTCGGTCATCTTCACTCTATCGATGTGTCACCCGGGGACACGGTCCACCGGGGGGACACGATCGGGACGGTGGGCAGCACGGGCCGTTCCACCGGTCCGCACCTGCACTACGAGGTTCACGTCGACGGAACGGCGGTGAACCCTCTCTACTACATCCTGGACGCCTACTGAGCGATCACAGGACGTGGTGGCGGGACGGAGCCGGGGCATGCCCCGGCGTTGTTCTAGAACCACAGAGGTCGAGATGAATCTCTTCGAAAAGGCGATCGACAAGGTCTTCGGCACGAAGCACGAACGGGACATCAAGAAGCTCCAGCCGCTGGTGGCCGCCATCAACGAGATGGAGCCGGAGCTGGAGAAGCTCTCCGACGACGAGCTGAAGGCTCGTCTCGCCGCCATCCGGGACCGGGTCCGGGAGGCCACGGAGGACCTGCCCGAGGACCGGATGGTCCGGCGGCAGCTGGTGCAGGACATCCTGGACGAGGAGCTCGTGGAAGTTTTCGCCATCGTGAGGGAGGCCTCCAGGCGGACGCTGGGGATGCGCCACTTCGATGTCCAGCTGGTGGGGGGCATCGTGCTCCACCAGGGGAAGATCGCCGAGATGAAGACCGGTGAGGGCAAGACGCTGGCGGCGACCCTCCCGGTGGCCCTGAACGCCCTCCACGGCCGTGGGGTCCACGTGGTGACGGTGAACGACTACCTGGCCAAGCGCGACGCCGAGTGGATGGGCAGGATCTACCGCTTCCTCGGCCTGACCGTGGGCTGCATCCAGAACACCATGAACGACGCCGAGCGCAAGGAGGCCTACGGCTCCGACATCACCTACGGGACCAACAACGAGTTCGGCTTCGACTACCTCAGGGACAACATGAAGTTCGAGCTGGACCGCATGGTCCAGCGGGGCCACGTCTACACCATCGTGGACGAGGTGGACTCGATCCTGATCGACGAGGCCCGGACGCCGCTGATCATCTCGGGCCCCTCCGAGGTGTCGGTGGACCTCTACTACCGGGTGGATGCCATCATCCCCAGGCTCGAGCGGGGCGAGGAGATCGAGGACAGGCACGGCAACAAGACGGTCACCGGGGACTACCTGGTGGACGAGAAGGCGCAGACGGCGGCCCTCACCGAGCAGGGCGTGGCCCGCGCCGAGAAGCTCCTGGGTGTGGACAACCTCTTCGACCCCACCAACATCGACATCCTCCACGCGGTGAACCAGGCGCTCAGGGCCCACACCCTCTTCCAGCGGGACCACCACTACATCGTCAAGGACGGCGAGGTGATCATCGTGGACGAGTTCACGGGGCGCCTCATGCCGGGCCGGCGCTGGTCCGACGGGCTCCACCAGGCGGTGGAGGCCAAGGAGCGCGTGAAGATCCAGTCGGAGAACCAGACCCTGGCCACGGTGACCCTCCAGAACTACTTCCGCATGTACGACAAGCTCGCGGGCATGACGGGAACGGCGGAGACCGAGGAGGAGGAGTTCCAGAAGATCTACGGGCTGGACGTGGTGGTGATCCCCACCAACCGGCCCATGATCCGGGCCGACCACCCCGACATGGTCTTCAAGACCGGCAAGGAGAAGTTCCGGGCCGTGATCAACGAGATCGAGGACTGCCACAGGAGGGGCCAGCCGGTCCTGGTGGGGACCATCTCCATCGAGAAGTCCGAGTACCTCTCCAAGATGCTCAAGCGGCGGAAGATCCCCCACGTTGTCCTCAACGCCAAGTACCACGAGCGGGAGGCCGAGATCGTGGCGCAGGCGGGCCGCCTGGGTTCCGTGACCATCGCCACCAACATGGCGGGCCGCGGCACGGACATCGTCCTGGGCGGGAACCCCGAGGGGCTGGCCCGCATGGAGGCCGATCCCGCCACGGACCCGGAGGGCTACCAGAAGGCCCTGGAGAAGTACACGACCCTCTGCGCGGAGGAGAAGAAGAAGGTGCTGGAGGCCGGGGGGCTGCACATCATCGGCACCGAGCGCCACGAATCGCGGCGGATCGACAACCAGCTCCGCGGGCGGTCGGGGCGTCAGGGTGACCCCGGCTCCTCCCGCTTCTTCCTCTCCCTCGAGGACGACCTCATGCGCATCTTCGCCTCGGACTGGGTGCGCAAGATGATGGACCGCCTCGGCATGGAGGAGGACGTTCCCATCGAGTCCAGGATGGTGAGCAAGTCCATCGAGCGGGCCCAGAAGCAGGTGGAGGGCCGCAACTTCGAGATGCGGAAGCACCTCCTCGAGTACGACGACGTGATGAACAAGCAGCGCGAGGCCGTGTACCGGCTTCGCCGCAGGATCCTCGAGGGCCTCGAGGGCCGCGACTACATCCTCAACGTGGTGGAGGAGATCGTCGAGCAGATCGTGGAGATGCGGTGCCCCGAGGAGGCCGACCCCGCGGACTGGGATCGCTCCGGGGTGGAGAAGGACTACGCCCAGTACTTCGGTCTCTCCGTGGAGCAGGCCGGGATCGACTGGGAGACCGTGAACCGGATGGAGCTCCGGGAGAAGCTCGCGGAGACGGCCCGCAACCACTACCTGTCGCGGGTGGAGCGTTTCGGCGACGAGGACTTCGCCAGGCTCGAGAAGTTCATCCTCCTGGACACGCTGGACCGCCAGTGGAAGGACCACCTCCTGGCCCTGGACCACCTGCGGGAGGGCATCGGCCTGAGGGCCTACGGGCAGCGTGACCCGCTGGTGGAGTACAAGCGCGAGTCGTTCGAGCTCTTCGAGGCCATGTGGGAGCGGATCGAGGACCAGGTGGTCCGCTTCCTCTTCCACGCCGAGCCCGTGGAGGAGATGCCCGCACGCCGGCGGCACGTGCAGACCACGCTCTCGCACCCGGACGCGAAGGGCCTCGCCGCCTCCCACGCCGAGCAGGAGCAGGCCGCCAACACGCCGGTGGGCGCACCCACCGGGCCCGTGACCGTCCGGCGGACCCAGCCCAAGGTGGGGCGGAACGATCCCTGCCCGTGCGGCTCGGGCAAGAAGTACAAGCGGTGCTGCGGCGCCGTGCAGAAGACGGGGTGAGGACATGAGCGACGAGATTCCCATCGGCCTGACCTTCGACGACGTGCTCCTGGTGCCGGCCCGGTCGGAGGTCCATCCCAACGACGTGGACGTCACCACACGCCTCACCGCCGGGGGGATCCGGCTCAACATCCCCATCATCTCGGCGGCCATGGACACCGTGACCGAGGCCAACATGGCCATCGCCATGGCCCAGCACGGCGGCCTGGGGGTGATCCACAAGAGCATGCCCATCGAGCGCCAGGCCGAGGAGGTGGACAAGGTCAAGCGCTCGGAGTCGGGAATGATCGTGGACCCCGTGACCATCCAGCCCGACCGGCTGGTCCGCGACGCCCTGGAGGTCATGGCCCGCTACCGGATCTCGGGCCTGCCCGTGGTGGACACCCGGGGGCAGCTCAAGGGGATCCTCACCAACCGGGACCTCCGGTTCTGCACCGAGTACGAGCGGCCCATCCAGGACTTCATGACGCGGGACGGCCTGGTGACCGCCCCCGTGGGCACCACCCTGGACGAGGCCAAGGCCCTGCTGCACCAGCACCGGATCGAGAAGCTTCTGGTGGTGGACGAGGAGGGGAACCTCAAGGGGCTCATCACGGTCAAGGACATCAAGAAGGCCCAGGAGTACCCCCTGGCCTGCAAGGACGAGCTGGGTCGGCTCCGGGTCGCGGCGGCCCTGGGGGTGTCCGGGGACCTGGAGGAGCGTTCCGACGCCCTGGTGGAGCGCCAGGTGGACCTCTTCTGCCTGGACAGCTCCCACGCCCACTCCCGCGGGGTCCTCCAGGCTGCGGAGCGGCTCAAGGCCCGGCACCCCGGGGTGCCGCTCATCGTGGGCAACGTGGCCACGGCCCAGGGGACGCAGGACCTGATCTCGGTGGGCGTGGACAGCGTGAAGGTGGGCATCGGCCCCGGCTCCATCTGCACCACGCGGGTGGTCACGGGCGCCGGGATGCCCCAGATCACGGCCGTGCAGGAGTGTGCCCGCGTGGCCCACGAGGCGGGGGTCCCCGTGATCGCCGACGGTGGCATCCGCTACTCCGGCGACATCACCAAGGCGCTGGCCGCGGGGGCCGACGTGGTGATGATCGGCTCGCTGTTCGCCGGCGTGGAGGAGTCGCCCGGTGAGCAGATCCTCTACCAGGGCCGGACCTTCAAGGCCTACCGCGGCATGGGGTCGCTGGGCGCCATGAAGGACGCCCACGGCGCCCGGGACCGCTACTTCCAGGACGGCTCCGAGGCCACCAAGCTGGTCCCCGAGGGGATCGAGGGCATGGTGCCGTACAAGGGGCCGCTGGCCAACCAGCTGGTGCAGCTGGTTGGCGGTCTCCGGGCCGGCATGGGCCTGGCGGGCTGTGCCTCGGTGGAGGACCTCCACACGAAGGCCCGTTTCGTCCGGGTCACCGGAGCGGGGCTCCGCGAGGGGCATGCCCACGACGTGGTCATCACCAAGGAGGCGCCCAACTATCGCACGGAGAGGTAGGGCACTCGCCCGTCCGTGGTCGGGATCTCGGGTCCATTTCCCGGCTCCGGGGGGGGCTCCACGCGGGCCGACAACCGAAGAGCAGGAGACCCGACCCCATCATCTAGCCGGGTCCAGGACACCGGCCTTTCACGCCGGCAACACGGGTTCAAATCCCGTTGTGGTCGCCATTTTTCTGGCGCCGGAGAGCGCCGTGTGAGGTCCGGAAGCACGCCCATGGGGAGGACCGCGAGAAAGCACGGAGGCTGGTCAGGAACCCACCCCACCCCGGGCCACCGGTTCCGGTGATCCGGATCCCTGTGGCGACCCGCCGGAGGCCGAGGACCCCATGGGGGGTTCATCGCGGCCTTCCCCCTCAACTTCTCCACGGCATCCTGGGCTCCCATCGCCAGGATCTTTCCGCCGTGGTGGCTGATCGAGATCTGGATCGGCGCGATCCTCGCCACCCTGGTGGCCGGCTGGCTGTACCGGGACTGATGGCCCCCCGGGGGAGGCTCATCTCAACGAGGCGCGGAACTCCTCGATGCGCCGGTGGAGCTGGTCCGCGAGCTTCCGGGCCCTGGCGTCGGTGAGGTTCTTCTCGATCCCCTGGAGCTGCTTCTCGATGCGCTTCACGCCGGCCAGGGCGGCCGAGGCCTCTGCCGTGGTGTCCACGCCGGACACGGCGGCGCCCCGGGCGGCCACCGCGTAGTCGCGCTCGATGCGACCGAGCTCCCTGGACAGGCGGGCGATCTCCTGGGCCTGGGGGCTGGAGCCCATGCCGAAGGGGAGCCGGCCCGTGGTGAACCAGGTGAAGGCGATGTACGCCCCCGCCACGACGATGAGGAGCAGGAACAACTTCTTCATGGAGGACCTCCCGGCTGATTCGTGGCCCCATCGTACCATCCGGCCTTGCGGGGTGGGCTGGCGTGCGCGATCTTGGGAGCATGGAGCGGATCCGGGTGATCGCCAGGGTGGAGGCCCGTTGCGGCGGGCGGGGGGAGGAGCGTCCCGTGGCCATCTGGATGGGCGGCCGGCGGTGGCCCATCGCCGGGACGCTCGAGGAGCACATGGTGGGACCTCCCGAGGCGGGGGGACCGGTGTTCCAGGTGCTCCGGGTGCTGCTGGACGACGGTGACGAGCTCCTCCTGGAGCGGCGGGTGCCGGACGGAGGCTGGCGGGTCTTCGAGGAGTGCTGAGCAGATACCGGCCCGGAGGCCGGCCGTGGGGCGCGAGCGGGATCCACAGCGTGAAGGACAGGCCTCCCGCCCGGGGAGTCTTCGTCGTGGGACAGGCATTCCTTCTTG
>JAMOWA010000001.1 GCA_027061805.1 Thermoanaerobaculia bacterium | reverse complement strand
TGATCGCACAGCAGGACCGGCGGACGATCCTGCTGGAGGGTGCGGCCGGTGTGGTGAGCGAGGGCCAGGCGTACCGGGGCCTGTACAGGTTCGACAGCGTGACGGTGCATGGGGGAGCCCGTACGCTCTTCGGGGACCTTGCGGACATCGGGTCGACCGATGTGGACGGAGAATCCGAGCTCTGGGAGTACAACGCGGAGGTCCCCGACATCCTCCCGGACCACGTCACCATCGTGCTCTCGCCAGGTGGATACGAGGTCACGGGCTCTCCTGGAGCTGTGAGCGATCCCGATGGCATCGCCTCCGCAGAGCTGCGGAACACTGCCAGTGGAGATACCTGGGACGTGATCGTGTCGGCGGACGGCTCCTTCGGACCGGTGACGGTCGGTGGAACCCAGGGAGATTCCATCGAGCTGAGGGCCGTGGATGCCCACCTGGTGCCGCGGGAGAGCACCGTGCCGGTGGGGACCCTGCCCGCCAACGGGGCTCCGGTGATCGACACCAGCCTGGTGAGCTTCACGGTGGATACCTCGAACCAGTATCACCTCACGGGTTCGCCTGGGGCCGTCACCGATGACACCCCGCCCCTGACGGCCGAGGTGCTCGACCAGACCGATGCTGCACAGAGCTGGCAGGGGACCGTGGCGGCAGACGGTTCCTTCGACATTCCGATTGCACCGGCCTACGGGGATCAGCTGTCCCTTATGGTGACCGATTCCGCTCCGGTGCCGCTGACCACGACGGTGGACCTGGGATCCCGGCCCGATCTCATCCCGCCCGTCCTGGACCTGGCCGCCGTCGGGGTGGGCACCCATGACCGCGCCTACTGGATCCAGGGGGCGGCCGGGAGCATCGTGGAGTCCGATGGGCTCACAGATGCCCACCTGGGTGACCCGTCGCAGCCGGGTGTCACGTGGTCGGTCAGCGTCGGCACCGACGGTTCGTTCGCCGAGACGGAGGTCTCGGCGGCCTCGGGAACCGTGTTGATCCTCTCGGCGACCGATGTGGGTGGCAACACGGTCTCCGGCCAGCTGGGTCAGGCATTGCCTGCCAACGACGGTCCTCCGCTCATCGTGGAAGACAATCTGGCCTTCGACTCCAACCCCGACTACCGCATCAGGAGTGGACGCCCCTGCAACGAGCCCGAGTACTGCTGGACACCCCTCGAGAGCATCGATGGTGTGGCTGTCGTGCGGGTGGAGAACCGGAGGACTCCAGGGTTCGGCCCCTGGTCGGTGACTCCGGTCCACCGCTATGACGAGCACTACACCTTCGATCCCGTGACCGTGGATGGTGCAATCGGGGACGAGATCTGGATCGTCGTGGAGGACGACCACCCCGAGTGGCAGGGTGCGGAGGCCATGGTCTGGACGCTTCCCGCGATCCCGGATGCCCCGGCGGTCGATGTCGGAGCGCTCTGGTTCGATTTCGATGGAACTCAGCACTACCTGGAGGTTCCAACGGGAGCGGTCAGTGATCCCAACGGTCCTCTGGAGCTCGAAGCAAGGGTGTGGCGGCAGACCGGCCAGACGTGGAGTCTGATGGGAACTGGAACGACCACGCTTGCCGATGGACAGTCCGGAGAGATCCTCCTGCCTGAGGCTGCCGCAGGCGACCTGGTGGTTCTCTCCGTCACGGATGCAGATGCCGATGGGCCCAGGAAGACCACTCTCCGGCTGGGGCTGGTGCCGACACCCGAGCTTCCCCAGGTAGCCTTCTCGTCCGCTGGATACGCCGGAAACGAACCGGCAGACACGGTCACGGTCAGGGTGGTACTGTCGAGGCCGTGGAGCATCCCGGTGAGCGTGGACTACGCGACCTCCGATGATAGTGCCATCGCGGATGAGGACTACACGCCCACTTCCGGGACCCTGAACTTTACCCCCGGGCAGATCGAGCAGACCTTCGCGGTGTCCATCCTGGACGACACCACCTCGGAGCCCACCGAGTCGGTGAACCTGGCGCTCTTCAACCCTTCGGGGGTGTGGATCACAGATGCGGGTACGGCGACCCTGCTTATCGGGGATGATGACGATGGCCCACAGAGGACCGTTGTCTACTCGGTGGATGCCAGGGGTGACCCCCTGTACACCGGAAACCTGGGGATGTCCATCTCCGGTGGCTGGGCCTCGTTCTCGGCTGACCTCCCGGCTCGGGCCGGTGACAGGATCACATATGACGATGGCTCCGAGGTGGCCTTCATCCAGGAGTGTGCTGCGCCGTCCCTGTGCAGGGTGATCCTGGGTGATGGCAGCGCACCACCCGATGTGACGGGTGCCACGGTGACCGGGGCCTGGCCCGCGTTCACGTCTCTGTCAAGTGCGGTCTCACAGGCAGGAGATGGAAACCATCTCGGAACCTACGACCTGACGACCGCAGGAGTGGGCCTGGAACTGTTGTGCTACTCCCGTGGAGAGAGTGATTCCCAGCCGGTCACGATCGACGGATGGACCACGTCATCGGAGCACGGTATCTCCATCGTGGCCGGCGACCGGCACAACGGACGGTGGTCGTGGGATTCCTGGAGGCTCTCGGTGGAAGGAATGCCCTGCATCACCTCGAAGGTCGGGAACCTCGTGATCGATGGCCTTCAACTCCGGAGCTCCGCCCAGCTCGAGGTCGGCATCGGCGGCGTCCTACTCGCGGGACCGGGAGTGACGGGGGAAGTGGAGGTCAGGGAGACCATCATCCGTCTGGATGACGCTGGCGGTCCGGGAGACAGGTTTGGCATTGCGGCCGAGGGCGTGGGAGACGTCACCGTCCGGGTACGGAACTCCATCGTGTACGACATCGGTTCTGGCACGGATCGCCATGCCGGTATTCTCGCCGCGAGCGAAGGGGCGACCTTCGACCTGAGAGCCCTGACCATCCATGGGGGCGAGTTCGGTGTCAGGCGAACCGCGGGTACGGTGGTCGCACGAAACGTGCTCGCCGTGGGGGCTGCTTCGGCTTGTTTCGATGGCGCGTTCTCGGTCGGCTCTGTCAACAATGTCTCCAGTGACACCACTGCTCCCGGAGCCGACAGCCGACACTCGGCCCAGGTCGGTTTCGTCGCACCCACAGGGGGTGATACCGCTGACTACCATCTTGCCTGTGGCGTGCTGGACCAGGGAGCCGACATCTCCGTGCACTCGGCGATCGATTTCGGAGCCATCGAAGACCTCTTCGACGGCAACGTTGAGACCCTCGTCCGGAGCGAGATCGACAACCCCGCCTATTTCCAGGTCACCTTCCCCGAGGCACGGACGGTGTCCGGGACCTGGATCTTCCTGACCAATGCATTCATACACGCATGGACGGTGGAGGCGGCGGATTCTGTGGAGGACATGGAGAACGAGACGGGGTCGTACCGGCTCATCGTCTCGCGGGAGGTCACCGGAGAAGGCCTTCCCGATCCATTCCGCCTCTGGGACGGAGTCGCCTTCACCGAGCCGGTGACGGCGCGGGTGTTCCGGCTGAGTGTCGAGCGACGGACAGGCGACAACCACGTCCACGTGTGCGAATGGCAGCTCGAGGGAATCAACCCGGCATGCGGGAGCGGGGTCGATCTCGGCAGCGGTGGCGAGGCTCCCTTCACCACTGACGTTGACGGGCTGGTCAGGACCCTGCCCTGGGATGTGGGTGCGGACCAGGCCCGGTCGGTGAAGGCGGTCATCGAGCCCATCAACCCCGCGGCCTGGGAGCAGGAGGGACATGCTTCCGTCGACGTGGTCCTCTCTGAAGCTGTGCCCTACCGGGCGACACTGCCGTACCTGGCCTCGGCCTCCATGTGGGGCAGGGCCGAGCCGGGGGTGGACTTTCAGGCGGTCCGGGGAACCATGACCTTTGCTCCGGGAGCCGCGCGGCAGAGTCTCGTGGTTCCTGTCTACCAGGACCAGGAGGACGACGACCCCGAGGACTTCCAGCTGGAAGTTGGCGGAGGCACCATCGGGGGTAGCTCGAACGTTCTGGTGACCATCCACGATGGAGCTCCGTCCCCGCGGGTTGCTCTTTCCACGGATGACCTGGCGGTGACGGAGGGTACGGGCCCGGTCAGTCTCGAAATCGTACTCTCGGAGCCATCCGCCGGCACGGTGACGGTGGAGTGGGGGAGCCGGGAAGGTACCGCACGGACCGGTCTCGACTTCGGAGAGGCTCACGGTGTTGTGATCTTCGATCCCGGAGTCACCTCCTCGGTGATCTCGGTACCGGTCCTGGACGATAACCTGCCCGAGACGGGGGAGACCCTCGAGGTCTACCTCCGGTGGGTCGATGGCGCTCAACTGAGCACGCCAGCCTCGGCAAGAGTCACCATCGTGGACGATGATCCCGCGACCGTCTCGCTGTCACAAGGGACGCACAGCGTCGTGGAAAGCGGCGGATTGCTCGCAGGAAGTGTCGAGGTCCGGGGCTCGGTGGACCATGACGTTTCGGTGGACATCGCGACTGCCGACGGAACGGCCATTTCAGGTTCGGACTATCAGGCTTTCAGCGAGACCCTGACGATTCCTGCAGGGTCCACGCGGGCCTACTTTGCCGTACCGATTCTCGACGACGGGAATGTGGAGGAAGAGGAGACCTTCATCCTCGAGCTGTCAGCTCCTGTCGGGATCGATCTCGGTGATCCATCCACTGCCACCGTGACCATCGTGGACGATGATTTCGCGGCACAGGTGGATCCGGCGCTCTTTGGCCTGGATCTCTCCGGGTGTGTACCGGTGCTGGATGCCCAGGCGGGCGCCGTCGTTTCGACCACCGGCGCGGCTTCTGTCACCGTCACCGTGGACAATCCCGATCCCGCGGCGGACTGGACCGGCACCGCAGAAGAGGTGGCCAGCGGAGCTCCCTTCGATCTGGAGCTCGGACAGGTCGAACCCGGAGCCGTCATCGTGCTCGAAGCCACTCCCACGGGTGGCGGACAGTCGGCCACGGCCACGGTGGCCACTGCGCCCGACTCCGCGCCCGGCGTGGATGCACGGTGGATCATGGTGGAAGGTGGAGGGTCCGTGGTGGTCCCGGCTGCCGCCATCTCCGACCGGCTCGACACGGCGTCGTTCACCGTCACGAACCTCGCGTCGGGTGCTTCCACGGTCCTGGACACGTTCTGCGGTTCGGTGGCCGCGGAGGACAGCGTCAGCGGGAGCCCCGGGGACGAGCTCTCCCTGGTGGCGTGCAATGGAAGCGTGAATCGGGTCTGTGGCGATCCCATCTCCATCGGGCGGTTGCCCTCATACTCGGTCTTCGCAGTCGATATCGGTCCGGCGGGAGTCCTGGGGTTGAGCCGGAAAGATGCCACCATCCTGGTGGCCACCGACCTGGGTGAGGGACGGGTGCTGGCCCTGGACGCGCCGGATCCGTGGAACCCCGCCCTCCTGCCCTGGCTGGTTCCGGGACCGGCCGGGTCCGACGGTACCGTCACCGACCGCGGCCCGCAGGGTCTCAGCTGGGTCGAGGGGTCTCACCTCCTGGGTTGGGACGAAGGCAATGGCCTCTGGGCCGACAGCGAGCCCCTCGGCACAGATGTGTCCGTCGACGGGGTGCTCCGGCAGGGGGACCACCTCTTCTTCGCAGGGCATGATGCCGGCGGGATGTACTTCACTGCAGCCGTCGAGAACGGCACCGACGGACGGCTGGTCTGTGACCCGGGGACGATCCTGCCCCTGACCGGCTCCGCGGCGGTGGTACCGCTCGCCCTGATTCCACTGCCAGGTCCCCATGTCGGCGTGGTCACCGATTCGGATCAGGCCTCCGACCGGGTCCTCGTGGTGGATGTCTCGGATCCCGCCGTGCCGGTCCAGGCCACGGACCGGGGTGTGACCTTCGAGGATCTCACCGAGTCCATCACGAGGGCCGAACGCGAGAACGACTTCGTGACGGTGTGGACGGCAGACGGGGTGGTGCGGCTCTACAGGTTGCTCAGCGACGGCTCCTGGCCCGCCGGGGAAGCCGGGGTCACCCTGCCTCTGGAGGGTACGCTGACGCCTCCGGTGGGCCGTACCGTGACGGCAGCGACCAGGGATGCCTACTACGGGCTGGTGGCGGGACTTGATGACGGTACGCTGGTGTACCTCAACCCGGAATCGGGTGAGCTCGATCAGGTGCTCGTCCTCCCCGAAGGGCCGGTGACCGGACTCACCGAGACCCACGACATTCTCTACGTGGGCACATCCGGTGGACTGTACGAGAGCGACCAGGCCGACGGGCATGGTCTCTCGGTGGCCGAGCTGCATCACACCGGGATCCGCCTGGCCGGAAACACGCTCCACTTCTCCGCCGAATCCGTGACCTCATCGTCCGACGGAGCTCTGATCGAGGTGACGGGCCAGGGCGTGGACTCCGGCGGGAACCCCCTGCAGGTCACGATGACTGCGGACGTTCCGGGCCCGTGGCAGGCCTTCGATGTGGCGCTGCCCTCGAGCCACGGCGGTGCCGACGACATCGTGTGGACCACGCTCACCTCCAGGGACAAGGGCTACATTGACCTTGGCGAATCCCTCGACCTTGCGGTGGACCTCGGTCCGGGACCCGCCTTCTTCGATCCCAGATGCGAGTCCGGTACTCACTCCTGTGCAGCCGATCTCGCGGCGGCGGGAACCGGCTGGAGGGCTCTGGCCCGGAGCGGGGACGGTCGCGTCCGCATCCGCTGGTCCGGGGGAGATCCCTGGGCCTGGTACGACATCCAGCTTGCGGACGTCCATGGGCTGGTTTCCGGCATCGCCAATCCAGACCGGCTGTACGTCTCGGGTGAACTGTTCACTCCGGTTCTCCTGACAGACCCGGGCGCACCGGTCGTGGCCACGGGTGTGGATCCCTTCGCCGGGCCCAGTGGCGCGGCACTTCCCGTGTCCCCGGAACTGGTCGTCGTGGCGGCCGACAGCGGACTGGAGCTGGCAGTGATCGATCTCCAGGATCCCGCCTCACCCACCATCGCCACCCCGGCCACGGCCCTTGCCGATGGTACGGGCCGTGTGGTCGACATGTACCTGGATCCGGCGGACCACCTGTGGCTTCTTGCCTCCGGTCCCGACCGGCTCATCGAGCTCGATGCCACGGCGCTGCCAGCGATCCAGGTCCTGAATACGTGGGACCTCCCGGACGATGGCAGGGGGGCCAGGAGCGCGCTGGATGGAGGAACGTTCCACTACGCACCGTCCGGATCCGATCTCGACAGCCTGTGGATCGTCCGCCGGGGCAGGGGACTCGACCTCTACGACCGGGCGGATGTGGGTGACGGCCCATTGGAGGCGATCGACCTGCCCGGTGATCCCCGGGACATCTGGGTCGGGGATTGCGCGGCGGGCGTGAGGGTCCTCGTGGCCGCTGGCTTCGATGCCGGAGTGCTCGAGGTCGACACCAGCGGAGGCGGTGCCGGGGGCTCATGGCCCGTCATGTGGGCTGGAGACCTGGGGGACGTCCGGCGTCTCATCCTGGCGAGCAGGTCCTTCGTGAACGACACACCGGTGCCGGAGAGCTGTGCGGACTTCCGTGATTTCCGTGAGAACTCTCCCATTCCGGATCCGTGCAATGCACGGCTCTTTGGCCTGTCCGAGGCGGGCATCCTGGCCGTGCCGGTCGACATCTGCACCTGTGGGGGGAACTGAGGCATGAGGATGGAGGGCTTTCCCGTGCTGCGTGAGACCGGTCTCCGGCTCTCCCGTCTGTCGGTTCTGGTACTGGGTGTCGTACTGGGTACAGCGGCCCCCCCGGTGGGGGCCGCCGAGCCCCCCCGTCCCGAGACCCTGCGCCTCGTGTCGGGGAGACTTCGCCCCACCTCCGCCACGGTCTTCCTTGGCGACGGGACGTCCAGCGACGGTCCGGGGGTGAGAATCGGGGCCAGGGTCGGCGGTCCGGTGGGAGCCGCCTCGGCAGAGCACCCGGCGCCCGAGACGGGGGCCTTCCAGGTCTGGACCATCCCGGGTTCGGGCCAGGGCGCCTTCAGGTTCAGGGGACGCTTCTTCACCGACACGGAGGACGGGCTCATCGGCCTCGCGGCAGTGACCCCCGACGGGGGCTGGTACATCGCCGGGACCGTGGTCGGCAAGACCGGGCTCTCGGTGGACCTTTCCAGGTCCCCGGCGGGTTGGTACTCCGTGGAGCGCTCGGGGGAAGCGTTCTCACCGGAACCGGGTTCGTGGTTCTGGCTGGAACTGGAGGTTTCGGTCGTCGAGGGCGCCCGGCTGTGGAAGGTCTACGCCTGGAGGGATGGTACGGCGGGGCCACGGGAGCCCCTGCTGACGGCCCGGGAAGAGGCCGAGAGGAGTGGGCGGGATTTCCAGCTCGGCGTCTGGACCGCCGGGAGCGGTGAGCGGAGGGTGGACGGCCTCACCCTGGAGCTCCTGCTGGGAGACGGAGGCAAGGGCGGTGGCGAGACCACGGCGGCCTGGCCCCTCCGGCTCGGGACCGACGGCCGTGGGCGTGTCACGGCGGGCACGGATCGCCCGGGGAGTGCTGCCGGCCCCCTGACGCTGGATGAGAAGGAGGCTGACAGGTACGCGGGACGCGACGAGCTGGAGCGATTCAGGAAGACGGTGGAGAGCCCCACCCCGGGCTGCACCAGATTTCGGTACAACTACTTCGGAACGGCACCCGAGGTGGTCCCCTCGGAGGCCTTCCTCAGCCTCAGCCCCATCGACAACGATTGTGACGGGCTCTACGACGAGGATCCACCGGGCCTCGGAGACGAGGACGGCGATGGCGAGGAGGACGAGGACCCCGGATGCGAGCACGTCCTCAGCTGGATCTCCTCGGACTCGCAACTCGGCGACTGGGCGACGGGTGAGGTGGAGGCGCCCTTCGTCTACCTCTTCCAGTTCTTCCCCTTCCGGGTCTGGGTGGGTTTCCTGCACCTGGATGGCCCCGACTGGCTCCTCGGGATCGCCAGGATCATTCCAGAGGGCGGAGGCCTCGTCCTCCGGGGGCACGAGCTCGGCGTCGTGCTCTATGAGCTGGCCTACGTGGCGCTCCAGCCCCTGGAGGTGGAGATCCTGGAGTCGGGAACACCCCTGACAGAAGGTCAGTGGTTCGGGCGGGAGGCCGTGTTCTCCTCCCTGGTCTCGGGTGCCGTGGGAAGTACCGAGACCGATGCAGCCATCGATGGCACCACCCACGTGCTGGGCGAACCCTACGGCGTGGAGGGGCTCCACACCATCGAGGTCCATGTCACGGATCTCGCGGGACGTCAGGCCGATGCCGCGCGGAGCTTCGGTATCGATCTCAGCCCACCGGTCTTCACGTCCCTCGACCCCGCCGATGGCGCACTCCTGGGGAACGGCTCCGTGGTGGTGTCCGGCCAGGTGAGCGCGGACACCGTCCAGCTGACCGTGGCCGGTGCCCCGGCGACCCTGGAGGACCCCGACGGGGAGTGGAGGCCTTTCAGCACGGCCCCGGTTGCCCTCTCGGAGGGTGCGAACACCATCACCCTCACGGCCGTGGATCGCGTGGGGCATACCACGGACCAGCTCCTCCACCTGACCCTGGACACGCTGCCTCCGTCGGTGGCCATCGGTGCGCCCCCCGACGGGACCATCACCGCCCAGCCTCAGATCGAGGTCTCGGGGACGGCCGCTGATCCCCACCTGGCCGGGGTGACCGTCAACGGGATCACCCCCAGCCTGGCAGCCGGGCAGTGGAGTGCCACGGTCCCCCTCGACCCCGGGACCAACACACTGGTGGCCACGGCCTCGGACCTGCTGGGGCACCTTGCCACAGCCTCCGTGATCGTGATCCGTGATGCCACGCCGCCACAGGTCACGGTGTACGAATCCGGAATCGAGGTGGCGGAACCCGTGCTGCTGGGGCGGCCCGCCATCTTCACGGCACAGGTCCAGGACGACACCCAGGTCACCACCACCGCCACGGTGGACGGACTCCCCTACACCCTCGGGACGCCCTTCGGTACCGAGGGGGACCACCTCCTGAACGTCACCGCCACCGACGAGGCGGGGAACAGCACCAGCGTGGATGTGGACTTCACCATCGACCTCACGCCGCCCCAGATCCAGGGCGTCCAGCCCGCTTCCGGGAGCGTGTTCGACCTCGTGGAACTGACCGTCACCGGTCAGGTATCGGCCGACACCACCACAGTAACGGCAGCGGGTGTCACCGGGACGCTCGAGGCGCCCTCCGGAGAGTGGAGGAGCTTCTCGGTTGCGGGCGTACCACTCGCCGCCGAGGGTGACAACACCATCTCGCTCCAGGCGGTGGACGGGGTTGGCAACACCACCACCCTCGATCTCCTGTACGTCAGGGACAGCCAGGCACCACAGCTCGAGGTGACATCGCCCGGAGAGGGGCTGGTCACCCGCTTCGAGGTGCTCAACGTGACGGGCACCGTCGGAGATCCTCACCTGGATGTCCTCAGCGTGGGTGGAAGCCCGGTCACACCGGGAGCGGACGGATCCTTCGCGGCCCAGGTCACGCTCTCCGAGGGCAGCAACCAGGTGGTGGTGGAGGCCAGGGACACCCTTGGGCACACCACGTCCGTGACACGCGATGTCACCTTGGACACCGTACCCCCGGTCATCACGGTCACCGTGGACGGTACACCGTTGGAGGACGGGCTGGTGACCGGCCGGCCCATCGCTCCCGTGATCAGCGTCAGTGATGCCACGGAGCTCACCACCACCATCACGCTCAACGGAGCACCCTTCGCTTCAGGAGGGACCGTGGCGGAGGAGGGGACCTACCTCCTCGCGGTGAGTGCCGAGGATGCCGCCGGGAACCAGGCCAGCCTGGAGCGGACCTTCACCATCGACACCACGCCACCGGCCCTCTCGGGCATCTCGCCCCCCGACGGGACCGTCACAGCCAGCTCCCCGGTGACCATCACGGGGGCTGCGGACGACGCGGTCTCCGTGACCGTGAACGGGCAGGCGGCGGTCCTGACCTCCGGTGTGTTCACGGCGGCCGGTGTGGACCTGGTCGAGGGCGACAACGTGGTGGCCATCGAGGCGGTCGACCTCGCCGGGAACGCCAGCTCTGTCACCCTGACCCTGGTCCTCGACACGGTACCGCCCACCCTCCAGGTGGACACACCCGCCGACGGGACCCTGACGGCGGGTTCCAGCGTGGTGGTGGCGGGCACGGCCACGGATCCGAACCTCGCGGCGGTCCGCGTCAACGGGACCTTGGCATCCCTGGCCGGGAGTTCTTTCCAGACCACAGTACCCCTCACCGCCGATGGAAGTCACGATCTCACCATCACGGCGGAGGATGCGGCGGGAAACACCGGCACGGCGAGCGTGACCGTGGAGCGCGATGCCACGGCACCCGTGCTCACCGTGGACACGCCGGGCCCCGGGGCCGTGCTCGCGGATGGCCGGGTGACCGTGTCCGGGAGCGCCGTGGACCCCCACCTGGAGACGGTCACCGTGAACGGGCAGCCGGTGACCACCGACGGCTCCGGTGTCTTCACCACCGTGCTCACCCTGGCAGAAGGCGGCCACACCCTTGCGGTGGTCGCGATGGATGCCGTGGGCAACGCGGCGACCATGGAGCGCCTGGTGACCGTGGATCTCAGCGCTCCGCAGGTCGGTCTCGACACACCGGAACCGGGGGCGGTGCTGGCCGACCCCGCCGTCACCGTGACGGGAACCGCCACCGATGGCGATGGCATCGACCACGTGACCGTCAACGGCCAGCCCGCAGTGCTGGCATCCGATGGCACCTTCACATTGGAGAACCTGACGCTTCCGGAGGGGGAGACCACCATCACCGCCAGGGCCTGGGATCCCGCCGGCAACGACGGGGCGGCCTCCCTGAACGTCACCGTGGACACAACACCCCCCGAGGTGCTCTCCCTCGTGCCCTCCGATGGGGCCTCCGGTGTCCCGCCCTCGGCAGGTCTCCGGGTGCGTTTCACCGAGGCGGTTGATCCCGCAAGCCTGGAGGGCGAGGTCGTCCTCACGGGGGACGACGGGCCCGTGGCCGTCGACCTCGCCACCGAGGCCGGTACGACCGCCGTGCTCGTCACGCCCCGGCAGATCCTGGACGCCGACGCCACCTATACCCTGACCGTCGGCACGGGAATCACCGACCGCGCCGGCCACCCCCTCGCAGCGCCGGCCAGCAGCACCTTCACCACGGCGGATACCGAACCACCCGGACCACCCGTCGTGGATCCGCCGGACAGTCCGGCCTGTTTCGGGGAGCTCGTGCTCACCGGCTCGGCAGAGCCCGGGGCCCGGATCCTGGTCACCGGTGACGTCCAGGCGGCCACCGTGGTGGCCGCGACGGACGGCGCCTGGCAGCTCTCCGTCGCACCGACAGTGGTCGAAGGCGCGGTGTCCGTGCTCCTGGTGGCCGAGGACGCCGCCGGCAACCGCTCGACCGGCGTCCCGCTGGTGGTGGAGCTCGACTGCACGGCGCCCCGGGTGCTCGGAGCCGTCTGGGACGGTCACACCACCATCGACGTGGAAATCTCCGAGCCACCCGAGCCCGGGTCCGTCACGGAAGGCGGCACGGTGCTTCTCGACGGTGTCACCGGACCACTGGGCTTCACCGTTTCGGTCCAGGATGCCCATGTCCTCCTCGACCTTGCTGCGGTCCCCCCCGTGGAGGAGCAGCCCCTGGTGCTGGAGCTCACCGGCGGCATCACGGATCCCGCCGGGAACCCCCTGGTGCCCTTCTCCACCTACCTGGTGGGCGAGAGCGGCTCGACACTCGTCAAGGGTGAGGTCTTCGACGACAGCAGGAGCCTGCCCCTGGCCGGGGCCACCGTGGAGCTCGTCGTGGATGGCGTGCCCCTGACAGACCCCGTTGGAGTCACCACCGATGCACGCGGCCGCTACCAGCTGCCCGTTGCGTCCTCCCCTGTGGTCCTGAAGCACGGGGCATCGGGCCACCTGCCCGTGTGGCGGCGCCTGGCACCGGTACCCGGAGCGGCCACGGTGGTCTTCGATGCCCGCCTGGCCCCCGCCGCAGACCCGGTCCACGTGGACGGAGCGGCCCAGCTGGAGGCCGGAAGGGCCAGGCTGACGGTGGATGCCGCCTCCGTGCCGGCGGAGGGCCTGGACCTGGCCCTGAGCGCCGTGTCGGAACAGGCGCTGCCCATGCTTCTTCCCCTGGGCTGGACCCCTCTCGCCGCGGCCCATCTGGAGCTCTCCGGGGGCCAGGTCCTGGATCCAGCGGCGGTCCTGACCTTCGATGCCGGCCAGGCCGCGGACCCCGTGCTTGCCCGCTTCGACGAGGACGCCCTGGAGTGGATCGCCGTGGCGCTGGACGTGAGCGTGCAGGTGAGCGGTTCCGGGACCTGGGCCCTTCTGCTGGCCGACCCGGAGCCGGGCGGTCCGGGAGATCCTGCGGTGGGCAGTCCCCTTCCCTCGGCCTCGGGCGGCTCGCCCGGTGTCATGAGCGCCACGCTCAGCCTGGATCCCCCCGAGATCCTGCCCATGGAGATCTCCCGGGCCACGGTGCAGGTGACCACCGAGAACCCGGTGCCGTCCGGTCTTCCCGTGGAGGCCGTCCTGGACGAGGTCCTCCACCTGGTGGACGGCAGCGTGCTGGCCCAGCCCCCGGCAGCCACCGACCTCGTGCTGTACCGGAGCGGGTCGGGAATGGAGGCCCGCTTCGGCCTCGGCGCCTCCGAGGCGGCCCGCAGGCTCGCCCTGGATCAGGGCGTCAGGGACATCCACATCCGCGAGCTTCCCCAGACGGTCCGGGTGGAGACCCTCATCGGACCCGACGGCGGCAGCATCCTCACCTCCGACGGGCTCGGCCTGGAGGTCCCGGCGGGGGCGCTGGACCATACCGTGGGCATCGATCTCGAACCCCACTCGCCGGGTGCCCTCCCGGCGCCGGTTCCCGCCGGTCTCCAGGTCGTGGCGGCGGCCAGCCTCGACCTCGGGGGCGCGGTTCTCGCCGTGCCCGCCGTCCTGAGCTTCCCGGGTGGAGGTCTCGCCGATGGCCAGTACCTCGTGCTGGGACCCGTGGAGATCCAGGACACCACGGTGTGGCGCCTGGTCGGCCTCGCCAGGGTGGTCGGGGACAGGCTCGAGTGCACCAGGGAGATCCTCCCCGAGCTGCCGGTGGGGTGGGTGGACCGGCCTGGGCTCTACGTGGTGGTGCGGCCCGATCCGGACCCCTGGGCCCTTCTCTGGGGCACGGTGCTCGAGGTCTCCGGGAGCGTCCCCGCCCAGAACACCTGCCGGGTGGACGCCGCAGGGGGTCTCACCGCGCTCACGGGTGCCGGGGCGGCCTTCGCGTTGGCCGCACCGGGAGGGACCGTGGGCCTCGGCGCCGTGGACCTGACCCTCTTCAACTCCGGGAGCCTCACCGTGGCGGCGTCGGCCGGGGAGCAGCTGCCGGACACCGACATCCCGCTCCAGGTGATCGCTCCCCAGGTGGTCGCCACCAGCCCGGAGGACGGGGCAACGAAGGTGAGCGCCTCCACCCCGGTGATCGTGGACCTCTCGGAACCCCTTCTGCAGGGGAGCGTCACCGGGAGCTCCCTCCAGGTGGAGGTGATCCTGGGCACCGATTCGGCCCAGGCCTGGCCGGGCCAGCTCCTGCTCTCGGGTGACGGCACCCGCCTCACCTGGAGCCCGGACGCGCCATTCCCCTCGGCCTGCCAGGTGGTGGTGACCCTCGACGGTTCGCTGACCGACCTCCAGGGCTACCCCCTGGGAGGAACGGGGAACCCGTACACCTTCGGCTTCTCGGTGGAACGCTTCCTCCTGCCCACCGACGTGGACCCCACGAAGATCCGGCTCTACGGTCCGGGACGTGCGGGCGTGGATGGCGGGTATGGGGTCATCGAGGGCGCCGCGGGTGCCGTACCCGGCGACATCTACCTCTGGGCCGAGAACCTGGATCGCCAGGCCCAGGTGACGACGCTCCAGGCGGCGCAGGACGGGTCCTTCCGGCTGCCCCTGCCGCCGTGGGACGGCACCACCGGCTATCAGGTGGGAGACAGCCTGCTCCTGCACCTCCTCGGTACCGACGACACGGGAGACGACCTCGGTGTCGTGCCCCTTTCGGTCTGGCTCGCCGCCGATGGCAGTGGAGCGATCGTGGGCGGAGACGGGGGCGAGGTGCGCCTGGAATCCGGTCTCGTGGTCCAGGTCCCGCCGGGCTCCCTGCCCGAGGGGACCCTCCTGGAAGCCGCTCCCGTGGATCCCTCCACGGTGCTGCCACCGGACTCGGTGCCGTCCTTCGTGACCCCGAGAGCCGCCCTCCGGCTGGGACTCTCCGCCCGGTCCCTCCAGGGACTCGCCCTGGAGATTCCCGTGGACCAGGACACCGGGGCCAGCCAGCCGGAGGACCCCACCCGCCGGATGATCGTGGCCGCCACCGTCACCATCGGCGGCGTGCCGCATCCCATGATGGTCGGCCTCGCGGAGTGGGATTCCGAGAGCCGGAGCTACCGTTCACTGCCGCCCGACCAGGCCGCCGCCGCCACCCTGCACGTCCTGGGCACCCTCACGGGTGCGGGGGCCACGGGCGTCGCCACCGCGGACAGCGGGGTGCAGGCGGCATCGGTGGCCCAGTCCGGGTTGGGGGGCTGTGCCGGCCTCAACGGCGTGGTGGACGACCTCACCCTCCAGATCCAGGAGCCCTCCGCGGACATCTCCCTGCTGGCGGGCGAGGTGGGGGTGGACGGGGCCGCCGTGGTCACCGGAGGCGGCTACGCCTCGGTGGAGGACGTGGTCTCCGGACCCTGCTCCTACGATTTCATCCTTCCCACCCTCACCGGAGAGCCCTACGAGCTCCGGGTGCTTGATCCGGACACCGGCTTCCTCATCTGGGAGGGGGGCTTCGATCCTCCCGGAGGGGGCTTCGTGGACCTGCCCCCCGGAGAGGACGTGGGGATCCCGGAGGACCGGCTCCGGCCCATCTCCGGTGACCCCTTCGTCCTGCTGGCCTTCCCCGCGGCCGCTGGCGACCGCCCCCTGGCGGACGGCATCGAGGCGTCGTTCGCAGACGGGATCGTCCAGGTCACCCTCGACGCCGGTGTGGTCCCCGACGGGACCCGGGCCGTGCTGTCCACCCTCGTCGGTGGCCTCCGGCGCAGCGGCACCGCAAGCGGCGGCCTGACCCTCTCGGTGACCGCCCAGCCGGGCGAGCCGCTGGTCCTGGCCCTCGAGGGGACGGTGGAGGGCGGCCGCAGCGAGCTCGCGGTGCTCTTCGGCCGCAAGATCGAGGGCACCATCACGGCCGCCAACCTGGCAGACTACGTGACCCTCACCACGGGCGACGGCACCGTGCCCGAGCTCGAACCAGAGGTCCACGGCCAGGAGCTCGTCCTGAGGCCCCGGACCCCCTGGAGCTCCGGTGCCCACTACACCCTGATCCTCCGGGAGGCCCTCTTCCAGGCCTTCGGGACGGGCCAGGACGGCGTGAGCGTGGAGATCCCATTCCGGACCCTGGAGCCCCAGGCCGGCACGCCACTCTACGACGGGCTCATCGCCGACGGCGCCCTGGAGGGGGATGTCCTCCTCCTGGCGGCCCGGGGCGACGGCCTCAGGTCCTACGACGTCTCCGACCCGGGAGCCGTGGTGCCCCTGGGCACATTCCAGACCTCTGACGGCGGCGTGGCTGCGGTGGCGGCGGACGGCTTCGGCACCGTGGCCGTGCTCACGGGCGTGCCGCCGCACCCCGTCACCCTGAGGCTCCTCAGGCTCTCGGACCTGGCCACCGGGGGTGCAGCCTCCCAGCAGGCCTCCCTGGGCATCGGCTCCGAGGAGGGCTCCTCGGCGGGCTTCCTCCGTGCCGAGACCACCGCGAGCAGGACGGCCTTCACCCTGGACTCCCCACCGGCGGAGATCGTCGTCACCCGTGATGGCGCGGGCGTGCTCCAGAGCCTCACGATCGGGGCCGGGCTGCTGAGCCCGGGACATCCCGTGATCCTCCACGACGGCCTCACCGGACGGATCCTCTGGCGTGGTGCAGCTCCCGCCAGCGGTGACCTCACGGTGGCGGCCTCGCAGCTCGCCACCGTGCCCGCGGACGACCATCCACTGCTCCTGAGGGTCCATGGCGAGACCATCCTCTACGCCTTCGCCCAGGCCGGCAGGATCGTGGCGGCCCGTGTCACCTTCGCCCCCGAGGACGGGGCCCCGGGACTGGAGGCCGTGGCCGTGGAGGAGAACGCCGCCGTGAAGGGCTGGATCCAGGCCCATCCCACCGAGTGCCCCATCCCCGGGGACGCCGACCGTGTCTACTGGGGACGTCTCGCCCTGGCGCCGAGGGTGGCCGGTGACGGCGGGCCGGCGCGTCCGCTGCTGCTCAGCGCCACGCCCTACGCGGGCCTCCTGGGCTTTCCCCAGCCCCTGGGTCCGGTGCAGCTCCAGCCGGGGTGGCTCCGGTGCCTGAGGGGAGCCACGGGCTACGACCTGGCGGACGTGGCCGCCGCGCGCTTCCGCTGGAGCGACGGCAGCGAGAGCACCATCGTGGCCGTGGTGGGACACCGGCGTCTGGAGATCCTCACCATTCCGGACGGTGCCGATGCCGTTCCCACCTGGATCGGTGGGGTGGACACCCCCTTCCAGTCCTACCGCGTGGCCCTGGCCGTGGACCCCGTGGGGCGCATGATCCTCGTGCGGGACAACGCCGGCCACCTGGCCGTCTACGGGCTGGACGGCCCGGGGGCGGCGCCGGTCCTCGTGCGGGAGATCGAGGTGCCCGCCGGGACGGGACCGCTCCTGGTGGACCCCGAGATCGGCATGGCCTACGTGGGGTCCACCCCGGTGCAGTACCGCAGCCCCGTCGTGGAGCTCGTGGCGGGACCGGCCGACGGGAGCGGCGGCCTCGTTCCCGTGCGCTATCTGCAGCCGTTGGGGGTACCGGAGGCGCCTGTGGACGGGGAGGGGGAGGGGCCTGCATACCTGGCGTGGGTGGTGGTGCGTGTGGCGGGGGTGCCGGAGGGGACGGATTCGGTGACGGTGCGGGTGGGGGGGGTGGGGCCGGGAGGGGGTGAGGTGGGGGATCACGGGTTGTCGATGCTGCCCACGGGGACGCGGATGCGTCTTTATCGGGCGACGGGGCTTGAACTGGACGATCCGTCGCGGCACACCTTCATCTCGCGGCGTCCGATTCTGCTGATCGCGGACGAGCGGGCGCGGACGGGTGTGTGGGACCAGCTGAGCGGGGAGGAGAGGGCGGAGCTGACGGAGTGGGATCCGTCGCGTGGGGTGTATCCGCTGTGCAGGAATTGCGATCGGGACGTGGACGGTGATGGTA